>CAZFXO010000081.1:0-13678 GCA_964523045.1 uncultured Dechloromonas sp. | reverse complement strand
GGCCCGGACGGCGCGCCCCCGCCCTTTCCCGACCCGCGCAAGCTGCCGCGCGTGCCCTGGCTGCACATCATCAGCGGGCTGCTCGCCAGCCTCGCTTCGGCCGCCGGCATCGCCTGGTACGTGGCGCGCCCGGTGCGCCGCCTGAAACGGGCTTTCGCCGCCGCCAGCGAAGGCGACCTCAGCCTGCGCATCGGCCCGGCGATGGGCCGGCGCCGCGACGAACTGGCCGATCTCGGCCGTGATTTCGACCGCATGAGCGAACGCCTGCATAGCCTGCTCGACGCCCAGACGCGGCTGCTGCACGACGTCTCGCACGAATTGCGCTCGCCGCTGGCGCGGCTGCACGCGGCAATCGGCCTGGCCCGCCAGGAACCGTCTCGCTTCGAAGAAACGATGCACCGCCTCGAACGCGAAGGCGAGCGGATGAACCAACTGGTCGGCGAACTGCTCACGCTGTCCCGACTCGAAGCCGGCGTCCAGGGCAAGGTCGAGATCCTCGAACTCGACGAACTGATCGCCGAACTGAGCGACGACGCCCGCCTGGAAGCGGCAGCGCACCACCAGATCGTCGCGGTCGAGGAATGTCGCGGCCTGCGCGTGCGCGCCAACCCGGAGTTGCTGCACCGGGCGCTGGAAAACGTCGTGCGCAACGCGCTCAAGCATGCCCCGGACGGCGGCACGATCCGCATCGTCAGCGCCACCTGCGGCGAGCGGCGCTGCCGGATCAGCGTCATCGACCCCGGCCCCGGCGTTCCCGAGGACGAACTGCCGTTCATCTTCGAGCCCTTCCGCCGTACCCGCAACGCTATCGGCAACGGACACGGCCTTGGGCTGGCGATCGCCCGCCGGGTGATGACTTCGATCGACGGCACGATCAGCGCCGTCAATCTCGCCGGCGGTGGCTTCCGCGTGGACCTGGAACTGCCGCTCGCCGGCTGACGCCGCTCAGCGCACGAAGCGGCGGCTTTCCTTGGTCACTTCGTCGAGCAGCGGGCCAGCAGCGGCGACGATGCCGTCGCGCGCACCGCGGTCCACCGGGTTGTCGTTCTCGTCGAACACGCTGTAGCGGAAATAATCGGTGCCGGTGAAGGGGAAGGTGATCTTGTTCCGACCGTCATCGATGCCCATGTAGTTGTACTCGCCGAAGACGAAATAGGGCAATTCACGGTCGAGCGGCTCGGCCGAACTGTAGCTGCGCGACGGCTGGTCGACGCCGAGCGTGGCAAGCAGGGTCGGCGCCACCTGCAGGTGCGAGGTGCGATGCTTCACCACGGCCGGCGCGACGCCCGGTCGCCAGAGCACCAGCGGCACGCGGATCTGCTCCTCGGGGAAACTGTTGCCGTGACCATGGCCCCAACGGCCCTTCTCCATGAATTCCTCACCGTGGTCGCCGGTGAACAACAGCACCGTCTGGTCGAGCATGCCGGTCTTTTCGAGGTGTTCGAGCAGACGGCCGACCTGGGCGTCGATATGGTGGGCGGCGTTGATGTAGCGGTTGTGGATGCCACCGATGTTATTGCGCAGGTCGAGGTCGATGTAGTTCATGTCGCGCAGGTAATCGCTGCGCAGCGCCTGATCCTCGGGGAAGGTATACGGCGCGTGGGTCGACTCGAAGAACATGAAGCCGAAGAAGGGACGGCGCGGATCGCGATGATCGATTTTGCTGGACAGGTCGTCGATGTTGCGGATGTCGCGCTGCCAGGGTTCGCCGGTCTTGATTTCCTGCAGGTTGGCTTCCGGCACGCCGGAGAACACCGTGTGGCGCAGTTCCGGGTAATCGAAGCTCTGGCTGGTGTGGGCGGCGATCTGGTAGTTGTGATCGCGCAGGACGTTCATCAGGACCGGCGCCGTGCGCTGCTTCTCGAAGCTGTACCAGTAGGGCGCATAGACGCCGTAGAACAGCGAGAAGAGGCCCATCCGGGTACGGTTGCCGCCGCTATAGTGGTTTTCGTAACGCGTCGCGCGCTGCGAGAATTTCCACAAGTTGGGCGTGATTTCCGGATCGAGCAGATCCCAGCGGAAGGATTCGGCGACCAGGACGATGACGTTGGTCGGCTTCAGGTGGCTGCTGTCGATCGCGGTACCCGGATAGACCACTTCGCCGCCGGCCAGGCGCAGGGACTGCAGGGCGCGGCGTTCGACGCCGAGCTTCTGGAACAGGGTCTTGCTGCTGCTACGCATGTGGAAGGGAATCGCATCGGCCGCCGCCAAAAGGTCCTCCTGACCGGTGTGGACACTGTAGGCGAAGACCACTTCCTCACTGGCCAGCAGGCCGAACAGGACGAAGCCGGCGATCACCGTCGGGCGCGCCGCCAACTGCCAGCCAATCTGGCGATAACGATGCAGGAGCCACATCACCGCCAGGTTGGCGAGGACGATGGCGGTCACCTGGATCGCCACCGTGACCTCGGTGGACGCGGTCGCGCCAAGCGCGGCAACACCACCCGGGGTCGTCAGCAGGTTCCAGACGAAACCGTTGAAGTGATACTGGTAGAGCGCATAGAGGCGGTAATCGCCGTACATCGCCAGCAACACCAGGCTGCCACCCAAGACTGCGGCACCGGCCAGCAGCGGCTGGCGGAAGGGGAGGCGGCGGGGCAACAGCGAAAGCAGGAGGCAGGGCAGCGCGGCAAGCGCCAGGTAAAGACCGGCGTAGGCGGCGCTGGCGGCGATCGCGAACCCCCAGGCGGCAGCGCCGCGGATCGTCACTTCCGGCCAGAACAAGGCCACCATGCAGAACAGCGCAACATAGAGCAGCGCGAAATAACGGCGCAGAACGCCGGCGACTTCAAGAGCGGACATCGATACCTCGCAACGGCGCCAGGAAACCAACGCGGCCTTGCCCCCGGCGCCGGAGGAACAGGCCATGAACTTGACTGGGAAACCGGCTCAGGCCTGTTTGCGCAGCGTGTACACCCGCCACATCGCGTAGCCGGGCAGGAAATCGTGATGGCCGAGAACGGAAAAGCCCGCCGCGGCAAACTCGCCTTCGATCGTTGCCACCGGCACCACGAAACGGTTGGTGTTGGCGTTGCCGCCGCGTGCCGCGCGCTTCGCCTCGAGCTTGCGGCGGCGCCAGGCCTTGTAGTTGCCATCGACCCACAGCGAGACGATCACCGTGTCACGGGCGACGCGATGGAACTCGCGCAGCATCGCCAGCCGGTGCTCCGATTCGGCGATGTGATGCAGAAGGCGCATGCAGAAGATGCAATCGACGGCGCCGTCGTCGAGGTCAATGGCAAAGGCCGAGGTGCGGAAGGTGTGAACGCGGCCGGCGATTTCCGGCGGCTGCTGGCTAAGCGCCACCTCGAGCATGTTCGGCGAGTTGTCGGCGGCCAGGATGACCCGATTCGGACGTTCGCCGAGCAAGGACCAGAAGCGGCCGGCACCGCAGGGCAGATCGAGCACCAGCCCGGGGTCGCCGGCGAGATGCAAGGCGTGGCGGGCGAGTTGGCGGTCGCGCCAGTCGGACAGGCGGCGCGAGAGACTGGCTTGATGCTTGTGGAAATACTGCAGCGCATGGGCGCTGTCGTACTTGTTCGAGAACTCGAGTTCGATCGGGGAAGACGGTTTCATGGTCGCGCACTAAAGTGATGATGGCGCCAACGATAAGCGGCGGGCCGTCAAGCCGCCGTCAAAAGCCTGTCAAAAAAACGTCAAATCAGCTACTCAGGCGAACGACGAAGCAACTGCCGCCACCATCGAGGTTGAACGCCTCGATCCGCCACCCCTGCTGTTCGCAGATCCGGCGGACCAGCGACAGGCCGAGCCCGAGCCCTTCACCACGCGCACCGCGGCCGCGCACGAAGGGCTGAAACAGACGCCCCCGCTCCTCGGGCGAAATACCCGGCCCGGTATCCTCGACACGAAAGCCGTCGCTGGCGAGGATCAGGCGGATTTCGCCGCTATCCGTATAGTGCGTGGCGTTGCGCAGCAGGTTGCCCATCACCACCCGGAGCAGGGTCGGATGCCAGAGCCCGGGCAATTCGCCCTCGCTGCGCCGGACGAAAACGAGACCGCGGGCAGCGATTTCCTCCTGCCAGACCTCGCTTTGTTCGTCGGCCATTGCCGCCAGGCTGACGCCTTCTCCGGGCGCCATGTTAGCCCCCTGGGCGCGCGCCAGTTCGAGGAAGACCTCGATCAGCGACTGCATTTCCGCCGCCGCCCGGGCAATCCGCTCGACCTGGCGACGGGCGCGCTCGGACAGCTCGCCGCGCAGCAGCAGTTCGGCCGAAGTACCGACGATCATCAGCGGCGTGCGCAGTTCGTGGCTGACATCGCTGGTGAACAGGCGCTCGCGGTCGATCGCCACGCGCAACTGGCTGAAGGCGAGATCGAAGGCCATCGCCAACTGGCCCAACTCGTCGTCGCTGTAATCGGCGGCCAGCGGCGGCGCCAGCGCCACCATCTGGTCGCGCCCGCGCACCTGGCCGGCCAGACGGATCACCGGGTCGATCACCCGACGCACGGTCAACCGGCCGATCAGCAAGGCCAAGGCGATGGCAAGCAGGAAACCGCCGGTGACCACCTTGTACAGCAGCTGTTCGCGCGCCTCGAACGCATCCTGGTTGCGGGCGAGGATGAAACGGTGACCTTCGATGTTGCTTTCCAGCACATGCCAGGCCCCGGTCGCGGTGACGATTTCCTGGTAACCGGGGTGCAGTTCGCCAAGGACCGGCGGCAGCGGCTGGGCCTTCAGGGTTGGCACATAGAGGGCGCTGCCGCCGCTGAGATCGGGAATCCGCCCCTCGGTCAGGTAGACCGTCTCGACCATTTCCATCTCTTGGCGCATTTCGTCGCCGATCAGGTCTTCCTCGACCACCTGGACCACGGCGATGATCGCCCAGGCGTTGATGCCGGCGATCAGCGCCGTCAGCAGCATGAAGGAAAGCAGGATACGGCGCGCGAGTGGCTGCTTGTCAGCCATTGGCATCTTCCCCGAGACGATAGCCGACGCCATGCACGGTATGCAGCAGCGGCCGCGGGAAAGGTTTGTCCACCGCCTGGCGCAGCAGGTGAAGATGGCTGCGCAGACTGTCGCTGGCCGGCGGATCGTCGCCCCACAGCGCGGTTTCCAGTGCCTCCCGGCGGACGACGCCGGGACTCTTGCGCATCAGCGTCTCGAGCAGCTTGAGACAGGCCGGATTGAGCCGCAACGGCTGGCCGGCGCGCGTCGCCCGCCAGGTATCGAGGTCGAGCACCAGGTCGGCGACCTGCAGGCGTTGGCTGGCACCGCGCGTGCGGCGCAGGATCGCCTCGATGCGCGCATCCAGTTCGGCCAGCGCGAAAGGCTTCACCAGGTAGTCGTCGGCGCCGCAACGCAACCCCTGCAGGCGGTCGTCAAGCGCGTCGCGGGCGGTGAGCATGATCACCGGCACCTGGCAACCGCCTTCGCGCAGGCTGCGACAGAGCTGGTAGCCGTCCATGCCGGGCAGCATGATGTCGAGAACGATCAGGTCGTAATGCCCGGTCAACGCCAGGTGCAGCCCACCCGGCCCGTTGCGCGCGCAATCGACGACATGCCCGGCGGCTTCAAGGTAGTCGAGAATGTTGGCGAGGATGTCAGAGTTGTCTTCGACGATCAGCAGACGCATGCGCTTGGAACTTCCGGTTGCAGAAAAGAGAGTATAGCGATGGCGGCTGAATCGCGCCTTAATCGCCCATCAGCCAGAAGGTTGAGGTTTCTTGACGTTTTTTTGACAATCCGTTCACGCGCCATTGACGTTTCCCGTCGCAGACTGCGCGCCATCACAAACTCTTCGCGCAGCCGATGCCTTTCTTCCGCCACGCCCAACCCCGCTTCCTCGCTATCGTTCTCGCCAGCTGGCTGCTGGTTTTCTTCCTGGTCCGTGGTTTGTTGCTGACCACCCATTTCGCCGAGGCTGATGCCGGTTTCCTGGCAATCCTGCGCCTGTTCGCCGTCGGCACCGTGTACGACCTGGCTTTCCTGGTCTATGCCGCGCTGCTGCCTGCCCTTTACCTGCTGATCTGCCCGGAGAAGCTGTGGCGCGCCCGCTGGCACCGCACGCTGCTGCTGGTCGCCACCGGCATCGGCTTCTTCGCCATGCTCTTCGTCGCCGCCGCCGAGTGGCTGTTCTGGGACGAATTCGGCGTCCGCTTCAATTTCATCGCCGTCGATTACCTGGTCTATTCCAAGGAAGTCGTCGACAACATCGTCGAGTCCTACCCGATCTATCGCCTGCTCGGCGTTCTCGCCATCGTCGCCGGCGTCGCCACGCTGGCGCTGAAACGCCAGTTCGTCGCCAGCTTCGATGCGCCGTCGCTGCCGCGACGCCAGGCGGCGCTGGCTTTCGGCGGGCTACTGCTGGCCGCCGGCCTCAACCTCGCCATCGTCGGCCAGTCCTTCCCGCATGGCCAGGGCGGTAACGTCTATCAGCGCGAACTGGCGAGCAACGGCCCCTTCCAGTTCTTCGCCGCCTTCCGCAACAACGAACTCGACTACCGCCAGTTCTACGCCACCCTGCCCGACGCCGAGGCTGGCGCCTTGCTGCGCGCCGAAGTCGCCGAGCCGAATGCCCGTTTCGTCGGCGACCATCCGCTCGACATCCGGCGCGCCATCGACAACCCGGGGCCGGAACGCCATCACAACATCGTCCTCGTCACCATCGAAAGCCTCAGCGCCAAGTACCTCGGCAGCTTCGGCGACCAGCGCGGACTGACCCCGAACCTCGACGTCCTGCGCGGCCAGAGCCTGTTCTTCAGCAATTTCCGGGCGACCGGCACGCGCACCGACCGCGGTCTGGAAGCAATCACCCTGTCGATGCCGCCGACGCCCGGTCGGTCCATCGTCAAACGCCAGGGCCGTGAAAGCGGCTACGCCAGCCTCGGCCAGCAACTCACCGCGCGCGGCTACGACAGCGTCTTCGTCTATGGCGGACGCGGCTACTTCGACAACATGAACGCCTTTTTCAGCGGCAATGGCTACCGCATCGTCGACCAGAGCAGCGTCCCGGACAGCGAAATGTCCTTCCAGAACGCCTGGGGCATGGCCGACGAGGATATCTACGGACAGGCGCTGAAGATCGGCGACCAGGACCACGCCGCCGGCAAACCCTTCTTCCTGCAGTTGATGACGACGTCCAACCACCGTCCCTACACCTATCCGGACGGTCGCATCGACATTGCGTCCGGTTCGGGCCGCGAAGGTGCCGTCAAATACACCGACCACGCCATCGGCAAGTTCCTCGAACAGGCCCGTAGCAAGCCGTGGTTTGCCGACACCATCTTCGTCTTCGTCGCCGACCACACCGCCGGCAGCGCCGGCTACGAGGATCTGCCGGTGGCCAATTACCACATCCCGCTGTTCATTTACGCGCCGGACCTCATCAAGGCGCGCGAAGTGACGACGCTGGCCAGCCAGATCGACCTGGCACCGACCCTGCTCGGCCTGCTCGGCATCGATTACGAATCGACCTTCTTCGGTCGCAACCTGCTGCTCGACGCGCAACGTCCGGGCCGCGCGGTGATCGGCAACTACCAGCACCTCGGCCTGTTCGACGGCAAGGACCTCGCCATCCTCAGCCCGCGCCGCAACATGCGCCGGCACGACGACGCGCTCGGCGAAAGCCGGGAAAGCCGCGTCGGCGCCGACGATCCGCTGATCCGCCGCGACATCGCCTATTACCAGGGAGCGAGTCACGCCTTCCGTAACGGCCTGCTGGCCTGGCACCCGCTGAAGGCGGCAAGCGATGGCACCAAGCGCTGACCCCAGCCCGTCCCGCCCGTTCGCCTTCGCGCTCTGGCTGGGCCTGCCGCTGGCGGCGATGGGGCTGTTGCTGGCGATCGATCCGGCCCCGCTCGACTTCTGGATCGCCGGGCACTTCTATGTTCCCGGCAGCGGCTTCGTGGCGCGCAACAACTACTGGCTGGAAACCATCCTGCACGACCGGGCGAAGACGGCAGTGATCGTTTTCGTACTCGCCCTGGGCGTCGCCCTCGCCGCCAGCACCCGGCTCGCCGCGCTGCGCCCGTGGCGCGGCCCGCTCGCCTACGCGCTGCTGGCGATCGCCCTGTCCACCGCGGTCGTGCCGCCGCTCAAGGTGGTCAGCGCGGTGCAATGTCCGTGGGATCTCAGCGCTTTCGGCGGCAACGAGACTTTTTCGTCCCTGCTGTCGACGCGACCATCGACCGAGCATCCCGGACGCTGCTGGCCGGCCGGTCATGCTTCGACCGGTTTCTCGCTGATTGCCCTGTTCTTCGCCCTGCGCGACCGCCGGCCGAGGCTCGCCAGAGGCCTGCTGGTCGGCGCCCTGGCCTTCGGCAGCCTGCTCGCTGCCGGGCGCATGATGCAAGGCGCCCATTTCCTGTCGCACAACCTGTGGACCCTGCTCCTTGACTGGAGCATCTGCCTGCTAGTCTATCGCTTCACCCTCTACCGCCCGGCCCGCGCGCCGGTTGCGCGAAGCTCGCAACCGGCAGGCGGCATCCCGGCGGGGACGCGCTGAGCGGGATCGCCTCAGCGCATCTGGAAGGCTTCCTGATGGAAGCGCAGGCCTGAGCCGTTCAAGCCTTGCCGCAGCGCCTGAGCGAGACCGGCCGGACCGCAGAACCAGACGTCGGCGCGTTTTTCGCCGCCGGCCAGCAGGCTGGCCGCATCGAGCGTCTCGCCCTGCGCCGCGCCGTGGATATGCAGGCTGATGCCGGGCAAGCCGGCGCACAACGCCTGCAGTCGGGCGACCATGGGGTCGGCGAGGCGATCGCGGGTGCAGTAGTGCAACTCCGCCTGCAGCGACTCCGGCGCCGTCCGCTGCGCTTCCAGCCAGGCCAGGAAAGGCGTCACACCGATACCGCCGGCCACCCACAACTGGCGCGCCTGGCGCCGCCGGCGGGCGAAGTCGAAACGACCGTAAGGCCCTTCGACGACGACTTCGGCACCGACCGCCAGGGTTGCCCGCAGGCGCCGGGTATAGTCGCCGAGCGCCTTGATGCAGAACTCGACGCTGCCGTCGCCGCGCTCGGCGCTGGCGATGGTGAAGGGATGCGGGCCTTCGTTGTCATCGAAAGTGACGAGCGCGAACTGCCCGGCGCGGTGCCCCGGCCAGCCGCCGTCGAACTGGCAGCGCACGCGCAGCAGGTCGTCGCCGAGCGTTTCGATTTCCGCCACCTTGCCGCTCACCCGGCGCTCCCGGCCGATGTTGGCGAGCAGGGCGCGCAGCGCGCCATAGCAGCCGGCCGCGACGAGCGCCGCGAGCAGCAGGCCGAGCGGCTGCGTCCAGTAATCGGCGGGCGCCAGCAGCACCGCATGGAAAGCCAGCACCAGGTAGATCACCGGCATCGCCCGGTGCAGGAAGCGCCACGGGCGATAGGGGAAACGCTGCCACAGGGTCAGCGCGATCAGCGCGATGACGACGTAGAAGCCCCATTCGCCGAGGTCTTCGGCCAGCTCGCGCAGATTGTCGAGGACGTTGCCGAATTGCTCCTTGGGTACGCGGCCACTGCGACCGATCGACGATTTCAGGATGTCGTCGGACATTTCGACCAGCCAGTGCAGGATGGCGAAGCTGCCGCCGAGGATGCCCGCCCACTTGTGCGTGCGATAGACCCGGTCCATGCCGCCGAGCGGCGTTTCCAGCCAGGCCGGGCGGCTCGCCAGGTAGGTGGCGAGCGACATCAGGCCGATCGCCAGGACGCCGCTCAGGTAGAGCAATTCCTGGCGCGCTACCCACCACGGGTGGGCGGCGGTCGGCGCGGCGTTGTAGACGTCCCAGCCCCAGGCGAGGCCGAGAGCGGACAGCAGAACAGCGAGCAGCAGTTTCATGGCTTGGCGCCTCCCGCCGGTGCCGCCGGCAGGTCGTCGCGGCAGCGGCGCCGGTTGCATTCGCGGCCGTCGGCCGGCTGTACTACCCGTTCGCGCGGCACGCCTTCAGCACGGCCGGCACCGAGCGCCTCGCCGCTGCGGCCATCGAAGTAGAGCTTGCGTCGCTCGCCGTTGCGGTCGGTGACGCGTACTTCGTAACGTCCGTGCTCGCGCTCGATTTCCTCGATGTTGCGATAGCCGGCCGCTTCCAGCCGCGTGACCAGCGCCGGAATCGACAACCAGCCGGCGTCACCGCGCTCGCCTTGGCGTTCGCGATGGCCTTCGGCCAGCGCGGCGCCGCCGACGACGCAACCCAGGGTCAGCACCAGCACGAAGCGGCGCGGGAATTTCGTGATCTGCATGAGTTTTTCCTCCCGGATCGACGGCACCAGCCGGTCAATCCTCGTAGTAGCCGAGTTCGGCGTCGGCGTGGCAAGCCACGCAATTGGCCTTGGTCCGGACGTCCTTGTGGCGCCATTCCCAGTCCGGCACCTCGCGGTGTTCGCGCACCCACTTCGGCAGTTTGGTGATGCGCTGCGGCGCGCTGGCCGGATCGACGCCGCGCATCAGCTTGGCGCCGTAGCGGCTGCCACCGGTATCGGCGGCATTGGCCACCAGATAGGCGGTGATCTTCTGGGCGATCGCCGGGTCGACGCTGGCGTTGTCGCCGAAATGGCGGTCCAGCTCGCCCATCATCTTCTGCCACGAGGCCGCGGGCAGCATCGCCGCCGGGAAGGCGAGGTGGCAACTGCCACACTCTTCCTTGACCACGGGGTCCTTGACCGGCGGATAGTAATGCCCGCCGCCGGCCTGCGCGCTGCTATAGACCAGGGCGGAAAAACCGAGCGCCAGCAGCGACAGGACGACCGGACGGATAGGAAGTTTCATGGCTTTCTCCTGGAACTCAGCGACTGGCGACGAAGCTCAGCCAGTCGCCCTTCTCCTGGGCGGTACAGGCACGGCCGAGAACTTCCTGGCAATTGCGCTTGAACCATTTCTCGACCTTGGCCGGATCGGCGTAACGCCCCGGCGACACGGAAAGCGCCATCGGATCGATGCGCTTGCCGCTGCGTGCCTGGCCGGCGGCGCGCAAGTCCTTGCCGTGGCAGGTAGCACAGGCCGGCGTATCGGGCTTGCCGAGGCCGAACTCGGTGAAATACAGCTTTTCGCCGCGGGCGGCGGAGAAGCCGCCGAAGCCGGGAACTTCTGCCTTGGCAGCGGTGGCGTAGTGAGCCAGCTGGTCTTCGAGGGCGCCGGCGCTGGCGGCCAGGGGCAGGGTGGCGACGATGAGCGAGAGGATGAGACGGCGGGACATCTGGCGAAACTCCTGAACGAGGTGACGATGCAGCGCACTTTGCCCGATGCCGCCTGAATGAAATCTGAAAGGGGCATTCAGGCGAGATTCATCGCCCGCCGCCGACGATGAGCGCCATCGCCAACCGGGAGCCCGTCATGCCCAAGCGTCTTTTCATCCTGCTGCTGTGCGTCGGCACCAGCGCTTTTGCCGCGGATCCCGTCGATCCGGCGGCGGCGGTCGGCAGCGCCGACCCCTGCTCCGCCATCCGCGCCCGCATCGCCGCCCAGAGCGGCATCCTCGCCCAACCCGACAGCGCCTTGCTCAAGGAAATCGGCAGCCACCAGGAATGCGCCTTCAGCCGCGCCGAGGTGTATCGTGCCGGCTTCGGCGAACGGCCGCCGGCACCGGTCACGCACCGCCGCTATCAACGGCGGCACGACGACGATGACGACTGAAGCGTGTTCAGACGAGGTTCAGCTAGTGCGGCGTAAAACGACAACTGGGGAATGAAGAAAGCCTGCATCCTGTCATGGCGGACATAAGGCCCGCGTGACATCATTCTGATCGTGAAGGAGTGCATCATGTCCGAACGTAAATTCCGTACCGCCCTGCTGGCCGCCCTCTTCTGCCTCGCCGGCAACATCGTCCAGGCCGCCGAGCCGGCAACGGTCACCGCTAACGAGTTGATGACGCAGCAAGAACGCGTCGAGCAGCGCAACAAGATGCGTGCCGCCAAGACCGAAGAGGAACGTGCCGCAGTACGCGCCGAAAATCACCAACGCATGAGCGAACGCGCCACAGCGCAAGGCAAGGTGCTGGTCCCGGTCAATCCGCAGGGACCGCAGCAGGCCGCTGGCCGCCGTGGCCAGGGCCCCGGCGCCGGCCCGGGTGCCGGTCGCGGCATGGGCATGGGTGCCGGCCAGGGTCGCCAGTAAAGTCCGTGCGTAACGCCAGCCGCCGCTCCCTGCTTGGGTTCGCCCTCGCCCTGACGCTGATCGCGCCGGCCGTCGCCGACGGCCGGCAGGACCACGAGGTGGCGCGGCGGGCGCTGGCGGCGGGCGAAATCCTGCCGCTCGGCGTCGTCCTCGAACGGATCGGTCGCGAGCACCACGGCGAAGTCCTCGAAGTCGAACTGGAACACGACGACAACCGCTGGACCTACGAAGTAAAGATGTTGCGCCGCGATGGCGGCATCAACAAGCTGATCGTCGATGCCCGCGACGGTCGTCTGCTCGAAGTCAAGGGGCGCCACGGGCGCCGGGGAGGTCGTGACTGATGCGTATCCTGCTGGTCGAGGACGAACCGACGCTGAACCTGCAGATTGGCCGCAGCCTGCGCGCTGAAGGCTACATCGTCGAAGTCGCCGTCAATGGGCGGGACGCGCTGCACCTGGGCAACGAGGAAGATTTCGACGCCGTCGTGCTCGACCTCGGTCTGCCGCTGCTCGACGGCATCTCGGTGCTCAAGCGTTGGCGCGCCAACGGTCGCGGCATGCCGGTGCTGATCCTGACCGCGCGCGGCGACTGGCACGAACGCGTCGCCGGCATCGACGCCGGCGCCGACGACTACCTGGTCAAGCCCTTCCACATGGAAGAACTGGCCGCCCGCCTGCGCGCGCTGATCCGCCGCGCCGCAGGCCAGGCCGGCAACGAACTGCGCTGCGGGCCGCTCACCCTGGACCTGCGCGGCGCTCGCGTCTGCCTCGACGGCCAGCCGCTGACGCTGACCAGCCACGAATTCCGCGTCCTCGCCTACCTGATGCAACGGCGCGGCCAGGCCGTCACCCGCAGCGAACTGTCCGAACACGTCTACCCACTCGACAGCGAGCGCGACTCCAACACCATCGAGGTTTTCGTCGGCCGCCTGCGCAAGAAGCTGCCGGCTGGCATGATCGAAACCCTGCGCGGCCTCGGTTACCGGATGAACGACACGCCATGAGCGGGCGCGGCGCTTCGCTGCGTTTTCGCCTGCTCGCCGGGACCCTGGCCTGGATGCTGGCCAGTATCGCCCTCGCCGGCTGGTGGCTGCAGGGCATGTTCGAGGAACACCTGGCGCGCCAGTTCCGCGCCGAGCTGACGATCCATCTCAACCAGTTGGCGGCCAACCTCGAACTGACGCCCGACGGCCAGCCCACCCTCGCCCGGCCGCTCAGCGATCCGCGTCTCGAACGCCCCTACGCCGGGCTTTACTGGCAAGTCGACCGGATGCCCGATGCTGGCGGCGGAGGCGGCAAGCGCGGCGAATTGCGCTCGCGCTCGCTGTGGGATGCCGAACTGAGCGTTCCCGGCGACCAACTCGCCGACGGCGAACGCCACGAACACCAGGTGAAGGGCCCCAAAGGCGAAACCCTGCGCATGATCGAACAGATCCTGCTGCCGGCCGAGCGCCCGGAACTGGCGCTGCGCCTCATCGTCGCCGCCGACGAGGCCTTGCTGGTCGAGCCGGTCGAGCGTTTCCGCGGCCTGCTGCTGGCCGCCCTTGCGCTGCTCGCCGGCGGCCTGGCGATCGCCGCCATCTTCCAGGTCCATGCCGGCCTGCGCCCACTGCAACGCCTGCGCAACGAA
>CAZFXO010000080.1:0-13714 GCA_964523045.1 uncultured Dechloromonas sp. | reverse complement strand
GGCCGGCGGCCGGGCGGGGCGGCGAGGTCGAAGCCGAGGTCGATGTGGTAGGCGGTCTGCAGCGGCAGTTCGAGCAGCGGGCAGGCAGTTTCGGCGGCGATCCGGGCGAGGACGCCGGCGAGGTGCGCGGTGTCCGGGGCGGTGGCGACGAACCACAGGTTCCAGCGGTGTTCGCGCTCGTAGTTGTGGTTCACCTCGGCGTAGGCGCTGACCAGCGCGGCGACCGCGTCGAGGCGTTCGTCCGGCACCGCCAGCGCGGCCAGCGTGCTGGTCCCGGCGCGGTGCGGCGCGACCACCGGGCCGATGCGGGTGAACAGGCCGTCGGCCTGCCAGCGCCGGTAGAGGTCGAGCACCGCCGCCGGCGTCAGGCCGTGCGCCGCGCCGATCGCCGCGAAAGGCTCGGGGCACAGCGGGAAGCGCTGCTGGTAGTCGTTGAGCAGCGGCAGGTGGGTGGCGAGGCTGTCGGCAGTCATCTCAGAACCCCATGCGGAAGGCGCGCTGGGTGAAGAAGATGCCGCTCGGGCTGCGCGCCGGCAGCGTCTGCAGCAGGCGCTGGCTGGCGGTGTCGAAGACCAGCACGGCGTTGTCGTCGCGCGCCGAGACCCAGACCTGTTCGCCCTTGGCCGAGAATTCGAGGTGCAGGATCGCCCGTCCGGGCTGCAGCGTGGCGCTCACCTGCTGGGTCAGCGGGTCGATGACCTGCAGCCAGCCGTTGTCGGGGAAGGCGAAATTGACCCAGATCTGGCGCCCGTCCGGTCGCGCCATGACGAAGACCGGCTGGCTCTTGACCGGTATGCGGCCGATTTCCTGCCAGCTCGTGGTGTCGACCACCAGCACTTCGTGGCGGCCGATCGCCGGCAGGTAGGCGCGGCCGCCGGCGATCGCCCAGCCGCGCAGGTGCGGCATCTTGTACACCGGCAGCGGCGCTTCGCCGCGACCGTAGCCGGCGAGGATGCGGCGGGTGCCGAGTTCCGGTTGCCAGGTGTCGAGCAGGGCGAGGCCGTCCTCGCCGAACAGGCCGGCGATGTAGTAGCGGCCGTCCGGCGTCACCAGCGCGTCGTAGGGCTGCTTGCCGGCGGGAAAGCGCTGGGTGCGCGGCTGTTTCGGGTCGGACAGGTCGGTGATGCGGATTTCGCCGGCGTCGAATAGCGCGTAGGCGAAGCGGTTGCCGCTCAGGTCGGCGAGGCCGACCACCTTGGAGCGCTGGCCGTCGCCGTAGTCGGCCGGGACGTCGGCGAGCAGTTCGAGGGTTTCGGCGTCGAAGGCCTTGATGCCGCCGGGCTCGTAGTTCTGGGCGACGACCAGGCGGCCGTCCTGCGAGATGGCGCCGCCGATGCTGTTGCCGGCCTGGACGATGCGCCGCTCGACGCGCGCCTGCAGCAGGTCGACCTTGCTCAGCCCGCCGTCGCGGCCGAAGACGTAGGCGTAGCGGCCGTCGCGCGAGAAGACGACGGAGGCGTGCGAGAGGTCGCCGAGGCCGGCGACACTGGCCAGGCTGCGGCGGGCGAGGTGATCGACGATCTGTACCTGACCGTCGGCGCGTTCGATGACGACGCCGAGGCCGCCGCTGCCGCGCAGCGGCGCCTGGCTGGCGCAGGCGGCGAGAAAGAGGATGGGCAGGCAGGCGAGCAGCTTGCGGCAGCGGGCGAGGGCGGGGATGGCTGGCATGGCGGGAGTCCGTTTCATTCGGCCGGGAAGCCGCGCTGCAGGCGGTCGACGATCCATGCTGCTTCGGTTTCGTCGAGCAGGCCGCGGAAGGGCGGCATCGGAGTGGCGGGGCGGCCGTGCAGGATGGTCTGGGCGAGACCGTCGGCCGGCTTGTCGGCGAGGGCAGCCGGGGTCAGCGGCGGGCCGAGGCCGCCCTTGAGGGTGAGGCCGTGGCAGGAGCCGCAATCCTGGCGCACCAGGTGCACCAGCCGGCGTTCGGCGGCGGTGTCCGGGGCTGCCGCCGCCGCGCCGAGGCAGGCGGGCAGCAGCAGCAGGGCGAGGCGGGGGCGCATGGCGCGGCCGGCGCTCAGACGCCGCCTTTCAGGATCCAGGCGACGACGGCGTTGAGGTCGGCGTCGCCGAGCTTGGTCGCCGGGTTCGGCGGCATCGGGATCGCCCCCCAGACACCGCTGCCGCCCTTGCGCACCTTGTCGGCGAGCTTGGCCGGCGCGCCGGCATCGCCCTGGTACTTGGCGGCGATGTCCTTGAAGGCCGGGCCGACCAGTTTTTTGTCCTTGGCGTGGCAGGCCAGGCAACCGCCTTGTTTGGCCAGCGCTTCGGACGCCGTGGCGGCCAGCGGCAGGCTGGCGCCGAGGGCGAGGACGACGGGAAGAATCAGGAATTTCATGGTTTTCTCCTCCGGAAGCGGAACCGGCCAGGCCGGTTCCGCGCGGCACGGGTCAATAGACGTCGTGCTGGGTGTTGTGCAGGTTGAACTTGCCGGTCGGCGTGATCAGTCGCGAGTCCTTGATCACCGCCTTCAATTTGCGCGTCTTGTCATCGACGACGACGATCGCCGACTGCTGGTTCTTCGCCGACCACACCGAGAACCACACTTCGTCGCCGGCCAGGTTGTACTCCGGCTGCAGCACGCGCTTGGCACCTTCGCCCAGTCCGGCCCATTCGGCGATCGGCAGCACCTGATAGCCCTTGCCCAGGTTGTCGATGTCGAAGACGGCGATCGACTGGCTGACCTGCGGGTCCGGGTTGAGCGCGGTGTCGACCCAGAGGTTCTTCGACTTCGGATGGGTCTTCAGGAACAGCGAGCCGCCGCCCTGGCCCTTCAGGGTCTCGACGACCTTCCAGGCCTGCTTCGGATGCTTCTGCGGATCGGTGCCGATCAGGCTGACCGTTTCGTCGCCGAGATGGCCGGTCGCCCAGACCGGGCCGAACTTGGGATGGACGAAGTTGGCGCCGCGGCCCGGGTGCGGGATCTTGCCGACGTCGATCAGGGCTGCCAGCTTGCCGTCCTTGGCGTCGACCGCAGCAACCTTGTTCGACTGGTTGGCGGCAACCATGAAGTAGCGCTTAGAGGCGTCCCAGCCACCGTCGTGCAGGAAGCGGGCAGCGCCGATCTCGGTGGTCTTGAGGGCGTTGATGTTGCTGTAATCGACCATCAGGATCTTGCCGGTTTCCTTGACGTTGACCACGAACTCCGGCTTGAAGTGGGAGGCGACGATCGAGGCGACGCGCGGTTCCGGATGGTATTCCTGGGTGTCCACGGTCATGCCGCGGGTGCCGACGATCTTCAGCGGCTCCAGGGTGTCGCCGTTCATGATCGTGTATTGCGGCGGCCAGTAAGAACCGGCGATCGCGTACTTGTCCTCGAAACCCTTGGCCTTCGAGGTTTCGACCGAGCGCGCCTCGAGGCCGACGCGGATTTCGGCGACGTTGTCCGGCTTCGGCATCCACAGGTCGACCAGGTTGATCTTGGCGTCGCGGCCGATCACGTACAGGTAGCGTCCGGACGCCGAGGTGCGCGAGATGTGCACGGCGTAGCCGGTTTTGACGATGTTGATGATCTGCTTGCTGTCGCCGTCGATCAGGGCGATTTCACCGCTGTCGCGCAGCGTCGTCGAGAAGATGTTGTCCAGGTTGTAGCTGTTCATCTTCCTGGTCGGCCGTTTTTCCGGCGGGACGATCACCTTCCAGGTGTTCTTCATCTCGGCCATGCCGTATTCCGGCGGCTGCGGCGGGGTCTGCTGCACGTAGCGGGCCATCAAGTCGACTTCGTCATCGGTCAGTTCGCCGGAAGTGCCCCAGTTCGGCATGCCGGCCGGGGAACCGTACTGGATGAAAACTTTCAGGTAGTCGGTACCCTTGCCGAGGGTGATGTCCGGGGTCAGCGGCTTGCCGGTGGCGCCCTTGCGCAGTACGCCGTGACAGCCGGCGCAGCGTTCGAAATAGATACGGCGGGCCTTGTCGAATTCCGCCTTGGTCATCGGCGGCGCCTTCGGGTTGATGTCCTGATACATCTCGACGCTGGCCAGCGGCGAGCCGCCGGCGTGGTATTGCACATCCGCGGCGTCCTTCTTCGCGTTGTCCGCGAAGGCGATGCCGATGGCCAGGGGAAGCATTGCCAGTCCCAGCGACCGTTGCAACCATTTATTCCGTTTCATTTCCCTCTCCTTGAAAACCGCTCCGAAACACGCAGCCGTTATTGACGGTGCGGCCAGTATCTTTTTTTTATGCCGGGGAAATCCTTGATGTTTCTTAATTTTTTCCGTTCGGCGAGCAGATAGAGTGGTTTCGTCGCTGGCCGGTACGCATCGTCCAGGCGCCGGATCGGTATCGCGGAGGAGAAAAATGAGGGCAATCGAACGAGAGGTTTTTGGCAAGGTCTATCTGGTCGGTGCCGGTCCAGGCGACCCGGAGTTGCTGACCCTGCGCGCCGCCCGGCTGCTCGCCCGGGCCGAGGTGGTGGTCTATGACCACCTGGTCGGGCCAGGTATCCTTGATCTGTTGCCGGCCGGTGCGCACCGCGTCTATGCCGGCAAGGAAGCCGGCAACCACGCGCTGCCGCAGGAGGAAACCAACCGCCTGCTGATCGAACTGGCCCACGAGGGCATCAGCGTGATCCGCCTGAAGGGCGGCGATCCTTTCATCTTCGGCCGTGGCGGCGAGGAAATGGAGGCGCTGGAAGCCGCCGGCATCGCCTGCGAGATCGTTCCCGGCATCACCTCGGCGGCCGGCGTCGGCGCTTACGCCGGAATTCCGTTGACCCACCGCGACCACGCCAGGACCCTGATCTTCACCACCGGCCACCTCAAGGATGGCAATCCCGACCTCGATTGGCAGGTGCTCGCCCGGCCGCAGCAGACGGTGGTGATTTACATGGGGTTGGGGGCGCTTGCCATCATCTGCCAGCGCTTGATCGAACACGGCCTCGACCCGGCGACGCCCGGCGTCGTCGTCCAGTCGGCCAGCACCTCGGCGCAGCGCACGGTGCATGCGGCCATCGCCGAACTGCCAGACGCGGTTCGCGCGGCGGGCCTCAAGTCGCCGTCGCTGATCGTCATCGGCCCGGTGACCGGGCTCTACCGGCCGGAACGCGAGCGCGAGTGCTGCATCGCCGGGCGCATCGTTGGTGTTGCCTGAACGGTCGAGGCGTCAGCTTCGTTACGGCGCATAAGGTCAGCGGCGGGCGCCGTTCTTCAGTGTCTCGAAATCGAGCGCGAAACGGGCGAGGTATTTGCGCAGGCGGTCGGCGTCGTTGTTCTGTTTTTTCTCGGCGCGGGAAATCGCGAACAGACGGCGCCCGGCCTCTGAGAGGCTGGGGCTGTTGCGGCAAGTGTCGATCACGGTGTTCAACTGGCAGCGATCGAAGAGGTCGAGCAGGTCGGCGAGGTTGCCGAGAACCTGCGTGCAGGCGTCAGCCGTCGGTTCGTCGGCCCAGGTTGCGGAAAGGCGGGCGATTTCGTCGGCGACGTCGGTCTCGGTGATGCGGCCGGCCGCCGCCAGTGTCGCCATGCGGGTGAGTGAGGCGCCGAGTTCGCGGAAGTTGCCGCGCCAGCGGGCTTCGTTCGACGTGGCAAACGCCAGGTAGCGGCGCCGTGCCTCGACGTTGAAGCGGACCTGCTGGCCGTGTTCGGCGGCGAAACGTTCCAGTTCGTAGTCGAGGTTGGGCTCGATGTCTTCCGGGCGGCCGGCGAGGCCGGGCAGGTCGAAGGTCCACAGGTTGATGCGGGCGTAGAGGTCTTCGCGGAACTTGCCTTGCCGCACCCACTGGCGCAGGTCGCGGTGGGTGCCGGCGATGAGCTGGAAGTCGCTGCTCGCCTCCTGGTCGCTGCCGAAGGGAAAGAAGCGTTTTTCCTCGATGGCTTTAAGTAGCATGGCCTGTTCGTCGAGGCCCAGTTCGCCGATTTCGTCGAGAAAGAGCAGGCCGCCATCGGCGGAACGCAGCAAACCGGGCCGCTCCTGCTGGGCGCCGGTAAAGGCGCCCTTGCTGTGGCCGAAGAGCGTAGACATCGCCGAGTCGCCGCGCAGCGTGGCGCAGTTGACCTCGATGAAACGGCCGCTCAACTGCTGGCGCTGGCGTTTCAGTTCAAAGACGCGGCGGGCGAGGAAGGACTTGCCGGCCCCCGTCGGGCCGACCAGCAGCATCGGTGCGCGCGAACGGCCGGCAACCATTTCAATCTGCTCGATCATCCGGTTGAACGCCGGGTTGCGTGTGGCGATGCCGGATTTGAGGAAGGACAGGTTGTCGTCGCGCTCCCGGGCAAAGCGCTGGGCGATGCGGTCGTAGCGCGACAGGTCGAGGTCGATGATCTCGTAGCTGCCGACCGAGTTGGCGATCTCCTTCTTACGCGGCGGCGAGGTCTGCAGCAGCCGGGCCGGCAGGTAGCGGGCCTCGGCGAGCAGAAACCAGCAGATTTGCGCGACGTGCGTGCCGGTGGTGATGTGGATCAGGTAATCCTCGTTCTCCGGGTCGAAGGGGTAACTGCGCGCCAGATCGTGCAGGGCGGTGTACACCTCCTCGAAATCCCAGGGGTCGCGCAATTCCATCTCCACGCGCTTGAACTCGGTTTCCGGCGAAATGCGGGCGATGTCGTTGCCGACGCGCTCGGCCAGGCCGCGGCTGCGCGCATCGTGGATCAGTTCCAGGCGATGCACGACCAGGTCTTCCTGTTGGCACAGGGCGACGGTCGGCCGCCACTTGTCCCAACGCGGGCTGCCCTTGCCGGCGTAGTCGAGTTGGGTACCGAGAAAGCCGATGACGACGTTTTTTTTCATGGGGGAGGGGAACGCTGCGCTCGACCGGGGAATATACGAAATTTCTGCAAGCCGGTTTCGCCTATTCGGTTACTGGAAAATTTTCTAAATGACTATAGCAAATAATCGCATTGTTCATATTCTCTGATCGCGCGCTTTTTCCAATACCAATTCAATTCAACGGTTTACGAAAATCCGGCCGAGCTGGCACGCCTCTCGCAATGGAGAAGACATCGCCGACTTGCGGCAAGGCCGACGGGCAAGGGGGTTCCACCCCGCCGGTGCGGTGGAATCAGGAGTTTTCCGGTCATTCCGCCGTATGCCGCCGTCGCGGGAAAGCGATATTGGGGTGCCAGGTGGCGCGTTCGGGTTCGATTCCCGGTCATCCCTCCATTGGATAGCTCAACCGGGTAGAGCAACCGTCTCATCAACGGTGTGTCGCGGGTTCGAATCCCGCTCCAAAACTGTCCTTCCACGACAGTGGTTTATTGCAGTAACCGTCGGCTGCGGCATGCGCAAGCACCCGCCGCCGGCCTGGCCCGGTGCTTCGGTCCGCTCGTGCGGCAGGGCGTTCGGTGTTGGGTAGCAGGGTCGCGTGGCCTGGGCGAGATGCCCGGGGCCGCTGCCAGCCCCGCTGTCCGTACCGAGCGCTCCCCCGCAGGAGCCGACTGAAGCGCCCGCCGGGCCGGCGCAAGCCGGCAAGTTGTGAAAACGAAATTTGACGAAGAGGAAAAAGAACATGTTGAAGCGCTTTATCGTGAAGAAGAACGAACGGGCCGCCCTGCTGCGCAACGGCGATTTCCAGCGCATCCTCAACCCGGGTCGCCACTACTTTTTCGACCCGTTCAACGAGCTGTCGCTGACCGTCTGGCACACCGATACACCGATGCTCGATAGCGAGCTGGTCGATTACCTGCGCCAGAATGACCCGGCCGAAGCCGAACGCCATTTCGTGTGCATGGAGCTGAACGAGGACGAAGTCGGGCTGCGCTATGAAAACGACGTGCTGGTCGAAGTGTTGCCGCCCGCCGTCCGCCGCTTCTTCTGGCGCGGCCTGATCGTACAGCGGCTGGAGAAGGTCGATCTGCGCGCCGCTGCCGCCTTGCCGGCGGAGATGGTGAAACGCCTGCTGCAACCGTCGCTGCGCGGTCGCCCGGTGCTGGGACTGAACGGCGTTTTCGTCGTGCAGGTGCCGGCAGCCCATGTCGGCCTGCTGCGTATCGATGGCGTGCAACAAGCCTTGCTGGCGCCGGGCGTGACCGCTTACTGGCGCTTCAACCGCGATCTGCAGGTGGAACTGGTCGATATGCGCTGGCAGACCATGGAAGTGACGGGCCAGGAAATCCTCACCCGTGACAAGGTCGGGCTGCGCCTCAACCTCGCCGCCACCTGGCGTTTCGACGACGTGAGCACGGCCTTCGCCAGGCTCGCCAAGCCGGCCGAACACCTCTACCGCGAGCTGCAGTTTGGCCTGCGGGCAGCGGTGGGGACGCGCAACCTCGACGAACTGCTGGAGAACAAGCAGTTGATCGATGAAGCGGTGAGCGGCCATGTCGCCAGAAAACTCGCTGGTTTCGGCCTGGAAATCGGCGGTGTCGGCGTCAAGGACATCGTGCTGCCGGGTGAGATGAAGACCATCCTGGCGCAAGTCGTGGAAGTGGGCAAGGCCGCCGAAGCCAACGTGATCCGCCGACGCGAGGAAACGGCGGCGACCCGTTCGCTGCTCAACACCGCCAAGGTCATGGAAGACAACCCGGTCGCCCTGCGCTTGAAGGAACTGGAAACGCTGGAGCGGGTCGCCGAGCGGATCGACCGTATCTCGGTCTTCGGCGGCCTCGACCAGGTGTTGAACGGGCTGGTGACGTTGGCGAAGTGAAAAATGGCCGGAATTGCCGGTCGACCGTGGGATTTTGGCTTGGGGAAAAAACAAGGGCACGAACGCGAAATGGCGAGCGGCCGGTAAACAGGTGACGAAACCGGTGCAGGGTAAAACCGAAAGCTTCAGCGGGGAGCGGTATTTGAGGATGCAGTTCCGGGGTCTGCGTAAGGTTCCGCGAATGGCGCGCGTTTAAAGCTTCCCCGCACATCGGAGTAATGCCCGATGGCGGCTTACTGCGGGTTCGAGTCCCGCCGTGTCCACCAGTAAAATGCAATGAGAATAGCCGGGCAGCGATCCACATGACTGCCGGCCCAAAGGAAGAAAAATGACTTATCAGATTCAGGAAGTGAGCAAAGGCAAGCCGATCAAGCTGTGGACCGAAGGCGTCCCGGTCGAGGACGACGCCCGCAAGCAGCTGATGAACACTGCGCAGATGCCCTTCATCTTCCGCCACCTGGCGGTGATGCCGGACGTGCACCTCGGTAAGGGTTCGACCATCGGTAGCGTGATTCCGACGCAAGGGGCGATCATCCCGGCGGCGGTCGGCGTCGATATCGGCTGCGGGATGATGGCGGCACGTACCACGCTGACCGCCGCCGACCTGCCGGATAACCTGCACGGTCTGCGCTCGGCGATCGAGGCGGCAGTCCCGCACGGGCGCACGCCGCCGCGCCAGAGCCGTCGCGACAAGGGCGCCTGGGAAAACCCGCCGGCAGCCGTCGACGCCATGTGGTCGGCCTTGCTGCCGGGCTTCGCGCGCATCACCGAAAAATACCCGCGCCTGAAGAACACCAACAACCACAAGCACCTGGGAACGCTGGGTACCGGCAACCACTTCATCGAAGTCTGCCTGGACGAGGCCGATCACGTCTGGTTCATGCTGCACTCCGGTTCGCGCGGGGTGGGAAACGCCATCGGCAACCTGTTCATCGAACTGGCCCAGGCCGACATGCGCCAGCACATCGCCAACCTGCCGGACAAGGACCTCGCCTACTTCGAGGAAGGCGCCGAGCACTTTGCCGACTACATCGAAGCCGTGGGTTGGGCGCAGGATTACGCGCGGCGCAACCGCGACGTGATGATGGCACACGTGATCGCCGCCGCCCGCCAGATCATCGCCAAGCCGTTCGCCGCCGACGTCGAAGCCGTGAACTGCCATCACAACTACGTGCAGCGCGAAACCCACTTCGAAAGCGACGTGCTGGTGACGCGTAAGGGCGCAGTGTCGGCGAAGAAGGGCGAACTCGGGATCATTCCGGGGTCGATGGGCGCCCGCAGCTACATCGTGCGCGGCCTCGGTAACGAAGAAGCCTTCTGCTCATGTAGCCATGGTGCCGGGCGCACCATGAGCCGCAACGAAGCCAAACGCCGCTTCACCGTCGACGACCAGATCAAGGCCACCGCCCACGTCGAATGCCGCAAGGACAGCGACGTGATCGACGAAATCCCGATGGCCTACAAGGACATCGATGCGGTGATGCACGCCCAGCGCGAGCTGGTGGAGGTGGTGCATACGTTGAGGCAGGTAGTTTGTGTGAAAGGATAGGAGATGTCTGAGTTGGTGGATGCCGGCAAGGTACTCAGCGCTCACCCCATCGCCCCGGCAGTTCGCAGCCGGGTCATGCAGGCCCTTGCCGACATCGAGGCACAGCACGATGTCACGGTGCTCTACGCCTGCGAATCCGGCAGTCGGGGCTGGGGCTTTGCGTCGCCGGACAGCGATTACGACGTGCGTTTCCTCTACGTCCATCGCTTGCCCTGGTATCTGGCCGTCGAGCCGAAGCGCGACGTGATCGAACTGCCGATCAATGACGAG
This sequence comes from uncultured Dechloromonas sp., assembly GCA_964523045.1. Taxonomy (GTDB): domain Bacteria; phylum Pseudomonadota; class Gammaproteobacteria; order Burkholderiales; family Rhodocyclaceae; genus Azonexus. Next base: position 3,320 of record CAZFXO010000080.1, on the reverse strand, counting down.
CTGGATGTCGGCGGCTGGGAACTGCGCAAGGCGCTGCGCCTGTTGCGGCGGGCCAATCCGGTGCTGCTCGAATGGCTGGATTCGCCGGTGGTTTATCGGGAAAACACGACGTTGACCGCAAACATCCGCGACTTGGCGACGCAGTGGTTTTCGCCCAAGCGCGGGCGTTATCACTACCTGGCGATGGCGCGGCGCAACTTCCGCGAGCATCTGCAAGGCGACAGCGTGCGGCTGAAGAAGTACCTCTATGTGCTGCGGCCGCTGCTGGCGGCGCAGTGGATCGAACGCGGCCTCGGGCAGCCGCCGATGCGCTTTGCCGATCTGGCCGAGCGTCTGGTGATGGACGCGGCGCTGCTCGACGAAATCAACGCCCTGCTGGCGATCAAGATGCGCTCCGGTGAGTCCGAATACAGCCCGCGCTGGCCGCGCATCCATGCCTTCATCGAAGGCGAACTGGCGCGCACCGTGGTCGATGCCGATTACAAAAAGCCGGAAGGCGACGCCGCCGAACTCGATGCTTTCCTGATGCGGACGGTGCTGGCGGTTTCCTGAATAACGTACAACGAGAACAACATGGAATGGATAGAACTTGACGGTTCCCGTGGTGAGGGCGGGGGCCAGATTTTGCGGACGGCCTTGAGCCTGTCGATGATTACCGGCATTCCCTTTGCCATCGAGCGCATCCGCGCCGGACGGCGGAAGCCCGGATTGCTGCGTCAGCATCTGACGGCCGTGCAGGCGGCGGCCGCGGTGTGTGGAGCGCAGGTGGAAGGGGCTGCGCCCGGCTCGCAGCGTTTGCGCTTCCAGCCGGGGCCGATCCGGGGTGGGGATTACGCCTTCGCCATCGGTTCCGCCGGCAGTTGTACCCTGGTGTTGCAGACGGTGTTGCCGGCGCTGTGGTTTGCCGACGGTCCGAGCACGCTGCGGGTCAGCGGCGGCACGCACAACCCGGCGGCGCCGCCGGCTGATTTCCTGATCCGCTGCTGGCAGCCGTTGTTGCGGCGCATGGGCGTGACACTCGACATCCAGTTGCTGCGCCACGGCTTTTATCCGGCGGGCGGCGGCGAGGTGCTGGCTGCGACGGCGCCACTCGCGGCCTGGCGGTCGTTGCAACTGGAAACGCGTGGCGAATTGCAGCGTACTCGCGTCATTGGCGTGGTGTCCGGTGTGCCGGTCGATGTCGCCAAGCGCGAAATGCAGCGGGCGGCCAGTTCATTGGGACCGCTGGACGAGGAGCTACGGGTGCTGCCGAGCAACGAAGGGCCGGGCAATATTCTGATGGTGGTGCTCGAGTATCCGGAGGTTACCGAACTGTTTTCCGCCTGCGGCGAACGCGGGCTTGCGGGCGAGGTCGTTGCCGACCGTGTCGCCCGCGAAGCCCGCCTCTTCCGGGAGAATGGTGCGGCGCTCGGTGAGCATCTGGCGGACCAGTTGCTCCTGCCGCTGGCCCTGGCGGGGCAGGGGAGCTTTACCACGCCTTTGGCTTCCTCGCATCTGCGTAGCAATTGCGAAGTCATCGAAACCTTTCTTTCCGCGCGCTTCCAGATCGAGGATCTCGGGGGGCGCATCCGGGTCAGTCTGGCGCGCTAGCTTGTCCCGCCGTCTGTGCCGAGTACGCCAGCGGCGATAGAAATTTCAAATATAGTTTGCCGCGGGGATCAATGGCGCGTATTGTGCACCGCAGCGATTTCTTGTTGTGTCGTTATTTTGTTGGTCTAGTACCCGCAGTTCTGCGGCGCCATTCCCCCACTGTCACCTCGCCCTCTTGATCTCGCCCCTACCAGGGGCTTTCGGCCCCGTTAATTTTCGGAGATTCAAGATATGGCAACAGGTAGCGTCAAGTGGTTTAACGATTCCAAGGGTTTTGGCTTCATCACGCCGGAAGGCGGCGGCGAAGATCTCTTCGCTCACTTTTCGGCAATTCAATCCCCCGGCTTCAAGACCCTGGCCGAAGGCCAGCGGGTCAGTTTCGATGTGACCACCGGCCCCAAGGGCAAGCAAGCCAGCAACATCCAGATCGCCTGAGGTTTTAGGCGCTCTTTCGGGCAGCCGCATCGATGTGGCTGCCCGCCCCTAAGTGCCGGAAGAGATTGCCGGCCGGGCGCCCGATTCGGCAAGCGCCGATTTCCGGGCGGGCCCTCAGATCACCTGAATCCAGCAATACCCAGAAGACATCGCGGTGCGGCTTCGTGCCGATCGGGGATGGTCGTCCTCTGTTGCAGGGGGCTGCTGCCAGCCGGGCCACAACTTGGTGACTTGGCTGGGCTTTCCTGGAGCGTCGTCGTCGCCGCTCGTTTTCCGAATGTAAGGAGCACGCCATGAACAAAACCATCCAGCGCACCGAACTCAAGACTTTCTACTACACCCCCGTGCATTGCCCCTTCTGCGGCACCCGGGTCATGGGCGCCGACCCGGCGGACGAGACCCGCATCACCGCCTGTCAGCACACCTTGTTCATTGCTCATGACACGGCTTTCGAATACCGCGCCGAGCGCTTCGACCGGAACCTCAATCTCAACGGACTGAGCGAAAAGGAAGTTGAAGAGCGTTGGTTGAGGGAAGAGGGAGGCGTCGATGCTCTCACCAACCGGGTCACCCTGGCCGACGCGATCAAGGTTGCCGCCTACGCGCCGGCGCCGTCGGCTTACGGTTCCTACTACGGGTTCGCCCCCGTCGAATGAGTCGCGCCTGATCGACTCGGGCGCCAGAAGGGGCTGTCCAGGGAAGCGGCAGCTATCCGTGGCGATGATGAGCGATCGGCGATAAAAAATCCGCCGGGCTCTTGAAATGCCGGCAGGGCGTCCCTATTATTAGCACTCGCCGGCGACGAGTGCTAATAGCTGCACGCGCCGGCCCCGGCTCCGCTTTACTGCGACCGGCCAATTTTTCGTTCGAAGAACAACATTTCTGGAGTGATATCTATGAACATCCGTCCCCTGCATGACCGCGTGATCGTCAAGCGCGTCGAAGCCGAGCGCACCACTGCTTCCGGCATCGTCATCCCCGATTCCGCCGGTGAAAAGCCGGATCAGGGCGAAGTGCTGGCTGTCGGTCCGGGCAAGCGCGACGACGCTGGCAAGTACCTCGTTCCCGACGTCAAGGTCGGCGACCGCGTGCTGTTCGGCAAGTACGCCGGTCAGGCCGTCAAGGTCGATGGTCAGGAAGTCCTGGTCATGCGCGAAGAAGACATCATGGGCGTGCTGCAGAAGTAATCTGCGTCCGCCCCTTCCCACAGAACAATTTTCAGGAGCTAGATAAATGGCAGCCAAAGAAGTCAAATTCGGTGATTCCGCCCGCGCCCGCATGGTCGAAGGCATCAA
>CAZFXO010000079.1:0-14441 GCA_964523045.1 uncultured Dechloromonas sp. | reverse complement strand
CGGCGCCAGCGTATCGACCAGCGCTCCGCTGCGCTCAGGCGCAAAACCCATCGGCAGAACATCGTAAGCCGGCGCCAGTTGATACGGACGCCCCTGGTGGCTGATGAACGACAGGTTGCCCGCGTGCATGTCGTTGTTGCCGATCAGCGCACCGAAGGCCCAGCGCAGCGCAACCTCGGCAACGGCGTCGGCAACGACATGGCCGCCAGCAGCCAGGTGGTCCACCAGCGCCGGCCAGGGCGCCAACGGATCGCCGACGAACTCGGCGTCGAGCGCGCGCAGCGAAAACACGCCAACACGCCCCAAAGACCCGACGCGGTCGAAACGCGGCACTTCGAGGAAGCGTTGACCGGCGAAATCGTAGATCCCGCTTTCGACTCCCAGCACCGACAGGGCCAGATGCTCGGCGAGCAGGAGATCGCGCCAGCGCTCGCTGACCGGGTTGTCGTCCGCCGCCGAAAACTTCACCAATACGTGGCCGCGCTCGCTGCAGGCACAGAACTTCGGCTGCTCGCCACCGGCCGACGAGCCGGGCAGCTCCCCCGCCCCGGCGGCGCGGGCCAGCGCCGGATAATCCGCCCGGTCGACCGGCTGCGGGAGCGGCTGAGCGATGAAACGCTCGCGTGCCAGTTCGCCGACCAGCAGGTTGCCGACCGCGTCATCGCCATGCGCCAGCAGCGCGCGAAGAACGTCCGTATCGCTCCAATGCTCCGGGTTGGCTGGCAAGCCGAGCGCGGCGGCATGGCTCGAAGCATAAGCCCGGCCGAGATAACCTTGCGGCCGCATGTCGAACAGCCACCACGGCAAACCGTCGCTGTGCACAGTCGCACCATCGGCCTGCACCATGACAAAGCCGTCCGGGCGCACCGGTAGCAAGCGGCCAAGCTCTTCAATCAGCCCCGCCTCGCTGACCCGGAAAACCGGTGCCGAAAGAAAGTTGCGGGCCGTATCGCGCAAGGCATAACGAATAGACAAACCCGAAGCAATACGCAGCAATTCATCGCCAAGCGCAGTCAAGGCCCGCGACACCGTCGGCTGGCTTAACCCTGTTTTTTCAACGAGTTGGCGAGAAGACAGCGGCCCTTGTGCGAGCAAAGCACGAATGGATACAGCGTGACGAGCCATGGTAATGAATAAGATCATGAATAGCTATTTGAATACTCATTCTAGCTCCAGTTTCAAAGATGCGGAATCTCGACCGTGTTGACCACGAAATCCCATTTCATCTGACCAGACGATATCGACGTGTTGCCCAGGAGGCGACAGGTAGCAGTCGGCCAGGAGCGGTCTCTCAAGAAAGCGTCGCATACCGGACGTTGGCTCTGTCCGTATGATTGCTGATTGATAAGGAGACCGGCATCAGATAATCTCGATGTCATTCAGAACCTTACGAGTGATCCAATCGTGTCCGTATTATTAGCAATGACCCGAACGTTTCTGCTCGTGAATAACTGCTAGCCACCACTACAAATGTCGACGCCCCCACCACTGACGCAAGCACAGAAGAATCGGTTAGCCGTTCTGGAGCCGGCGTTGAGAGCAGCCGTTTACGCTGCGGACTACCGACGTGCGAAAGCTTTTGCTACCGACATCCAATCTCTGCTTCGTTCGACAGGCCACGAAACGCGCCTTATGCGCTCAAAGAACTGGCTGTTTGAAGCAGCCTTAAACGCTGGTGAGTTAAATACAGCAGAGCTTGGGTTTCGCGGTGTGCGTTCCAAAACAGCGGTAAGTACCCGCGTGCACCTTGAAGCGACTGCATTACTTGCTGTCTGTCTTCTGCGACAACAAAAGGTTTCTGAAGCAGAACCTCTAATTGCCAAGGTTCTCGAAGGCAAAGCCATCAAGGATGCCGACCGTCGACGTCACTTCATTGAAAGCGTTGCGGCCAGGTATCAACTCGAAAGCTATATATCCTCCGTGCGCGATCTCGCTCACGAGTCACTGGACGTTGACGAAATCGATGCCGCTGCAATTGAAGCAGTAAAGACAAAATCCGACGATGAACTCTATACCCAGATTGCCTCTGCGATTCCAAGAGAAGTTATTGAGGTCGTCTATCGCGTAGATCGCGCGGCCCGGAAGCAACTTACGATGAAAGAAGTTCGTTTCCTTCCGTCGCCGGCTGCTATTGAAAAGAAGGTTGAACACGGCCGCAGTTTCTTTGCATCGTTAAAACTGGTCATTTGGAAGGCGTTGTGCGACCCACAGAGCGAAATATACAAGGCATGGTATACAAACGGGATGGCACACATCCTGAGCAAGAAATACTATGCGATGGCCGTTACAGCTGCTCTCGTAGACATCGGCTTCGCTGCTAAGGTCGTAGCAGTGCCCGCAACCGCGCTTCTAATGAAGCTTGGAATCGAGGTCTACTGTGAGCGATTCAAGCCGGGAGAAATTCTTGATGGAAGGAGCGGCCGTGGTGGCTGACCCTTCGTTGCAGGGCGCGCGCCCCTGAACTCGAACGTTCCTGAACGACAGATTGCCCCAACCCGCCAACTACCGCTCTGGGTCGATTCAAGTCGGTCAAGTACCCGCGATTCAGTGGTCTGCCACCAGCGATTTCGCACAAAGATTTCAGCCTGTTTTCCGCGGCAGCCGACCGACCCGCCCTCTCCCAGTCGACGAAGCTTGCCGCAGCCTATGCCAAGCACCTAAAATCCTCGCCACTCCTGACCAACGAGAATTCGATGATGCAGCTAAGCGCGGGCGAAATCCTGCAACTTTCGCCCGACGAGTCTTCGAGCAAGGCGGCCAAGGGGCTGGTGGTTCCGGCCAAATGGCCGCGTCTGGAATACGACGAACGGGCCATCTGGGGCGAGTGCCAAGGCAGCGGCAGCAAGCCCTATCAGGTGCAGGTGGACAAGTCCGGGCCGGCTTTCCGCTGTTCCTGTCCCAGTCGCAAGTTTCCCTGCAAACACGGCCTGGCGCTGTTGCTGCTGATGGCGCAGGATGCCTCCCTGTTCTCGGCCGCCACGGCGCCGGCCTGGGTGGCCGAATGGCTGGCCGGGCGCCAGCAACGCGCCGAAAAGCAGGAGGCCAGGATCGCCGAAAAACGCGACGCGGCGCCCGACCCGCAAGCGGCCGCCCGACGCGAGGACAACCGCCGCCAACGCATGGCCGGCGGGCTCGAAGAACTGGAGCGCTGGCTCAACGACCGGCTGCGCCAGGGCCTGGCGCAACTGCCGGGGCAAACGGCAATCTGGGAAGACCTCGCCCGGCGAATGATCGACGCCCAACTGCCCGGCCTCGCCTTTCGCCTGCGCCAGATCGCCAGCCGGGTCGGCAGGGACGAAGCCTGGCCGGCGCAGGTGCTGGGCGGACTCGGGCAACTGCGCCTGCTGATCGATGCCTTCCGCCGCCTCGACAGCCTGCCCGCCGCGATCCGCCAGGATGTGCGCAGCGCCCTCGGCGTCAACCTTGACCGCGACGAGGTGCTGGCCGGCGGCGAGCGGCTGCGCGACGACTGGCTGGTGCTCGGCCAGTCCATCGACGAGGAAGGCAATCTGTGGTCGCGCCGCGTCTGGCTGCTCGGCCACCAGTCGCAACGCTTCGCCCTGCTGCTCGATTTCGCGCACGGCGGCCGCCGCTTCGAGCAGAACTACCTGACTGCCAGCCGCCTGCACGGCGAACTGGCTTTCTTCCCCGGCAACCGGCCGCTGCGCGCGCTGAGCACCGGCGATACCCAATTGCTGCCCGCCGCCAATCCGCCAAGCGTCGCCCTCGACGGTGCGCTATCCGGGCTGGCCGAAGCCATCGCCGCCAACCCGTGGCAATCGCCGCAACCGATGTTGATCGACGGCGGCATTCCCCAGCCCGACGCCGCCGGCTGGTCGCTGCGCTGCCGGGAAAACCGGCAACTCCGGCTGCAAGTGCGCGACGAGGACGGCTGGACGCTACTGGCACACAGCGGCGGTAACCCGCTCACCGTGTTCGGCGAATGGCACGGCGACGTCCTGCATCCGCTCGCCGCCTGGCAGGGCAAGCCGATCTGGCAGAAGGGGATGGAAGAAGCATGAAGTTGCTGCACGAACTGGCCACCCAACTGCTGCTCGGCAGCGAACGCCGCCCGCCGACCCTGCCGGACACGCCGGGCGAACTCGGCGCTTTTCTCCAGGCCCTCGGCCAGCCGGGCGACGACAGGGAAATCGGCCTGCTGCGCCAGGCGGGCAGCCTGGCCGTCTGCGCGGCGGCCGGCTACGCCCCGGCCGCCGCCGCAACGCCGCCGCTCCCCGCATGCCCGCCGGAACCGACGGCAGTGGCCGACGACCGGCAACTCGTGGCGACCCTGCAACAGATTCTCGCCGACGGCCCCGACGCCTTGCGCCGCGAAGCCTTTTCCCGGCTGGCAAGCCACGGATATTGCCTGGCGCCGGAACTGCTCGTGCCGACGCTGACGCTGGGCCAGAAAAACCGCGATCTGCGCGCTTCCCTCGTCCCTGTCCTCGGCGAGCGCGGCCGCTGGCTGGCCGCCCTCAACCCGGACTGGTCCTACGCCGCCGGCACCGCCGAAGCAGCCGCCGACCCGAGCCTGTGGGAAGAAGGCAGCCAGGAACAGCGCAAGCAGCTACTCGGCAGCTTGCGGCAAAGCGATCCCGATCGGGCACGTTGCCTGCTGCAGGAGGGTTTCGCGCAACTCGAAGCGCGCGAGCGGGCCAGCCTGCTGGAAACGATGGGGCACGGACTGGGACCGTCGGACGAGGATTTTCTCGAAAATTTGCTGGTCGACCGCAGCAAGGAAGTCCGCCAACGCGCCGCCAGCCTGCTCGCCGCCTTGCCCGACAGTCGTTACAGCCAGCGCATGGCACAACGGATGGCGGCCTGCCTTGGCGAGGAACGCAAGCTCTTTCGCACCGTGCGCACCCTGGAAGCGCCGGCCGCTTTCGCTGCCGACTGGAAGAACGACGCGCTGGAAGAAAGTCGGCCGAAGAGCGAAAGCCTGGGCGAGCGCGCCTGGTGGCTGTACCAGATCGCGCGCGGCCTGCCGCTGGGCTGGTGGGAGAAACAGACCGGCCTGAGCCCGGCCGAACTGATCAAGTGGGTACGCGCGACGGACTGGAGCGAGGCCATCCTGCGCGCCTGGCACGAAGCCCTGCTGCGCCAGCCGGCAGCCGCCTGGGCCGGTGAGTTCTTGACTCACGGCGGGTCGTGGGGAATCGAGATCGACGTCTTCGCGCTGCTCGCCTTCCTGCCCGCCCGCGAGCGCGAACAATACTGGCTCAGCTTGCTGAAAGAGCAGTCGCCGGGTCATACGCGCGGCTGGGTCCTGGCGCGCCTGGTCGAAGATTTCTCGCGCGGCCAGGAGCCCCCTTCGGCCGATTTCAGCCAGCGTGTTCTGGCCGAAGTCCGCCAGTTGCTGAACCAGCCCACCTACATCACCAGCGGCATCTACGAAATCGGCCAGGCCCTGCCCGAGTTCGCCTGCCTGATTCCGCCAAGCTGCTTCGCCACCGCCTGCGAAAACTGGCCGGCCGGCCCGGCCGCCGAACATTTCAGCAAGACCCTGGCGAGAATCCTGACCCTCGTCGAACAACGCAAAATCCTTCACCAAATTCTCAGATAGCGGAAACCATCATGAGCCAAACCCTGCGCCAGCACGCCGAACAACAATTCGCCGAAGAACTTGAAGAACTGAAGAAGGCGGATAACCGCGAACGCCCGGAAAACTGGGTGCTTTCGCCCTGGGCGGTGGCCGAGTACCTGATGGGCGGTACGCTGGCCAATGGTTTCCAGGTCAGCGCCAAGTACATCGGTAACCGGCGCCTGATGGAGACCGCCATCGCCACGCTGGCCACCGACCGCGCCCTGCTCCTCTTCGGCGTGCCGGGCACCGCCAAGTCCTGGGTGTCGGAACACCTGGCGGCGGCGGTGAGCGGCGATTCGACCCTGCTGATCCAGGGCACCGCCGGCACCAGCGAGGAACAATTGCGTTACGGCTGGAACTACGCCGAACTGCTGGCCAAGGGACCGTCCAAGGCGGCACTCGTTCCCAGCCCGCTGATGCGCGCCATGGAACAGGGCAAGACCGCCCGCGTCGAAGAACTGACGCGGATTCCGGCCGACGTCCAGGACACCCTGATCACCATCCTCTCGGAAAAATCGCTGCCGGTGCCCGAACTCGGCAGCGAAACCCAGGCGGTACGCGGCTTCAACGTGATCGCCACGGCCAACAACCGCGACAAGGGCATCAACGAACTGTCGAGCGCCCTGAAACGGCGCTTCAATACTGTCATCCTGCCGGTGCCGGCGAGCGAGGACGAGGAAGTCAGCATCGTCAGCAAGCGCGTCGCCGAACTCGGCCGGGCCCTGCAACTGCCGGGCGAACCGCCGGCCCTCAAGGAAGTGCGCCGGGTGGTGCAGATTTTCCGCGAACTGCGCAACGGCCAGACCGAAGACGGCAAGACCAAGCTCAAGACTTCCAGCGCCACGCTGAGCACCGCCGAAGCGATTTCGGTAATCAACAGCGGCATGGCCCTGGCCGGCCATTTCGGCGACGGCGTGCTGCGCGCTGGCGACATCGCCGCCAGCCTGGTCGGCGCCATCGTCAAGGACCCGGTGCAGGATGCGGTGGTCTGGCGCGAATACCAGGAAACGGTGATGAAGGAACGCAGCGACTGGAAGGATCTCTACCGCGCCTGCCGGGAACAGAACTGAGCCCCATGGCCGAAGCCACTTCCCCCTTCCACCTGTTCGGCATCCGCCACCACGGGCCGGGCTGCGCCCGCAGCCTGCTGCGCGCGCTCGAAGAACTGCAACCCGATTGCCTGCTCGTCGAAGGCCCGCCCGACGGCGAGGAGATGCTGGCCTTGCTGCTCGACGAAGGCCTGGTACCGCCGGTCGCCCTGCTCGTCTACAACCCAGACGATGCCCGCGAGGCGGCCTTCTACCCCTTCGCCGCTTTCTCGCCGGAATGGAATGCCCTGCGTTTCGCGCTGCAACGCCAGATTCCGGCCCGCTTCATCGACCTGCCAGCCGCCCACCAGTTTGCGTTGAGCCGTCCGGACGAGGCGGAGGCTGGCGGTGAAACACCGGCGGCGGAGACGGAAACGCCCGCGCCGCACGACGACGCTGAAATCGCACCCGAAGATGACGCCGAGGATGCCGGGCCGAGCGGCGATCCGCTCGACTGGCTGGGCCGCGCCGCCGGTTACGGCGATGGCGAAGCCTGGTGGAACCACATGGTCGAGGAACGCGGCGACAGCCTCGAACTGTTCGCCGCCATCCGCGAGGCGATGAGCAGCGTGCGCAACGAAGCGCCAGCACGCGTTCGCACCGCCCTCGCCGAACAACGCGAAGCCCTGCGCGAGGCGCACATGCGCAAATGTCTGCGCCAGGCCCAGAAGGAAGGTTTCCAGCGTATCGCCGTGGTCTGTGGCGCCTGGCACGTGCCGGCGCTGGCCGAGATGCCGCCGGCCAAGGTCGACAACGAGCTGCTCAAGGGGCTGGCCAAGATCAAGGTCGCCGCCACCTGGGTGCCCTGGTCTTACCACAACCTCAGTTTCGCCAGCGGTTACGGGGCCGGCGTCGCCTCGCCCGGCTGGTACGAACACCTCTGGCAGAGCGCCGGCGACCGCGCCATCGGCTGGCTGGCGCGGGCCGCGCGGCTGTTCCGCGACGACGGCCTCGATTGTTCGTCGGCCCACATCATCGAAGCCGTCCGCCTGGCCGAAGCCCTGGCTGCCCTGCGCGAACGTCCGCAACCCGGCCTAGACGAACTCGACGAAGCCTTGCGCACCGTCGTCTGCATGGGCGAAGACGCGCCGATGCAGTTGATCCGCCGGCAGATGATCGTCGGCGACCGCCTCGGCCGCACGCCGGAAACGGCACCGGCCGTCCCCCTGCAACGCGACCTGGCGCAACAGCAGAAAAGCCTGCGCCTGAAAGCGGAAGCGACGCAGAAAACGCTCGATCTCGACCTGCGCCAGGCCAACGACCTGGCGCGCAGCCACCTGCTGCACCGCCTCAACCTGCTCGACATCGGCTGGGGCAGCCTGAGCCGGACCGGGCGCAGCGCCAAGGGCAGCTTCCACGAAATCTGGACCCTGCAATGGGATCCGGAACTGGTCATCGCGCTGATCGACGCCAGCCGCTGGGGCAACAGCGTGCGCCAGGCCGCCGGCAACCGGGCGATCGACCGGGCGCAGGCGGCCGACAGCCTGCCCGAGCTTTCCGAACTGGTGAACCAGGTCCTGCTCGCCGACCTCGAAGAGGCCATCGCCCCGGTCTCCCAGTCCCTGGAAAACCTCGCCGCGATCGCCAGCGACGTGCAGCAACTGATGGCCGCCGTGCCGCCGCTGGTCAATGTCGCGCGCTACGGCAACGTCCGCCAGACCGACGCCGGCATGGTCGAACAGCTGCTCGACCGCCTCGTGCCGCGCGCCGCCATCGGCCTGCCCGGCGCCTGCGCGGCGCTCGACGACGCGGCCGCCGAAACGATGCGCGAACATCTCGTCGCGACGCACCAGGCACTGCGCCTGCTCGGCCGCCAGAACCTGCTCGAGGAATGGCAGCAGGCCCTGCAGCGCCTGACCCAGCTCGGCAGTTGCCACGGGCTGATCTGCGGCCTGGCCAGCCGCCTGCGTTTCGACGAACAGCTCGCCAGCCCGGAACAGACGGCGCAAGCCATGAGCCAGGCGCTGTCGGTCGGCAACGAGCCGGGACCGGCCGCCGCCTGGCTCGACGGCTTCCTCAACCGGAGCGGCATGGTGCTGCTGCACGACCCGCAGTTGTGGTCCATGGTCGATGACTGGCTGGCCGGCCTGAGCGACGACAGCTTCACCCGCGAACTGCCGCTGCTGCGCCGCGCCTTCGCCGCCTTCAGCATGCCGGAGCGTCGTCAGCTCGGCGAACGCGCCGGCCGCCAGGGCGCCGCCCCCAAGACCATCCTGGCCGACTGGGATGCAACGCGCGCCGAAAAACCCTTGCCACTGCTGCGCCTGCTGCTGGGAATCGAATCATGAACGACAACACTCGCCCCGATGCGGCCCGCCAGCGGCGCTGGCGCCTGGTCCTCGGCGAAGCGGCCGAAACCGCCTGCAGCGGTTTGCTGGCCGGCGACGACCTGCGCATCGACGAAGCGCTGAGCGCGCTCTACGACGCCGACGAACCGGGCGGCCTGCGCGGCGGCAGCGGCGCCTCGTCGCCGCGCGTCGCCCGCTGGCTGGGCGACATCCGCCGCTACTTCCCGGCCTCCGTGGTCCAGGTCATGCAGAAGGACGCCTTCGAGCGCCTCGACCTCAAGAGCATGCTCTTCCAGCCGGAAATGCTTGAAGCCGTGCAGCCCGATGTGCACCTGGTCGCCACCCTGATCTCGCTGCGCGGCGTGATCCCGGCGAAAACCCGCGATACCGCGCGCACCGTGGTCAGCAAGGTGGTCGACGCGTTGATGAAGAAGCTGGAGGAACCGCTGCGCAGCGCCGTCACCGGCGCCCTCAACCGGGCGATCCGCAACCGCCGCCCGCGGCACGCCGAAATCGACTGGAACCGCACCCTCCGCGCCAACCTCCGCCACTGGCAGGAAAGCCATCGCAGCATCATCCCGGAAACCCTGATCGGCTACGGTCGCAAGAGCCGGCGCACGCAGCGCGAGGTGATCCTGTGCATCGACCAGAGCGGCTCGATGGCCGCCTCGGTCGTCTATTCGAGCATTTTTGGCGCGGTGATGGCCTCGCTACCCGCCGTCAAGACGCACATGGTGGTCTTCGACACCGCCGTCGTCGACCTCACCGAACAACTGAGCGACCCGGTCGAACTCCTGTTCGGCGTGCAACTTGGCGGCGGCACCGACATCAACCGGGCGGTCGGCTATTGCCAGTCGCTGGTCCGCGACCCGCGCAACACGATCATGGTGCTGATTTCCGACCTCTACGAAGGCGGCGTCGAACAGAACCTGCTGCAGCGCGCCAGCGAACTGGTCCAGTCCGGCGTCCAGGTGATCACCCTGCTGGCGCTCAGCGACGAGGGCGCCCCGGCCTACGATCACCGCCTGGCCGCCAAGCTGGCCGCCCTCGGCGTCCCCTCCTTCGCCTGCTCACCGGACCAGTTCCCCGGCCTGATGGCCGCCGCCATCCGCCGCGAAGATGTCGGACTATGGGCCGCCCAGCAAGGCATCGTCACCGCCCGGGCGGAAGGCTGAGGCCGCCGCCAGACGCTCAAGCGTCTCTTTGCGAGTCGCCCGGTCCGGCTTGACTCAGACCTCGTCGGCGGGCGGTACCTGCTTGATCAGTTCTTCCATCGTGGTCAGGCCCTGGGCGACCTTCAGGGCACCGGAAATGCGCAGGGGGCGCATGCCTTCGCGGAAGGATTGGTCGCGCAAGCGGGGAATTTCCAGATTGGGCCGGATCAGGCGCCGGACTTCCGGCGAGTTGAGCAGGATTTCGTAGACACCGACGCGCCCGCTGTAGCCGGTCATCCGGCATTCCAGGCAGCCGACGGCGTGGAACAGATGGGTCGGCTCGGCGGCCTTCCAGGGCTGCACCAGCGCCCGCCAGGCGGCGCGCTCTTCCTCGCTGATCGGCAGGCTTTTCTTGCAGTGCGGACAGAGGGTGCGCACCAGGCGCTGCGCCATGACGCCAAGCAGCGTCGAATTGATCAGGTAGGCCGGCACGCCGAGATCGAGCAGGCGCGTGATTGCTGCCGGCGCATCGTTGGTGTGCAGCGTGGATAGCACCAGATGGCCGGTGAGCGCTGCCTGGATCGCCATCTCGGCGGTCGCCAGGTCGCGGATTTCGCCGATCATGATGATGTCCGGGTCCTGCCGCATCAGGGCGCGCACGCCATCGGCGAAATCGAGCCCGATCGCCGGATGCACCTGCATCTGGTTGAACGCAGGCTCGACCATTTCGATCGGGTCTTCGATCGTGCACACGTTCACTTCGGGCGTCGCCAGGTGCTTCAAGGTCGTATAGAGCGTCGTCGTCTTGCCCGAACCGGTCGGCCCGGTGACCAGGACGATGCCGTTGGGCAGCGCCGTCATCTGCTGCCAGCGTGCCTGGTCGTCCTGCGAGAAACCGAGCGAGCGGAAATCGCGGACCAGCACTTCCGGATCGAAGATGCGCATCACCAGCTTTTCGCCGAACGCCGTCGGCAAGGTCGACAGGCGCAATTCCACTTCCTGGCCGCCCGGCGTCCGGGTCTTGATCCGCCCGTCCTGCGGCCGCCGTTTCTCGATCACGTCCATGCGCCCGAGCAGTTTGATGCGGCTGGTCATCGCGTTCATCACCGTCATCGGTATCTGGTACACCTGATGCAGCACGCCGTCGATGCGGAAGCGGACGATGCCGAGATCGCGCCGCGGCTCGATGTGGATGTCGGAGGCGCGCTGGTCGAAGGCGTACTGCCACAGCCAGTCGACGATATGGACGATGTGCTGGTCGTTGGCATCGTACTGGCGGTTGCCTTTGCCGAGTTCGACCAGTTGCTCGAAGCTCGACAAGCCGCTGGTCACCTCGCCCTTGGCGGAAGCCTTCTTGACCGAGCGGGCGAGGTTGAAGAATTCGATCAGGTAACGGCCGATGTCCTCGGGATTGGCCATCACCCGGCGGATATCCTTGCGAAGGATCTGGCGCAGTTCGCCCTCCCATTCGCGCAGGAAGGGCTCGGCGGTGGCCACCACCACCTCGCGCGTCGTCACCTGCACCGGCAGAATGCCGAAACGCCCGGCGTAGGCGCTGGACATCACTTCGCCAATGCCGGTGAAGTCGATCTTCAGCGGATCGATATGGAAATAATCGAGCCCGCAGCGCGCCGCCAGCCATTCGGTCAGCACGTCGAGCGTCAGGAGTTTGACTGGTGCCGACGGGGTGCGCCACTTCTGGTCGGCGATGACGATCAGCGGATGGACCTTGTTGCCGTGCAGCTTGCGCTCGATCTTCAGCGCCTCTGCCGCCTCGCTCTCGACCAAGCCATCGGCGATGGCCATTTCGAGCACTTCCGCCAGGGAAAGACGATGCTCATGTACTGCGCTGTCTTGCGTCGAATCCATTCTTGGGCCTGCCCGAGCCAGAAAAACAGCTTGCGACTATAGCCCAAAAACATGCCCCGGTTCTGCTTTTAAAACCCTTTTACGCCCTTCTGGCGCAGCGGTGCGAGCAAGCCGCTGAGGCCATTGTGATCAAGCTCATGCATCAGGGCGAGCAGCCGCCCGAGTTCGCCCTCCGGAAAACCTTCGCGCGCGAACCAGGCGAGGTAATGCCCGGGCAGATCGGCCAACAGACGCCCCTTGTACTTGCCGTAGGGCATCGTCCACCGGACCAGCAGTTCGAGATCTTTGGCCTGCATGAAAGAAACGGGGCCGCAGCCCCGTTTGCTCACTTGGCGGAAAGCGCCAGCATCAGGTCGTTGATGCGCTTGACGAAACCGGCCGGATCGTCGAGTTGGCCGCCTTCTGCCAGTTGCGCCTGCTCGAAGAGCAGGGCCGCCCAATCGTCGAAACGGCTTTCCTCGTACTTCAGCCGGAGAACCGCCGGGTGCTGCGGATTGATCTCCAGGATCGGCTTCGCGGCGGGAATCGGCTGACCGGCCGCCTTCAGCATGCGGGCGAGATTACCCGAGGGATCGTGCTCGTCGGCGACCAGGCAGGACGGCGAATCGGTCAGGCGATGGGTGATGCGCACTTCCTTGACGCGCTCGCCGAGCGCGCCCTTGACCTTGTCGAGCAGGTCCTTGAACTCGTCGGCCGCCTTTTCGGCTTCCTTCTTCTCGGCTTCGTCTTCCAGCTGACCCAGATCGAGCCCGCCCTTCGCCACCGATTGCAGGGACTTGCCCTCGAACTCGGTGAGGTGACCGACCACCCATTCGTCGACGCGGTCGGACAGGAGCAGGACTTCGATGCCCTTCTTGCGGAAGATTTCCAGATGCGGGCTGTTCTTCGCCGCGTTGAAACTGTCGGCGGTGACGTAGTAGATCTTCTCCTGGCCTTCCTTCATGCGGCCGATGTAATCGGCCAGCGAGACCACCTGCTTGTCGCCGTCGCCATGGGTCGAGGCGAAACGCAGCAGGCCGGCGATCTTGTCCTTGTTGGCGAAGTCCTCGCCGACGCCTTCCTTGAGGACGGCGCCAAAGGCTTCCCAGAACTTGGCGTACTTCTCCTTTTCCGCCGCGTCATCGCTGCTCGCCATGCCTTCGAGCAGGGCCAGTACCTTGCGCGTGCAGCCGGAGCGGATGTTGTCGATGTCCTTCGATTCCTGCAGGATTTCGCGCGAAACGTTGAGCGGCAAGTCGGCGGAATCGACGACGCCGCGCACGAAGCGCAGGTAGAGCGGCATCAGCTTCTCGGCGTCGTCCATGATGAAGACGCGCCGGACGTACAGCTTGATGCCGTGGCGGGCGTTGCGGTCCCAGAGATCGAACGGCGCGCGCGCCGGGATGTAGAGCAGTTGGGTATATTCCTGCTTGCCCTCGACCTTGGCGTGCGTCCAGCACAACGGATCCTCGAAATCGTGCGCGACATGCTTGTAGAACTCGGTGTACTGCTCGTCGCTGATCTCGGATTTGCTGCGCGCCCACAGGGCATTGGCCTGATTGACCGTCTCGTCTTCGTCACTGACGACCTGTTCGCCCTTCTCCTGGTCCCACTCCTCCTTCTTCATCAGGATAGGCAGGGTGATGTGATCGGAGTACTTGCGGATGATCGACTTGAGCTTCCAGCTATTCAGGAAATCATCCTCGCCGTCGCGCAGATGCAGGATGACGTCGGTACCGCGGCCGGCCTTTTCTACCATCTCGACGGTGTAGTCGCCCTCACCGGCCGATTCCCAGCGAACCGCCTGAGCAGCATCCAGACCGGCGCGCCGGGAAATCACCGTCACCTTGTCGGCAACGATGAAGGAAGAATAGAAACCGACGCCGAACTGGCCGATCAGATGCGCATCCTTCGCCTGATCGCCGGTCAGCGCGGAGAAGAACTCCTTGGTCCCGGACTTGGCGATAGTGCCGAGATGGGCGATCGCTTCCTCGCGGCTCAGGCCGATGCCGTTGTCGGAAATGGTGATCGTGCGCGCCGCCTTGTCAAAGGCGATGCGGATCTTCAGTTCGCTGTCGTCGCCATAGAGCGCGGCGTTGTTCAACGCCTCGAAGCGCAACTTGTCGCAGGCGTCGGAAGCGTTGGAGACCAGTTCGCGCAGGAAGATTTCCTTGTTGCTGTACAAGGAATGGATCATCAGGTGCAGCAGTTGCTTGACTTCCGTCTGGAAGCCGAGGGTTTCGCGGCTGGCGGTTGCTGATTCGGACATGCGTCAAACTCCCAATCGAGGTATCAAAAAGTACTCAGGAGTTGGGGATGAGCCAGCGTATTTCAAGCCATCCAGCGTAAATATTTCTTTTGATTTACCGGGCGAGTAGACGGCAAGAGGCCCCGCCTAGAATCTAGGAGGGGCCTCTTGTGATGGGGAGCCTGGCGGTGACCTACTTTCGCGAGCGAGGTGCTCACTATCATCGGC
>CAZFXO010000078.1:0-14520 GCA_964523045.1 uncultured Dechloromonas sp. | reverse complement strand
GTATCCAAAAGACAGGATGTAAACACAATTCCGCAAATGTGAACAGACCCTAGTCCTGCTGTATTGCGCAGGGCTTCAAGGTTGCGCCGTGGTGACGGTTGCTGATGCGGCGGTGACGGTGGTGGCGACGACGGTGAAGGTTGGTGCGACGGTGGTGGGAACGGCGGTCGACGTGGCTGCCGCCGGCGTCGATGCGGCGATCGGTGATGACGATGCCGCCAAACCCGGCGCCGACTGAGCGACCCGGGAACTCAGGTGCCGGCCACCCGGTTGCGCCCAGCACGCTTGGCTTCGTAGAGCGCGGCGTCGGCGCGGGCGACCAGGTCGTTCGGTTGATCGTCGATGCGGTAGGCGGCGACGCCGAAGCTGGCGGTTTGCTGCCCGATGCCGGCAAACTCGTGGGCGGCGATGGTGGTGCGCATTTTTTCGGCCAGCCGGCCGGCGCCGGCGAGATCGGTGTGCGGCAGCACGATCATGAATTCCTCGCCGCCCCAGCGGCCGACGACGTCGGTTTCGCGGCTGCCTGCGCCGAGCAGGCGGGCGATGTCGATCAGCGCGCGGTCGCCGGCCTGGTGGCCGTAGGTGTCGTTGATGCGCTTGAAGTGGTCGATGTCGAGGAGGACGATCGCCAGCGCCTGATCGTAACGGCGGCAGCGCTGGATTTCGGCGGCCAGCGCCTCGTCGAGTTTCATCCGGTTGTAGATGCCGGTCAGGCGGTCGGTGACTGAGAGCCGGGCCAGTTCGCGGTTGAGTCGGCTCAGTTTGCGCATCCAGAAGGCGCCGATCAGCGCGATGACCAGGCCGCCGGCCAGCAACTGCCAGACCAGGCGGTAATCGGTGCCGTTCTGGACGGTGATCGAGACGTGGCGATTGACGATCTGCTCGCGGTCGGCCGCGCTCAGCGTGGCGACGCCCTTGTCGAGGATGCTGCGCAAGACCGGTTCGCTCTCGATTACGCCAATCCGCAACTGGTTGCCGAGTTCCGGGACCTGGCCGGCGATCTTCAGGTTGAACAGGCCCTGTTTGCGGATTGCATAGGCGGCGACGATCAGCGAGCGCACGGTGAAATCGGCCTTGCGTTCGGAAACCAGGGTCATCGCTTCCGGTTCGTTTTCGGTGAGGACGATGCGCAGATTGGGGTAGTCGCGGCGCAGGTGTTCCTCGACCATGGTGCCGCGCGGCAGGGCAACGCGTTCGTCGCGCAGCCAGCGCACATCGCCGACGAAGGGGTGGTCTTCGCGGGCGATGATCATGTTCGGGTCGACGAAGATCGGCGCCGTGAAGTCGAGCCAGCGTTCGCGTTCCGGTGTCCGGTTGAGGAAACTCATGATCTGGCAGCGCCCGGCTTTCGAGGCGACCAGGCTTTCCTCCCAGGTGCGCGTCGGGTAGAGCATGATCTTCAGGCCGGTACGGCGCGAGACCAGCTGGATCAGGTCGGCGGCGATGCCGACGTGGCGGCCGCGTTCGTCGATTTGCTCGAACGGTGCCCAGTCCGGATCGACACACATGCGGATGATCGGTGTGCCGGCCAGGTAGGCCTGCTCGGTGGCGGTGAATTCGATGGCTGGCAGCGCGTTCTCGGCTTCCGTCGCCGTTGCGCTGAGGGCGATGCAGAGCGCGGCGGCCAGCAGGCGTTTCATGGCTGGCCCTGGCGCAGCGGCTTCATCAGCCGCAGGTGCTTGTTGAGGATGGTGTAGGTGCTGTGGTCGAAAGGCGGCCGGCCGGCGGCCAGCAGCGCGTCGATCTCGCTTTCACTGCGCACCGTGCCGAGGTAGCGCCAGCCGTCGATGACGTGGATCTCGTCGCCCTCGTGGATCACCGCCGGGCCGGGGAAAGGCCAGCTCGGCAGCTTGAGGGCGACCAGTGCGCCGACCAGGCGGGCGCTGTGGCTGGCCAGCGTTTCCTTGCCGATGCAGGCGCCCTTGCAGCGGCCGGCGGCGTGTCCCGGGCAGGCTTGTCCGGCCGGGGCGTGTTCGAGGCCGCTGAGGACGTCGCAGAGCTGGTTGGTTTCCACCAGGTTGCGCAGGAATTCCTTGGCCTGGCGCGCGTTGCTGAACAGCCCGTAGCAGGCCTTGCCGGTACCGACGCCGAGGTTGCGGACCAGGCTCAGTTGCGGCCGCAGCCAGCCGTCGCCGGCGTTGATGAAGGTCCAGGTGCAGACCTCCTCGCCGTCGCGCAGCGGGCCGTTCTGGGTCGGCCGCAATTGCTTGACCAGCGCCGTTTCCCGCAGCCGGGTGCCGATCTCGCCGGCGGTCTGGATCCAGTCGATGCGCCGCGTCTGCTGGATCAGCGCGCGTTCGCGCGGCGATTGTCGCTTGCCGGAGAAAAGCGCGAGCACCCGGCTACGGATATTCTTGGCCTTGCCGACATAGAGCGGCAGGTCGTCGCGGTCGCCCTGGCTGCCATAGAGCAGGTAGACGCCAGGCGTGTCGGGCAGCGCGTCGACGATTTCGGCGTCGATATGCGGCGGCAGGCTGGAATAGGGGTTCAGTTCGGCGAGCGCCGAGGCGATTTCATCGGCGCTGCGGTCGTCGTGGATCTTCTGCCAGAACTGGTGGATCAGACGGGCGTCGGCCAGCGCCCGGTGGCGACCGCTGGCCTGCAGGCCGTGCCGTTCGATCAGCGCGTCCAGGCTGTGGCGCTTGAATTCGGGGTAGAGCGCGCGCGACAGCTTGACGGTGCATAGCACCGGCGCCCGGAAGTCGATGCCGAGCTGGCGGAACTCGCTTTTCAGGAAGCCGTAGTCGAAGCTCGCGTTATGGGCGACGAACAGTCGCCCCTGCAGGCGGCTCAGGACTTCGTCGGCAACTTCGGCAAAGGGCGGGGCGCTCGCCACCATCGCGTTGTTGATGCCGGTCAGGCGTTCGACGAAAGGGGCGATGCGCCGTCCCGGATTGACAAGTTGTTGCCACTCGCGAACGCTACCGTCGGCATCGACTTCGACGATACCGATTTCCGTGATGCGGTCGCTGGCGGCAGTGGCGCCGGTCGTTTCCAGGTCCACGAAGGCGATGGCGGTCATGGGCGGGATTGTCTCACGACTGGGCGGCGTGGCGATTCAGGCATGGGGCGAAAAGTCTTCGACCGTGACCGCCAATCTAGCGGCGATCCGCCATTCCTACGACAGTTTCCGTGTTCAGGAGGGCTCATCCCTGATCCGCTGGACCCGGGCGCGATAGTCGCTCACGTTGTCGCCATTGATACGCGTCCGCTGCGTGCCGGTGATCTCGTCGACCTTGATGTCCGTGCCTTCCACCGGTTGCGCCACGACCTTGGTTTCGCGCTCGAAGCCGTGCGACTTGTCGGTGTTGCGGTAGTAACGGTACAAGGTCCAGTACAGCGCGGTTGCGCCGACCGGGCCAGCCAGGAGCAGCCAGAGTCCGCTGTCGTCGCTCATGAGAAATTCACCAGGATCGCAATGGCGATGGTTTCGAGGATGGTGCCGACGGTGAGCGCGGCCAGCAGCAGTTTCCATTGCTGCACCGGCACGCTGCCCATGGTTTCGCCGGTGCGGGCATTGACCGCGATGTAGTGCAGCATGCCGCCATTGGCGCCGGTCTGGTGGTAGGAGTACAACCAGACCGGCAGGTACATGGAAACCCAGCGGCTGCCGTGCACATCGAGCTTTTCCTGTTCCCAGCGCACGCCACGGTTGTAGCGGCGCACCGAGCTTTCGACCTGGGCGCGGCCAATCGACAGGAGTTGATCTTCCAGCCGCGGTTGCAGGTGTTCGATGTTGCTGTTGCGTTTTTCCGAGGAGAAACCCGACAGGTAGGACGCGTTCCACTTCACCGCGTTCTTGGTATCGAACGGCAGGATGGTATTGATGATGTTGTTGGTATTGACGCGGGTGTCGAGGTTGCCGCGTTCGCTGGAAGCCTCCAGCGGTAGATCGTCGACGGTGAAATCGACGTGCCGTTCGACCTGGTAGATATCGGCGTCGTAGTAGGTCTGCTTGTTCTTGTCGGAGCCGCGCGTGTATTCGCGGGTCTTGATCTCGCCCTTGCCGGCGACATCGACGCTCACGTTGCCGTCAACGATCATGTAGGGCAGGTAGACGCCGATCACGTTTTCGGGCGTGAACTGCGCCTTGAACGCCT
The DNA here is from genome assembly GCA_964523045.1 of uncultured Dechloromonas sp. Taxonomy (GTDB): domain Bacteria; phylum Pseudomonadota; class Gammaproteobacteria; order Burkholderiales; family Rhodocyclaceae; genus Azonexus. The sequence continues at coordinate 10,420 of CAZFXO010000078.1, read as the reverse complement.
TCAGGGCGAACAGTCGGCGTTTATCGACGAACTGGCGGATACGCGCCACCGCGTCTTCCTTCCTGATGCGGAAGGGCAGGACCGCGTCGGGGACCGCACCGTTGGCGATCTGCTCGTTTACCCCCAGGGTCTGGCGACACCAGTGGCAGCGCGCGGTCATCGCATTTTCCGTGTTGATCGTCACCTCGGCACCGCAACCGGCGCACTTGAAGGTCATCAGGGTAGCGGCATCGGCGGCGATGTCGCGGGCGCCTGAGGCGATGACGGTGCCCTGGAGGTCGCCAATGCCTTCCCCCAGCCCGAACAGTTCCTCGACCCGCGTGCCGTCCCATTCGTTGCGGCAGTGCAGGCAGACCAGCGAATCGCTGCCGAGCTTGGGGCGGATGTCCGTCGAACCGCACTTCGGGCAACGGTTGATGCCATCGCTGAGTTCGGTTGCGGCGGTGTCGATGATGGCCGGGTCGGGTGCCTCCAGCTCCTGGCGGATCGCCTCGGGCAGCGCCGGATCGACTGGCTGGCGGCCGGGGCGCGGCGGCACGTCGCGCGGCGAACCGGGGCCGGCGACCGGGCGTCGCGGAGGGAACTCGGAATCGGCCATGGTCGCGCTGCGCTACAGGCCCAGCGCCTTGGCCTTGAGCGCGTCGTAGTCGGCCTGGGTGATCAGGCCGAGATCGAGCATCTCCTTGGCTTTCTTCAGCTTGGCCACCGGGTCGTCCGCCGCCGGGGCCGCCGGCTGCTGCTGCAGCCCGGCGAGGCCACCGGTGGCCATGCCGATGCCGACCAGCCCGGCGGCGCCACTGTGTTCGCCGGCCGATTGGATGCCCTGCGCGACGCTCGCCTGCAGGTTCGAGTTGCCGCGCGCACCGGACAGGGCGTCGGCGCGCTGGACCGTTTTCAGCAACTCGCGCGTATTCGCGTCGTATTCGATCGAGACGATGGCGGTCTTGGTGATCGCCAGGCCGCGATCGGATTTCCATTGGTAAGCCTGCTCGACCGCAGCGGACAGGCTCTTGGCGAAGCCGACCGTATCCTGCTGGATCTTGGTGATGCGGTTGCCCTTGCCCGGGTCGTTGGTGTACAGACTGAAGGCGGGCGCCAGCGAAGCGACCACTTCGTTGAACAACTGGCTGGCGGCAGCATTGTCGAAGTCGGTGAAATCGAAAACCCTGCCCGCCTGCAGGTAGCTGGCCGGCACGAAGTTCTTCACGAACAGGATCGGGTCGACGATCTTCAGCGTATACGAACCGCGGGTCACCGCGCCGACCTGGGTGTTGAGGAAAGCATCGTCCCAGTAGATTTCGGATTGCGTGCCGAAGCGGTTGTCCGGCATTTCCTTAAGGGAAACGAAAAATGCGGCCTGCTGCGCACCGGGCTGGCCGCCGAACTTGAAGCGTTCCCAGCTCTGCATGATCAGCGCGCTGACGAGGTTGTCGCCGGCGAAGATGGACTGCGAGTTGAGGTCGTCAGAGCGCCACTCGTAGCCGCCCGGTTCGGCGACGAAGGCGGTGATCTTGCCTTCCTGGAAGAGCAGCAGCCCATAGCCTTCGGGGACGACGATCTTCGAGCCGTTGCTGATGATGTTGGAGGAGGCGCTGGTGTTCGAGCCGCGTCCGGCGTTGGTGCCCTGCGGCACCGCCGCAAACAACGCCGCCGTGGACGGCAAACCGGCCGGCACCGTGTAGAAATCCTTCCACTGGTCCGCCAGCACACCGCCGACCGCGCCCGTCACTGCCCGTATTAGACCCATGACAACTCCTGCTGAATATTCGTTGAACCACCAGAGGCCAGCCGCCCGGAAAGGCGAGATCCCGATTCCGAACGGGAAATGCGCCAGGTGCGAAGCTGGAAAACTCAATCCGCGGCAAGTATCCCCGGGCTTTTCAGTGCATGTCAAACGGGACAGCAAAGGCAAAATCAGGCGGCAAACCGGCGCCAGTTGCCGGGCGAGCCGTTCAGCGCGCTCTGCCCTGTCGGATTCCTGGTGGTTGTGGGTGGCGTCGCGATTCAGGCGTAGGGCGAAAAATGCCGCCGGTTCTCGTCGACCACCAGGGCGTTGCCGCTGGGCGGGAAGGCGCGCTGCGGGCAATGGGCGCGCGGGCAGACCTTGCAGGCGCTGCCGATCGGCGTGAAGTTGTCGATGTTCTTGAGATCGAGCCCCTTGCTGTAAACCAGGCGCTCGGCGTGGCGCAGGTCGCAGCCGAGGCCGATCGAGAAGGTCTTGCCCGGTGCGCCGTAGCCGCCGTGGCCACGGCGGACGCTGCGGGCGATCCACAGGTAGTTGCGGCCGTCGGGCATGGCGGCAAGCTGGGTGAGGATCTTGCCCGGCTGGGCGAAAGCCTCGTAAACGTTCCACAGTGGACAGGTGCCGCCGATGCGCGAAAAGTGGAAGTCGGTCGCCGACTGACGCTTCGAGATGTTGCCGGCGCGGTCGACGCGGACGAAGAAGAAAGGGACGCCGGGGGCCTGCGGGCGTTGCAGCGTGGATAGTCGGTGGCAGGCGGTTTCGAAACCGACGCCGAAGCTGCGGCCGAGTTGTTCGATGTCGTAACGGCAGGCTTCGGCGCTTTCCAGGTAACGGCTGTAGGGCAACAGCAAGGCGCCGGCGAAGTAGCTGGCCAGGCCGATGCGCGCCAGGCGCCGGGTTTCCTCGTCGTCCGGGGCGGCGCCGGTGGCCAGTTCGCCGATCAGTTCGCCGGCCTCGAGCCGGGCCAGTTGGGTTGCCATGTGGAAGGCCTGCTGGCCGCTGCTGAGCGACGCCGACAGGCTCAGACGGCGGGCTTTCTCGTCGAAATCCCGCAGCAGCCCGCGATCATTGTCGTCGGTGCTGACCAGGATGCCGTGCCGCTCGCTCAGGCGGCGGGCGAGGCCGTTGCCGGTGTCGCCGGGGCGCAGTTGCCAGTCGGCGAAGCAGCGTTCGGCGAGTTCGTCGAGTTCGGCGATATGGTTGTGCCGGCGGTAGAAGAAATCGCGCACCGCCTCGAAGGGCATCGGCCGCGGCAGTTCGTCGCTCTGCCGGTCGAGGCCGAGGCGACTGGCCCAGATCGCTTCGCGTTCGCGCGCCTCGTGCAGTTGCCGGCCCTGTTGCAGCAGCAGGCGGGCGACGCCGGGCAGGCGGCTGGCCAGTTCGCGGATTTCCGCCAGTCCCGGCGCGTCGTCGTTCGGCGCGTCGGCGAAAAGGTCGCGCAGTTCGCTGATCAGGCGCGCTTCGTCGTCCTCGGAAAAGAGCTGGACATCGATGCCGAAAGCCGCGTTCAGGCGCAACAGCACCGACACCGTCAGCGGCCGCTGATTCTGTTCCAACTGGTTCAGGTAGCTCGGCGACAGGCCGAGTGCCTGCGCCAGCGCCACCTGCGTCATCTGCCGTTCCTCGCGCAGGCGTTTCAGGCGCAGGCCCATGAAGGTTTTTTTCACGACGTTTCCTTGGTGGCTTCGCAAAGTTCGCAAAAACGCGGGAGTTGTTTTGCAAAGTCACGCTATTTCAGTTGTTTATGAATTTTTTGTGATGCGTATATTGCAAAAAACCGGCGCTGCCGGCAAGTCCATCCGCATCACTTTCAGGAGCCATGCATGTTCGTCAATCCTTACCTCTATTTCGAAGAACTCTTTCCCTCGCCGCCGCCAAGCCCGCCGGAGGACGTGGTGGCGCAACCGGAAAGCGACGCGCCATGTGCGGACTGATCGGCGAAGCGACAACCGGCTCCCCGGGTCTGGGCGGGCAGGCGCTGTACGAGGGCATCGCCGATTCGCTGCGCGAACGCATCTTCGCCCATCGACTGGCACCAGGCAGCCCGGTGGACGAGGTGGCGCTGGCCCGCCACTATGGCGTCAGCCGGACGCCGGTACGCGAGGCGGTGAAGGTTCTGGCCAGCGAAGGCCTGCTCGAGGTCGTACCCTATCGCGGCTGCCGGGTGGCCCGCATCGCGCGCGATGATCTCGCCGCGGCGCTCGATGTCATCGAACTTCTCGGTCGTCACGTCCTCGTCCGCCTGCTCGGGGATGCTGGGGCGCAGGGGCGCACACGGCTGGCTCAGGCTGTCGCAGCGGGCGGAAGCTGGGCGGGGTTTTGCCGCGAGGCGAGCGAACTGCTCGGCCAGGCACCGCTGGCGGCGGTCAGCCGCAATCTGCATCAGCAATTGCAGCTCTGCCTCGGGCCGGCGCTGGCACACGCCGACCCGGGCGACCAGTCGGTGCAGCGCACCGCCCTGTGCCAGGCCATCGAACGGGCCGACCCGGCGGCGGCGCTGGCCGTGCATCGCCGGCTGTCGGCGGACTTTCGCGCCAGTCTCCTCGCCGCTTGCGAACGGCAGGAAATGGCAGCCAACTGAGGCTGGCGGGCGAGGGGCGTGCCGGCCTCGCCGCCGACGGGGCAAGGGATTGTTCCGGTCCTTGCTTTGCCGGCAAGCGCCGAGGGACGAAAGATATTTTGTTGATTGCGCGGATACGGACGAAAATGCCCGCAGTCCGACGGAGGGTTTCCGTCGATCTCTCCCCAGCATTCCATGACCGACGATCTTTTTGCGATACCGCCGAAGGCGGAGCTTGTTCAGCAATCCGACACCCAGGGGCTGCCCGCCGATACCCACAAGGTGGCCCTGGCCGCCGCCCTGTTGTGGTCGAACTTCACCCGGACCCAGGCTCACGAGCTGCTGTCGCTGCTGGAGTTCAAGAATGCGGCCGGGCGCAACTTCACTGGCGAGCAGGTCAGGATGGCGTTCCAGGAGCTGAATCAGCGCCAGTTGCTTAACGAACACGCGCAACGCCCCGGTTATTTCCGGCTGGTCGATTCATTGCGTGTTCCGCTCTACCGGCAACTGCTCGAACTCAAGGGAGGGCGGCGACTGGTCGACCTGATTTGTCGCGTCCATCAATTCGATTTGCGCCGAATTTGGTTCAACAGCTTTCGTGGCAAGCCGTCGGCCAGCATTGCCCTGCTGCGCGCCATGCTGCTGGCGGGGGCCGGGCGGGAGGAGATCGCGCCGCTGGCCGAGGTGCTCAACCAGGAACAGAACTGGTGGCAACTGGCGGCTGAGGCGGTTCTATTGCCCTTTGACGGCGAGAGTTTCGAACGTCTTGATCCCTACTGGCAATCCGAAATGGCCAACCGGGCGGTCATTTCGCTCAGCAAGCTTTGGTCGAGTGCTTTCCTGCCGGTGGTCGACTGGGCCTGGGCGCGATTGCAGTCCCGGCCGGAAAGCCTGGCCCCCCACCTGCGCATGGCACTCGCCGATCTCGCGCTGCAGCGCGGCGATCAGGCCTTGCTCGAACAGGCGCTGCACGGTATCGACGGTGCCGGTTGCGATGTCCTGCGGGCAGCGACGCTGATTGCCGATGGCCAATGGGCGGGCGGGCAACAGGCTTTCGAGCTTGCCCTCAAGCGCGGCCAGGCCGAGATGGGCGTGCGCAAGCGGGTATTTCCGGACTCGGTCGCCTGGCTTTACCCACTCGCCCTGCTGGCGCAGGGCGGTCCGAAGCAGCTCGAACTGGCGCGCAAATTCTGCGTCGGCGAGGCCGGCACACGCACGCCCAGCGCGCACGACGATTGGGGACGCTGGGTCAATGCGATCGACGCCCGACTGGGCAACGCGCCCCTGGTGCCGGGCGCGTTTTCGCTGCTGGATACCGGCTACGAGCCATATTCGCTGGCGATTTTCTGGAAGGTCATGCTGGCCGCCTGGGTCGGTACGGAGGCGCTGGGCGTGGCCAAGGCCGGCCACAAGAAGGTGCTGGTTTTCGAGGGGCTGCGCCGCCGCCTGCAGGAGTGCGGATTCAAGCGCCTGCTCGCGATGCTGGACGCCGCCGAAGCCGTACTTGGCGGCGACGAGCCGCCGGCCGGATTCTTTGTCGCCGGCAAGGGCGAGCGCTGGCGCGAAGTGTTGGGCGCCCTGCAGGCGCTGGCGGGTGACGGCGCCACCGCCGCCAAGGACAAGGATGACGCCGAAAAGACCCGCATCCTGTGGACCTTGAGCATCGGCAAGCAGGGCGAACTGCTCGACATCAAGCCCCTTGAGCAGAAACGCGGCAGCCGTGGCTGGAGCACGCCGAAAGCGCTGCCGCTCGGCCGCCTGGCGGCCAACCAGGCGCTGTCGCCGGCCGACGCTCGCGTCGCCCGCTGCATGCGCGCCGATCGTTACTACGCCAAGCGTTTCAATATCGATCTGGCCGCTGCCATTGGCGCGTTGGTCGGCCACCCGGCGGTGGCCCTGGAAAAAGCGCCGGGGCAGTTGGTCGATCTGGTCGAAACGCCGCCCGAGTTCGAAGCCGTCCGTCAGGGCGAGAAGATCGTCATGCGCATCAACCCGCCCCTGCGCGCGGAGGATACCGACAGCTATTACCTGGATGCGGAAGCCAAACGCGACGCCGAGGCGCTGCGCCTGATCACCTTGTTGCCGGACGGCGCGCAGCGCGTCCGGCTGGTGCGCTATACGGCGGCACAAAAACGCGCCGCGCAACTGGTTTCCGGGCGTTTCGCGGTGCCGGCGAAGGCCGAGGGCGCCCAGGCCGAACTCGACAAGACGCTGCAGGCGCTGGCCGGGCATTTCCAGGTGCAGGCCGATGCGGCGCAGGCTTCGCGGCAGGTGGCGGCGGAAACGCGCCTGCGGGCGGAACTGGCGCCGGTCGGCGAAGCCCTGTCATTGCGCCTGGTCGCCGCGCCCTTCGGCGCCGAGGGGCCGCGCCTGCCGGTGGGCAGCGGCCGGGTCCGGCTGATGGCGGCGATCGGCGGCGAAACCCTGGGTGCCGAGCGGGACCTGGCGGCGGAAAGGAAACATCTGGAAAGTCTGCTCGACGCTTTTCCTTACCTTGAAGAGATCGGCGATCCGGCGGCCGGCGAGTGGCTGATCGAAGACCCCGAGCAGGCGCTCGGCCTGGTCGAGGGCCTGCCGGGGCAAGCCGGCATCGCCGCCGTCGATTGGCCGAAGGGCAAGAGCGTCCGCGTCATCAGCGTCGACGCCGGCAAGCTCGGCATCACCGTCAACAAGGAGCGCGACTGGTTCCGCGTTGCCGGCCAGGCCGCGCTCGATGAAGGGCTCGTCGTGCAACTCTCCAGCCTGCTCGCCGCCGCCCGCGACAAGAGCCGCTTCATCCCGATCGGCGACGGCGTCTACGCGGCGCTGACTCGCTCGTTGAAACAGAAGCTGCTCGATCTGGCGGCAGTCGCCGAAGTCGACAAGCAGGGCAGCAAGGTGCCGCAGATCGCCGCCGCCTGGCTCGACGACGTGCTCGACGGCACCGACCTGGAAGCCGGCGCCGATTTCCGCCAGGCGATCGACCGCCTGCGCGCCGCCCAGAACATCATGCCGAAGCTGCCGAAATCCCTGCAGGCCGAATTGCGCCCTTACCAGGAAGAGGGTTACCAGTGGGCGATGCGTCTTGCCGCCGCCGGCATGGGCGGCTGCCTGGCCGACGACATGGGGCTCGGCAAGACCCTGCAGGCGCTCGCCGTCATGCTCGAACGGGCGCCAGGCGGCGCCACCCTGGTCGTCGCGCCGACTTCGGTGTGCGGCAACTGGCTGGCCGAGGCGCTGCGCTTCGCGCCCAGCCTCAACACCCGCATCTACAGCGAGGCCGGCGACGCCGAACGCGAGCAGTTGATCGACGGAGCCGGCCCGCAGGACGTGCTGATCGTCTCCTACACGCTGCTGCAACTGGCCCAGGAACGCTTTGCCGGCCGTTCATGGCACACTGTCGTCGCCGACGAGGCGCAGGCGATCAAGAACGCGGCGACCAAGCGTTCGCAGGCGGTCTTCGAACTGCCGGCCGATTTCCGCCTGGCCCTCTCGGGAACGCCGGTGGAAAACCGGCTGGCCGAACTGTGGTCGATCATGCGTTTCGCCAACCCCGGCCTGCTCGGCAGCATCGGCCGTTTCAACGAACGCTTCGCCGGCCCCATCGAACGCAACAGCGACCGCGACGCCCAGCATGTCCTGAAACGCCTGATCGGTCCCTTCGTCCTGCGCCGCACCAAGGCGCAGGTGCTGCAGGATTTGCCGCCGCGTACCGAGTTGATCCTCTCGGTCGCCCCGGACGCCGCCGAGGCGGCGCACTACGAAGCGCTGCGCCGCCAGGCGATCGACGAGGTCGGGACGCTCGATGCCCAGGCCGGGCAAGCGCGTTTCAACATCCTGGCGCAACTGACCCGGCTGCGCCGCGCCGCCTGCGATCCGCGCCTGGTCAGCCCGGAATTCGGCATCGTCGGCGCCAAGGTGCAGGCCTTCGCCGAACTGGCCGCCGAACTCACCGCCAACGGGCACAAGACCCTGGTCTTCAGCCAGTTCGTCGATTTCCTGCAGATCCTGCGCGCGCCGCTCGACGCCGCCGGCATCAGCTACCAGTACCTGGACGGCGCGACGCCGGCCGCCGAACGCAGCAAGCGCGTCGCCGCCTTCCAGGCCGGCGACAGCGACCTCTTCCTGATCAGCCTGAAAGCCGGCGGTTTCGGCCTCAACCTGACCGCCGCCGACTACGTGGTGATCACCGACCCCTGGTGGAACCCGGCCGCCGAGGACCAGGCGATGGGCCGCGCCCACCGCATCGGCCAGCTCCGGCCGGTCACCGTCTATCGTCTGGTCAGCAAGGGCAGCATCGAGGAACGCATCGTCGACCTGCACCACGACAAGCGGGCGCTGGCCGACAGCATCCTCGACGAAGGCGACGCGTCGACGCTGCCGTCGACGGAAGACCTGGTGGCGCTGATCCGAGGGGAGTAGGGGGCGGCGGGGAATCCCGCCGCCGGTTTCCTTACTTCGGGCTGTAGCGCAGGCCGACGAAGGCGTTCATGCCGGGCGTGTTGTAGCCGAGCGCGGTTTCGTACTTCTTGTCGAACAGGTTGTTCAGGCGCGCTTCGATCGCCAGTTCGCCGTTGATCGCGTAGCGCGCGGTCAGGTTGACCAGACCGTAGCCGCCCATGCGCCCGGTTTCGGTGTTGGTGTTGTAGCGCTTGCCGACGCCGAGCACTTCGACGCCGGTTTCGAGCGGGCCCCAGTTGCGGCTGACGCCGAGCATCGCCTTGTCGCGGGCGCGCCGGCCCAGTTCGAAACCGTTGCTGGTGTTCTTCGCATCCAGCCAGTCGTAGCTGGCGCGCAGGTTCCAGGCGCCGAAACGACCGGCGTAGGTGAGCGTCGCGCCTTCGAGGCGGGCCTTGTCGACGTTCTCGTAAGTGCCGATCCAGGTGACCGGGTCGGAAACCCAGTCGATCAGGTTGCTGACCCGGTTGTGATACCAGGTGGCGCTCAGCGCGTGCACGCCGTTGTCCCAGCTCAGCCCGATCTCGCGGTTGCGCGATTTCTCCGGCTTGAGGTCGGGGTTGCCATTGCCCCAGGGCGAGGTCATGAACAACTGGTACACCGACGGCGCCTTGAAGGCGGTGCCGTAGCTGGCGTGGGCGCGCAGTTCGCGGCTCAGGCGGTAGCCGTAGGCGACACCCCAGGTGGTTTCGCCGCCGAATTCGGAATGATCGTCGCGGCGCGCGTTGAGCTGCCAGCTATGGTCGCCGAGGCTGGCGGTCCAGCCGGCAAGGACGGAGTCGTTATCGATTTTCGGGCGCCGGGCGTAGCCGGTGTCGGGGCTGATTTCCTGCTCCTGGCGCTCGGTCGCCAGCAGCAGCTTGCCGAGCGGCAGCGTCAGGTCGTTCTGCCAGCTCCACTGGCGGTTGCGCGTGTTCTGCCGGGTGATCGTCTCGACCGCCACCGGCCAGGCCCAGGCGTCCCAGTAATAGGATTTCTGCCGGTCCTCGGCCTCGCCGTACTGCAGGCGGCTGGTCCAGAAATCGGTCAGGCGGTTGCGGCTGAAGAGCTGCCATTGCTCGGTGGTGAAGCGGGCGCGGTCGTCGTAGTTGCCGGTCGCCGGCTGGTTGCCGCTGTCGTAATGGACGAGGCCTTCGTTGCGCCGCCAGATGCCGCCGATTTCGTGGCCGGCGGCGGGAATGAAGGAGAGCGCGGCGCTGCCGCCGGTGTTGCGGTAGGCGTCGTCGTCGGCGTCGCGGTTGCTGGCGTGGCGCTGTGCCGAAAAGCCGTCGCTGGCGCGGTGGTTGGCTTCGACACGGAAACGCCAGTGGTCGTCGCCGCCGCTCAGGCCGGCACTGGCTTCGCGGGTGTTGTCGCTGCCGTAGCCGGCGAAACCGTCGATGCGTAGGCCTGGCGCGGCGCGCCGGGTGATGATGTGGATCACGCCGCCGAGCGCGTCGGCGCCATACAGGGTGGCCGCCGGGCCGCGCAGGATTTCGATGCGCTCGACGTTGGCGAGCGGGATGAAACGCAGCGGCGAACCGGAGAGGTCGGCCGAATTGATGGCGATGCCGTCGACCAGCACCTTGGTCTGGTTCGAGTTGGCGCCGCGCAGGTAGAAGCTGGTCGTGGTGCCGGGACCGCCGCTGCTCGCGGTCTGGATGCCGGGCTGACGGGCGAGCAGCTCGGTGACGGTGTCC
>CAZFXO010000077.1:0-14974 GCA_964523045.1 uncultured Dechloromonas sp. | reverse complement strand
GCGCGTTCTTGAAGGTCTGCTCGAAGGCGAGGAACTTGAGGATCGACAGGTTGACCGAGGGATGGAAGCGGATGCCGCCCTTGTAGGGGCCGATCGCCGACGAGTGCTGGATGCGGTAACCGCGATTGACCCGTACCTCGCCGTGGTCGTCCACCCAGGAAACGCGGAAGCTGAGTACCCGCTCCGGCTCGACCAGACGGTCGAGCAGGCCGTGTTCGGCGTAGCGGGGGTGGTCCTGGATGAAGGGCCAGAGGCTTTCGATGACCTCGGCGACGGCCTGGTGAAACTCGGCTTGGCCGGGGTTTCGTGCGGCAACATGTTGATTGAATTCAGCGAATGACTTGTAGCGCACGCGGCGGGCTCCCTGGTTTTTTTGTCTGGATCAGTGTGGTGCGGCGGCGGCCGGCTGGATGACCTCGACCACGGTCAGCCGGCGGCTGCTGCCGCCGGGGAAGTCCCAGTCGATTTCATGGCCGACGCCGAGGCCGATCAGCGCGGCGCCGACCGGGGCGAAAACGGAGACCTTGCTGGCCGCCGGGTCGGCCTCGTCGGGATAGACGATTTCGACCTGGCGGCTGTTGCCGGTTTCCTGTTCGGTATAGCGGACGCGCGACCCCATCGTGACGATGTTGGCTGGCATTGAGTCGTCGGGGATAACAATGGCGCGCTCAAGCTCGTCGCGCAGATCGTCGGGCGGCTGGATTGCCATCAGGCGAACGAAATCGCTCTCCCTGATGATCAGGTTGTTTTGCTGCATTTATCTGAATTTTCTAGTGATTTTTGTTGATCGGTTTTTCGTGTCGTGGGATTCCGGATGGTAGAAGGAAGTCAGGGTCTTGATAAGCCGGCGACTTTGCACAAGACTGTTTCCTTTTGAATAACAATTGGAGCGCGCGTGCACGACATCAACGACATGCTGCTGTTCGCCCAGGTGGTCAAGGCGCGCAGTTTTTCCGGGGCGGCGTTGCGCCTGGGAATTTCCAAGTCGCGCGTCAGCAAGTCGGTGGCGCGACTCGAAGCGGCGCTCGGCGTCCGGCTGCTGCAGCGGAGCACGCGTCGGCTCAGCCTGACCGAAGTCGGCGAGGCCTACTTCGAGCATTGCGACCGCATCCTCGATGAAATGGCGCAGGCCGAAAACACGATCGGCAGCCTGCACCGCGAGCCGCGCGGCAAGCTGCGCTTCAGCGCGCCGGTCGCCTTCAGCACCCTGCACGTGGCACCGGCGCTGGCCGATTTCATGCTGCAGTACCCGGAGTTGGCGGTGGACATGACGATCAGCGACCGCCTGGTCAATCTGGTGGACGAGGGCTACGACCTGGCGCTGCGCATCGCGCCGGCGCCCGGCGACAACCTGGTCGCCCGGCGGCTGGCGCCGATCCGCCGCAAGATTTGCGGCAGCCCGGCTTACCTGGCGCGCTGGGGTGTGCCGGAAAAACCGGAGGATCTGGCCGGGCACAACTGTCTCGACTACACCTACCTGACGACGCAGGGCTTCTGGCATCTGCGCGGTCCGGCCGGCGACATCTCGGTGCCGGTGGCGGGCAGTTTGCGCATCAACGATGACGAAGCGCTATCGCAGGCGGTGCTGGGCGGGTTGGGGCTGGCGCTGCTGCCGACCTTCATCGTCGGCAGCGAGTTGCAGGCCGGGCGCCTGGTCGAGGTGCTGCCCGGTTACGTGCCGGTCGAGCGCTTCATCTACGCGGTGCATCTGCCGAACCGGCACCTGCCGCTGAAGGTGCGCGCCTTCATCGATTTCCTGCAGCAGCGCTTCGGCGACGAGCCGGAATGGGATCGCCCGGCAACACCGGGCAGCGAGCGCCGCTGGCTCGGGCTGAGCCGTTGAGGCTCAGCAGCGGTGGGTCATCAGCGCCTTCAGGCCGCTGACGTTGAGGATGCGGATGTGCTTCTGCTGGACCGCGATGTAGCCTTCCTCCTGGAACTTCGAGAAGGCGCGCGACACGGTTTCCAGCTTGAGGCCGAGGTAGCTGCCGATTTCCTCGCGCGTCATGCGCAGGTAGAACTCGGCGTGCGAGAAGCCGCGCGCCGTGAAGCGCTGCGACAGGTTGAGCAGGAAGGCGGCCAGCCGCTCTTCGGCGCGCATCGTGCCGAGCAACATCATGACGCCGTGATCGCGGACGATCTCGCGGCTCATCACCTTGTGGAAGTGATGCTGCAGATTGTGGATTTCGCGCGACAGGCTTTCCAGACGGTTGAACGGGATCGCGCAGATCTCGCTGTCTTCCAGCGCGATAGCGTTGCAGGTGTGGTGTTCGGTGCTGATACCGTCAAGGCCGAGCAGTTCGCCGGCCATCTGGAAGCCGGTGACCTGGTCGCGGCCGTCCTCAAGCAGGACGTCGGTCTTGAAGAAGCCGCTACGGATCGCGTAGATCGAGTCGAAGGCTTCGCCGGCGCGGTACAGGTGGTCGCCGCGCTTGATCCGGCGCCGGGTCGAGATCAGGTCGTCGAGACGTTCCAGTTCCTCAAGGCTGAGACCGAAGGGAAGGCAGAGTTCCCGCAGGTTGCAGTTGGAACATGCCGTCTTGATAACGGTCAGCGAAATTTCCTGATTCAACGGGATTGGGCTGGGCATTGGCAACCTGCGTCGGCTTGATCCAAGTCAACCGGAAATGCGATCCATCCCCACATAATCGTGTCAAAACTTGGCGCTATGTTCAATGAATTTCGCAACTGAAAACCTCGTCTTCGACCCACAGATCATTCGCCGTTTCGACGTAAACGGCCCCCGCTACACCTCGTATCCCACCGCCGACCGTTTCGTCGAGGCTTTCGACGCCGAGGCCGCCGCACTCTGGCTCAGCAAGCGCAACATCGGCGGAATCAGCCGACCGCTCTCATTATACTTCCACATCCCTTTCTGCAACACCATCTGTTATTACTGCGCCTGCAACAAGATCATCACCAAGGATCACGGGCGCAGCGCCAAGTACCTGAAGTACCTGGGCAAGGAGCTGGCGCTGCAGAGCGCCGCGCTGGAAGGCAGCGAGGGCGAACACGAGGTCATCCAGTTGCATTGGGGTGGCGGTACGCCGACTTTCCTGTCGCACGACGAAATGCGCCAGTTGATGGCGGAGACGCGTCGGCACTTCAAGTTGCTCGAAGGCGGCGAGTATTCGATCGAAGTCGACCCGCGCAAGGTTGATACGGCGACCGTGGCGCTGCTCGGCGAACTCGGCTTCAACCGGATGAGCGTCGGCGTGCAGGATTTCGACGAGCGCGTGCAGGTCGCGGTGAATCGCGTGCAGACCGAGGAAGAAACGGCCAACGTGATCAGCGCGGCGCGCGCCAACGGTTTCAAGTCGGTGTCGATCGACCTCATCTACGGTCTGCCGCACCAGAGCGTGATGGGCTTCAACCGGACGCTGGAGCGCGTCCTGGCGATGGACCCGGACCGCCTGTCGATCTACAACTACGCGCATCTGCCGGGGCTGTTCAAACCGCAACGGCGGATTGCCGACGCCGACCTGCCGAATGCCGACACCAAGCTGCAGATCCTGGCGCTGGCGATCAAGAAGCTGACCGATGCCGGTTATGTCTTCATCGGCATGGACCACTTCGCCAAGCCCGACGACGAACTGGCGGTGGCGCAGCGCCAGGGGCGCCTGCACCGCAACTTCCAGGGCTATTCGACTTACGCCGACTGCGACATGCTGTCCTTCGGCATCTCGTCGATCAGCAAGGTCGGCCCCACCTACTACCAGAACGTCAAGACGCTCGACGAGTACTACGACCGCCTCGACGCGCCGATGCTGCCGGTGGTGCGCGGCATCGAGCTGACCGCCGACGACATCCTGCGCCGTTCGATCATCCAGGCGCTGATGTGCCATTTCGAGCTATCGATCGAGAGCATCGAGAGTTCGCACCTGATCGACTTCCACAAGTATTTTGCCGGCGAGATCGAGGATTTGCGCGAGATGGAACGCGGCGGGCTGCTCAAGATCGAGCGCGACTGGATCACCGTGCTGCCGCCGGGCCGCATGCTGGTCCGCGTCATTGCCATGGCCTTCGACCGCTACCTGCGCGCCGACCGCCAGCGCACGCGCTACTCCAAGGTGATCTGAGCGGCGTGTCAGGAAGGCCCGGCGCGGGTTACACTGCGGGCTTTCCTGTTGCAAGCCTTGCCCCATGCCCGATTCCGGCTTCCTGGCACTGTTTCTCGTTGGTCTGCTCGGTGGTGCGCACTGCGTCGGCATGTGCGGCGGCATCGTCGGTGCACTGGCGATGGGCAGCCCGGCTCGCTGGTCGATGCATCTCGCCTACAACGGCGGTCGCATCCTCTCCTACACCATTGCCGGGGCGCTCGCCGGGGCGCTCGGCGCCGCCGGGCTGGGTCTCGAAGGGCAGGTGCCGGCGCGGCTGCTTCTCTACCTGTTCGCCAACCTGATGCTGGTCGCGCTCGGCCTTTACCTGATCGGCGTCACTCGCGCGCTGGCTTTCACCGAGCGGCTCGGCCAGGCGCTGTGGCGGCGACTGCAACCGCTGACCCGGCGTTTTCTGCCGGCGACGCGGGTTACACAGGCTTTCCCGCTCGGCATGCTGTGGGGTTGGTTGCCCTGCGGCCTGGTTTATAGCGCCTTGGCCAGTGCCTTGGCGGCCGGTTCGGCGCAGCGCGGCGCGTTGCTGATGCTGGCCTTCGGCGCCGGTACCCTGCCCAATCTGCTGCTCGCCGGCATCCTGCTGGCGCGGCTCAATGAATTCGTGCGGCGGCCGATGGTGCGCTGGACTTCCGGGCTGCTGGTGCTTGGTTTCGGCGTCTATGGCCTGCTGAGTTTGCCCTATCTGCTGGAGGCGAGCTGAGATGGAAAAGGAATCCGCCGAGCAGGTCGTCGAATTCGCGATTGGTGGCATGACTTGCGCCGCCTGTTCGACCCGGCTGGAAAAAGTGCTCAACCGGCAACCCGGCATGCAGGCCAACGTCAACCTCGCCGCCGAGCGGGCGCGCGTCCGTTTGAGCGGCGTCGGTGCCGAGGCGGTGATTGCCGCCGTGGCCAAGGCCGGCTTCAGCGCTGCCGTGGTCGATGCCGGGACGCGCGAGCGGGAAAAGGCCGAGAAACTGCGCACTTACCAGCGTGAGAGTCGGCGCTTCTGGATCGCAGTCGCGCTCAGTCTGCCGCTGGTCGGCCAGATGGCGTTCATGTTCGGCGAGCACGGCATGCACAACGAACTGCCGCGCTGGCTGCAGTTCGCGCTGGCGACGCCGGTGCAGTTCTGGATCGGCTGGCGTTTCTACGACGGCGCCTGGAAGGCGCTGCGCGGCGGCGGGGCCAACATGGACGTGCTGGTCGCGCTCGGTACCAGCATGGCCTGGGGGTTCTCGACCGTAGTCACGCTGCTCGGCCTGAGCGAGCAACACGTCTATTTCGAGGGCGGGGCGGCGGTGATCACCCTGGTTCTGCTTGGCAAGCTGCTCGAGGCGCGGGCCAAGGCGCGCACTTCGGAGGCGATCGAGTCGCTGATCCGCCTGCGCCCGAAGACGGCGCGCGTCGAACGCGACGGCCAGTGGATCGAACTGCCGGTCGATGCGCTGATGCCGGGCGACGTCTTCCTGGTCCGCCCGGGCGAGAGTGTGCCGGTCGACGGCGAGGTGATCGACGGCGAGTCGAATGTCGACGAGGCGATGCTCACCGGCGAGAGCATGCCGGTCGGCAAGCGCAGCGGCGACAAGGTTTTCGCGGCCACCGCCAACGGCAGCGGCAGTCTGCGTTGCCGGGCGACCGGCGTCGGCGAGCAGACCCTGCTCGCCGGCATCATTCGCCTGGTCGGCGAGGCGCAGGGCTCGAAGGCGCCGGTGCAGCGCCTGGCCGACCGGATTTCCGGGATCTTCGTGCCGGTGGTGTGCAGCATCGCGCTGGTCACCTTCGTCGGCTGGTGGTGGGTGGGCGGCGATTTCGCGACGGCGCTGGTCAATGCCGTCGCCGTCCTGGTCATCGCCTGTCCGTGCGCGCTCGGTCTGGCGACGCCGACGGCGATCATGGTCGGCACCGGGCAGGGCGCCCGTGCCGGCATCCTGGTGCGCAATGCCGAGGCGCTCGAACGGGCCGAGAAGATCGCCGTGCTGGCGCTCGACAAGACCGGCACGCTGACCGCCGGCCAGCCGCAGGTGACCGATGTGCTGCCTTTCGGCATCGGACGCGAGGAAGCGCTGCAACTGGCGGCGGCGCTCGAACACCATTCCGAACACCCGCTGGCACGGGCGGTGATCGCCGCCGCCGACGGCCTCGAACTGCCGGCGGTGAGCGGTTTTGCGGCGACGGCCGGGCACGGCGTCAGTGGCGAGATCGGCGCTCGCCGTCTGCGTCTGGGGGCGCCCGGCTGGCTCGGACTGGCCGCCGACGGCGCGGTCGAGGCGCTGCAGGGCGCCGGCAAGACGGTGATCGTGCTGGCCGAGACCGATGGTGACGAAAAAGTCAGCCACATCCTGGCCCTGATCGCCATCGCCGACGCGCTGCGCCCGACCTCGCGCGAGGCGGTGGCCCGCCTGCGCCAGCGCGGCATCCGGGTGGTCATGCTGACCGGCGACAACCCGGCGACGGCGGCGGCGATTGCCGCCCAGGCCGGCATCGACGAATTCCGCGCCGGCATCCTGCCGGGCGACAAGGCGGCGGCGGTCAATGCGCTGAAAGCGGATGGCCAACTGGTGGCGATGGTTGGCGACGGCATCAACGACGCCCCGGCGTTGGCCGCGGCCGACGTCAGCTTCGCGATCGGCGCCGGTTCCGACGCGGCAATCGAGGCGGCCGACCTGACGCTGATCCGCAACGACCTGCTCGGCGTCGCCGACGCCATCGCGCTGTCGGCGGCGACGCTGGGCAAGATCCGGCAGAACCTGTTCTTCGCCTTCATCTACAACGTGCTCGGCATTCCGCTGGCGGCTTTCGGTTTCCTCAGCCCGGTGGTGGCGGGGGCGGCGATGGCGATGAGTTCGGTGTCGGTGGTGTCCAATTCGTTGCTGTTGCGGCGCTGGCAACCGGAAGCCGGTCGGCGGCGTTGAAGGTGATGGCGAAGCGGGAAACCGACCTCTTTCGGGCGACGATGGATGCGGCGCAGGTCGGCATCTTCGTCCTGGCGCGGGGGCGTTTCCTTTACGTCAATCCTTACATGTGCAAGCTGTTCGGCTACGCCGAGGCGGATTTCATCGAGCGCCTCGGCCCCTACGATCTGGTCGTCGCCGAGCAGCACGAGCGGATCGCCGAACAACTGGCCCGGCGGCCGGGCGGCGGCGCCGTCGAAACCAGCGAATTCACCGGCCGGCGCCAGGACGGCAGTCAGTTCACCATGTCGGTGCTCGGCATGCCCTCGCGCTTCGATGGGCAGGTGGTCGCGGTCGGTACCGTCATCGATATCACCGACCGCAAGCTGGCCGAGCAGCGCATCCGCGAGCTGGCCGATTTCGACGCGCTGACCGGCCTGCCCAACCGGCGCCTGCTGCACGACCGCATCGAGCAGATGATCGCCGCCGCCGAACGCGACAAGCACGGCGCCGCACTGCTCTTTCTCGACATCGACCATTTCAAGCGGGTCAACGATTCGCTCGGCCACAGCGTCGGCGACGACCTGCTGTGCGCGCTGGCGCAGCGCTACGTCAAGGTGGTGCGGCGGATCGACACGCTGGCCCGGCTCGGCGGCGACGAGTTCATCATCCTGCTGCCCGAGGTGAACACCGCGGCGGCGGCCGATGTCGCCCGTCGCGTGCTGGAGATCGCCGCCTCGCCGTTTTCGGTCGGCGGCCATGCGCTGACCGTCACTTCGTCGATCGGCATCGCCCTCTATCCGCAGGATGGCAAGGACATCGACACCCTGCTCAAGAACGCCGACACGGCGATGTACAAGGCCAAGGACCTCGGGCGCAACACCTTCCAGTTCTATTCCTCGGAAATGAACATGGCGACGCTCGAGCGTCTGATGATGGAAAGCAACCTGCGCCTGGCGCTGACCGAGGAACAGTTCGTCCTTCACTACCAGCCGCTGGTCAGCCTGCAGAACGGCGAAATCGTCGGCGTCGAGGCGCTGATCCGCTGGCAGCACCCGACGCTGGGCACGATCATGCCCGATCGCTTCATCGCCGTTGCCGAGGACAGCGGGATGATCAACCCGATCGGCGACTGGGTCCTGTTCGAAGCCTGCCGTCAGGCCCAGGCCTGGATCGACGAAGGCCTGCTGCTGCGCACGATGGCGGTCAATGTCGCGCCGGTGCAGTTCCGCCAGGCCGGCTTCGTCGAGATGGTCGCCGGTGCGCTGAGCGCCACCGGGCTGGTCGCCGATTGCCTGGAACTCGAACTGACCGAGCGCACCGTGATGCACGACGCCGAATTCACCCTCGGCACCCTGTCGGCCTTGAAGCGCATGGGCGTCAGCCTGTCGCTCGACGACTTCGGCACCGGCTATTCCTCGCTCGCCTACCTGAAGCGTTTCCCGGTCGGCAAGCTGAAGATCGACCGCTCCTTCATCATGGACCTGGAAAGCGACACCGACGATCAGGCGATCGCCTCGACCATCGTCAGCATGGGACGCAGCCTGCGCTTGACGGTACTGGCCGAAGGCGTGGAAACTGCCGAACAACTGGCCTTGCTGCGCAAGATGGGTTGCGGCATGGTGCAGGGCTTTCACTACAGCCGACCGCTGGCCGCTGCCGAAATGACCGAGTTGCTGCGCCGCCAGCCTTTTCTCCACAGGGACTGAAGCATGGAAAACACCGAAATCCGGATCGGCGGCATGAGCTGCCAGGGCTGCGTCAAGAACATCACCGGCGTCCTCAGCGGCCTGCCCGGCGTCGCCTCGGCCGAGGTTTCGCTGGAAGCGGCGCAGGCGCGCGTCGCCTACGATCCGCAACAGGTCAGCCGGGCCGAACTGCTCGGCGCCATCGAAGACGCCGGTTTCGACGCCGAATAATTCCGCCGATGACGGCGCCGCCGGAGACCGACTGCCTGTTGCTTGCCCGGGCTTTGCCCGCGGCCGACCTGCCGGCGATCGAAGGCCTTGCCGAACCGGCCCGCCTGCCGGCGCTGTTGCGCTGTTTCACCGGCGTCTACGAGGCGGAGTACGCCCCGCCGCAGGAGTTGCTTGCCCGCCATGGCAACCTCCCCGCGGTCAGGGCGGCGATAGCGGCGCATGCCGACGCTGCCGGCAGCGAGCCGCTGCTCCTCGTGCGCTTCGCCCGCGCCCGCCTCGCCGATCTGCTGGCCATCCTCCTGCAGCAGGGCTTTGCCGGGTTTTCCCCGGTTTCTCGCCTGTCCTGATTCCCGAAATTCCTGGGTGTGGTGTTTTACGAGTCTGTTACCACTTGTAACGGAACTGCAAATGCGATAGATTCGCGTCTGCGATTAAGCAAGCCAGCCTGAAGCCAGCCAGCTTTTCCCCAACCTTATCGCCGTTGGGATGTCCTGGCCGCTTCCTCCAGCAGGCAGCTCTCGTCCGGACTTCCCGTTGCGGCATTGATCCAGGATACGAGAGTGAAAAGAAAAGCTCAGAAAGTCATGTTGCCGGCCAGTTTCCGGACCTTGTCCACGACCTGTTCGGTGAAGAAGACCGGCATCGCGCTGGGAATCTCGACGACGATGCTGGCGCCGGTCGTGGCGTTTGCCGCCGAACCGGCGAGCGAAGCCGAAATGGCGCCGGTGACCGTCGTTGAACGCGTCATCGACCACAACCCCTATGCCGAACCGGATGCCCCGTACAAGGCGCGTGTCTCCGGCGACGAGCGGCGCAAGCGGCCGCTGGCCGAAACGCCGGCGACGATCAATGTGCTGACCAAGACGCAGATCGAGGATTCGGGCTACACCGACCTGCGCGACATCCTCGACGCCCAGCCCGGCATCACGCTCGGCACTGGCGAAAACGGCAACGCCTTCGGCGACCGCTACATCATCCGCGGCCAGGAAGCGCGCAGCGATGTCTTCGTCGACGGCTTGCGCGATCCCGGCATGACCCTGCGCGAAAGCTTCGCCGTCGAGCAGGTCGAAGTCTCCAAGGGACCGAGTTCCAGCTTTGCCGGTCGCGGTACGGCCGGCGGCGCGGTCAACTCGATCACCAAGCAGGCGACCACCGACTATGATTTCACCAAGCTGTCGGTCGGCCTGGGCACCGACGACCAGCGTCGCGTCACCGTCGATAGCAACTATGCGCTGACCGACAACGTCGCCGTCCGCGCCAACCTGCTCTACAGCTACGAGGAAGTGCCGGACCGGGCGCCGGCCGACCGCGAGCGGGCCGGCGTGGCCTTGTCCACCCTGATCAAGCCGAGCGACCGCTTCGACATCCTGCTCGACTACTATGGCTTCCGCGGCGAGGACAAACCTGATCTCGGTTCCTATCTCTACGGGACGGTGCCCAACCGCAAGCCGTTCAAGAATGCGCCGGTTTACGTCCAGGACGGCGATTTCCTGAAATCCGACGTCGATACTTTCACCGCCCGCCTCAAGTACCGCTTCAACGACAAGGTTCGTCTGACCAATGCCACGCGCTGGGGCCAGTCGGACAACGGCTACGTGGCGACCGGCGCCAGCTACAGCAGCGACAGCAGTCTCAACCTGTCGACCCACAACGGCTGGCAGGACGTCGACTACTTTGCCAACCAGACCAACCTGTTCGTCGATACCGAACTGGCCGGCATGAAGCACGAGCTGAATTTCGGCCTCGAATACACCGACCATCAAGTGGTCAACGGCGTCTATCAGTTTGCCGGTGCGACGCGCGTCAACAACGTCGCTTTCAGTGCCATCGACGGCGCCGTCTCGCGCGATTTCAGCAAGGGCGACTGGGACCAGGACTGGCGGGCAAAGAGCATTTCCGCCTTCATGATGGATACGGTCGATCTCAACGATAAATGGACGGCCTTTGCCGGCGTCCGTTACGACCGGACCAAGTTGGCGCTGAAGACGCAAACTGCCGCAACCGGCGTGCTGACCGGCGATTATTCCTACAGCGACAGCATGTGGAACGGCCATCTCGGCGTGACCTACAAGTTCCGCCCGGACGCCAACGTCTATCTGACCTATTCGTCGGCCAAGGACATCAACGGCGGCGAATCCGACGTCGGAACGAGCAGCGGTTACGGTGGCCTGATCACGATCAACGGCCAGGTGGCCGGCGCCAAGCCGGAAAAGACCGAGAACATCGAACTGGGCACCAAGTGGAACCTGCTCAATGGCAAGCTGCTGGCCACTGCCTCGCTGTTCCAGATCACCAAGACGGAAGTCATGGAAGGCAACGGCTACACCTCGACCGGGACCTACAACAGCGGTGCGAACCGGGTGCGCGGCGTCGAGTTCGGGCTGTCCGGCAACCTCACCGACAAGCTGAGTGCCTACGCCGGGGTGACCTTCATGGACGCCAAGGTGACCAAGTCGGCAACGCCGGACAACGAAGGCAAGACGCTGAGCAACTTTGCCGACAAGTCGGCCTCCGCCCAGTTGCGCTACCAGCTGACGCCGGCCTTCG
This sequence comes from uncultured Dechloromonas sp., assembly GCA_964523045.1. Lineage (GTDB taxonomy): Bacteria > Pseudomonadota > Gammaproteobacteria > Burkholderiales > Rhodocyclaceae > Azonexus. The sequence goes on along the minus strand of CAZFXO010000077.1, from coordinate 3,520 downwards.
CTTTCGGTACGGCGGTCAAGTACGAGAGCAAGAAGTACGCGGGCCAGCCGGATACGGCAGCCGGTTACAACGCCGCCGGTCAGTACACGCAGCCGATTCCCGCTTATACGGTGTGGGATCTGTTCGCCGACTACCGCCTGAACAAGGCCGCCAAGTTGCGCCTGAACGTCGGCAACGTCTTCGACAAGGATTACTACCTTGCCGGCTACCGTTCGGGTTCCTTCCTCTACAAGGGCGATGCCCGCAACGCCAGGCTGACGCTCAATTACGAGTTCTAGACCAGGGCAAAAGGAAGCGGGCGAATCCTCCGGGTTCGCCCGTCGTCATTGAACCTTGCAGCCTCCGTTGACCGCTTATCTATCCTTGTTCAGCCGCATGAATGCCAACTTCCGTGCCGCCGATGCGACTCTCCCTTTGGGTGATGGCGCTAGGCGGCCGCTGGCACGTCCGGACGGGCGCCCGGCTTTGTGGCTGCGCCGAAACTCGCCGTCAGCCGAAATTTTTGCCGGCTCGTTTTCACTCCTCCTTGCAGGCATGAGCCTGCCGCGTCGTCGCCTCGCGCCGGTCATCCCGTCCAAACGCGCCAGCGGCCCCGCTCAACTGAGGTTTCAAGGTTAAATGAAAGAAAACCGACCGCCACTGACCGCCATTCCCGCCGAGATTCGTTGCGCGCAGGATTACGAAGCGATCGCCGGGCATTTCCTGGCCGCCGACCGCCTCGCCTACATCGCCGGCGGTTGCGGGCAGGAGACCACGCTGGCGGCGAATCGTGCCGTCTTCGCTGACCTCCGGGTCTGGCCGCGCCTGCTGCGCGATGTCGGCCAGGGGCATACGGCGCTGGAGTTGTTCGGCCGTCGCCTGGCGCATCCGATCCTGCTGGCGCCGCTTGCTTACCAGACCCTGGCGCATCCACGGGGCGAGATCGACGTTGCCCGTGGCGCGGCGGCGAGCGACAGCAGCTTCGTGCTGAGCACGCTGGCCGGGCGAACGCTGGAAGAGGTGGCGGCGCAGGCCGGCGAAGAGCGCTGGTTCCAGTTGTATTTTCAGGCCGAGCGCCGCCATACGCTCGACCTTGTCCGGCGCGCCGAGGCCGCCGGCTACCGGGTGTTGGTGGTGACGCTGGATACGGCGATCAAGCAGCCCAGCTTGCGCGCCCAGCGCGCCGGCTTCGTGCTGCCGGCATCGGTCGTTGCGGCCAACCTGGCGGATTACCCGGAAGTGGCGCCGCCCGTCGTCGAGCGCGGCCAGAGCCGGGTATTCCAGGGCGTGATGGCGCAGGCGCCGGGCTGGGCGGACCTCGACTGGCTGCTCGGCGAGACGCGTCTGCCGGTGGTGGTCAAGGGTGTCCTGCATCCGGAAGACGCTCGTCAGCTGAAAGCGCGCGGTGTGGCCGGGCTGATCGTCTCCAACCATGGCGGTCGCTCGCTCGACGGCGCGCCGGCCAGCCTTGCCGCGTTGCCGGCGATCCGCGCTGCGGTCGGGGACGATTATCCGCTGCTGCTCGACAGCGGCATCCGCAGTGGCAGCGATGTCTTCAAGGCGCTGGCCTTGGGCGCTGACGCGGTGCTGGTCGGCCGTTTGCAGACCTACGCGCTGGCGGTGGCCGGGGCGCTCGGCGTGGCGCATCTGCTGCGGCTGCTGCGCGAGGAACTGGAAGTTTGCATGGCGCAGGTGGGCTGCGCGACACTGGCCGAGATTGGTCCGGCGATGATTTTCAAGGAAAAGGAAACGAGATGTTGATTCCGATCGAGGGCGTCCTGAGCAAGGACGAAGTCAGGCAATTCCGCGAGTTGCTCGATGTCGCGCCGTGGGAAAACGGCCTGAAGACGGCCGGTACGCTGGCCCGCGCCGTCAAGCGCAATCAGCAACTGGCGGACGGCTCGCCGCTGGCGGTCGAGCTGGGCAACCGCATCCTCAGGCGACTCGGCAACAATCCGCTGTTCATCTCGGCGGCCTTGCCGGCGCGCATCTATCCTCCGAAGTTCAACCGCTACGCCGATGGCGGAACTTACGGCGCGCATGTCGATAGCGCGGTGATGCAGGTGCCGGGCACCTCGATCTCGGTGCGCAGCGACCTCTCGGCGACCTTGTTCCTCGCCGAACCCGACGAGTACGACGGCGGCGAGCTGGAGATCGAAGGGCCGTTCGGCATCCAGGCGGCCAAGCTGGCGGCCGGCGACATCGTCCTCTATCCGTCGAGCAGCCTGCACCGCGTGACGCCGGTGACGCGCGGCGCCCGCATCGCCTCGTTCATGTGGATCCAGAGCATGGTGCAGAACGACAGTTCGCGCACGCTGCTCTTCGATCTCGACCAGGCGATCCAGGGCATGACTGGCGTCGTCGCGCCCGATGATGATCGCCTGCTCAAGCTGACCGCCGTCTATCACAACCTGTTGCGGCAGTGGGCCAAGCCCTGATTTCAAGGAGAAACGCATGCTCAAACGACTGCTGCCCATCCTCGCTGTCCTGCTCGGCACCGGCCTTACACAGGCCGAGGAGAAGGTTCTCAACCTCTATTCGGCGCGCCATTACCAGGCCGATGAAGCGCTCTACGACAACTTCACCAAGCAGACCGGCATCCGCATCAACCGCATCGAAGGCAAGGCGCACGAGTTGATCGAGCGCATCCGCAACGAAGGCGCGAACAGTCCGGCCGACGTCTTCATTACCGTCGACGCGGCCAGCCTGGCGGTGGCCGACGCCTGGGGCATCTTTGCGCCGGTCAGGTCGGCCGTGCTGGAAAGCCGGATTCCCGCCCACCTGCGCTCGGAAACCTGGTTTTCCTTCTCGACGCGGGCGCGGATGATCATCTACAACAAGCGTAAGTTCAAGGCGGAAGACGTGCCGACTTACGAATCGTTGGGCGATCCGAAGCTGCAGGGGCAGTATTGCAGCACGCCGGGCGGCCACGTCTACAACCTGACCCTGGTCGCTTCGCAGATCGCCCATCGCGGCGAAGCTGCGACTGAAACCTGGGCGCGCGGCCTGGTCGCCAACCTGGCGCGCAATCCGCGTGGTGGCGATACCGACCAGATCAAGTCGGTAGCCAGCGGCGAATGCGGCGTCGCCGTCTCCAACAGCTATTACCTGGTGCGGATGATGGCCTCCGAGCGGGTCGAGGACCGCAATCTGATGAAACGCGTCGGCATCGTCTGGCCGAACCAGGAAAGCTACGGCACCCACATCAACGTTTCCGGCGGCGGCATGGTGAAGAGCACGAAACACCGCGAGGCGGCGCTGCGTTTCCTCGAATACCTGGCGAGCGACGAGGCGCAACGCTATTTCGCCAACGGCAACAACGAGTGGCCGGCGGTGCCGACGGTCAAGGTGGCGAACGAGGAACTGGCCGAGCTGGGCAGCTTCAAGGTCGACACGACGCCGCTGCAGAACATCGCCAAGCAATTGCCGGCCGCCCAGAAACTGCTCGATCGCGTCGGTTATCGCTGAACACGCCCTGGCTTCAGGCAAGAAAAACGGGAACCCGCGGGTTCCCGTTTTTCTTGTCGGCGGCTTCTGGTTC
>CAZFXO010000076.1:0-15011 GCA_964523045.1 uncultured Dechloromonas sp. | reverse complement strand
CACCAGAAAATCCAATATGCCGCGTAATGAACCTATTGGATTGCCGGGTTAATACGTGACCACATCAATGGCCTGTGTTTTTTCGCGGCAGTGTTTGGGACTTTATTTGCGGCTTTCGGGGACATCATACCGGCCAGTTTTTTCTATGGCGCCCCGCTGTGCATTAAATGAGGCCTAATCGAGCAGCTAGGAGTTTCCCCCCCCACACAGCCCACCACATTAAACAAGGGACAGACCACGGTTTTTCAGCGGCAAAGCCGTACATTCCGGTTATCTAAAAACCTCTGAAAAAAATGAAAAAACTGATCATCGCAATCCTCGCCATTTCGCTCTACGTAACCATCTCCGAGCTTTCAGCAAAAAAGAAAGCCGAATCTCTCTGCAATTCAGTCAAGGTCGGTGATAAGGCCGACAATTTATTGGAAATTGCAATCAATGGTGGGGCCAGAAAAAGTGGTATCTATCTGGAAAGAAATGGCTCGTCCCAAACCATCTACGCCTCATTCACGGGGTATTACCCAGGATCCGACTTTATTTGTGGAATTAAAACCAAGAACGACATAGTCATTGCCAAAAACCCCAACCTCATGACTTCGTTGCTTCAGTAATGCCGATCGACAATTCCGGTAATTTGTAGTGGCCTGCCGCACATTGGGCCACGGTGCTTTCCTGTGCTCATCTTCAAACCGGATCTTGAGTCTTGATATTCCATTCGAATAACGGCACGATGCCGGGCTTGATGTCACTTCCTACAATCTCGCCTGGCCAATATCCACTCACCATGAACGAACCAACATTCTTGTTTGACAACGAAGACCCCAAAATGCAGGAAGCGTATCGTGCCGCTCAAGCATCGTTCCGCTACTTCTGGCGTGAGCTTTCTTGGGAGAGGCGGCGCATCGTCCCCGCCCTGAACATGACTCTGGTCAAGCTGCCTTTTACCGACGGGCCGCAAGCAGACGGCAATTCCGAATTCGAGCAGATGTGGATCGGCGACATCGACTTCGACGGCGATTCCGTGAGCGGCACGCTCTTGAACTCGCCGAACTACCTGACCTCGGTGCAGGAGGGTTGCGCTGTTTCAGTTCCCTTCGGGCACCTCACGGACTGGATGATGACGGCGGACGGGCGCGCCTACGGCGGGTTCACCGTCAATCTGATGCGCTCGAAGATGAACCGCAGGGAGCGCAATGAACATGACCAAGCGTGGGGACTCGATTTTGGTGACCCGACCGACGTACAGATTGAGATCAGGGAGAAGTCCAAGCCCAAAGGCGGTTTGATCGCCAGCCTTTTGGGCAAGAACACCGTTCCACAATCAACGCCGGAGGGATTTAGCGATCATCCGATGTGCGCAAACATGATTCCTGAGATCAAAGCGCTATTGCAGGCCGACCCGAGTATCGCCCGCACCATTGACGACGATGGCTGGTCGCTGCTCCATCGGGAAGCGCTTTCAGGCAACCTTGGCGTGGTGAAGCTGCTTGTATCGTTTGGCGCGGACTGTACCGCCCGAACGCCAAATGGTTACACTGCTGCGGAACTTGCCCGGAAGATCGGCTGGCCGGAGATCGCCGACCACATCAATGCACACGCTGCGGTCTAGCAGGACACCGCCTCTCCCGCCAAGACCAACAAGGCAATCCCCATGGACATTCCCCGCATCTTCAACATCACCGAAAGCGCCCATCGCATTCACAACCCGATGACTCCGGACAAGCTCGCCACGCTCGGCGCGGCCTTGCGGCTGGAGGCCGGGGCGCGGCTGCTTGATCTGGGCAGCGGTTCGGGCGAGATGCTGTGCACCTGGGCGCGCGATCACGGCGTTGCCGGCACCGGCGTCGATCTGAGCCAGTTGTTTACCGAGCAGGCCAGGAGCCGGGCGGTGGAACTCGGCGTTGCCGACCGCGTCCGCTTCATCCACGGTGACGCGGCCGGTTTTGTCGCCGAGGCGCCGGTCGATTTGGCCGCCTGTGTCGGCGCCACCTGGATCGGTGGCGGTGTCGCCGGCACGCTGGAATTGCTGGCGCGCAGCCTGCGGCCAGGCGGCCTTTTCCTGATCGGCGAGCCGTATTGGCGGCAGTTGCCGCCGACGGAGGCGGTGGCGCAGGGTTGCCTGGCCCGTTCGCTGGCCGACTTCCTCACCCTGCCGCAACTGCTCGCCTCCTTCGGCGAACTGGGTTTTGACTTGGTCGAAATGGTGCTGGCCGACCAGGACGGCTGGGACCGCTACGAGGCGGCCAAGTGGCTGACCATGCGCCGCTGGCTGGCGGCCAACCCGGACGACGAACTGGCCGGCGAGGTGCGCGCCCAACTGACCAGCGAACCGGTGCGCTACGCCACCTACACCCGCGAATACCTGGGCTGGGGCGTGTTTGCGCTGATGCAGCGCTGAGGGGAATCAATTGACCATGAAATTCGGATACACCATCGTCTACGTGCAGGACGTCAAGGCATCGCTGGCCTTTTTCGAGCGGGCGTTCGGGCTGAAGACGAGCTTCCTGGACGAGGCGGCGGGTTACGGCGAGCTGGACACTGGCGCCACCGCGCTGGCCTTTGCCTCGCACGCGCTAATGGCTGAATTGCTGCCCGGCGGCTACCTTGCCGGCCAGGAAAGCGCGCGGCCGCTGGGCGTCGAAATCGGCCTCTTCGTCGATGACGTGGCGGCCGTGTACCAGCAAGCCCTGGCCTGCGGCGCGGTCGAACTGGCGGCGCCGAAGCGGACGCCCTGGGGACAACTGGTTGCCTTCGTCCGCTGCCCGGACGGCACGCTCGTCGAAATCTGCTCGCCCACCCAGCGCTGAGCTTTTGCCACCGTGAAATGCCTCGTCGTCATCGCCCACCCCGTCACCGACAGCCTGTGCCACGCGCTGGCGCAGTCTGCCATCCAGGCGTTGAGCGAAGCCGGCCACACGGTCGAGGTTGAAGACCTCTATGCGGCGGCATTCCCGCCCGCGCTGACGACCGCCGAGCGGCAGAGCTATTACGCGCTGCCCTTTGACGCCACGGCCACGCAAGCGCAGATCGAACGGCTGCTGGCGGCCGACGCGCTGGTGCTGGTCTTCCCCACCTGGTGGTTCGGCTTTCCCGCCATCCTGAAGGGCTGGTTCGACCGCGTCTGGGCGCCCGGCGTGGCCTACGACCACGCCAGCGACCTCGGCCCGATCCGGCCCCGACTGCACCAACTGCGCCACGCGCTGGCGATCACCTCGCTCGGCTCGCCCTGGTGGGTGGATCGCCTGCTGCTGCGCCAGCCGGTCAAACGGGTGCTGAAAACCGCCCTCCTCGGTACCTGCGCACCGGCCTGCCGCTTTGAAATGCTGTCGCTGTACCAGGCCGAGAAGCTGTCCGCCGGGCAGGTCGAGGCGTTCCGCGGGCGCATCCGGCGGGCGCTGGACAAGTGGATTTAAGGCGTGCTCCCAGTATGCGTCGTGCGACGCAAAGAGGGAAAGCAGCCGTGGCGATAGCTGACTGGACATCACGTACGCGAAAACGTACCATCCTTGCGCTATCCATCGGAAAACGATCATGACCACCCTGACTGCCAGCGAAGCCCGCGCCAACTTGTATCGACTGATCGACCAGGCTGCCGAGTCGCATCAACCTATCCACATCGCCGGCAAGCGGACCAGCGCGGTTCTTCTGGCTGCCGAAGACTGGGAAGCGATTCAGGAAACGCTCTACCTGCTTTCCGTACCCGGCATGCGCGAGTCGATCAAGGAAGGGATGGCCGAGCCGCTTGAAGAAAACAGCGAGGCGCTGGACTGGTGAGCTGGCGCGTGATCTACGCCAGGCACGCGCAGAAGGACGCGAAAAAACTGGCGGCGGCCGGTCTGAAGGACAAGACGAAAGACCTGCTGGCTGTCCTCGCCGCCGATCCATTCCAGAACCCGCCACCGTATGAAAAGCTCGTCGGCGACCTGGCTGGTTGCTACTCGCGCCGCATCAATATCCAGCATCGGCTGGTGTATGAGGTGTTTGCCGAAGAACGGACGGTGCGCGTGCTGCGCATGTGGTCGCATTATGAATAGTTGGCGCTGTTGCTGAGGCCATGTTTCCCTCAGCGTTTTGCATCGGATGCGCGCTCGCCAAGCTTCTTCCCCAAGCCGCGTATCCGCTGCCACACCAAGGCTTTCGGCTGATTCATCGCCATCGCCTGCAGACAACGCTCCAGCCAGCCGTGACGATCCTTCATGCTATTGATGGCTTTAGCCAGGTCCTGCTCGATAGCCAGGCCGTAGGCGGTGGCGCCCTTGTCGATGGCCGCCAGGAGCGGTTTGCGCGCAGGCTGCATCATGGCAAGGTCGATCAGGTCGCGGCTGAACACGCCGTCGTCGCGCCAACGGTCGGAATTGGCCAGCAGCTTGCTGGCCATCATGTCCAGCGGTGTCAGCGTGGCGATGCCGCATATTTCGTCTTCCGCCTGTGGCGGCGCCAGGGAAATGCGTGCTTCGAGGACAATTTCAAACTTGATCGGCTGGCCTTCAACCAGTACCTGGGTGCGGATGCCATACTGGTCCGCCCGGATCTCGCGTGCCTGCGTCAGCGGCTGGGCGCCGGGTCGCAGCAGTGCCTGGATGCCGGCCGGGCCATTCAGCAGTTGCCGGAGTTCACGGTAGCTGGCGACATCGGACACCAGAAAGTCGATATCGACCGACTCCCGGTATTCGCCATAACGCAGCGCCATCGCCGTGCCGCCACCGAACAGGCAATGCCTGTCGCGCAGTAGTTGCGCGTCGAGCGCCAGCAGGATTTGCGCGATCCGCCGATGATGCGGCCGCTCAAACATTGCGCCGTGCTCCTCCCAAAGCCAGGCGCAGGGCGTCAAGCAACTGTTGTTCGCGCGGTTCCAGCGCGTCGCTGTCGAGGTGGCGGGTATTGCGCTCGTAAATGTCGAAGGCTTCCAGCGGTGTCAGTTCGTCAGTGCCCTGCACCTGCCAGGCGAGCAACTTGAGCTGCGGATAATCGGCAAGGCGGATGCGTGCCGGAATCCAGCCCTGATGATCGGCCTCGATAGCCGTCTTGTTCGCCGTGGCGGGGTCGAGCAGCGCCGGTGTCAGGCCGAGGGCGAGCATGGCGTTGAGATAGGCACCCATGGTGACGGAGGGTTCGCCGTTCTCGATCCGGTGCAGCGTCACCCGCGACATGCCGGCCGCCTCGGCGGCAGCGGTGGCATTGACGCCCAAGGCTTTGCGCCGGGCGCGAATCTGCTTGCCGAGATCGGCAAGTTTGGCCTGGGCAGCAAGCGTGAGTTTGGGCGCGGTGGCGGGCATAGTGTTTCCCATTATTTTCAAAACAGGCATTTTGTCAATAATGGGAAACATATTTTGTTTTCCTGCGGATACTGGAATGCTGGATTGCCTTCTGACACAAGCGCAGCGCACGCCTTGCCATCCCCTTTCGCGTTAACATGCGTTTTCTCTTTCCATCCCCCTCCTCCATGAACGACATCATCTGCACCGTCGACGTCGTCCTGATGACGCTGAAAGACAACCGCCTGCACGTGGCGTTGTTGCAGCGCGATCATGCGCCGTTTGCCGACCTACCGGCCTTGCCCGGCGGTTACATCCGGGCGGCCGAGGATGACGATACGCAAGCGGCGGCGCTGCGCATGTTGCGCGAGAAGACGGGGATCGACAGCCCCTACCTGGAGCAGTTGGCGACTTTTTCCGGGCGGGAGCGCGATCCGCGCGGCTGGTCGCTGTCGGTGGCGTATTACGCGCTGGTGCCGCATGCGCTGATCGAGCGCGCGGGCCATCCGGCGGTGACGCTGTTGCCGGTCGACCGGGCGGACGACCTGCCTTTCGACCATGCGCAGATCGTTGCGGCGGCGGTGCAGCGGGTGCGCAACAAGAGCAGCTATTCGTCGCTGCCGGTTTACCTGTGCGGCGACAGCTTCACGCTGCCGCAACTGCAGGCGGTCTATGAGGCGATTCTCGGCGAGCCGATCAACAAGGTCAGTTTCCGCCGCAAGATCGAGGCGCTGGACATGGTCGAACCGGTCGCTGGCGCGATGGAAACCGGCAAGGCGCACCGCCCGGCGCAGTTGTACCGGCTGCGCGCCTGTTACGCGCGCAATCTGTCGCTGACTGACCGGGCGTTGAACGCCAAGGGCTGAATTTTGTTTCGCGCTTGCGGTCGACCGCAGGCTTTGCGGAAAAACCCGCTGTTTTCAGGCTTCGCGCCAGCGTCGGCAGGGCGCGGTCATTGCGCCCCCTGCCCGCCCGCCGGAACTTCCGCCTGCCAGGCCGGATAGCCGCCGTCCAGCAGCAGCACCCTGTGGTAGCCCAGCGCAACCGCCTTACGGGCAACCGCGTAGCTCAGGCTGCCGTCCGCTTCGTCGTCATAAACGAGCAGTGGGCTGTTCTTGTCTGCGGGCAGCACGGCGGCGGCCTGTCGCTCGAACTCGGCGGCGGGAAGGCTGACAGCGGCAGGCAGATGCCCGCGCTCGAAGGCGCCGGGCTGGTCCCGCACGTCAAGCACCATGCCGACTTCGCCGGCAGCAAGCATGCGCTTGAGCGCGTGCGCGGCGACGGCAACCACGTTGCCCTGCGCGAACCATTCGGGAAAGCCGCCCGCATAGACGCGGATGTTGGTGTAGCCGAGATCTTCCGTATCCTCGGCCGCCATGTGGCTCAACTTGCACTTGATGCCATCGCAGTAATAGATGATCAGCTTGTTCTTGTCGGCCGGCAGCAGATGCGGTGCCAGTTCGTCGAAACGTTTGGCCGGCAGGTTGATCGCCCCCGGAAGATGACCGGGAGAAAAACGCCGGCCCGCATCGCGGGCATCGATCAGCAGCACATCGTCACGCCGGGGCAGAACGGCATAAGGACGGACGAACTCGATGTCGACGATCTTGCCGTACCAGTAGTCGGGCGGCGGATTGGGCAAGGGTTCCGCGCCGACCGGAGCGGAGCCGCAGGCCAGCAGGCAAACCAGGATGTTGAACCAGTGCTTCATCGTTTTTCTCCCTTGGGAGCGCGGTCGACTGAGGAAATAACCGGAAAACCGAGGCGGCTTCACGCTTCGCGCCGCCGGAACACCCAGCTTCTATCGTCCGATGCTTCCGGGGCAAAGGCGTAGCCTTCGACGTCGAATTCCTTGAGCGCTTCCGGGTCACTCAAACGGTTAAGCACCGCGTAACGCGTCATCAGGCCGCGCGCGCGTTTGGCGTAGAAGCTGATGATCTTGTATTTGCCGTTCTTCCAGTCCTCGAATACTGGCTGGATCAACTCGCCCTTGAACTTGCGGCCGATCGCGGCCTTGAAATATTCCTCGGACGCGAGGTTGACCGCAACCGGCCGGGGCATGGCGTCGAGTTCGGCGTTGATCGCGGCGAGCAACGTCTCGCCCCAGAAGGCGTAGAGGTCCTTGCCGGCCGCGTTCTTGAACCTGGTCCCCATTTCCAGCCGGTAGGGCTGCATCAGGTCGAGCGGCTTGAGGATGCCGTAGAGGCCGGAGAGGATGCGCACGTGCTGCTGGGCAAAGTCGAGGTCGGCGGCGGAGAGCGTCTTTGCCGCCAGGCCGTCGTAGACGTCGCCGTCGAAGGCGAGCACGGCCTGCTTGGCGTTCTCCGGCGTAAACGGCAGCGACCAGTCGGCGTAGCGGTTGAAGTTGAGCAGCGCGAGCGGATCGGAGAGGTCCATCAGCTGGGCGATATCGGCTGGCGACAGCGCGCGCAACTGCTCGATCAGCGTCTGCGAACGGTCGAGGAAAGCCGGCTGGGTAAAGGTCGGTACATGCGGCGGCGTCTTGTAATCGAGCGACTTGGCGGGGGACAGGAAGATCAGCATGGGCGGTCGGACGGTTCAGCGATGTTCGTCATTCTAGCGGAGCCACCGCCGCGCGGGCTGTCGCGGCGTACGTCGCTGGGCGAGCAGCCGAAGCGGCGGCGGAAGCGCACGGCGAACTGCGACGGCGACAGGTAGCCGACTTCGCCGGCGATGCGCGTCACCGGCTGCGCCGTCGACTGCAGCAGGGTCAGCGCGGTCGACATGCGCACATCGAACAAAATCTCCGACAGTGAATTTTCCTCGGCGGCGAGATGGCGGCGCAGGCTGGCTTCGCTCATCGCGAAATGCGCGGCAACTTCGGGCGAGCGCCATTCGCGCGCCGGGTCGCCGGCCAGCAGGCGGCGCACGCGCGGCGCGAATTTCGTGTCGGCAAGGATCAACTGCCCAGCGCCGGCGAGCCAGACCAGCATTTCCAGCGCCCGGTGGGCGACCACGGCTTCCGGCAACGCCGGGTCGGCGAGCGATTCGGTCAGCGCCGTGAAGGCTTCGGCAAAGGCCGGCACGACGCTACCCAGCGCCACCACCGGCTGCGCTCGGGCGCCGGCCGGCGGCGACCAGCGGTCGAGCAGGCCGCGCTCCCAGGCCAGCCAGCGGGCGCGGTAGGCGGGCGCCGCGCCCAGGTAATTGGTGACGTCGAAAGCCTGGCCGCCGGCCAGCGCCACCGCCTGCCCGGCTTCGACGCGAAACGTGCCGGCCGCGCCGTGCAGCACCTTGTAACCGGCTTCGACCAGGACCAGCGTCGGCTGGTCGATCCACAGCCGGCGGAACAGGAGCGGCTGGCGCTGGACGATGCTGCCGGCAACGGCAACGCCGGGACGCTGGGCGATGGTCGGCGTCATGCGTTTCTCCGCAATTGATGATGCGGCAATCTTAACGCGCCGCCGTAAAAGTCGCGCTGGCCTTGCCCAGGCCGTTGGCCCAGCTCAGGAAGCCGACCAGGGCCGGCGTTGCATTGGCCGGCAGATCGAGTTTTTCGACTTTCAGCGCGTGGACCGTAAACACGTAGCGGTGCGCCGGCCCCGACGGCGGGCAACTGCCCAGGTAGGCGGCTTCGCCGTTGTCGCCGGCCACCGGGCGGGCGCCGGCAGGCAAGGCGCCACCGGGGTTGCCGGCGCCGGCCGCGAGGTGTTCGGTGTCCGCCGGCAGGTTGGCGACCACCCAGTGCCACCAGCCGGAACCGGTCGGCGCGTCGGGGTCGTACATCGTCACGACGTAGCTTTTCGTGCCGGCCGGCGCGTCGTGCCAGCGCAAGGCCGGCGAGACGTTGCCGCCGGTACAGCCGAAGCTGCTGGCCTGATGCTGCGGCGCTAGCCGGCCGTCGGCACCGGCATCGACTTCGACGCGGAATTCACCGGCGCGGACCAGACCGGCGGCGAACAGTAGCAAGGAAACGAGGGCAAAACGGCAAACGGATTTCACGGCGGGCTCCAGGTGAATTGGGGAGACTCCAGTCTGCCCGGCCTGCGCCAGGGCGACCGCTTCACGGCGCGCAAGGACTGTCCCGATTCGCTCAATCGCCCACGCCAGCATCGGGATTCACGAACCGCCCGAGCGCCTCGGCAAGGATTACCCGGTTTTGCAGCAATGCCCCAGGCGCCCGGCGCCGCGCATCTGCTACATTGGCAGTTGCCTGCCCAACCGGATATCGCCATGAAACCCCGCGCAATCACCGCTTTCCTGGACCGCTACGTGATCGGCCAGGACGATGCCAAGCAGACGCTGGCCGTCGCCGTCTATACCCACTTCCGCAAGCTCGCGCTGGCCGGCGACGCCGGCAGCGGGCTAGCGCAGACCAAGAGCAACGTGCTGCTGATCGGCCCCACCGGCACCGGCAAGACGCTGCTCTGCCAGACACTGGCGCGCGGCCTCCAGTTGCCCTTCGTCACCGCCGACGCCACCGCCCTGTCGCAATCGCGTTACGTCGGCGACGAGCTGACGGCGCTGATGCTGCGCCTGCTCGAACAGGCCGGCGGCGACCCGCAGCGCGCCGGGCGCGGCATCGTCTTCATCGACGAGATCGACAAGCTGGCCAGCCCGGACGACCCGGAGCGCGCCGGCGCCGGCCGCGCCGTGCAGCACGCGCTGCTCAAGATCATGGAAGGCAGCCTGATCCACCTGCCCGGCGGCGTCACCATCGACACCCGGCACACCTTGTTCATCTGCGGCGGTGCCTTCGTCGGCCTCGACGCGATCATGGCCGGCCGCACCTCCTACGGCTTCATCGGCACCTCGGACAGCGACGACGGCCGCATCATCGAACGCCTGAACAGCCGCATCAAGCCGACCGATCTCTTCGCCTACGGCCTGATCCCGGAATTCACCGGTCGCCTGCCGATCATCGCCCGCCTCGCCGCGCTCGGCCGCGACGATTTCGTGCGCATCATGCAGGAACCCGCCGACAGTCTCTACCGCCAGTTCCGCGAACTGTTCCGCCTGGAAGGCGCCGAACTCGTCATCGACCCGCCGGTGTTCGCCCAGATTGCCGAACTGGCGCTCGAATACAAGGTCGGCGCGCGCAGCCTGCGCGGCATCTTCGAGGAACTGATGACGCCGGTGCTGTACGCGCTGCCCGACGAAGCGCCGGGCAGCAAAATCCACTTCCATTCGCTGTTCAGCGCACCGGAAAAGACGGCAGCCGGTCAAGGCGGGTAAAATCCCTCCTTTGCCTTTTCTGGAAATCCGATGAAACGATCCCGCTTCGGCGCCCGCGACCGCCTGTCGCGCGACGCCGCCGAACTGCAGCGCCTGGCCAGCGGCCTTTCCGAATCCGGCGGCAAGCTCGAGGACGCCTACTGGGAAGCCCAGCTGGCCGGCGTCGTCGACGACCTGCTGAAGAACGGCGCCGAGGACGACATCAACATCGCCCTCGACCGCCTGTTCGAAGCCAACCCGAGCGCCCACGACGAACTCGCCGACATGGTCGAATCGCGCGCCGAAACGACGCGCCTGGAAGTCGACGGCACGGCCTGGGAGATCCTGCTCTTCGCGGCACCGGTCTTGGCCTGGTCGCGCTTTTCGATCGCCGCCTGCCCGCTGCCCAAGAGCACGCTGCAGACGCTCGCCGTGCAGCTCGGCGCGCATGTCTTCGCCGCCGGCAACAAGCTGGCGCTGGCTGATTTCCTGTTCAGCCCCGACCAGCTGCCGCGCAGCTTCTGCGACACCTGGCAGCTGACCCGCGAACTGGGCCAGGCGGCGCTGGCCGGCGAAAACCTGACGGTCGACAGCGCCCACCTGCCGGAAACCAACCGCTTCCTCGCCGACGTCCGCTACCTGATCGGCGCCATCGCCGTGCCGCGCGGCGGCGCGCTGTTCCGCTGGAACGAGAAGGACGGCGCCAAGGAAGACGCGCTGCGCGAATGGACGCGCCAGGGCGGCCCCAGCCTGGAACCGCTGTTCGCTGGCTGCGCCTGGCAGCCGCTGCTCGCCGACGCCTACCACGCCGCCTGCCGCAACGCCGACCGCGCCTCGCGCCCGTACTCGGTGAAGGCGTCGATCGCCTTCCTGCAGACCACGCTCGGCCTGATGCCCGACGCCATCCGCGCCGTCATCGGCCCTTGCTACGACCGGCGCATGGAGGAATACCGCGTCGGCCTCGGCCCCAAGGACGGCGACGCCGTCTACCACGGCATCGTCTGGCCGCTGCTCGGCGGCGAGGACGAGAGCACCGACTGCGCCGGCGAGATCGAAGCGGCGCTGCGCGAAGCCGGGGTCAAGGAAGTGCGCTTCCTCGACCACCACTTCCCGATGGAGTTCTGCGACGACTGCGGCGCGCCGATGTTCCCCAACATCGACGGCGAACTGGTGCACGCCGAAATGCCGGAACAGCCGTCGAGCGGTTCGCAGCACCTGCACTGATGCGCGGCAACGCCGACTGGCTGGCGCGCAGCCAGGCTGCCGTCTGGCATCCGTGCACGCAGATGCGCCACCACGCCGACACGGCGTCGCCGGCGCACCTGCCGCTGGTTCCCATCGCCCGCGGCGCGGGGCCGTGGCTGTACGACTTCGACGGCAAGCGCTACCTCGACGGGATCAGCTCGTGGTGGACCAACCTGTTCGGCCACGCCGAACCGCGCATCAACGCGGCGCTGCGCGAGCAGTTGGAAACCCTTGAGCACGTCATGCTGGCCGGCTTCACGCACCGGCCGGTGGTCGAGTTGTCCGAACGCTTGTCGGCACTGACCGGCGGTACGCTCGGCCACGCCTTCTACGCGTCCGACGGCGCCTCGGCGACCGAAATCGCGCTGAAGATGAGCTTCCACTACTGGCGCAACGTCGGCCGCCCGGAGAAGGCGGAATTCCTCTGCCTCGCCGGCAGCTACCACGGCGAAACGGTGGGCGCGCTGGCGGTCACCGACGTCGCCATCTTCAAGGACGCCTACGCGCCGCTCGTGCGCCACGCCGCGCACGTCCTACCCGCGCCCGACTTCCGCCTGGCCGAAGCCGGCGAAACCCCGGCCGACGTCGCCCGCCGCGCCGCCGCCGGCCTTGCCGACTGGCTGGAGAAAAACGGCGAACGCACCGCCGCGCTGATCGTCGAGCCGCTGGTCCAGGGCGCCGCCGGCATGGCGATGTCCGACCCGGAATACCTGCGCCTCGCCCGCCAGTTGTGCGACCAGCACGAAGTGCACCTGATCTGCGACGAGATCGCCGTCGGCTGCGGCCGTACCGGCACCTTCTTCGCGCATGAACAAGCGGAGATTCGCCCCGACCTGATCTGCCTCTCCAAGGGCATTTCCGGCGGCTACCTGCCGCTCTCGGTGGTGCTGTGCAGCGACACGATCTACGCCGCCTTCCTCGACGACACGGTGGCGCGCGCCTTCCTGCACTCGCATTCCTACACTGGCAACCCGCTCGCCTGCCGCGCCGCGCTGGCAACGCTGGACATCTTCGCGCAGGATGACGTGCTGGCCGCCAACCGCGTGAAAGCGCAGAAGATCGGCGCCGCATTGGCGCCGCTCGCCGCCCATCCGCAAGTCGCCCACCTGCGCCAGCGCGGCATGATCGCCGCTTTCGACGTAGTCACCGACGACCCGCATTTCTCGCGCCGCTTCTACCGTGCCGCGCTCGACGCCGGCGCGCTGCTGCGACCAATCGGCAACACCGTCTACCTGATGCCGCCCTACGTCGTCGGCGACGACGAGATCGCGCTGCTCGGCCGGGCCGCCGCCGACGCACTGGAGGCTGCGCTACGATGATCGCCCTGTTCCTGAAATCCCTGCTCGGCGCCGGCGCGGTGCTGATCATCGCGCTCCTCTCGCGCTCGAAGAGCTTCTACATTGCCGGCCTTGTGCCGCTCTTTCCAACCTTCGCGCTGATCGCCCACGCCATCGTCGGCGCCGAACGCGGCATGGCCGACCTGCGCACGACGGCGCTGTTCGGCCTCTGGTCGCTGATCCCCTACGCCGTCTACCTGCTCGCCGTGTACTGGCTGAGCGCGCGCCTGGCGCTGGCGCCGACGCTGCTCAGCGCGACCCTCGCCTGGCTCGTCGCGGCGGCGCTGCTGCTCTTCGTCTGGATGCGCGTGTACGGCAACGCCTAGGGCGTGTTCACAGTAATCTGCGGCCCGCTGCTTACTGTGAACACGCCCTAAGCCCCGCCCTCGGCGACCTGGACCAAGAGCAGCAGGAGTTCGCGACGCTTTTCGTCGCGTTGATCGCCCGCCGGCAGCGACTCGACCTCGGCACGCAAGGCGGCGATTTCGCGGCGCAGCAGCACCTCGCGCGGGGTGAAACCGGCGTTTTTCAGAATCCGGTTGACCATGCGCTGCTCGGGCGAGAGCAAGGGCTCGTCGTCGAAAACCAGCGGCTTGCCGGCCCCCGGCAGGTGGTCGAGATCGCCGCGCGCCAGCGCCTCGCTGATACGCCGTTCGGCAAGCTGTTCGAAAATCCCGGCCATCGGCGCGCGCCAGAAAATCAGGCGGCGAGTTCGGGAAACAGCACGTCGGTGTAGCCGAAGCGCGTGAAATCCCGAATCCGCGAAGGGTAAAGGCGGCCGATCAGGTGATCGCACTCGTGCTGCACCACGCGCGCGTGGAAACCTTCGGCGACGCGGTCGATCGCCTGCCCGTCCGGGTCGTAACCCTGGTAGCGGATGCGCTGCCAGCGCGGCACTTCGCCACGCAGCCCGGGAACCGACAGACAACCTTCCCAGCCGCTTGCCTCGGCCTCGTCGAGCGGCGTGATCTGCGGATTGATCAGGACGGTGAGCGGCACCGGCGGCGCCTCCGGATAACGCGCGCTGGCTTCGAAACCGAAAATCACCACCTGCAGGCTTACGCCGATCTGCGGCGCAGCGATGCCGACGCCGCCGGCCGCCTGCATCGTCTCGAACATGTCGTCGATCAGTTGGCGCAGCACCGGCGTGCCGAACGCCGTCACCGGCCTGGCCACTTCCCAGAGCAAGGGTTCGCCCATCCGCAAAATTTTTTGTACCGCCATTTTCCCCGCCATCAACGGCCAGATGGCCGTTTCCGAAAAAATCGAAAGATTACGCCCAGCAAAACCTATTCACCTCCGTGACATTCCCGTTACGATGACGTTTCCGAACGAACACGGAGACATTGCCGATGAAAATGAAAGCAAGTATTGAACGTGGCGCCCGTTATCTTTGTACCAAAATCGGCGCGGTCGTTGTAGCCATCGAGCAGGTGGCGGTGGTCAAGGGCCTCGCCATGTGGGAAGTCGAAAGCGAAATCGGCAGCGGCGCCCGCCGCCGCTTCATCGTTTCGCAACGCGCCCTGCAGCCGCTGGCGGCCTGAGCGGCGGCGCCGGGTAGCGCTGCGCAAAGGCCGCGCCGCCGGAACCCCCTGACTTTGTTAAAGTTCGCCCTGCGTCCGGCAATGCTGGATCGATGGCGAACCAAACAGGGGGTAACGTGAAAATCCGTTTATATCAGGTCGATGCCTTTGCCAGCCGGGCTTTTTCCGGCAATCCGGCCGCCGTCTGTCCGCTCGACGCCTGGCCGGAAGACGGCTTGCTGCAGGCGATCGCCGACGAGAACAACCTCTCGGAAACCGCCTTCTTCGTCCCCGATGGCGACGGTTTTGCGCTGCGCTGGTTCACGCCGACCACCGAAATCGACCTCTGCGGCCACGCCACGCTGGCCTCGGCGCACGTCCTGTTCAACATTCTCGGCTACGCCGGCGAGCGCATCAGTTTCCAGACGCGCAGCGGCGAACTGGTCGTCGAACGCGCCGGCGCGGCGCTGGCGATGGAC
>CAZFXO010000075.1:0-15540 GCA_964523045.1 uncultured Dechloromonas sp. | reverse complement strand
GGCATGTTGGCTCGTGATCATCGACCTCTGAAACGGAATCCGGATTGACGCGGCGCAGCGGCTGTTCCGTAGTGATTCGGTGCCTCTTGGGGTATATTGGAAATGCCTCCTGAGATGACTGTCCCAGACCGCTCGGATACTTCGGTATCGGCACTGGATTGGCTGGATCGAAGGAGGCTTTCTTTTCCTCGCTTTTGAGGAAATGAAAACCCCGCCACGGGGGCGGGGAGTCTAAATCTCAGGTTTTCTCAGGAGATCGAACGCAACCCCGGTGCGCGGCCGGGGTGTGGGTGGTCAAGGTTCGCCTCGTTTCTGGTCCGTGAGCATCTGATATGCCGCGGCGTCGTTTCCCATCTCCAGCAGCACAGCACACAGCGCGGTCATCTCCTGAATCGCACTGCGCGCCAGTCTGGCCTGCATCGGCGGCGCTTCCTCATAGGCTTCAAGGCATTCGCTGAGGAAGGAGACCCCGCGCAGCAAGATGGCCGGCGACATGTCGATGAATCCGGAAGCCTGAATCAGGCCTTCCCGGTCGTGTTCATTGGCGATCTTGGCCAGGCAAGCAACGCCGGCAGCGATCGGGAAATGGTCAAGCTCGGTATCGGTGCTCATGCCATCTCCTTCAATGCGGCGCTGCAGGTTTCGAGAATCATGGTCAGGCCGAACGCTTGGCCGGCCGTCAAGACAAGCTCACCCGTTTCACCACTCCCGTTTTTGATCGCCCAGGAAACGAAGTCGAGCGCGGCCGATACCTTCGCGGTGTCGCCGTTGTCGTCGGCGAGTGGAATGAGTTTCGACAGGCTGCTGGTGGTTATCATGACCGTCACAGCTCACCCCCTTCGCTGTCGGTGAATTGCGGCTCCAGCGCACGAACAGCAAACTGCAACTCGCACAGCGTCACGGTTGCATCGTCGTCGTCCTGACGGGCGGCGATGACCCGGCCGGCAGATACCAGGCTGCAGGTCGAGATAGCAGCATTCACCGCGCGCTGCTCTTCCGGTGTGATCCGTTCGGATAGGGTTGCAATGCGCTCCAGCACCGGGCCGGTGATCTTGGCGAAGCCTTCCATCCTGGCTGTGCATTCCTCGATGCGGTGCTGTTGGGCCAGTTCGATGATCGGGTGCAGGCTGTGCATCAGGATCGCGCTGGCGTCATCCTGCTGGCCTGCTTCGCTGGTGGGGTTGGTCATTGCCTTGAGCAGTGCTTGTGCATCCTGCTCGCCGTGCTGGCGGGCGGTGGTGACGTCGGCCAGTTGAATGCGGCGGGTGATGTTGTCGATCATTGTGTTTCCTCCACTTTTTCAATGAAGAGGCCGACGTCGTTCTGCATGATGCCTGCCAGGGAGACCACATGAACGGCCAAGAGGTGGATGGTGTTGCCGTAGAGCCCTTCAGGCACCGACGGTGCTTTGGTGAGAACGGCAATTGCATTGCAGATGGCGAAGATCGCATCGCATTTGCTGTCTAGGTCGATTCTCGCCAAATCGATGTCAGACTTGGTGATGGCCTTTTCGGCTGGGGTGTCGTGTGCTTCGGTGTTCATGGTGACGTCTTCCTTTGTAGGAATGGCGGGGGCTCTTGCCGGCCCGCCGAATGTTCCAATGCTGCGGCCAGGGAACGGACGCTGCCGACGGATCATTTCCAGCCGACGGCGCAGTTCCGCGCGCAGGGATTCAAGCGGGATCAGGGCTTGGTGCATCGCTGTCGCTTCCGCTGTTCAGGTCCGCCAGGATTTCGGCCGACTTCATGGCGTTGTCAATCAGCCCGCCGACGACCTGCTGCGCCCAGATGATTTCTTCGCCGTGGTCTAACGATCCTTCCGCGACCGCGTAAGCCATGAGGCAGGTGATTGCCTTCGCCTTGTTCAGGTCTTGGCTGATGTTGTCGAAGAGATGCAGCTTGTTGATGCCGGCGGCGCTGGCGGTTTTCGCGTTGTGGCTCATGCTTCTAACTCCTGCGCTTCGGCGGCTTCGATGGCCTCAACCATCTTGTCGTACTCGGCGCCGATCAGGTTGCCGATGTCGGAGGTGATGTAGCGCCCCAGGGAAACCAAGTGCTTGATTTCGGTAGAGCTATTGCACTTCTCGTGCAGCAACCCGATGGCGAGGAACAGGGCGCCCAGTTGGTCAAGGGTATCGGAACCGATCTCTACGTACAGGATGGCTTCCCTCGGTTTTTGGCCGAGCACCGCCGTAGCGGCTTCAATGGGTGAGATGGAGGAAGCGCTGATTTTGCTCTGTGCCATGATTCCGCCCCCCTCAAAGCGCCTTGACACGCACGTCGTAGAAGCTGCTCGCCTTGGTGCATTCGGCGATTTGCGCGGCCGTCAGGAAGGTCTTGGCCTTCGCAGAGTCCAGGCTGTTGCGCGTTGCCCAGTTGATCGTGACGCGGGCCGAGCCGGTTTCGTGCTGCCCTTCGCCGAGCAGTTCGACGGCCTCGACCTTGAGCATCTCCATCTCGGTCTTGAGTTTCGCCATCTGTTGCGACAGGGCCAGGTAGCGGTTGATGACGCTGGTCCGCTTCTGGGTGGAGAGGGTTACAATTTGGGCAGTTGCCATGATTTCGACTCCAGTCTGATTTGGTGATTAGAGGCCCGGCGGTGTTGGTAGCACCGGCCGGGCTTCGCTTTTCTGGGACTCGGGCGCTAGCTGGGTTTGCGGCTTTGCCGTGTTCCATGCGCGTTTCCCTGTCCCTCCCAGGCACTCACGGCAGCCTGGTCTCCGGTCAAGCGCACTGTGTGATGTCTGGGCCATGGTCCCCGTCGATCCAGCCAGTTGCCGATGCTCGCGCTTGATGATTTCGTTTCGGTGAAAGAGCGGTGTTGGTGTGTTGATGCAATCGTATAACCTGCGATGTGCGATTGTCAAGCCACATCCTAAGATATGCGATTTCCGGTGTATATTCGTGTTACGAATGGAACCGAGGAAACTGGTATGGCGTTGTCGAAGACACAACAGGCGCTGCGCTTTGTTGCACAAGGTGTAGCGATAAAGGCAGCAGCGGAACAGGCCGGCATTGCGGAAAGCACGCTCCGGATGGCAATTGGACGAACCAAAGGTAAGGAGCAGTGCCCTTGCTGCGGTCAGGTGGTTCGTGAAGGATTCGAGGTCGACCACAGCGTGCTGAAGAGCAGCGAACCATGACCCGTCGCCTTGACGACGACGAAAAGCAAAACCTACAAATCGTCGGTTTTGGCCCGCGCGGTGTGACTGTCATCAACGAAGCCGGTCTTTACTCGGCAATCAAGCGAACGCTCGCGCAGGGCCGTCGCGTCGAGATTCGGGGCTTTGGTTCGTTCTCGCTCAACTACCGGCCGCCGCGCGTGGGGAGAAATCCGAAGACCGGCGAGAAGGTCTTAGTGCCAGGGAAATACGTCCCGCACTTCAGGGCCGGGAAGGAACTGCGGGAGTTGCTGAAAGGCTGAAGTGCATCGGGGATGGGGTGGCGTTTCACCACCCCATTGAATAGAATGACACCAGAGGCTTCCTGGCGCTCTCCCCGACCGGAATTGGACCGGTCAGTGGTCGAGAGAAGATGGCGGCCTCTACTTTCGTCCACGCCGATCAGCAAGCCGTCATCAATCCAGAAATCGATTTTCTGCGATGGCTTCGGATGGATGCTGCGAATGTCGTTGATGACCAGCCGGTTGCGCTCCTTGTTGGCCTGCAGCGCCACAACCACACACCATCAGGATGTTGAATCTCGGTCAGTAGGATTGCGGAATCCGCGCATCAAGAAGCGGCGCAAGATGCCTGTCGATCGCAGGCAGGAGATGACGAGTAGCGGCGCCAGGGGTAGCACTGGGTGGCGTTCATCCTGAATTTCTTGAGTCCCTAAAGGATATCCGGCACCACCTGGCGGAGACGGAGGGATTCAATCCCCCAATAGGCAACCGGAATCACAATCCGGGACTCTGCCGATCAGAGTCCGGGGGGACTCGAACCCCCGGTCTTCAGCTTTCCACGATGGATTCTGGTGCTTGCGGTGCTTATGGCATTGATTCATGATCTCCATCTATGACAATCATGCATTCGCGGGAGGTGGATCATGGCCGAAATGTCGCCGCTGGAAATGGCGAAGACAATCCTCGAAATTGAAAATCGCGGCATGCATGTTGATGAAATCGCGTCAAAGATCATAGAGGGCGGGCTTGCTCCCGGCGTTGTCCAAGCAGACCTAGTGAAACGAATAAATGCTGCATTAGCGACCGCTGTTAAGCGGTCTGATTCTGTATTCGCCAGGGTGTCTAATCCGAAAGACAGAAGAAAGTCCCTAAGAGGTCAGTATCGACTAAAGCGCGTCAGCAAGGCTGCTCCGCCGTTGCCAATGGTTGATCCTGAACCCACTGCCGTGTCGGCATTTGTTGGCCGAGCTGGTGAGTATGCAGTCATGTCCGAGTTGCTTTTCCTGGGCTTGAATGTTTCGCTGATGACGGTAGATCAAGGGATTGATGTTGTCGCGGCAACTCCGGCAGGTAAGTATTTCCACATTCAGGTGAAAACCTCCAAAAGCAAGGACGGAAATTTTCAAGCCAGCATTCGGCGCAAGTCCTTCGAAAATGCGGACTCCGGGCAAACCTTCTATGTCTTCGTATTGCGCAACGAGGCACGGTCAGATGGTCGAAACGATTACTTGGTGATTCCCAGTGCTCAAATAGCCATCTTCATCGGTACTGGGATCATCAAAGGGCAGGACACCATCAACCTGCGCTTTTCGTTCGACGCGCGCGCCAAGAAAGTGACACTCAACAACAATCAGGACGTGTCGATTTTTCTGAACAAATGGGCAATGATCCGGTGATCTGTAAGCCACCGGCGCTTCTTTGCCAAGACGGCCACGCAGCGCGGGATTTTCGCCTTCGGCTTGGGTTGAACCAGGCGCAGTTCTGGGCGCGCGTCGGCGTCTGTCAATCAGGTGGGAGCCGCTATGACTCCGGCCGCTGGATTCCGACTCAGGTACTGTGGTCGCTGCACCTTGCGTATGGTACAGAGAGACAGGCAGAGGCGTTGGTGCAGTGGTTGCGGCGGGTAGGTTGAGAAGGCATGTGCACCCGGTACGTTGCACCTGATCAGGCAGAAATCGAAAGAGCCTGGCACATCGGCCGCCACAATCAACTGCAGTGGGCTCAAGAACTTTTCCCGCGGTCGTCGGGGCCTTTCCTGAGACTGGATGGCAAAGCTGAGCTGCAGCTTGTTGTCGGCACCTGGGGGCTGATTCCGTCCTGGTCGAATTCTCCGGTCCTGAAATACTCAACATGCAACTGCAGGTCGGAAGAGGCCGCGGCAAAGCCTACTTTCCGCGATGCCTGGCGCCGCGGTCAGCGGTGCATCATTCCGGCGCTGGTGTTCTATGAGCCATGTTGGGAGACAGGGCGAAATGTCTGGTGGTCGTTTCGGCGAGCCGATGGCCAGCCGTGGGGACTGGCAGGGCTTTGGAATACCTGGGTGGATCGTTCAACCGGGGAAGTCGTCGAAAGCTACACCATGCTCACGGTTAATGCCGACGATCATCCGATCATGAGCAGGATGCACAAGCCCGATCCGAAGCTTCCGCCCGATCAGCAGGACAAGCGTTCAGTCGTGGCGATAGGGCAGGGCGACGTCGAACGCTGGCTGCAGGGAAGTCAGGATGATGTCGCCGAGTTGCTGGCTCCGCCGGCTGCCGACCTGATCGAGGCCGCAGCCTCCTAGAACCCCTCGATGGTGCAGGCCCATTCCTGAACCACAAGCTGCCGACCTTCGCCTTTCCAGTCGATGATTTCCCAGCCGTTGAGCTTGAAGCTTGCGCCCCGCCAATTCCGAATCGTGGGGTCGAAAAGCAAGGCGATGATGCTCGGGCCATCCCCCAGCATTGGCCCAGGCGTTTGGATCTCCGCGGCAAGGCGCTGCATCCCATCCCGAACGCGGCGCTCCGCGATCACCAATTGACCGCTGACCTGGCGATTGTCGGTCTGGATGCGGAAACCATTCCGGCGAAGTAGGGTGACAGTGACTTTCATGCGAGCACTGTATTTTTGAACAGTCGTGCACGCAATACTGTATGCAAATGTGCTTGTTTCTATGCTGCGCGGCATGAGGGAAGCAGAGGGCGGCATTGCACCAAGTGATATCATCCGGCCTCCCTTCAGCTACCAGCGCGAATCGTGCGGGGGTATTTTTGGGGGTATCTTGTTTTTCAAAATAACTGAATCAACCAAATGCTGCAGGGTTTCGGGGATTATTCGAGTCCCGTCCCGGCACCAAGGCCTGTGATGATCATCTACGACCTGAGTTGTGACAACGACCACCGTTTTGAAGGCTGGTTCCGCAGTGCCGACGATTTCGAGGCTCAACTGGAAAGGCGCATCGTGCTCTGCCCGCAGTGCGACAGCGCCAACGTCAGGCGCGTACCGTCGGCCGTCGCGATCGGCGGCAGCCACCAACCCGAACCGACGCCGACGTCCGGCAATGGGCGGGTGAGTACCGCGACAGCGCTGATGCCGGCCGGCGAACAGGTTGCCGCCGCCTATCGGCAACTGGTTCGGGCGATCATGGATAACAGCGAAGACGTCGGCGATGCCTTCGCCGACGAGGCCCGCAAGATCCACTACAACGAAGCGCCGGAACGCTCGATCCGCGGCCAGGCCACGGCCGACGAATGCGAAGCCCTGCGCGACGAGGGCATCGAGATCATGAACCTGCCGGAACTCAAGGACGAAGACCTGCAGTAAATCCGGCGGTGTACCCCAACGCACTTTCCCACGACAACCGCCATGTTCAAGCCCGCCGTTTGCCCCCACGATTGTCCCAGCGTCTGCGCTCTCCAGGTTGAGGTCAAGGACGGGCGGATCGGGCGGGTGCGCGGCGGCGACCAGCCCTACACCGACGGCGTCATCTGCGCCAAGGTCGCACGCTATGCCGAGCGCCAGCACCACCCGGAACGCCTGCGCGAACCCTTGCTGCGCGTCGGCGCCAAGGGCGAGGGCAGGTTCGCGCCGATTTCCTGGGACGAGGCGCTCGACCGACTGGCCGAACGACTGCGTAGCGCCGTCGACCGCGACGGCCCGGAAAGCGTCTGGCCCTACCATTACGCCGGGACCATGGGCCTGGTCCAGCGCGCCGCGCTGCGCCGCCTCGGTCACCTGGCCGGCTGGTCGCGGCAGCGCGAAACCTTCTGCGTCGCCTTGAGCGACGCCGGCTGGATGGCCGGCGTCGGCGCCAAGCGCGGCGTCGATGCCCGCGAGATGGTGGATTCCGAGCTGATCGTCGTCTGGGGCGGCAACCCGGTGCACACCCAGGTCAATTTCATGCATTGGGTGCAGAAGGCAAGGCGCGACCGCGATGTGCCGCTGGTCGTCGTCGATCCCTACCGTACCGCCACCGCTGCCAAGGCCGACCTGCATCTGGCGCTGCGCCCAGGCACCGACGGCGCGCTGGCCTGCGCCGTGATGCAGGTACTGCTCGCCGAGGGCCTGGCCGACCGCGACTACCTGGCTGCCCACAGCGATTTCTCGCCCGCCGTCGAAGCCCACCTGATGACCCGCACGCCAGCCTGGGCGGCGGCGATCACCGGCCTGCCGGCGGCGCAGATCGTCGACTTCGCCCGTCTCTACGGCCGCAGCAAGCGCAGCTACCTGCGCGTCGGCTACGGCTTCACGCGGCAGCGCAACGGTGCCGCGGCGATGCACGCGGTCAGTTGCCTGCCGGCGGTCAGCGGCGCCTGGCAATGGCCGGGCGGCGGCGCGCTGTACAGCAACGGCGGCCTCTACGGCCTGAATACCCGCTCCCTGAACGGCCTCGACGCCTGCCAGCCGACGGCGCGCCGGCTCGACATGGCGCAGATCGGCGCCATCCTCGCCGGCGACGCGCAGGCCTTGCTCGGCGGTCCGCCGGTCGGCGCACTGCTGGTCCAGAACACCAACCCGGCGGTGGTCGCGCCGGACAGCTTGGCGGTCCGCCGCGGCCTGCTGCGCGACGATCTGTTCACCTGCGTGCACGAGCAGTTCATGACCGAGACGGCGAAGTACGCCGACCTGGTCCTGCCGGCGACCACCTTCCTCGAACACGACGACCTCTACCAGGCTTCCGGCCACACCCACCTGCAACTGTCGCGGGCCTGGCTGGCGCCGCTCGGCGACTGCCGTTCCAACCACGACTTCATCGCCGCCCTGGCTGGCCGGCTCGGCATCGCCCATCCGGCTTTCGCCGCCAGCGCCTGGCAGATGGTCGATACGCTGCTGCAGTCGTCGGGTCGAGGCAGCGCCGAGGCGCTGGCCGCGGCGGGCTGGCTCGATTGCGCGCCGGACTTTGCCGAGGCCCATTTTCTCAACGGCTTCGGTCACGCCGACGGGCGTTTCCGCTTCGCCCCGGACTGGTCGGCGATCGGCGAGGGCCACGCGGCGATGCCGGCGCTGCCGGACCACGCCGAACTGATCGACGCGCCGACGCCGGCCTTGCCGTTCCGCCTGGTCGCCGCGCCGGCCCGCCATTTCCTCAACAGCACTTTCACCGAGACGCCTGGTTCGCAGCGCAGCGAAGGGCGGCCGACGGCGCTGCTCGCGCGCGCCGCCGGCGAGCGCCTGGGCCTGGCCGACGGCGACCTGGTACGCCTGGCGAACGCGCAGGCGAGCGTGCTGCTGCACGTCCGCCTGGTCGACGGCCAGCAGCCGGACACCGTGGTCGTCGAAAGCCAGTGGCCGAACTCTGCCTTCATCGAAGGCATCGGCATCAATGCCCTGGTCGGCGCCGCGCCGGGCTGGCCGGCAGGCGGCGCCGCCTACCACGACACGGCGATCCGGGTTGAACGCGGGTTTGCTCAGTCACAAGACCGCGCGTAGTCGCTGAAAGAGCTGCAATCCTTGCGGCCAGGGACCGTGGCCGGAATCGACGTTGATATGTCCGGCGGCGCCAACGCTCAGGAAATCGCTGCCCCAGATGCCAGCCCATTGCCGGGCAATCCGCTCCCTGACCCAGGGATCGTTGCTGCTGGCGACGACCAGGCTGGGGAAATTCAGACGCTCTTCGAGCAGGGCTGCCGCTTCGCCGAAGCGCTCCGGATCGGCCGGCGCGACGAGCAGGGCGCCACGGATTCTTTCCGGCCGGACGAATGCCGCCGTGACGCTGGCCAGGCAGCCAAAGCTGTGGGCGACGATCCACACCGGCTCGCTGGCGGCGTCGATGGCGTCGCGAACCCGGGCCGCCCAGTCGGAGAGGCAGGTCTTTTCCCAGTTGGCTTGTTCGACGCGGCGGGTGTCCGGCAACTGTTCCTCGAACCAGCTTTGCCAGTGCGTCGGGCCACTGTTGCGTAGCCCGGGGACGATCAGGATTTCAGCCATGTTCAACTCCACACGCCGAGGCGTCGGTCATCGACCCGCTTCGCCTTGTGCGTGGCGCGGGGCAGGGTGTCGGGCGGCAGGACGACGATCTTTGCCGAGACGCCGGTGATCGATTTCAGGTGACCGGCAAAGCGCGCGGCCAGTTCGTCATCGCGTCCGCCGTCGGCGGCAATGCGCTCGATTTCCACGGTCAGCCGGTCGAGGTGGTTTTCGCGCTCGATGACCAGCTTGTATTCGCCGGTCAGCTCGCGGTCCTTGCGGGCAATCGCCTCGATGTCGCTGGGGAAGATGTTCACGCCCTTGATGATCAGCATGTCGTCGAGCCGCCCGTGCGTGCCCAGCATGCGCTGCGCGCTACGCCCGCAGGCGCAGGGTTCGCTGGTGAAGGAGACGATGTCGCCGGTGCGGAAGCGGATCATCGGCCGCGCCGATTTCCTCAGCGTGGTCAGCACCAGTTCGCCGCGTTCGCCGTCGGCGACCGGTTCCTGCGTTTCCGGATCAAGCACTTCGACCAGGATGTGATCTTCGGCCCAGTGCAGGCCGTGCTGTTCCTCGCACATGCCGGCGCAGGAGCCGAAGATGTCGGACAGGCCGTAATAGTCATAGACCTTGGCGCCCCACAGCGCCTCGATGCGCTGGCGGGTTTCCGGGATCGAGCCGCCGGGTTCGCCGGCGACGAAGATGCGCCTGATCGCCAGGTCTTTCTTGGGATCGATGCCTTCCTTGATCGCCGTCTCGCCGAGGTACCAGGCGTAGGACGGCGTCGTCCAGATGGCGGTAGCCTGGAACTGTTTGGCAATCGCGAGCAGGCGTTCCGAGGGCACGGTACCGGCGTGGATCGACAGTGCGCCAAGCTTCTGGGCACCGAGCACGCACGGACCGCCGACGAACAGCGAGAAATTCAGCGAATGGCAGTAGCGATCGTCCGGGCGCAGGCCGGATGACCAGAACTGGCGAGCCTCGTAATCCATCCAGTCGGCGAAATCGCGGGCCGTGAACGGCGAGGCGGTGGGCACCCCGGTCGAGCCGCTGGAGGCCGAGATATAGACGATGTCGCGCTCGGGCA
Source organism: uncultured Dechloromonas sp. (assembly GCA_964523045.1). Taxonomy (GTDB): domain Bacteria; phylum Pseudomonadota; class Gammaproteobacteria; order Burkholderiales; family Rhodocyclaceae; genus Azonexus. Next base: position 5,162 of record CAZFXO010000075.1, on the reverse strand, counting down.
CGGCAAGCAGATCGCCGAACGGCGGCACGGCTTGCTGGCGCTGGCGCAGCACCTGCTTGTCGATGAAGGGGAAGCGACGGATGTCGGCGAGCGACTTGACGTCATCCGGATGCACGCCGGCCGCGTCGAAATGTTGCCGGTAGAACGGCGAGTTGGCGTAAGCGTGGTGTAGATGCTTTTTCAGCAACTCAAGCTTGAGCGCATCCCAATCGGCGCGCGACTGGGTTTCCAGTTTTTCGTCCCAGTACTTGCGGTCGACCGCGATTTTTTCGATTTTTCCCATCGACAATTCCTCCGTGATGGAGCGCATTGTCGATGGCGCCGAGCTTGCGCCAAACGACGCAATTCTTATGTCCTTATGCGGCCTTGGCGGCTTCGTGGCGGGCAACGCTCAGGTCGATACCGGCGCGCCGCCATAGGAAAATGAACCCGGCGAAGATCGTGGTGGCGGGGGATTGGCTTCCGCAACCGGGATTTCAGGCGGCGGTGTCGAGCCGCGCCCAGTTCCCGGCATCGGCCGCGACGCGGATTCCTGCCGGGCGTGTAAGCGGGGCGTGCGCCTGCAGCAGGTCGATGTGCTGCAAACCGGCATGGCGACGCAGGCGGCCGCTGTCGATGCCCTCGATCAGGACGCGCGCGCCCAAGGCATGGATATCGGCGATGATCCGTTCGAGCGGCCGGCGCGCGGCGAGCAGCCGCTTGTCGAGCTTGACGATGGCGGGCTGCAGGGCGGCCAGGAAAGCGAAATCCAGCGTCGTGCGGCCGAAATGGCTGACCGCGATGGCGTAGCCGCGCGAGCGGTAGCTGGCGACGGCGCGGATGAAATGCGCCGGGTCGGACACCTGGTCGGTATCGATTTCCAGCGTGATCTGCTCGGGAAACAGACCGCAGGGGCGCAGGATTTCCTCGAAGGCCAGACCGTGGTTGGCGGGAACGCTGAGAATGTGGCGGGCATGGACGCGCAGCAGGAGGTTGCCGCGCACCGGCTGGGTCAGATAGTTGAGGGCATGCAGGGTGCGGACCAGGCGGTCGAGGTAGACGAATTCTTCGGCGTCGGTCGGCAGCACGAAAACCGCCTCCGGCGACATCGGCAGCTTGCTGGAGAGGCCAAACGCCTGGATCGTCGATGCATGGCCATGCGATTTGCCGCTCGCCGCATCGACGATGGGCAGGAATTTCGATTCCAGGCGGATGTTGGCGTAGTGGATGAAGACCCGCCCGTCGACCGCGACGAAAGGATGATCGAGGCCGGAACGGCGGAGAAAGTCGCTGTGACCGTCGGCGGACGGGGAATTCAGGGTACGGACGATGTCGCTCAAGGGCATGACGGACTCCAGATTGCTGTTTGCACCAATCTAGAGCCCGCCAGCGCGGCCGGGAACGATGCGATTCTTCTCAGCTTAGAAAACGCCCGGGAATATCGTCATGCCTGGCTGGCGGCTTCTCCCTTCTATCCTTCGCTGAGCGCGATGCATAAGCAAAGAAACTGTTCTTCGTTGGCGTGACGCCCGCTCGTGCGCAAAGTGACGTCTCCTCAAGCCAATCAATGCCGGCCAGGCCGGTAGCGGAACAGCAAGCATGACTGACGATCCTTCTCCCAACAGCGCCAGCCCGGTCATCGAACTGCGCGCGGTGCAAAAATCCTTCACGCTGCCCGACGGCCAGCATTTCGCTGCGGTGCATCCGCTGTCGCTGAGCATCGCCCGCGGCGACATCTTCGGCCTGGTCGGCAAGAGCGGCGCCGGCAAATCGACGCTGCTGCGCCTGATCAACCTGCTCGAGCGGCCCGACGCCGGCAGCGTCCGCGTTGCCGGGCGCGAACTGACGACGCTCGGGCGGCGCCAACTGCGCGAAGCGCGGCAGAACATCGGGATGATCTTCCAGCAGTTCAACCTGCTGCAGAACGCCACGGTGTACGACAACGTCGCTTTCCCGCTGCGCATCCACGGCCACCATAGCCGTGCCGAGATCGATGCCCGGGTGCGCGAGTGCCTGGCGCTGGTCGGCCTTTCCGACAAGCTCGCCAGCTACCCGGCGCGTCTCTCCGGCGGCCAGAAACAGCGGGTGGCGATCGCCCGCGCCCTGGCGCCGCGTCCGGACGTGCTGCTGTGCGACGAACCGACCTCGGCGCTCGACAGCGAGACGACCCGTGCGCTGCTGCAGACGCTGCGCGAGATCAACCGCGAGCTGGGCGTGACCATCGTCATCGTCACCCACGAACTGGCCGTCGTCGACCAGTTGTGCAGCCATGTCGCGGTACTCGAACACGGCCGCCTGATCGAGCAGTTCGCCGTCGATGGCCCGGCCCGCGAGCGGCAGAGCGCGCTCGGCCGCGAACTGGCCGAGCTGGTCGAGGAACGCCAGTGGCGGGCGCTGCGTACCGCCGCCAGCGACGTTGGCGAAGCCGTTACGCCGCTTGTTCCGCCTGCCCGACGCGTCGCCACCGGCGAAGCGTCCGCCGTTTCCCCGCAATTCTCCGCCAAGGTGTCCTATGCCTGAGTCCTTCATCGAACTGCTGCCCGAACTCTGGGAAGCCATCGGCCAGACCTTCATCATGCTCGGCATCGGCCTCAGCGCGGCGATCCTCGTCGGCGGCCCGCTCGGCGTCCTGCTCTTCCTGCTCGGCCCCGGCCAGTCGCTGGCCAACCGGCCGGCCTACCTGGTGCTGAGCTGGCTGGTCAATACCGTGCGCTCCTTTCCCTTCATCATCCTGATGGTCGCCCTGGTGCCGTTTACCCGGATCGTCGCCGGCACCTCGATCGGCCCGCTGGCGGCGGCGGTGCCGCTGTCGGTGGCGGCGATTCCCTATCTGGCGCGGCTGGTCGAGCAGACCATCCGCGAAGTGCCGCGCGGCGTGATCGAGGCTGCCCACGCGATGGGCGCCTCGGAATGGCAGATCGTCTGGCGGGTGCTGGTACTGGAGGCGCGCGCCGGCCTGGTCCTGGCGCTCACCGTGCTCGCCGTCAGCTTCCTGTCCTACTCGGCCATTGCCGGCGTCGTTGGCGGAGGCGGCATCGGCGACCTGGCGATCCGCTACGGCTACTACCGCTTCGAGACCGACATCATGCTGCTGACCGTGGCGCTGCTCGTCGTCATCGTCCAGATCATCCAGTTTGGCGGCAATGCCATCGCGCATCGTCTCGACAAGCGCTGAGATTTTCCCCTATCACTACCTCAAGGAGTCATTCATGTCTTTCACCCGTCGCCACCTGCTGCTCGGCGTCTTTGCCGCCACCGTCGGCCTCTCGGCCGGTCTCGCCCACGCCCAGGCGAAGAAGGAGCTGACCATCGGCACCACCGCCGGCTCGAACATCGAGGTTCTGCGCCGCGGCATCCAGCCGCAACTCGAACAGAAGGGCTACAAGGTCAAGCTCGTCGAATTCAGCGACTACGTCCAGCCGAACCACGCGCTGGCGCAGGGCGCGCTCGATGCCAACTACTTCCAGCACGTGATCTACCTGAAGAACTTCGCCGAGAAGAACAAGCTTGATCTGGTCGACATCGTCCAGGGGCCGATCGCGCCGCTCGGCCTCTACTCGCGCAAGTTCAGGTCGGTCGCCGAGGTGAAGGAGGGCGCCCGCATCGCCGTGCCCAACGACCCGACCAATCTCGCCCGCACTTTCGTCTTCCTTGAGCAATACGGCCTGGTCAAGGCCAAGCCGGGCGTCGATCCGCTCAAGGTGACCGAGAAGGACCTGGCCGAGAATCCGAAGAAACTGAAGTTCGTCCCGCTCGAAGCCGCGCAGCTGCCGCGCGCCCTCGACGACACCGATTTCTCGGTGATCAACGGCAACTTCGCGATCTCCTCCGGCCTCAAGCTGACCGAAGCCGTGGCCCTGGAAAAGACGCCGGGTTACTACCTGCTGGTCGCCGCCACCCGGACCCAGGACAAGAACACGCCGTGGGCCGCCGACATTGCCGCCGCCTTCAAGAGCAAGTTCTTCAAGGACGTGCTCGACAAGCACTTCCCGGGTTACGCCCGGCCGGCGGCACTGCAGTAAGCGGAGGGCCCGGCGATGACGGCATTGGTGCATTTCGACGTGCAGGGGCGCTGGGGCCGCACGCTGACCGGCGAATCTGCGGTCGGCGTGGCGCTGCGCGGCCTCGGCCTGAGCTTCGGCCGCTGGCCGCGGCGCGAGCTTGGCGACGGCAGCCTCGACGCCGTGCTCGCCGCCTACGGGCCGGAACTCGACGCGCTCAAGGCGCAACTCTCGATCCGCAGCGTCGACCGCGTCAGCGTCAAGCCGGGCAACCCGGACTGGCCGGCGCTGCGTCAGCGTTTCCTCGGCGAGCATACCCATGCCGATGCCGAGATCCGCTACTTCCTCGGCGGCAGCGGCCTGTTCTACATCCGCGTCGCCGACGGTCATCTCGCACTGCTCTGCGAAGCCGGCGACTGGATCATCGTGCCGGCCGGCGTCTGCCACTGCTTCGATGCCGGCGCACGGCCGGATTTCGACGCGTTGCGCCTGTTCAGCATTCCTCATGGCTGGGAGGCCGAGTTCACCGGCGCCACGGCGCCCGGGTTGCCGTTGTTCGAGGAATTCAACGAGACGCTGTTAAGCGACTCCAATCACCCCTCAAGAGACGTTCAGAGCGCAGGCTGAACGCGAACTCCTCGGCCGAAGCTGCCTGACAGTAGCATGGTTACAAATGGGGGCTTTAAACAGAACATCGGACTCTCACCTGAAATATCCCAAACAAGGGCATTTTCAGGAGTCTTACGTCATAATTTGTCGCGTAAGTGATGCGACATGTTACGACATGAAATGTCGCAAGCAGACTGAAGATCGCAGCATCTCATTTTCTTGAAAATCCATGCGTAATTTTTCGAAATCAAAACTGATGGCCTTGCGCCAGTGCGAGAAACGACTCTGGCTGGAGGTTCATCACCCTGAGCTTCGCGATGATTCCGAGCAAGCAGAATACCGCTTTCAGGTCGGCCATCGGGTTGGCGAGATGGCACGGGACCTGTTCGATCCTGAGCACAAGGGCATTCTCATCGATGTAGAGAAAGAGGGATTTTCTGCCGCTTTTGCCCTTAGTGCGGCACTGCTTCAACACAATCAACCTGTTTTCGAGGCGGGGTTGTGTGGCGGTGGCGCGTTATTAACCCGGCAAATAGATAGGGCGTTTATGGTATGATATTGGCATGAATAAAG
>CAZFXO010000074.1:0-16751 GCA_964523045.1 uncultured Dechloromonas sp. | reverse complement strand
ACCTTCACCTGCTTCATTCTCCAGGGCTCGGTGAATTGTTCAGCGTTTCCCTAAGAGCTGGGTCTGCGACGGTTCCGAACTGAAACCGAAAATTGGAGCCAATTCCTCAAACACCTGGATTCTTAACGGAAAGGAGATTAAGCCAAAAACAGGAGCGAATTCATCAAATACCTGGCTCTGGGATGGCAAGGAAATCAAACCAAAATCAAACGCCAGTTCCTCAAATACGTGGGTGATTGAGCGGGAAAAGGTAAAGCCGAAAAGTGGCGCAAATTCGTCAAATACCTATGAAGCTAATGGTCACCCCATATTGGTTATTGCTGCACAGCTTGTATTAAGGCTTTGGTAGTCAATAAATGCCATATTTAATTAAATATGCGATTTTAAAATGACTGAAAATTCTAAAATAGTTCTCCAAACATGTAGGCTGTTGGTGTTGCATTTTCGGCACTGTCTTGAATATGGCAGTGGATTTCACTCCAGATTATTCGAGTATATGCTCCATCCGGAGATCCAATTTGTGTTCGTTGGTAAATCGGTGTCAATTAGCAAAGACACACCAACACATCCAGAACACGTTGTACCTTGTGCATTCATGATAAATGAGTGCAAAAGGCTAATAAAAGAAGGGGTGTCGGATGAATTGATTGCGTCTCTCTTGGAAAAGCATTGGAAAGTAGCTTTAATTAGCAAAGAAGAGCAACATCGTCTTGATTTCGAGCTTGGGTGGAAGTCAACAATGCCTTCAGGATGGCGCTTTGAGGATGGAGATACCTTCGCTAGGCTAAAGCTGGCAAATATTGATCTTGCCAAATAATAGAGATGGTGGCGGTGCAGCATGTTGAGATTTTCACGTTTTTTCCGTTAAACCATTACCGCCTTAGAAATCATAGAAATCCAATCGGGTTTTTCTGCCAATTTTTACAGCATATTCTGCCTCCAGCGCCGAAATGAGGGCGGCTGCAGATTCGATAGGCCGAAACCGATGTTGGCACAATACCGCCGTAAAATCCCTAGGGGTTAATTGCGGCAAAAGCCTCATCCTGTTCAGCATTTGCGGTTGTGGCGCGGCTAGGCCAAGTCGCCCACAATGCCTGCGCAATAGCTCCCAGGCCTGCTCGGGTTGGAGCATTGTCGACTCCTGCGTCTTGTGCCGCAGGACTTCGCCTGTTCCTGATTGCTCGTATCACCATATTAGCCATTTCGCCCTGGCCGTTGAGTTAAATTCGGCCTTGATGGCACGCGTCCGAAATCTCATGCAAGGCATTGCTACTGCTTAAAGATATCGAAATAGAACTGGAAATTCGCAGGGATGTTGTGACTTCGTGGAACGATTTTAAAAGGATTAATTTTGAGACAACCCATACCGATCGAAGACTATGGCAAAGTTTTCAAGTTAATGGAAGAAGCTTTGCCTGGTATTGACAGTGCATTAGTTGAAGAATTTGCTACTGACTTTCTCCTAGAGGCATTTATCTGCATAGACTTTGACGACCTGAATTATGTGCTAATCCGTCCCGGCCAATTTTTGAGCGGTGTATCACAAGCATCGCCTGCTGCTGATTTTAAGAATTCTGCAAATAAATTGCTGAATAATTTACTAGAAAAACGAGTGGCTTGTGGTGCGCCAAGCGGTGTGCTCGTCATGGTTCGATCTTCTACTGGCTTAATTTTTAGTCAGTTTGTTGAGTATGCAAAATACATTAAAAAACTCTTACCAGAGGCAACTGAATGCTTTTTCGGTTTTTTTTACGATCCAGATGGCGCAAATGTAAAGATACGAATTTGTCTAGCGGGGGAAGTTGAGATTCGCGATTCGCCACCAATCGGAGGCCATTTCTGACCGCTGCGAAGATATTCGAGACTGAGATGGATTGATAGTCCGCAGAATGGCGCATTGCCACCTGACAGACCTATTAGGGCAATGACCGTTCAGGCCGAGGAGCACGAATTGACGATCCGACAGCTTTCGGAGTGGAGCGGCCCGTTGAATGGTCGCTACCCGAACAAGTTGGCAGTCTGTTTGTGGCCGAAGGCAGCCAATCGCATGCTGTCCGGTGTGTCGTTGATCCGTGCTCAGGCGCGATGATCTCAGGCGGTCGCTTCGGGTGAGATTGCGCGCTTCGAGCACGAACTGCCGGGCTATGCGAGGCGCGGCTTGTCAGCGATTCCCGGTGTGCGCTGGCCGCCCGCTTCAGGCGGCCGGCCGGACACCGGCATCACCTCGCCGCCAGCGCAAGGCCAGCCAGGCGACGGCCGGCAGGAGCAGCAGGCTGCCTTGTGCGAGCAGGCCTTCGCGGGTTGGCGCCAGGCCCAGCCAGGAAACGTGCGGGAAGCTTGGCAGGTAGGTGCTGACCAGCCAGGCGGCGGCCTGCAGTTCGATGATCGCGTTACCGACGAAGATCACGCACATCAGGTAGAGGAGTGCCGCCGTGCCGCCGAAGAAAAGGCGGAAGGGCAGGCGCAGCGCGGCCTGGCGCAGCAGCAGGTAGAGCCCGCCCAGGGCCAGCGTGGCGGCGGCGAAACCGGCCGTCAGCGCGGCCGTCTGGCCGGGCGCCGAGGCGGCCAGCGCCTGGTAGAAGAGGACCGTTTCGGCGCCTTCGCGGTAGACGGCGAGGCAGGCGGCGAGCCCCAGCGTCAGCAGCGAACCGCTGTCGAGCGCCCGTTCCATCTGGCCGGCGACCCACTGTTCCCAGCGTTTCGCCTCGCGCTTGGAGAACATCCAGAAGCTGACGTAGAACAGCACGGCGGCGGCAAGCAGCATGGTGATGCCTTCGATCACCGCCAGCGAGGCGCCGGTCGACGCCAGCACGCTACCGATCGCCCAGCCGGTGAGCAGCGACAGCGGAATGGCGACGGCGACGCCGGCATAGATCACCCAGACGCGGTCGGCGGCGCCGGCCCGGCGCAGGTAGGTAGCCAGCGCGCTGACCACCAGCATCGCTTCGGCGCCTTCGCGCAGCAGGATCAGGAAGGACTTGACGAAGCTGCCGCCGGCGCTCGCCGCGCTTTCGTCGGCGTAGAGCGCGCGCGCCGAATCGAGCCGGCTGTGCAGGGTGTCCCAGGACTTGAGCAGTTCCGTCTTTGGCACGCCGCGCATCGCGTTGCCGTTGAGCGCACCGAACAGGACTTCCAGTTCGGTCTTCAGCGCGGCGCTTTTGAGGCCGAGGTCGAGTTCCATGCCCGAGCCTTCGAAAATATCGAAATACAGCGCCGAAAACTCGCTTGCCGCCGCCAGCGGCTGCGCCGGGTCGTAGGCGGCGACCGCCGCTTCGCCGCGTTTGACGATGGCGTCGATCACCGCGTTGCCGTCGAAGGCGGCGAAAGCGGCGGGAATTCCGGCGAGCAGGAAGAAGAGGGCGGCGAGGAAGCGGCGCGGCATGGCGGAGTGTCCTTTCATGACGATGAACGGTCCGGCAAGGCGCCGGCCAGGATCAGGTTGTTCAGGTGGCGGGCGGCGCGGACGACGCGCGTCGGCGCATCGTCGCGCGCGGCGGCGTAACGCCAGTCGGTATAGGCCAGCGCCAGGCGGGCCAGCGCCTCGGCCCAGGCCGGGTGGCTGGTGGCGACGCGTGCGGCCAGGCGGCTCGGACATTCGCCGGGCAGGACGGCGACGCCGTGGCGGGCGAGCAGGCGCAGCGACTTGTCCCAAGCGCGCTGCGCGGCGGGCACGGTACGCCATTCGCGCCAGCGGGCGAATGCGGCCATGGCGCCGGCCAGCAGCGTGCCGAACAGGACGCCCAGGCCGAGCAGCCAGGCCCACAACGGGCCGCTGCCGTCGCCGCCGAGCAGTTGCTTCTGGGTGTCGGCGTCCAGTTTCAGCACCCAGCGCGCCAGCCAGCCGGCGACGTCGGGCAGCGGCAGATCCTTGAACGCGAGCAGCGGCGGCGTCGTTGCCGGCGCGGCCTTGGGCGCTGCTGCCGGCGCCGACGGCTGGCGCGGCGCGGCCGCCGCCTGCGGTTGCGGCGGGGCTTGCGGGCGTGGCTGCGGTTTCGCCGCTGGACTGCCGAAGCGCTCTGGCGCCACCAGGTCGGTCGGATCGAAACGGCGCCAGCCACTGTTGTCGTCCCAGATTTCCACCCAGGCGTGGGCGTGGCTGCGCTTGACGACGACGTAATCGGTCAGCGCCATCAGCTTGCCGCCGCGAAAACCACTGACCAGTCGGGCCGGCACCCCGGCGGCGCGCATCAGGAAGGCGTAGGCGGTGGCGTAGGCGCTGGCGTCGCCGGCCTTGACCTGGAACCAGAAGGCATCGATGCCGTCGTCGCCAGCCGGCAGCGGCTGGCGTTCGTCGAGCCGATAGCCGGCGTTGCCCAGCGAAATCAGCGCGGCGCGTGCGATGGCTGCCGCGTCGCCATGGTGTTCCCGGTTCAACCGGGCGCCCAGTTCGCGTAGCGCCGGGTTGCCGCGCGCCGGCAGCGCCAGCGCGCGTTGGCGCTGCGCCGCGTCGAGGCTGCCGCCGCCTTCCCAGTCCAGCCAGGACGCCATGTCGTAGTGGATTTCCTGCGTCACCGGGCGGTGCGACAAGACCTGCCAGTCGGGGCCGATCACCGATTCGGCCGGCAGCCGCGACGGCAGGTCGAGGCCGTACAGCCAGAGCCGGTCGTGCGGCGTCAGGCGGATGCGGTAGCGGATCTCGCGGCCGGTGCCGCGCAGGGTTTCCGAGAAACGGGCGCCGCTGGTCCACCCCTGCGCCATGAAACGGCGTCCCTGGCCGGCCTCGTAATCGGCGTCGAGTGTCCATTGCCGGCCGTCGAAGTCGTAATAGACCGGCCCGCGCCAGTACAGGCGGCTGGTCGGCGGCACCCAGTTGGCAAATTCGGCGACCAGGACCGGCTGGCTTTCGCTGACGCCGGTCTGCGCCTGGCCTTCGCCCGGCGCCAGGCGGGTCGAAATGCCCAGGCCGTCGCTCGATTTCTCCAGGCCGATCGACAGCGGCAGGCCGAAACTGAGCCCGATGTCCCACAGCGGACCGGGGATGCGCGGAAAGAACAGGAACAGCACGCCGGCCAGCGGCAAGGCGCCGAGCAGCAGGGCGCCGGCCCGGCGCAGGCGGCGCAACGGCGGACGCGGGCGCAGGTCGCTGGCGGCGACCAGCAGCAGCGCGCTGGCCAGGACCAGGGCGACGCCCATGCCGTCGCCCCACTGCAGGAGACCGATCGCCACGGCCACCGTGGCGGCCGCGCTGACCAGCGCGAACTCGCGCGGCGTGCGGCTTTCCGCCCATTTCAGCGCGAGTGCGACGAGCAAGGTGAGGCGCAGCGTCGTGGCGTCGAAGGTGCCGAAAATCAGTGCGGCGAGCGTGTAGACCGCAAGCAGACCGCTCAGCCGCAAAGCACTGGCGAGGCGGCCGGTCGGCAGGCGGCGCGCCAGCAGCGCCAGGCCGAGCGCCGGCCAGGCCGCCAGCGGTAGCGCCGGGGCGTGCGCGAGCAGGGCCAGCGCCAGGAGCAGCAAGGACCCGGCCGGCGGGCCAGGGCGGAAAGCAGGAAGGAAGCGCACTCAGCGACCTCCGTAGAGGTTCCAGTTCACCACGTCGTCCTGGCTGACGACGCCGTCCGGACCCAGCGAATAGAGTTCCCAGGCGTGTTGTTCGCCGGGGTTCAGGTAGCGGTAGGGGCGGCCCCAGGGATCGTCCGGAATGCGCGGCAGGCGGCCGGCGGCGACCAGCGCGGCGAGGCCGTCGGTGGTGGCGGGCAGCGCCGGGCCGGCGAGCAGGGCGCTGGACAGCGCCCGGATGTCGTCGCGGGCGCGGGCGATGCGGGCGGTTTCGTCATCCGGATGGTCGCGCAGCACCAGGTAGCCGATGGCGCCGGCGGTGAGCAATGGCAGCAGCCAGGCGACGGTGACGAGCAGGCCGGGGCCGGTTTTTTGCGTGGCGTTCATCGTGCGGCCTCCGCCGTCTGCGTGCTTATCGTCAGTTCGCCGTGGGTGCTGGCGATGGCGAGCGGCGGGATGATCACGTCCGGCTTGCTGCCGGTCTGGCTGGCGAAGTTGTCGAGGATTTCCTGGAAGGCGAGCCGGTACCAGAGTTTGACCTCGACCTGGTAGCGCCCGGCGGGCAGCGCCGGCAGCGGGTAGTCGATGCGCTCGCTGGCGCCGGCCGGGATCGGCTTGCGCGGGTAGTGCAGGCGCTGGGCGTCGAAGAGCAGGTGGGTAAGCATGAGTTTGCCGTCGGGGCCGGTGATTTCCTTGACCCAGCGCACCGCGTCGGGGTCGGTGCGGCCGCTTTGCGCGTCGAAGGCGCCGCTGTGGAAATACGTCTTGCCGGTGGCGTCGCTGACCTTGACCTCCAGCCACAGGTGGCGCTGGTCGAGCGGCCCGGTCGGCAGCGCGTGGCCGGCGCCACTGTTTGTCACCGTCACCGTCAGCTTGGCCGGGTCGTCGGCCTGGAGGCGCAGGTCCGCCGCCTGGCGCAGCAGGCCGACCACCTGTTCGCTGGTCTTGCGCTGTTCGGCCTCGTACTCGTCGCGCTTGAACAGCTTGTTGAGGCCAGACGGCGCGCCGCCGCGCAGGGTCGTCATCAGTTTGCCGGGCAGGTCCGGATTGGCGAGCAGGTAGTTGTTGCCGGCGATACGGTGCGAGACGCCGCGCGGCTTCTTCTCGCCCCGCTTGAGCGCGGCGACGGTGGCCGCCGGGTCGGCCGCCATGTGGCAGTCCTGGCAATGGACGCCTTGCTTGGCCCACGGCGAATGCCGCCACTCGTCATAGGTTTCCTGCAGGTTCATCGGTTCCTCGCCGGCCACCGCGGTCGGCCGGATTTCCGTGTGGCAGGCGCCGCACAGCGCGCTGTCGCCCATCAGCGGCACGTCGCGGCGGGCCTGCATGTCGGTCGCGTGGCGGGCCGGCGCGGCCATGATCACGGCCGGGTGCAGGTGGCGGAAGATGTCATTGAGGCGGATGGTCAGCGCGCCGTTGCCGGCCAGCGGTTCGGCGTGGCTGGCGGTGTGGCAGACGACGCAGGTGACGCCTTCCTCCATGGTTTCGGTGCGCGGCACGCTGTTGACCGGGGTGATCGAGCCGGTCATCACCCCCAGCGGGTTGTGGCAGGCCTCGCACCAGCGCCCTTTCTCCATGCCATGCTGCCTGGCGGCCAGCGTCTTGCTGGTGTTCTCGTCGACCGTCGTCGCATAGATCAACTCTTCGTCCGAGACGGCATGCAAGGACGTAGCCCATTCCATGTACTCCTGCCGGTGGCATTCGGCGCAACTGCGCGCTGAAGGCACACCGCGCCAGTCGACCAGCTTGCCGTCCGGCGTGCGCAGTTCCGCCGGGGTAAACGGGTTGTCGCCGAAGGGCTGGCTGAAGAACGGCAGGCCCTTGAGTGGATCGACGGCAAGGCTGGGCGGGGCGGGCAGGAAAACGGCAAAGGCGGCGAAAACGAGGGCGCTGGCGATGCCGGTGCCGAGCAGCCAGACGAGCGGGGTGGACAGTTTCATGGCGTCTTCCTCAACGGCAGGTGCAGGACCAGGATCAGGATCAGCGGCGGCGTCAGCAGGCGGTGAATGTCGAGCAGCAGGACCTGGCCGCCGTAGGGCCAGGTGAGCGGATGACCGGCCAGGTAGGCGACCGCCGGCGCGGCGACGAGCAGGCCGGAGAGCAGCACCAGGAGCAGCGTCCACAGCACGGCGAGGCCGAGCAGACGCTTGCCGGCGTAGGCCTCGCGGCCGACGGCGCGCAGCACGGCAAGCGGCCAGAACAGGTGGCGGAACGGCTCGCGGCCGTCGTTCCAGTGCAGGACGACGAAAGGCGGGAAGAGGATGGCGGCGAGCAGGCCGGCGCAGAGATGCGTCAGCAACAGCACCTGCGCCAGGTTGTCGTGGCCGAGGCGCAGCCAGAGCAGCAGACCGCTGACCAGGGCGATGGCAAAGCTGACGATCAGCGCGCGGGAAAGCTGTCGCGTCGTGTCGCGGGTACGCCAGGCAAGCCCGGCCGTTTCGGTGAGGGGCGTGTTCATGATCTCGAAGGGTTGGCGGGAGAAAACAGGGCGAGCGCTTCCAGGCAGGCGGCGCGCTGGGCGGCGCCGCGTCCCGGCGGGCGGGCGAAGCCGGGCAGGCGCAGGGCGTATTCGTGGCCGGCGTGCTCGGCGGCGAGCAGCCAGGCGGTCAGTTGGGCGAGACGGCATTCGACGTCGCCGACCGTGCGTTCCCAGTCCAGACGCAGGGCGTTGCCGCCGGCACCGCCGTCGAAGCGGTTCACGGTCAGCTCGCCGCTGCGCCCGTAGACGCGCCAGTTGATGCGGCGCGGCGGGTCGCCCGGCGCGTAGGCGCGCAGGCCCTGGTAATCGTCGCTCGCCGCCTGGCGGTGGGCGTGGCGCGGATCGCTGGCGGGCAGCGGCAATTCGCCGGCGGGTTGTGGATAGACGATGGCGCGCAGCGCCGGCAGCGGGCGGCTCGCCTGCCACAGGCCGAGCGGCCAGCGCGAGACGAGGCGCAGCGTGGCGAGCTGGCGTTCGCCCCGCTGCGCGGTCGGCAGCGCCAGCGCCACCGTCGTTTCGCCCTGGGCGTCGAAATCGGCCGGCGATCCGGCACGCCCTTCGTCGGCCAGCGCCACCCAGGCGTCGGCCTGGCCGTTGCCGACCCGGCCATCGACCACCAGGCGCTCGCCGGCAAACACCGCGACCGGCGCGTTGCCCTGCCAGACCAGGCGGCGCAACTGGCGGCGGCATTGCCAGGCGGACTGCAACCACAGCGCGAGGAGCAGGAAGGCAAGGGCGAAGATCAGGTTGTTGCCGTAGTTGATCGCGCTCGCCAGCAGCGCCAGCACGGCCAGCAGCCAGAAGCTGCCGACGGCGGTCGGGCGCAGTCGGGCGGCGGACGACGGGGCGCGGTGTTTCATGGCAGCGGCACTGCTTCCAGGAAGCGGGTGGCCACGGCGTCGGCCTGGCGTGCGTCGCACAGGCCCAGCCGGTGCAGGGCGACGGCCGGGAAGACGGCCTGGATGTCGGCCGGCAGGACGTGGTCGCGGCCGTCGAGCAGGGCCCAGGCGCGGCCGGCGGCGAGCAGGCCGAGCGCGGCGCGCGGCGACAGGCCGTAGTTGAGCCCGGCGGCGTGGCGCGTGTGTTCGGCCAGGGCGCGCACGTAGGCGAGCAGCGCGTCGCTGGCGTGGACGGCGCGCGCCTGGCGCTGCAGCGCGAGCAGCGCCGCAGTGTCGAGCACCGCCGGCAGTTCGGCGAGCAGCTCGCGCCGATCGTCGCCGCGCAGCACCGCCAGTTCGGCGGCGGCGTCCGGGTAGCCGAGCGAGACACGCATCAGGAAGCGGTCGAGCTGCGCTTCCGGCAGGGCGTTGGTCGATAGCTGGTCGACCGGGTTCTGCGTCGCGATGACGAAAAAGGGTTCGGGCAGCGGGCGGGTCGTCCCGTCGCTCGACACCTGTCTCTCCTCCATCGCTTCGAGCAGCGCCGACTGCGTCTTCGGCGAGGCGCGGTTGATCTCGTCGGCAAGCAGCAACTGGGTAAAGATCGGCCCCGGATGGAAAACGAAGCCTTCCTTTTCCTTGACGTAGATGGCGGCGCCGATGAGGTCGCCGGGTAGCAGGTCATTGGTGAACTGGACGCGGTTGAACGCCAGGCCCAGCGTCCGGGCCAGCGCGTGGGCGAGCACCGTCTTGCCCATGCCGGGCAGGTCTTCGAGCAGCAGATGGCCGCGTGCCACGAGGCAGGTCATGGCCAGGCGGACGGCGTGGGATTTGCCGAGCAATACTTGGTTGACCGCGGCCAGCGCGGCGTGCAGGGAAGGGGTGGAGTCGTCGTGGGTCATGGGGAGCGGTGGGCAGGTCAGAGGGATGGATAGGGTTTCGGGTCAATAGAGAAGTCGATAGCCGACGACGGCCGACCAGTTTTCGGAGCGCACCTCGTTGAGGCGCAGGCGGCTGGCGCTGCCGTCGGCGAAGTAATTGGTGTGCACTCCGTCTTTCAGATCGAAGCGGCGTTTTCCGAGATCGAGGCTGACCTCCTGGCCGCGCGAAAACCGCCAGCGGGCGCCCAGTTGCGCGTCCCAGCCGTCGCCGCTGCCGGAGTGGCGAAAGCTCACCGGGTGGGCGCGATCGCCGCGCAGGTTCCAGTCCGCTTCGGCTTTCAGCTTCAAGCGGTGATAGCCGAGCCCGGCGTGTACGGCAAAGCCGGCGCCGAGCGCCAGTTCGCCCTTGAGGGCGAGCCAGGGGCCGCGCCATTGCGGGGTGTAGCTGCTGTCGAGGCCGGCGAAGTCGCCCAGCGGCATGCTCTGGGGAGGCAGGCTGAGTACCTGGCGACCGTTGCGCATGCTGAAGTGGACATGTTTGAGCGCGTAACCGGCGAGTGCGCTCAGGCGGGCCCGTTGCCCGAGCGGAAAACGCCAGCCGGCGCCCAGCGACAGGTCGTAGGCCGTGCTGTGGTCGGGGTCGGCGTAGGAGCGGGAGAACTCGCCGGCCCGGTTGTTCTGAAGGTAGTCGGAATCCTGGACCTTGCCGCCGCTGACGCCATGCGCCCAGGCGAAGCGGCCTTCGACGGTGAAGCCGCTGCGCTGGGTCCAGTCGGCGTTCAGGCGCAGTTCGGCCATCGGCACCCGCCATTCGAGTTCGGACAGGATGTTCGGCGTTCGCTTGCCGCTGCGATCGGCGGCGAAATTGAAACGCAGGCTTTCGTGCCGGTAGCCGGCGGCCAGCGTCAGGCTGCCGCGTCCGGTGTCCGCCGCCGGGGCGTCCTCAAGGGTGGCGGTCGTCGGGCCATCGTCGCCGAACAGGGTCAGCGTCGTTTCGGCGGGCAAGGGATCGGCGTCGGCGGTGAACAATGTGATGCTCGCGCCCGCCAGCGGGTCGGCAGTGCTGGCGGCGACGCCGGCCGGCAGCAGGCAGAGGAGCGCCAGGGCGAGCCTCATGGCGTGTGCTCCAGCGCTTGCTCGAAGGGCTCTTCCGAGATTGCGTAGACCCAGCTCCAGGAGTTCTTGCCGAAGGCGGCGTCGAGGTTCGGCTGTTCGATCACCATTGCCGTCCAGCGCCCGCGCAGCATGCCGGCGCTCAGGCGCCGGGCGTGGTCGGCCAGGTTGATCACGCGCAAAGCCGTTACCCGCAGGCCGTCGGCCTGCCAGCTGGCGACCGGGCTCGCTTCCAGACGCTCGTCGAGCGCCAGCGTCTTGCTGCCGAGGCTGACGCGCTGCATGCCGACCGGCGTCGCCACCGGCTCTTCGCGCACGGCGTGGGCGGCGGCGCGCGCCAGCTCGGCGATGCGCTGCCGCGTTGACCTTGCCTCGCTGCTCGGCGCCTCCGCCGGCAACTTGAGGTCGTAGCCGGAGGCTGCCACGGGCGCGCTTTCCGCCTGTGCCGCCAGTGGTTTCGGCAGCACCGGCGTGCGCGGGAACTTGGCGCTCTGCTTGCCGTAATCCTGCTCGTGCTGGCGTGCCAGCGACGCCGATTCCTCGGGGCTTTCGAGTACGCGCGGGGTGATCAGCAGGACGATCTGCGAGCGTATCGCCGCCCGCACGTCGCGCTTGAAGAAGAAGCCGACGCCGGGGATGTCGCCGAGCAGCGGCACCTTTTCCTCGTCGCGCTGGCTGCTTTCGCGGATCATGCCGCCGATGGCGACGGTCATGCCGTCCTTGGCGTGGGCGGTGACCTGCAGGTTGGCGGTGTTGACGGTATCGATCGGGAAGTAGATGACATTGCCGTTGGCGGTGGTGATCGGGATCGTCGCGTCGCCGATCTTGACCGTCGAACTGTCCTGGTCGATGGTCAGGCTGATCGTCCGGTCGCCGTTGATGCGCGGCAGGATGGCGAGGGTCTGGCCGACGTCGCGTTTCTCGGTCTCGACGGTGATCGTCGTGTTGGTCGCGCCGGTCGTCCCGGTGACGCTCTGCGACGAGGCGCCGACGGTGAGGACGCGTTCGTCGCCGATGAAAAGTCGCGCCGGCTGGTTGTTGGCGGCGACCAGCATCGGCGAGGAGAGGACCTTGAGCTTGTTCTCGTTGGCCAGCAACTGCAGGCGCATGGTCAGCGAACTGCTCATCACCTGCCAGATCAGGTTGGCGTCGTTCTCGACGCCGAACAGGCCGGAGCCGAGGCTGTTGCGCGCGCTGATGCCGGTGCCCTGGTTGGACTGGCTGGCCCAGCCGCCGGGGCCGGCGGTCGTCCCCTTGCCGGCGAGGCCGATATCGAAGACCGAGCGGTAACCGTCGTCGAGCGTCACTTCGAGGATCTTCATTTCCAGCAGCACCTGTTTCGGCGGGCGGTCCATCTCGGCGATCAACTGGCCGATCTGTTCCAGCGCGGTAATGTCGCCGCTGCGCACCATCAACAGGTTGTTCAGGCGGTTGTAGGTGACGTTGATCGGCGGCCCGAGGTTGGCCGAGACTTCCTGCACGCTGCCGGCGCCGGCGACCAGTTGCCCCTGTTCGTCGACGCGGACCTGCGTCGACAGGCGTTCGGCGCTCAGGCGGTCCAGCTCGCTGCGCGGATCGCCGACCGCGGCAGAAGCCCCGCCGCCGCGGCTGCCGCCCTGCAGGCCACCGCTGTTGCCACTGGCTGTAAAACCGCTGTTGTCGGCGGTGCCGGTCGCCGTGCCGCTGTTGTTGCCGTTGTTACCACTACGATTGCCGTTACCGTTGCCCGTGTTGCGGCTGCCGGCCTTCTGCCGGTTGCCGGAACCGAGGGAAACCGGCGGCATCTCCTCGACCGGGGTGGCCAGCGCGACGCGGCTGCCGAACAGCGCGCGGACGGCGTTGGCGGTGGCGACGACGTTGTGGTGGCGCAGCGTGAATACGCGCGTCTTTTCGTCGCGGACGATCGCCAGATCCTTCTGGTATTCCGTTGCGCTCATGATGATGTAGGTGTCCGAATCGGCGTCCTTGCGATACCAGACGCCGGCGGCGCGGCAGACGTTGCGCACCATGTCCTCGACGCGGGCGTTGCGCAGGTAGATCGAAACCACCTTGTCGAAGACTTCGCTGGTGACGACGACGTTGGCCTGGCCGACCTGCGACAGCAGGCGGGCGACGTCTTCGAGGCGGACCCGGGTCAACTGGATGTCGCCGATGACGCCGGCAGCGGGCCGGGCCGGTGCCTTGGCCGGCGCGGCGGCCAGGGGAGCGACGGCAAGGAGGAGGAAGCAGAGGACGGACAGGGAGCGTTTCATCGCAGGATCAATTTGCTGCCTTGCGGCGCGCTGGGGTTGAACAGGGAGACCGCGTCGCGTTCGATGCGGACTTCGAAGACGCCCAGCTCGCCGAGATCGATCAGTTCGCGGTCGTGCACGGTGAGGCTGTCCTTGTCGCGGATGACGAGCTGGGCGACGCGCCGGCCGCCGATCGCCAGCAAGGCCCGCAACTGGACCTGGCGCTGCAGTTCGAGGCGGCCGGCGTTGGGCAGGCCGCCGGGCGAGCTGCTGTTCTTCGGACCGTCGCGCAGTTGCGGCGAGACCTCGAACGGATCGGCGACCTGGTCGAGGCGGCGCGGCCTGGCCTCTTTCGGGGCGAGCCGGCGATTCACCGTCTCGGCGTAGCGGCCGATCGTCTCCAGGTTCTCGCGCACGCTCGGCGGCAAGTCGGCGTTGCGCTCGGCGGCCAGGTCGAGGGCCCGGTTCTGGGCCTGCAGTTCAGGGCTCAACGCCAGCAAGAGGAGCAGGGCGACGGTGGGAAGGCGTGGCGTGGGCATGTTTTCCTAAGCGCCGGTGGAAACGGCGAGTACGGCCTGGAAGAAGGCGTAATAGACAAAGCCGACGATGCCGCCGATGAACAGCGTCAGCACCGGTTCGATCAGCGCCGAAAGCATCTTGACGCGGGCATCGAGTTCTTTCTGGTAATGGTTGCCAAGCGCTTCCATCACCGCTTCCATCTCGCCGCTGCGTTCGCCGACCGACGCCATGTGACGGACCAGCGCCGGGATCGGCGGGCGGTCGAGGGCGACGGTCAGGGCGCGGCCTTCGATCACCTGTTCACAGGCCACCTCCAGCGCGCCGGAGACGTGGGCGTTGCTCGTCACCTGGGCCACCGAGCGCAGCGCTTCGAGCACCGTCAGGCGGCTTTTCAGGAGCAGGCCGAAGGTCCACGCGGCCTGCGCCATCGCTGCCGCCATCAGCGTCGCGCCGAGTACCGGCAGGCGCAGCAGAAAAGCGTCGATCAGCCGGCGCGGGCGGGCCAGGCGGCGCAGCACGATGAGGCTGGCCAGCGCGCCGAGCATGCCGATGCCGAGCAGGGCGCCCCAGTTGGACAGCCAGGCGGCGACGTCGAGCATGGTCTGCGCCGCCCAGGGAATCGCCTTGCCGCGCGCGTTGAGAAAGAGCGCGAAGCGCGGCACGACGGTGCCGACCAGAAAGCTGATGACGCCGATCGAGACGAGCAGCACGATCGACGGGTAGGTCAGCGCGGTGAGCAACTGGCGCTTGACGTCGGCACGGCGCTCGGTCAACACCGCCAGGCGCTCGAAGACCGAATCCAGTTCGCCGGAAGCCTCGCCGGCTTCGGCCAGTTTCACGGTCAGCCGGGGAAAGGCCGCTTTTTCCTTGTCCAGCGCCGCCGAGAACGAACTGCCGGCGCTGATCCGCTCGCTGCAGCGTTGCAACTGGTCGCTCAGACGCGGCCGGCTGGACAGGCGGCCGGCGGCTTCGAGCGCTTCCAGGATGGTGTGGCCGGCGCGCAGCATCAACTGCATCTGGCGGTAGAACAGCATCATGTCGGTGGTGCGCACCGGCAGCATGCCGCGCAACAGGCGCCCGACATCGCGCAGCGCGTCGAGCGGCTTGCGGCTGGCGCGCTCGCCGGCCTGCAGTTCGAGGATGCGCAGCCCCTGGCCGCGCAGCAACTGGCGCGCCTCGTTGAGGTCCTGGGCATGCAACTGCCCGGCGCGCTCCTGTCCCTGCGCGTTGAGGCCGAGATAGCTGAAGGTCGCCATCTCAGGCGCGCCTCAGGTGCAGGTAGGGGCGGACCTCGGCCAGGGTGGTGACCGCTTGCAGCACCTTGTCGCGGGCGTCGTCGCCGAGCCGCCAGTAGTTGCCGGCGGCCTGTGCCAGCTCGCGTTCGCTGGCGTCGTTGGCGACCAGCTCGGCCAGTTCGCCGTCCAGCCAGAGCGCTTCGAAGAGGCCGATGCGGCCGCGGTAGCCGCTGCCCAGGCAACGCGGACAGCCGTTGGCGACGCCGATCTCGCAAGGGGCTCCGGCTGCGATCTGGAGCAGCGCCCGTTCCTCGGCGCTGGCCGGGCGCAGGCTGCGGCAGTGCGGGCAGAGCATGCGCACCAGGCGCTGGGCGATGATGCCGTGCAGCGTCGCACCGATCAGGAAGCGTTCGCAGCCGATGTCGGACAGCCGGGTGATGGCACCGACGGCGGTGTTGGTGTGCAGCGTCGACAGCACCATGTGGCCGGTGGTCGCCGCCTTGAGCGCGACGTCGGCGGTGTCGAAGTCGCGGATCTCGCCGACCAGGATGACGTCCGGATCGTGCCGCAGGAAGCTGCGCAGCGCGTCGGCAAAGCCGACCTTGCCGCCGACCTGCACCTGCGAGATGCCGGGTATCACCTGTTCGACCGGGTCTTCGGCGGTGAGGATGTTGAGCGTGTCGGCGTCGAGTTCGCGCAGCACGGCGTAGAGCGTCGTGCTCTTGCCGCTGCCGGTCGGCCCGGTGACGAGGACGATGCCGTGCGGGTTGGAAAGCGCCTCGCGCAGGCGGTCGACCATGAACGGCGGCATGCCCAGCGCGTCCACCGTCTGCCGCCCGGGGTCGCTCTTCATCACGCGCAGGGTCAGGCGTTCGCCGAACTTGATCGGCACCGAGGCGACGCGCATTTCCATCGGCTCGCCGTCGCCGGTCGGGTAGATCAGGCTGCCGTCCTGCGGCGCCCGCGCTTCGGCGATGTCCATCCCGGCCAGTACCTTGATCCGGCTGATCAGGCCGTCGCCGAGCGCCTTCGGCAGCTGGCCGCCCCAGGCGATCATGCGCCCATCGACGCGCAGCCGGATGCGCACGCCGTCCTTGACGCTTTCGGCGTGGATGTCGGAGGCGCGGCGCAGCAGCGCGTCGCGCAGCAGGCGGTCGAACAGCGCGACCGGCTCCTCGATCGTGCCGTCGCGCGCGTCGGCCGGGGCGAAGCGGGCGAGCAGCGGCGCCAGCGCCGCCGGATCGGCGACGGCGAGCGGCGTGCCGGCGCCGACGATGCGCCGCGCCGTCTCGATGCCGGGCTGGTCGCTGGGATCGCTGATCGCCAGTTGCAGTTCGCCGTCTCGGTTGCGCAGCGGCACCATCGGGTGGCGCTTGAGCAGCGTCGCCGGCAGCCGGGCGGCCTGGGCGAGATCGAGTGTCCACTGGTCGAGGCGGGCGTAGGGCAGGTCATGCACCTGGGCCAGCGCCAGGTAGAAGGCGGTGTGCGGCAGGCCCAGCTCGCGCGACAGGGCGTCGAGCAAGGACAGCCGGTTGGCGCGGGCGTAGGCGCGCAGGCGGTTGACCAGGTCGCGGTCGAACAGCTCGGCCTGCAAGCCGGCGTTGATCAGCGCCGCTTCGTTGAGCGAAGTCATGGCAGGCTCCTCGGCGCGCGCAGCAGGCGGTCGAAGTTGATCGGGTCGCGCGCCAGGCGGCGGGCGTTGTCGGTGTCGACCAGGCCGTCGCGCGCCAGGCCGGCGAAGGACTGGTCGAAGGTTTGCATGCCCAGTTCGCGCCCGGATTCGATCGCCGAATAGATCTGCGCCGTGCGTCCGGAGGCGATCAGGTTGGAAACGGCCGGCGTCACCTGCATGATTTCCACCGCCGCCACCCGCCCCGGCCGGGCGTTGAGCGGCAGCAACTGCTGGGCGACCACCGCCT
>CAZFXO010000073.1:0-17101 GCA_964523045.1 uncultured Dechloromonas sp. | reverse complement strand
TTGTATCCAAAAGACAGGATGTAAACACAATTCCGCAAATGTGAACAGACCCTAGGATTGCGGAATTCTAACTGCGACTGGAAAACCAGCACCAGCGCAATATCCGCGGCGCCCCCTCGCGCAGAGCGCCCGACGGCCGACGGCCGACGTTGAAGCCTCAGCGTACCAACGACAGGGCGGCCGATTCGGTTCGCTGTCGCAATCTCGCGGCGGACGATCGATTCAGCGCAGCCAGGCGGCGAGCGCGATGGCAGCGGTGACGGCGTTGGCGAGCGCGAGCAGCAACAGGCGGCGGCGGGTCTTCTCGACGCGGGCGATCAGTTGCGCGTTCTGCTCGGCGAGCGACTGGATCACCTCGCCAGCGTTCTGCAACTGCGCCTGCATTTCGTCGACCCGGACCTGCAGCGTGGCCAGCCGCTCCTCCGGGGTCGCGGCTGGCGCGCCACCGGCGGCAGCGGAGTTGCGGCTGCCAAGCTTCTGCCAGAGCTTGCGGGCGCCGTCGGCGACAACCGGGGCGTTCTTGATCACGTCGGACCAGGGGACGTTGGACAGTATCGTCAGCCAGCCGATGGCCATGGTTTCTCCTTGTTTGCGGCACGGCGGGCCAGCATAACAGGGTCGGCCGGCCGGATTGCCGCCATTTTGTGACGCCGGCCGGCTCAGCCGTTCAAGCTTGAAACCTCAGTTGAACGCGGCCGCGGGCGCGTTTGGACTGGATCGCCGACGCGCAGCGACGACGCGGCAGGCTCACGCCTGCAAGGAAGAGTGAAAACGAGCCGCCAACGGCTTAGTCGCATCGGAGCTACTGCAGTCGGCATTCATCTGGCCGTACAAGGAGAGGTCAGCGGTCAACCGAGGTTTCAAGGTTCAATCGGCGAAGCTCGGCGTTCGGCCGGCGCGGGCGGCCGCCGTGGCCTCGCGCAGGTCGGCGGAAAGCAGCATCGCGGCATTCCAGCTGGCGACATGGGCGAGACCGTCGGCGACCGAATGATCGCGGCTGTAGTTGAGGACTTCCTTGCTGCCGCGAATGGCGAGCGGCGATTTGCCAGCGATGACGCGGGCGGTTTCGCGGACCATCGCCAGCAGGCTGTCGGCATCCGCGCTGACAGCATTGACGAAGCCGTGGCGCAGCGCCTCGTCGGCGGCGAACTCGCGCCCGGTGTAAGCGAGTTCGCGGGCGATGCCGGGCGGGATCAGGCGCGGCAGCCGCTGCAGCGTGCCGACGTCGGCAACCATGCCGAGATCGATCTCGCGCACCGCGAAGCGCGCGTCGGCGCTGGCGTAGCGCAGGTCGCAGCAGCAGGCGAGGTCTAGACCGCCGCCCAGGCAGGCGCCCTGGATCGCGGCAAGCACCGGCTTGCGGCAGCGTTCGGCCGCCGTCAGGCAATCCTGCAGGTCGATGATCAGGCGGCGCAGGGCTTCGCGGCTGCGCGCCTCGTCGGCGTCGGCAATGCGCGCCATGACGCCGCCCAGCATGGCGAGATCGATGCCGGCGCAGAAATGGCGGCCGGCGCCGGCGAGGATGACGACGCGCACCGCCGGCGTCGCGTCGGCCCAGTCGAAAAGGCTGCGCAGTTCCTGCCACAGCGTGTCGTCGAGCGCGTTGGCCCGATCGGGCCGGTTCAGCGTCGCCTCCAGCACGCCGTCGGCAAATTCGAGTCCGATCGCGCTGAGTTCGGGGAAAGTCATGATGGTCTCCAAAAAAAAGCCCCCGGCGGGCGGGGGCGAAAGACGCGAGGTCGCAGAGATAATCGGGGGAATCAGGCGTCGAACAGTTCGTCGCCGAGACCGGCAATCGCCGCGTCGCCGGCCTTGACCGTTTCGGCAAAGGCAATCGCCTGCGGCAGCATCTGGTCGGCGTAGAAGCGGGCGCTGGCCAGCTTGGCGCGGTAGAACGGCAGGTCGCCCTCGCCCTTGTCCAGATAGCCGGCGGCAGCCAGTGCGGCCTTGGCCATCATCCAGCCATTGCAGACGACGACGGCCAGGCTCAGGTAGGGGACGGCTGCGGTCAACACGCCGCCGAGGCCGGTTTTGGCGTTGGCCGCCAGCCATTCGGTGCTGTCGGTCCACATCTTCAGCGCGCTGCCGAGCTTCTGGGCGATCGCCGCCAGTTCCGGCTTGCCGCACGCGGTCAGCGTCTTGACCGTGGCGTAGATTTCGCCGAAAACGAGCTTCGCGGTGGCGCCCTGGTCGCGCATCAGCTTGCGGAACAGGAGGTCGTTAGCCTGGATGCCGGTGGTGCCTTCGTAGATCGTCGTGATGCGGGCGTCGCGGAAGTGCTGGGCGGCGCCGGTTTCTTCGATGAAGCCCATGCCGCCGTGGATCTGGATACCGAGCGAGGTGACCTCGATGCCCATTTCGGTGCCGCCACCCTTGACGATGGGAATCATGAATTCGGCCAGCCACAGCGCCTTCTTGCGTTCTTCGGCGTCGGCCAGATGGCGGGCGCGGTCGAGCAGGCCGGAGGTGTAGTAGGTCAGCGCGCGGGCCGCTTCGACGCGCGATTTCATGAGCATCAGCATGCGCCGGATGTCCGGGTGCTTGTCGATGGTCACCAGCATTTCGCCAGTCAGCGCGTCGCGCCCCTGCTTGCGGTCGCGGGCGTAGGCGAGCGCCTGCTGGTAGGCGCGCTCGCCGATGGCGACGCCTTGCAGGCCGACGCCGAGACGGGCTTCGTTCATCATGATGAACATGTATTCGAGGCCGCGATTGGCTTCGCCGAGCAGGTAGCCGATGGCGCCCTCGCCCTTGTCGCCGTAGGCCATGACGCAGGTCGGGCTGGCGTGGATGCCGAGCTTGTGTTCGAGCGAGATGCACCAGGCGTCATTGCGCGCGCCGAGGCTGCCGTCCGCGTTGACCAGGAACTTGGGGACCAGGAACATCGAGATGCCCTTGACCCCGGCCGGCGCGTCGGGCAGACGGGCGAGCACGAGATGGACGATGTTGTCGGTCATGTCGTGATCGCCGTAGGTGATGAAGATCTTCTGGCCGAAGACGCGGTAGGTGCCGTCGTCCTGCGGCTCGGCGCGCGAACGGATCAGCGCCAGGTCGGAACCGGCCTGCGGTTCGGTCAGGTTCATCGTCCCGGTCCACTCGCCGGAAACCATCTTTTCCAGGAACATCGCCTTCAGTTCGTCGCTGGCGCAGGTGAGCAGCGCTTCGACGGCGCCGGTGGTAAGCAAGGGGCCGAGGCTGAAGGCCATGTTGGCCGAGCAGAGCATTTCCTTGGCGGCGATGCCGAGCGTGTCGGGCAGGCCCTGGCCGCCGAACTCGGGCGGCAGCGTGATGCCGTTCCAGCCCGCGTCGCGGTACTGGGCGTAGGCTTCCTTCCAGCCGGCCGGCGTGCTCACGCCGTCGGCACCGAGCTGGCAGCCCTGCTGGTCGCCGATGCGGTTCAGCGGGGCGATGACTTCGCCGGCAAACTTCGCCGCTTCGTCGAGAATGGCATCGGCCAGATCCGGCGTCGCCTCTTCGAGACCGGGCAGGCTGCTCAGTTCCTTGAAGCCGGCCAGTTCATCCATGACGAAGCGCATGTCCTTGATCGGGGCGCGGTAGTCGCTCATTGTCTGTCTCCTGTGATGGTCTTGTTCAGAATGGATTGCTGCACAGCGCTGCCTTGGCACGCTGGTATTCCTGGCGCATGGCGGCGATCACCTCGGCGGCGGGACGCACCTGGTCGATCGTGCCGACGCCCTGCCCGGCGCCCCAGATTTCCTTCCAGGCCTTCGGCCCGGCCGCGGCGGCGGCGCCGAAATTCATCGCCGTCTTGTCCTTGTCGGGCAGGTTGTCCGGGTCGAGGCCGGCAGCGACGATGCTCTTCTTCAGGTAGTTGCCATGCACGCCGGTGAAGTACGGTGTATAGACGACGTCCTTGGCCGCCGAATCGACGATCGCCTGCTTGTAGGCGTCGACCGCGTTGGCTTCGCTGGTCGCGATGAAGCGCGTGCCGATGTAGGCGAAATCGGCGCCCATCGCCTGCGCGGCGAGGACCGCCGAGCCGTTGGTAATCGAGCCGGAGAGTGCGATCGGGCCATCGTAAAACTTGCGGATTTCGCCGACCAGCGCGAACGGGCTGAGCGTCCCGGCATGGCCACCGGCCCCGGCGCAGACCAGGATCAGGCCATCGACGCCGGCTTCCAGCGCCTTTTCGGCGTGGCGCACGCTGATCACGTCGTGGAAGACCTTGCCGCCGTAGGCGTGCACGGGCGGCACGATCTGCGTCGGCGCCGACAGGCTGGTGATGATCAGCGGCACCTCGTGCTGCACGCACAACGCCATGTCGTGCTCGAGGCGGGTGTTCGACGGGTGGATGATCTGGTTGACCGCGAACGGCGCCGCCTGCGGGTCGGCGGCCAGTTCGCGCTTGATGCGCAGCAGCCAGTCGTCGAGCACTTCCTGCGGGCGGGCGTTGAGCGCCGGAAAGGAACCGATGACGCCGCTCTTGCACTGGGCGATCACCAGGTCCGGGTTGGAGACGATGAACATCGGCGCGCAGATGACCGGCAGCGTCAGGTTCTGGTTCAGGGAATCGGGAATGGGCAACTCAGGCTCCTTCTTTCAGGGCGCGACGCAGGATCTTGCCGACGTTGGTACGCGGCAGGTCGTCGCGGAATTCGACATGTTTGGGAATCTTGTAGCCGGTGAGCAGCGTGCGGCAGTGCTCGATCAGGGCGTGCTCGGTCAGGTTGGGGTCCTTGCGCACGACGAAGATCTTCACCGCCTCGCCGGAATGCACATCGGCAACGCCAATGGCCGCCACATCGATGACGCCGGGGTGCATGGCGACGGCTTCCTCGACCTCGTTCGGATAGACGTTGAAACCGGAGACCAGGATCATGTCCTTCTTGCGGTCGACCAGGAAAACGAAACCCTTGGGGTCGACATAGCCCATGTCGCCGGTGCGCAGAAAACCATCGGGGTAGAAAACGTTTTCGGTTTCGTCCGGGCGCTGCCAGTAACCCTTCATCACTTGCGGGCCGCGGATGCAGATTTCGCCAACCTGCTTGACCGGAACTTCCTTGCCGCTGTCGTCGCGGATCGACACCTCGGTCGACGAGATCGGCAGGCCGATGGCGCCGTTGAACTCGTGCATGTCGAGCGGGTTGATCGTTGCTGCCGGGCTCGTCTCGGTCAGGCCGTAGGCCTGCAGCAGCGGCACGCCGACCACCTTCAGCCAATGTTCGGCGACCGGCGCCTGGACCGCCATGCCGCCGCCCAGCGTGACGTTCATCGTCGAGAAATCGAGCTTGGCGAAGTCCGGGTTGTTGAGCAGGGCGTTGAACAGCGTATTGACGCCGGTAACGACGGTAACCGGATACTTGCCCCATTCCTTGACGAAGTTGGGAATGTCGCGCGGGTTGGCGATCAGCAGGTTGCGCGCGCCGATCATCAGGAAGGTCAGGCAGTTCGCGGTCAGCGCGAAGATGTGATAGAGCGGCAAGGCGGTGATGATGAATTCCTTGCCCTCATGCACCACCGGCCGGATCCAGTTGTAGGCCTGGGTCACGTTGGAGGCGATGTTGGCATGGGTCAGCATCGCCCCCTTCGAAACCCCGGTCGTACCGCCGGTGTATTGCAGGAAGGCGATGTCTTCATGCGCCAGCGGTACCGGCTTGTAGCCGTGCCGCTGCCCGGCCGCCAGCGCTTTCCTGAAGCCGATGCTGCCCGGCAGCTTCCAGGCCGGCACCATCTTCTTGACGTGGCGGATGACGAAATTGACCAGGATGCCCTTGGCGCCGAGCATCTCGCCAAGCGGCGTGACGACGATGTGGCGGATGGCGGTGCCGGCGATCGCCCGCTGCAGGGTGGGCGCGAAATTCTCGACGATGACGATGGCCACCGCCCCCGAATCCTTCAACTGGTGTTCGAGTTCGTGCGGCGTGTACAGCGGGTTGCAATTGACCACGACGCAACCGGCGCGCAGCGTGCCGAACAGCGCCACCGGGTATTGCAGCAGGTTGGGCATCATCAGCGCGACGCGGTCGCCCTTCTGCAGCCCGAGCGACTGCAGCCAGCCGGCGAAATCGCGCGTTGCCGCCTCCAGTTCGCCGTAGGTCATTTCCTTGCCCATGCTGATGTAGGCCACCTTGTCCGCGTACTTGCGGCAGGCGTCCTCGAACAGCGCGACGAGCGAAGGAATGTGGTCGATGTCGATATCGGCCGGGATGCCTTCGGGATAGCTCTGCAACCAGATTCTTTCCATGATGCGCTCCTCCTTTGCCTATTCTTTTGGTGCCGGCTCAGCCGCCGAGCAGCGACTTCTTCAGCCCGGCGTCGGCAGGCTTGTCGCCCAGCCAGACCCGCAGCAGCCCCTTGGCGAAAGCCGCGCCGGCGACCTTGCCGGCGGGCTCGCCGTTACGCGTCAGGGCGATGCCGTCGGCGGTGAAATCGATGTCGATCACCTCGCCCTCGCGCACCTTGCCGAAGGCTCGCATCAGCGCGCCGAGCTGCTCGGCCGGCGCCTTGATCTCGGCGAACTGGGCCGCCGTGTGGTTGTTGCGCAGGCCTTCGTCGAGCGCCGCGTAGAAGCTGTCGGCATCGACGTCGCGCATCATGCGCAGGCGCATGCGGCGCGGCTGCGTGCTGTCGATCAGCGCCTGCGCGTCGCTCGCCTTCTGGCCGACGTACAAGGCGCCGACATAGACCTTGAAGAACAGTTTGCTGCGCAGGCCGGCGCCGTTGAGCACCAGCTCGTTGTCGCCGACCTTCACCTGGTCGGCGATCCGTACCTCAGCGACTTCCGCCGCCTGCAGCCCGCCCGCCGTCGCCAGCGCGGCGATCAGCAGCGCCAGGCGCATCTTTTTCATTGCCATCATTTTTGTCTCCTCCGGTTTTTTTCCGATAGTAGTTTTTGTCGGCGATATAGACGGTGCGCTCGACCTCGGTATGGACCGTGCCGTGCGCATCCTTCAGTTCGACCGTGTAAGTCCGCTCAAGCTCCGGATTTTCCGCGAGGCAGGCGCGGATGAACGCGACTTCCGTCTCGTCGATCACGAAGTCGGCGTACAGCGTGCTGTAACCCGGCTTGCGGTAGCGGATGCTGGCCGCCTTGTCCCAGACGATGACGGACTCGCCGAGCGCCGCCATCAGCATCATCGGGTGCGCCCCGTCGGTGATCGCGAAAAGCGAACCGCCGTAGAGCGAGCCGACGATGTTCCTCGTCTTCCAGTTGAGCGGCAGGCAGACGCGGATGTGGCGCAAATCGCGCGCCACATGCACGACCCGCCCACCGGTGCCGCGAAAGGCCGGGTGGAAGTTGAAGCCGAGACGCACCATGCGCGCCCGCCAGGCCGGCGGAAGTTTGGCTAGCCAGGCGGGTTTCATGGTCTTTCCGCGTTGCGCACCGGTTTGCTCAGACGCGCTCGAAGATGCCGGCGGCGCCCATGCCGGTGCCGATGCACATGGTCACCATGCCGTACTTGCCGCCGGTGCGCTGCAGGCCGTGCACCACGGTCGCCGTGCGGATGGCGCCGGTGGCGCCGAGCGGGTGGCCAAGGGCAATGGCGCCGCCAAGCGGGTTGACCTTGGCCGGATCGATGCCGAGTTCCTGCATCACCGCCAGCGACTGCGCGGCGAAAGCTTCGTTGAGCTCGATCCAGTCAAGGTCGGCGAGGCCGATGCCAACCTGCGCCAGCACCTTGGGAATCGCCGCCACCGGGCCGATGCCCATGATCTCCGGCGCCACGCCGCCAACCGCGTAACCGGCAAAGCGGGCGAGCGGGGTCAGGTTGTGCTCTTTCAGCACCTGTTCCGAGACCAGCATCACCGCGCCGGCACCGTCCGACATCTGCGACGAGTTGCCGGCGGTGACCGAACCGCGCGCATGGAAGACCGGTTTCAGCTTGCCCAGCCGCTCGACGCTCGAATCCGGGCGCGGACCTTCGTCGTTCTCGGCGACGCGCAGGCGCTCGCGGATTTCGCCCGCCGCCAGGTCGGGCAGGTATTCGTGGATCGCGTAGGGCGTGATTTCCGCCTTGAAGTGGCCGGCGGCAATCGCCGCGCAGGCCTTCTTGTGCGATTCGACAGCGAAGGCGTCCTGCGCCTCGCGGCCGATCTTCCACTGGTTCGCCACCTTCTCGGCGGTCAGCCCCATGCCGTAAGCGATGCCGACGTTCTCGTCGGTGAAGACGGCCGGGTTCATCGCCATCTTGTTACCCATGATCTGCGGCATGATGCTCATCGACTCGGTGCCGGCGGCGATCATCACGTCGGCCAGGCCGAGGCGGATCTGGTTGGCGGCATCGGCCACCGCCTGCACGCCGGACGAACAGAAGCGGTTGATCGTGATGCCCGGCACGGTGATCGGCAGGCCGGCAAGCAAGGCGCCGATGCGGGCGACGTTCATGCCCTGCTCGGCTTCCGGCATGGCGCAGCCGACGATGACATCGCCGATGCGCGCCGGGTCGATGCCCGGCACCTGGGCGACAACCGCCTTGATCGCGGCGGCCAGCATGTCGTCCGGCCGCACGTTCCTGAACATGCCGTTCTTCTTGGCCACCGGCAAGCGGGTGGCGGCAACGATGTAGGCGTCCTGAATTTGTTTGCTCATTTGTCTTTGTCTCCTTGCCGTCTCAGTTACGGAGCGGCTTGCCGGTTTCCAGCATGTGCTTGATGCGGGCCTGGGTCATCGGATCTTTCAGCAGATCGACGAACAGGCGGCGTTCGACGGTGATCAGCCATTCCTCGTCGACCCGGCTGCCGCCCTCGATCTCGCCACCGCACAGGGCGACGGCGGCCGAACGGGCAACCTTGTAGTCGTGCGCCGAGATCATGCCGCCCTCCTTCATGTTGACCAGCATCATCTCGAAGGTGGCGATGCCGGTACGTCCGGCGACCGGGATGTCACGCGCCATCGGCGGCGGCGCGTAGCCGGCGTCGGCCAGCGCGCGGGCTTCGCGGATCGCCACCCAAAGCAGTTCGTGGGCGTTGAAGAGGATGGTGTCGGTGGGCCGGGCGAAACCGAAATCGATCACTTCCTGGGCGCTCTTGGCGACCTTGGCCATGGCGATGGTGGTGAACACCGGCTGCAGGAAATTGAACAACTCGGTCGGCGTCGCCGATTGCGCCGCCCACTGCGCGGCACGCACGGCAAACTCCTTGCACCCGCCGCCGGCCGGAATCAGCCCGACGCCGGCCTCGACCAAACCGACATAGCTTTCCAGCGCCATGACCCGCTTCGTCGCGTGCATGACGAACTCGCAGCCGCCGCCCAGGGCCATGCCCTGCACCGCGGCGACCACCGGCACCTGCGCGTACTTCAGCGTCTGCGAGGCGCGCTGGAACTTCTCGACGGTCTTTTCCAGCACGTCGAACTGGCCGGCGGCAATCGCCTCGCTGACTTGCGCCAGGTTGGCGCCGACGGCGAACGGCGCCTCGTGCCATACAACAACGCCGTCGAGCGTCGTTTCCGCCTGGCGGACGGCGGCGATGACGCCGTCGAGCACTTCGTCGCCGATCGTGTGCATCTTCGACTTGAACGACAGGATGCCGATGTTGCGGTCCACCGCCGGCAGGCACCAGAGGCGGACGCCATCGTTCTCGTACAGCGTTTCGCCGGATTTTTCCGGACGCGACGCGCCTTCGCCGAGCACGCTTTCCGGGAACAACTGGCGTTGATAGACCGGCAACTGGGAACGATCGATGTAACGCTTGCCGCGCGCCGACCACGAGCCGAACGGCGTATGCACGCCGTTGCGCCCGCTTTCGCTGACCCAGGCCGGCAACGGCACATTGGCCATCGTCTTGCCGGCGGCGATGTCGGCGGCAACGGCGTCGGCGATCTCCGCCCAGCCGGCGGCCTGCCAGGTCTCGAACGGGCCTTGCGTCCAGCCGAAGCCCCAGCGCATGGCGAGATCGAGGTCGCGCGCGTTGTCGGCGACGTTTTCCAGTTGTACCGCGCAGTAATGGAAGACATCGCGGAAGATGGCCCACAGGAATTGCGCCTGCGGATGGGCGCTAGCGCGCAGCGCGGCAAACTGCTCGGCCGGGTTGCGGATCTTCAGGATGGCGGCGACTTCGTCGGCAATCTCGCCGGCCGAGGTCCGGTAGTCGCGCGCGGCCAGGTCGAGCACCTGGATTTCCTTGCCCTGCTTGCGGAAGATGCCGCAGCGCGTCTTCTGGCCGAGGGCGCCCTGGGCGATCAAGGCCTGCAGCCAGGCCGGCGTGACGAAGTGGGCGTGCCACGGATCGTCCGGCAGCGTGTCCTGCATGGTCTTGACGACATGCGCCAGGGTGTCGAGGCCGACGACGTCGGCGGTGCGGTAGGTTGCGCTCTTCGGGCGGCCGATCTTCGGGCCGGTCAGCGCGTCGACTTCGTCGAAGCCGAGGCCGAAGGCCTGCGTGTGATGCATGACGGCCAGGATGGAAAAGACGCCGATGCGGTTGGCGACGAAGTTCGGCGTGTCGAGCGCGCGGATGACGCCCTTGCCCAGGCGCGAAGTCAGCCAGGTTTCCAGCGCGTCCAGGGTGGCGGCATCGGTGCCCGGCGTGGCGATCACTTCGACCAGATGCATGTAGCGCGGCGGGTTGAAGAAATGGATGCCGCAGAAGCGCGGCTGCACATTTTCCGGCAGCCCTTGCGCCAGTGCCGCCATCGACAGCCCGGAGGTATTGGACGCGACGATGGCGGTGGCCGACAGGTGCGGTGCGATCTTCGCGTAGAGGTCGTTCTTCCAGTCCATGCGCTCGGCGATGGCCTCGATCACCAGATCGCAGCCGGCGAGCAACGGCAGGTGCTCGTCGTAGTTGGCGGCTTCGATCAGTTGCAGCTTGTCGCGGCTGGCCAGCGGCGCCGGATCGAGTTTCTTCAGGCCATCGAGCGCCTTGTTGACGATGCCGTTCTTCGGGCCTTCCTTGGCGGCCAGATCGAACAGCACAACCGGCACGCCGGCGTTGGCGAGGTGGGCCGCTATCTGCGCCCCCATCACCCCGGCGCCGAGCACGGCAGCTTTCTTGACGATCAGCTTGTTCAAAGCTTGTCTCCTTTCGTGGTCTTATCGTTGTCGTAAAAATAAAACGAACGTTTGAATTATAGACATCGAAGCCTGCCGGTCAATGCCTTGCGCGGAAAAACTGTAAAAAAAATCCCCGGGACATGCCCGGGGATTTTCTGTTGCGCGCACGCTGCCTCAGAAGGCCATCGAGAACTGACCACCGAGAATCCAGACATCGCTGTCGTAGTCGCCGCGCACCAGGCCATTGGCGCCACCATTGTTGTTGATCTTGGTGTTCTTGACGAAGAGGTAGGAGGCACCCAGATCGAGCGTCGTTGCCTTGCTCGGCTTCCATTGCGCACCGAGCGACAGCCACAGGCGGTCGTTGTCGGGCAGCGAAACCAGGCGATGCTCGGCATCCGGCACCGGCGTCTGGTCGTAGGCGACGCCGAACTTCAGCTTGGTCGTCGGGTTCAGTGCATAGTTGGCGCCGAGCGCGACGCGCCAGCTATCGTCGAACTTGGTGTCGAGCGTCTGGTTGCCAAGCGCATTGGCGATCACGACTTTCGGGATGCTGCTCCAGCCGGTCCACGACACGTCGCCGAGCAACTCCCACTTGTCGTTCAGCTTGTGCGTCAGGCTGACGATGGCGGTATCCGGCAATTCCAGTTTGGCCTGGGCGTCGACCTGGGTCACGCCGACGACGGTCAGGTCACCGTCCAGCTTCTGCTTGACCTTGGAACGATAGGAGAGCCCCAGCTTGGTCGACTCGGAGAGCGTGAACAGCGCGCCGATGTTCCAGCCCCAACCCGTGTCGTCCGCCTTCAATTTGGCAATCGGCGCAAAGCTAGCCGGCCCGGCACGCTTGATGTATTCGACGTCCATCAGCATGTAATTGATGCCGGCGCCGAGCGAAACCTTGTCGTTGACGCGCCAGGCGATCGACGGATTGATGTTGTAGGTCTTGATGTCGAACTTGATCGAGTGCGCCGCACCGAGCCAGTTCTTGTCGTACTCGGTCATCAGGCCGAAAGGCGCGCCCAGACCGAGGCCGAGATAGACATCCTTGTTCAGCGCCCAGGACATGTAGGCATTCGGCAACGCCGCCCAGCTACCGCCGTCGCCGCCGTCGCCGGCAAGTCCTGCCGGCGGAATGACCGAGCCCTTGTTACTGAAATTGAAGCTCGGCCGGACCAGCGACAGGCCAACCGAGAATTCGCGTGCCTGCAGTTGGGTCATGCCGGCGGGGTTGTAGAAGATGGTGCTGGCGTTCTCGGCGACAGCGGCCGAGCCGGCAAAGGCATTGCCGATTCCGCTGGCGTTCTGTTCGATCAACTGAAAACCGGCGGCGGCGGCCGAACCGGAAAAGCTCAAGGCGATCAACGCCGGAATCAGGCGCGGGGCAAGGCGAGTATGCATTGGTTTGTCTCCTGTGGTTTTGCTTATGATGGGCAAATGCCCGTTTGCACTACGATTAAATCCCCATACAGCGTTTGAAACCCCGTTTTAACGACGAAAAATCAAACGTTCGTTGGGAATAAACAACACTATTTCAAGATTGCATCGTCTCCCGGTAATGCAGCGGCCCACCGGTGAACGGTGCAAAGCCGGTGCCGAAGATCACGCCGGCATCGGCCAGCTCGGCGTCGGCGACGATGTTGTCGGCAACCAGGGCTTGCGTGCGCTCGATCAGGGGCCGCACCAGCTTCTCTGCCAAACCGGCTGGCGCCGCAGCGGCGCTGCCTTTCTGCGGCTTGCCCTGCGTCCAGGTGTAAAAGCCCTGGCCGCTCTTCTTGCCCAGTTGTCCTTTTTCGACCCGCTGTAGCAGGCAGCGCGGCGCTTCGGCGCCGCCGGCCAGTTGCTGACCGGCGGCCATCGCGATATCGAGGCCGACGGTGTCGACCAGCTCGATCGGCCCCATCGGCATGCCAAAAGCGAGCATGGCCTCGTCCACCGTTTCCGGCGCGACGCCTTCGTCGACCGCCCGCATCGCGGCCAGCATGTAGGGCGCCAGCACGGCATTGACCAGGAAGCCCGGCGCGCTCTTCACCGGCAACGGCAGCTTGTCGATCTGTTTGACGAAAGCACAGGCGGCGCGCACGGCGGCCGGATCGGCGCCGTCGGCCTCAACCACCTCGACCAGCGGCATCATCGCCACCGGGTTGAAGAAGTGGATGCCGACCAGACGCTCCGGCCGCGCCAGCACCGTGCGCAGGTCTTCGAGCTTGAGGCTGGAGGTGTTGCTGGCCAGGATGGCGCCCGGTTTCATCCGCGGCTCCAGCGACTTGAACAGCGCGTGCTTGGCTTCGACGTTCTCGAAGATGGCTTCGATCACCACGTCCGCCCGCCCGACGCCGGCGCCGGCCGGGTCGGGAATCAGGCGGTCGAAGGCAGCGCGTGCCTTGAGCGGTTCGCGCAGTTTCTTCTTGAACAGCGCGTTGGCCCGCTTGATCGCCGGGGCGATGCGCTCCAGGCTCTGGTCCTGCAGCGTCACGGTCAGGCCGCGCAGCGCGCACCAGGCAGCGATGTCGCCGCCCATGACGCCGGCACCGATCACATGCACGTGCTGCGCGACAAACTCACTGTCCTTGCCGAAGCCCTTCAGGCGCTCCTGCAGGCGGAAGACGCGCAGCAGGTTCTTGGCCGTCGGCGAGGCAATGATGCGGTCGACCACCTGCGGCGCGGCCAGCGCATTGCCGGCGTGTTGCTGCCACAGGTCGATGATCGCGTAGGGCGCCGGGTAATGCTCCGGGCGCGCCTTCTTCGCCACCTGTTTGCGGGCGCCGTTGGCGACGACACCTTTCAGCGGCCCGGCCAGCAGTTTCTGGACGAAGGGCAACGGCCGGCGCGGTTGCTTCGACAACAACAGTTGCCGCGCCGCCATTTCCATAACGCGCGGCGGCACGCAATCGTCGGCCAGGCCCATTTTCTTCGCCCTTTTGGCGTCGATGCCCTTGCCGGTCAGCATCATGTCCAGCGCCGTCGCCGGACCGACGCGCTGCGGCAGGCGCAGCATGCCGCCCCAGCCGGGGAAGATGCCGAGCATGACTTCCGGCAGCGCCATTTTAGTGCCCGGTTCATCGACCGCCAGCAGATAGCGGCAAGCCAGCGCCAATTCCAGGCCGCCGCCCAGGCAGTGGCCACGGACCAGCGCTAGCGTCGGGTACTTCACCGCCGCCAGCCGGTTGAACAGATCCCAGCCGCGCGCCACCAACGCCCGGCCCTTTTCCGGGGTGTCGAGTTGCGAGAATTCGCCGATGTCGGCGCCGGCGATGAAACCGGCCGCCTTTGCCGAGCGGACGATCAGGCCCTTGGGCGGATAGAGGTCGAGCTGGTCGAGGACCTGCGCGAATTCCGCCATCACTTCAGCCGACAGCGCATTGGTGCTTTCGCCTGCCCGATCGAGCACGGCGATGACGATGCCGCTCGCTTCCTTGCTGAGTTGCCAGTGTTTCATGGTCAGCAGGCCTCCACGAGCATGGCGCCACCGAGGCCGCCACCGATGCAGATGGTCGCCACGCCGCGTTTGGCCTTGTTTCGCCGCAGCACGTGCAACACATGCAATACGATGCGTGCCCCCGAGGCACCAACCGGGTGACCGATGGCCACGGCTCCGCCATCGACGTTGAGCCGGTCGTCGGCGATGATACCGAAAGCGCCGGGTAGGTCGAGCTGTTCGCGGCAATAGGTTTCGTCCTGCCAGGCGGCCTGGCAGGCCAGCACCTGCGCCGCGAAGGCTTCGTTGAGTTCCCAGTAATCGACGTCAGCCAAGGTCAGGCCATGGCGTTTCAAGATAGGCGTAGCCGCATGCACCGGCCCGAGCCCCATCTGTTCCGGTTCCAGCCCGGACCACTGGCTGTCCACGATCTTGCCGATGGGTTTGAGGCCCCATTTCTCCAGCGCCTCTTCCGAGGCCAGCAGCACCCAGGCAGCGCCGTCGGTGATCTGCGAGCTGTTGGCGGCGGTGATGTTGCCGTATTTCTTGTCGAAGAAAGGCTTCGGTTTGGCCATGCCGGCGAGGTCGGCATCGGGCCGCACGCCGTCGTCTTCCGCATAGACCTTGCCGTCGCCATCGACCAGCGGGACGATTTCGTCCAGATGCCCGGCCTGCCGCGCGGCGAAAGCGCGCTGGTGGCTGCGCACGGCGAATTCGTCCATCTGCTGGCGGCTGATGCCGAACTTCCAGGCCAGGTTTTCCGCCGTCTGCCCCATCAGCAGACCGACCACCGGATCGGTCAGCCCCTTCATCAGGCCGATCACCGGCGTCAGCAAGGCAGCCGGACGCAGTTTCATGAAATGACCGATTTTCTGGCCCAGCGTGCGCTTGGACATCATGCCGGCGAACCAGCGCACCATCGCGTCCGAGTACAGCAGCGGCGCGCGCGACAGGGCATCGACGCCGCCGGCCAGGACCAACTCCGAACGGCCGCACTGGATGTTGGCAATGGCCGAATCGATGGCCTGCATGCCGGAGGCGCAGTTACGCATCACGGTCCAGCCCGGCACCTTCTTGCCGCAACCGAGGCGCAGCGCGACCATGCGGCCGATGTTGGTCTCGTCCGGCGACGGCGCGGCGCAGCCGAGGATGACCTCGTCGAGATCGGACGGCGCGAAGGGCTGGCGCAGCAGCAAGGCGCGTCCGGCCTGCGTCGCTAGGTCGGACGCGGCGAACGGCCCAGGCCCTTTCTGCGCTTTCAGGAACGGCGTGCGGGCGCCGTCCACCACATAGATCGTCTTGTTCATCATTGTTGGACCTTCCTGTCGCTGCGCGACATCCTCCCCGCGGGAGGAAGCGCGCCTCCTTCGGGCGGCCGTGCGGTGGCGCGCATCACGCAGCCATCCGGTCGTCGGCCGGCTTGTTGGCCGTCGCCACGCCGTAGTCGAAGGGGAAGTCATCAACACGGACGACGATGTCGCGCAGGTGATTGCGCCGTTTCATCACTTCGTATTCGGCGGCGTTGATGACACCAGTTTCGAAAGCCACGACCGCGATATCGCGCACATTGGCCAGCGGATTGCCTTCAAAGCGGCCATCCTTTTCGGCGGCGCGGATCTTGGCCTCGATAGGCTCGGCTTCCAGCGTCGCCTTCAACGCCAGTTCGATGGCGCCGACCGGTTCGTTCTCCTGCAGCGGCAGATAGCATTCGGCGGTCAGCCGGTCGCGCGTCGCCGACGGCGCGATCAACGCCTTGGCCACCTGATGGCCGACCTCGTCGGAAGGCACCACGTAGGGATGGCCCCAGGGGAAGATGATGCGATTGACGACGGCGGCGATGAAGCGCACCGGGAAATTGGCAATGACGCCGTCGAAAGCCTGCTGCGCCTTGTACATCGCGTCCCAGATCGCCCAGTGGGCGAGCGCTGCATCTTCCTTCCTGCGCCCTTCGGCCTCGTAGCGCTTGAGCGTGCAGGAGATCAGGTACATCTGGGCGAGGATGTCGCCGAGGCGGGCCGACAGTTTTTCGCGCCGCTTGACGCTGCCGCCGAGGACCAGCAGCGAGACGTCGGAGAGGAAGGCAAAAGCGGCCGAGAAGCGCGTCAGTTGCTGGTAGTAGCGCTTCATTTCCGGCGCCACGTCGGTGTTGATGCCGACAAAGTGCGAACCGGTCATGCCCAGCCACAGCGCGCGCAGGCTGTTCTTCATGGTGAAGCCGATGTGGCCGAACAGCGCCTGGTCGAAATCGATCAGACCGCGGCGGGCGTCCGGGTTCTGCGCGGCGCGCATTTCCGGCAGCAGATAGGGATGGCAGCGGATGGCGCCCTGGCCGAAGATGATCAGCGAACGGGTCAGGATGTTGGCGCCTTCGACGGTGATCGCCACCGGCACCTGCTGGTAGGCACGGCCGAGGAAATTCGACGGGCCGAGGCAGATGCCCTTGCCGCCGATGACGTCCATGCCATCGTTGACGACGACGCGGGCGCGCTCGGTAACGTGATACTTGGCGATCGCCGAAACGACCGACGGCTTCTCGCCGAGATCGACTGCGCCGGCGGTCATCTTGCGTACCGCATCCATCATGTAGGTATAGGCGCCAATGCGGGTCAGCGCTTCCTCGACGCCTTCGAACTTGCCGACCGCCATCTTGAACTGCGAGCGCACGCGGGCGTAACCGCCGACGGCGCGCGCCGTCATCTGCGCCATACCGGTGTTCGAAGACGGCAGCGAAATC
>CAZFXO010000072.1:0-17370 GCA_964523045.1 uncultured Dechloromonas sp. | reverse complement strand
CCGGCGGCTTCGAGTCGAACCGCGAATGGCTGCGCGAGGCCTGGGGCCAGAACGACAGCGGCGAATGGCCGGCCGACAACTTCGCCATCCGCGGCACGCGTTTCAACCAGGGCGTATTGCTCAAGACGATGATGGCAGCCGGTGCCGACTTCATCGGCGACCCGTCGCAGTCGCATTGCGTCGCCATCGACGCCCGCGCACCGCTCTACGATGGCGGCATCTGCACCCGCATCGACTGCGTTTCGCTGGGCGTCGTGGTCAACAAGTACGCGCAGCGCTTTTACGACGAAGGCGAGGACTTCTGGCCCAAGCGCTACGCCATCTGGGGGCGCCTGGTTGCCCAGCAACCGGGACAGGTCGGCTATTCGGTCATCGACGCCAAGGCGGTCGGCCGCTTCATGCCGCCCGTTTTCCCCGGCACCAAGGCCGATACGCTCGAAGAACTGGCTCGCCAGCTCGGCCTGGACGAAGCCGCATTCGTCCGCACCGTCAGCGATTACAACGCCGCCTGCCGCGTCGGCACCTTCGATCACACGGCGCTTGACGACTGCCATACCGAGGGCGTCACGCCGGCCAAGACGCACTGGGCGCTGCCCTTGGACACCGCGCCCTTCTACGCCTACCCGCTGAAGCCGGGGATCACCTTCACCTATCTCGGGCTGAAGGTCAATGAATCCGCCGCCGTGCATTTCG
This sequence comes from uncultured Dechloromonas sp., assembly GCA_964523045.1. Classification (GTDB taxonomy): domain Bacteria; phylum Pseudomonadota; class Gammaproteobacteria; order Burkholderiales; family Rhodocyclaceae; genus Azonexus. Next base: position 16,677 of record CAZFXO010000072.1, on the reverse strand, counting down.
CCGGCGAACCGAGCCGCAACCTCTTCGTCGCCGGCGAAATGATGGCCGGCAACGTGCTGGGCAAGGGTTACACGGCCGGGGTCGGCATGACCATCGGCACCGTTTTCGGGCGCATCGCGGGTGCGCAGGCTGCCAAGGCGGCATTGATGGAAGGAGCAAACCATGCAGGCGCTTGAGAAACTGGTCGGCGAAGCCCGCGCCCTGGCGGCGGGCGAAGCTCGCCTGAGCGACAACGAGACCGAAGTCGGCCGCATCATGACCATCTGCAACGCCTGCCGCTACTGCGAGGGCTTTTGCGCGGTGTTTCCAGCGATGACCCGGCGGCTGGAGTTCGGCCAGGCCGACATCCACTACCTGGCCAATCTCTGTCACAACTGCGGCGCCTGCCTGCATGCCTGCCAGTACGCGCCGCCCCACGAATTCGCGGTCAATGTGCCGCAGGCGATGGCCAAGGTGCGGGGCGAGACCTACGCCAGTTACGCCTGGCCGCAAGCCCTTGGCGGCTTGTACAAGAGCAACGGCCTGACCGTCGCCCTGGCGCTGGCGGCCGGGCTGGCGCTGTTCCTGGTGCTGACGCTGCAGATCACCGGCGGCATCCTGCACGCGCCGCTGGCCGGCAACTTCTACGCGATCTTTCCGCACAACACCCTGGCCCTGATGTTCGGCGCCGTGTTCGGCTACGCGGTGCTCGCCCTGAGCCTGGGTGTCCGGCGCTTCTGGCACGACGTCTCGCCCGGTGAAATCAGCACGGCGGCCGGCGCCGAAGCAGCCGACAACGTCCTCCGCCTGAAATACCTCGACGGCGGACATGGCCAGGGCTGCAACAACGCCGACGACGCGTTCACCCTGCAGCGCCGCGTCTTCCATCACTTCACCTTCTACGGCTTCATGCTCTGCTTCTCCGCCACCAGCGTGGCGACGCTCTACCACTACCTGCTCGACCTGCATGCGCCCTACCCGGTGCTCAGCTTGCCCGTCCTGCTCGGCATCGCCGGCGGCATCGGCCTGCTGGTCGGACCGGCCGGCCTGCTCTGGCTCAATCTGCGGCGCCATCCGCTGCACGGCGATGCGCAGCAGAAACCGATGGATCGCGGCTTCATCGCCCTGCTCCTGCTGACCAGCCTGAGCGGCCTGCTCCTGCTCGCACTGCGCGATACGGCGAGCATGGGGCTGTGGCTGGCGATACACCTCGGCGTCGTCATGGCCCTGTTCCTGACGCTCCCGTACGGCAAGTTCGCCCACGGCATCTTCCGCTCGGCGGCGCTGCTCAAATGGGCGATCGAGCGGCGGCTGCCGAACAAGCTGCAACTCGGCAGTGACTGAGCCCCCGGATCAGCCACGATGAAGCAGTGGGCTCATGCCTGGCGGGCGATGAACAATGCCGGCTACCGCCGCTACTTCGCCGGCCAGGCCATTTCGCTCCTCGGCAACTGGATCCAGCAAGTGGCCCTCGGCTGGCTGATCTACCGACTGACCGACTCGGCGCTGCTGCTCGGCAGCGTCGCCTTTCTGACGCAAGTCCCGCAACTGGTCATCGCGCCGCTGGCCGGCATCATCATCGATCGCTCGAACATCCGGCGGCTGATGCTGACGGTACAGATCGCCCTGATGCTGCAGGCGGCGACGCTTGCCGTGCTGACCTGGGCGGCGTGGATCACGCCCGGGCAGATCCTGATCGCCGCCGCCATCTTCGGTGCCTTGAACAGTTTCGAGGTGCCGCTGCGCCACGCCTATTCCAGCCAACTGATCCGGGATCGACAGGATCTGCCCAACGCCATCGCGCTCAACTCGCTGTTTTTCAACCTCGCCCGTTTCATCGGGCCGCCGCTCGCCGGCAGCCTCCTCGCCCTGACTTCGGAAGCCGCCTGTTTCGCCATCAACGCCCTCTCCTTCCTCGGCATCATCGGCGTCCTGCTCAGCCTGCACACCGACCCGCGCCCGCACAGCACCGCCGGCTTCGGCGATGCCATCCGCGAAGGCCTGAGCTTCCTGCGCGGCAGTTTCCCGGTGCGCCACATTCTCTGGCAGGTCGCCCTGCTCAACTTTCTGGCCGCCAACTTCATCCCCTTGATGCCGGCCTTTGCCCGCGACGTCTTTGCCGGCGGTCCGGAGTTGCTCGGGCTGTTGCTCGGCTGTTCCGGCGCCGGCGCGCTGCTTGCCTCGTTGATGCTGGCCAGTCGGCGCAGCGTGCGCGGGCTGAGCGGCACCATCGCCCACTGCCAGCTACTGGCCGCACTCGCGCTGCTGGCGTTTTCCCTGAGCCGGGACATTCCCCTGGCGATGGCGATGCTGTTCCTGATGGGGTTCGCGCTGATCAGTTGCAATGCGTCGAGCAATACGATCCTGCAAACCATCCTCCCCGAGCATCTGCGCGGACGCGTTCTCGCCCTGTACAGCGCCGCCAACCTCGGCGCCGGCGCCCTCGGCGGCCTCTTCAGCGGCGCCCTGGCTGAATACTTCGGCCCGGGCGCCAGCTTGTTCTGGAGCGCTTTGCTGTTGCTGACGACGGCGCTCCTGTTTCTCTCCCAGCTCGAACTGTTTCGCATGTACCTGCGCCCCATCTATGCCGAACTCGGCATCAAACACCCCAAGCCGGAGTCCGCACCATGTTCAAGATAAGTGTCCTTGACGACTACCAAGGCGTCGTCGAGCGTCTTGCCGCCCGCCAAATCCTCGATGGCCTGGACGTCGACCTGCAGGTCATCCGGCAGCACATCGAGCAGCCTGCCGAACTGGCCGGTCAACTGGCGCAAACCGATTGCCTGGTGCTGATCCGCGAACGCACGCGCATCGGCGCCGAGCTGATCGACGCCCTGCCGCGTTTGCAACTGATCGTGCAGACCGGCCGCCTGAGCAACTGCATCGACCTCGACGCCTGTCGTCGCCGCGGCATCGCCGTCAAGGACGGCAGCGGCAACCCGATCGCCCCCGCCGAAATGACCTGGGCCCTGATCCTGGCGGCGTCCCGCCGACTCCTTCCTTATTGCCGGCAGCTAGCGCAGGGCCACTGGCAGCGAAGCACCCCGGAGATCGCCGACGAAGCCCTGGGCCGCAGCCTTTGCGGCCGAACGCTGGGCATCTGGGGTTACGGGCGGATCGGCAAACGGGTCGCCGCAGTTGGCCAGGCCCTGGGCATGAAGGTCGTCGTCCATGGTCGCGAGCAATCGCGGCAGGCGGCGCACGCCGACGGTTTCGCCCATGTCGACGAGCGGCGCGAGTTTCTCCGGCAAGTCGACGTCCTCAGCCTGCATCTGCGCCTCTGTCCGGAAACCGAGGGCATGATCGGCGCCGAGGACCTGGCCTGCATGAAGACCGATGCCCTGCTGGTCAACACCAGCCGCGCCGAACTGATCGCCCCCGGCGCGCTGCTGGGCGCCCTCCGACAAGGCCGGCCGGGCGCCGCCGCGCTCGATGTCTTTGCCGACGAGCCCGACGGCGTCGCCGTCTATCTCGAACTGCCGCAGGTGCTGTGCACGCCGCACCTCGGCTTCGTCGAAAGCGATACCTACGAAGCCTACTTCCGCGAAGCCTTCTCCCACATCCGCAGTTTCCTGGCAGGTAGGGCGGGACCGGACGATTGATGCCATAAACACAACAATAGGCGCAATTAATTCACTTCACACAAAAAGCGCCAGGCAAAACAATTGCCGCCAAGCAATCACCGGAGACACCAGCATGTTACTCAGCATCCCCTGCACCCTGATGCGCGGCGGCACCTCGAAAGGGCCGTATTTTCACGCCCGCGACCTGCCCACCGATCCCGTCCAGCGCGACCAGTTGCTGCTCGCCGTCATGGGTTCGCCGCACGTCCGGCAGATCGACGGCATCGGCGGCGGCGACACCCTGACCAGCAAGGTCGTCATCGTCAGCAAGTCGACCCGCCCGGGCGTCGATGTCGATTACCTGTTCGCCCAGGTTTCCGTGGAAACGGCCACCGTGGACACCACCCCCAACTGCGGCAACATGCTTTCCGGCGTCGGCCCGTTCGCGATCGAGAACGGCCTGGTCCCGGCCACTTCCCCGGTCACCACGCTACGCATCTTCAACGTCAATACCCAGAAAATCGTCGAAGCGCTCATCCAGACCCCAGGCGGTCAGGTCAGCTATGACGGGGCAACGCGGATCGACGGCGTTCCCGGCAGTGGCGCCCCGATCCAGTTGAATTTCAAGAACGCCACCGGCGCCAAGACCGGACGCCTGTTCCCGACCGGCCAGCGCTGCGACGTGATCAACGGTGTCGAGGTTTCCTTCGTCGACTTTGCCACCCCCCTGATCTTCGTCCCCGCCGAAGCGCTGGGCAAGACCGGGCACGAGAGCAAGAAGGAACTCGACGCCGACCTTGAGCTGAAAGCCAGACTGGAGTCGATCCGCCTGCAACTCGCCGAACGGGCCGGCATGGGCGATGTGCGGGAAAAAGTGCTGCCCAAGATCGCACTGGTCGCCCCGCCGAAAAACGATGGCGTCATTGCGTCGCGTTACTTCACGCCCTGGAGTTGCCACTCCGCGTATGCGGTGACCGGCGCGCTCTGCCTGTCGGCGGCGAGCGTCCTCCCGGGCACGGTGGTCAATCGCTGCGCCCGGATCGATCCGCAGGATCCGCTGCGCGTGCGCATCGAACAACCGGCTGGCCAACTCGAAATCAAACTCGAGGTGAACGGCGACCTCGGCGCAGCCACCCCCGACATCACCTCCGCCGGCCTCATCCGGACGGCCCGCAAGCTGTTCAAGGGGGTCGTTCTCGTGCCCTCGGAGCAGACCTTGGCCGCTTGACGGCAAGCCGCGGCGATTAATGCCTGATCGGCATTAATAAACTCATCATATTCATTTCTTGCAATTTAACTGATTTCATAAACTGTAATTCGCCGGCAAACATCTTTGGCAGCCGGTCAAGTGTGCCCCACCAAGCAGGGCACGTTGGAAATTACGGAGGAGTGATACATGCATCGAAAAATCAAGACCGGCATCCTGCACGCCCTGATCGGCAGCCTTGCGCTGCCGCTGGCCGCAGTCGCCGCAGAAGGCAACCACCAACTGGAACTGAAGCTGCGCGGCGTCTATTGGGACGACGACAGCCTGGCCTATCCGACCAAGGCCACCCCCAATCCGTCATCGAAAGACTACACACAGAGCGCCCTGGGGGTACAACTGAACTATCGCTCACCCTACTTCGCCGACTTCATCGGTGCCGACGTCTCTCTCTACGGCGTGACCAAGATCGACGACACTGGTACGCCGACCAGCAATCTGCTCGACATCGGCAACAACGGACGGGTGAATCACGCCTATCTGACCGCCGGTCAGGCGCTGCTCAAACTGAAGTACGAGAAGCTGGCTGAACTGAAGGTCGGTCGCCAGCTCCACAACAGCCTGCTGCTCAGGAGCACTGCCACGCGCGCAGTTCCGGACACCTACCAGGGGGCCAGCGGATCGCTCAAGCCGCTCGCCGGTCTGACCATCTACGGCGCCGTGTATGATCAATGGCGGGCACGCAGCACCGGCCATTTCGAGAAATTCCGCACCGAGGCCACAGCGGCCGGCGTCCCCCACAACATCGATTACATCGGCATCCTCGGCGCCACCTACGCCAAGGGAGCATTTTCGATCACCGCTGAATTCCTGAACTCCAAGGATTACCTGAAGAAATACGGTCTGGTCGGCGCTTACACCATCCCCTTCGACAAGAACTCCCTGAAACTGTCCGGGGGCGTCATCGCTTCCAGCGACGCCGGTTCGCTGTTCGTCTGCAGCGCCGAACGCGAACTTGATTGCACCGGCACGCAACGTATCGACAACGATGGTCGCGGCGTCTACATCGACGGCGAGTGGAAGATTCAAAACATCACCGTCGGTGCTGCGCTTGCCAAATTCGACGGCAACTGGATCGAAGACAATTTCGCCGTCGATGCGACGCGAACGGGAAGCTTGACCCAGGACCACGGCACTTCGCCCTTCCCGACCTCCGCAGGCATCGGTCCCGACATGACCAATCGGGATGAACTCGTCGGTTCCCTGCGCCTCGGCTACGATTTCAAGGATTTCGTTCCCGGCTTGAAAGCCTCCTACAAATATTCGCGAGGTAGCGGGGCCAAGAGCAGCAACCTGAAAAACAACGCCGAGGGCAAGGAACACTACCGCGAGTTCAATCTCCAGTACGCGATTCCCTTCGTGAAAAACCTGAGCGTCCGCTACAGCTATCTGAACTACGACTCGCACGTCGACAATGGTTCGACTTCCAAAACCATCAAGGGGATGACACGGCAGGACTGGGATCAGCATCGTTTCTACATTGACTACGCCTATCAGTTTTAATCGATAGCGATCGTCGAACGCCGATTCCGCCCCTTTGTTTCTGGATTTTCCCAGCTTATCTCCCCGAGAGATCGGGGAGAGTTCTACCTGGATCGCGAATATTCATGGGCTATGACCTGACAGACCTCAAACTGTTGCTGCTGATCGCCGAGCAGGGGAGCCTCACAAAGGCTGCTCAGGAAATGAATCTATCGCTCTCATCGATCAGCGCACGCTTGGCAAAACTGGAATTGAGTCTGGGAACAAAACTGTTCCTGCGCCACAACAGAGGATTGATGCCAAGCCCGGCAGGCAAAGTCGCGCTGCAACATGTACACAAAATATTCTCGATCCTCCGCGAAATGGAGAAGGCGTCTTGCGGCTAAGTGTTGCCGCATTGGATCTTCCTCGGAAGATCCAAAAGCCAGCGCCTTGGCGCTGGCTTTTACGTCGGCGCCGGTGAAACCACCGGATTTCTGCGGCCCCTGAAAAGCAAAAAGCCCCGATCGATGACCGGGGCTTTTTGCTTGAATCTTTTGGTGGCCAAGGGCGGAATCGAACCACCGACACGCGGATTTTCAATCCGCTGCTCTACCAACTGAGCTACTTGGCCAAAGGAGGCCGCATTATAGCGACGCCTCCTGACTGGCGCAAGAAGATTCTCGCCTTATTGCATTCGACTCAAGGACCGATCGGCGGCGACTGGCGGTAGAGTTCGGCATAGTCTTCCGGCGGCGGTCGCGGCGGCGGCGGCGGATGCCAGGCGCTGAAGACGACCCGGGCAACCGCCCCTTTGCCGCGCTGGTTCGGCCGCAGCATGGCGCGCGCCCCATGCTGGCTGGCGATTTCCTGGACGATGGCGAGGCCGAGGCCGCTGCCTTCGGTCGTCGCGTCATCGACCCGGTAGAAACGTTCGAAGACCAGTTCGGCCTGCTCTTCCGAAATACCGATCCCGTCGTCCTCGATTTCCAGCAACACACTGACCTCGGTGACGATGGTGCGGCAGGTGACGTGACCGCCGGCCGGCGTATAGCGCAAGGCGTTGTCGATCAGGTTCTTGATCAGTTCGCGCAGCATGAACTCGTTGCCGGAGATCATCGCCGGACCGGGCGACTCGAATCCGAGATCGATCTTCTTTTCGAGGGCGACGATCACCCAGTCCTCGACCACCTCGCGCAGCAACTGCGTCAGATCGGTTGGCGCGTGCTGCTGCTGTCCCAGTTCACCACCTTCGGTACGGGCCAGCGTCAGCAACTGGTTGACCAGGCGGCCAGCGCGGTCGACACCGGTGGCAATCTGGCGCAGGGCGTGGCGCAACGCCGCCGGGTCGGTTTCGCGGGCGGCGAACTGGGCCTGCGTCTTCAAGCCAGTAAGCGGGGTACGCATCTGGTGCGCGGCATCGGCGACGAAACGCTGCTGTGCCTCGACGTTGCGCTTCATGCGTTCGAGCATCTCGTTGAAGGCCTCGACCAGCGGCTCGAGTTCTTCCGGGACGCGGCGCGTGGCGATCGGTGAAAGATCGCCGGGATCGCGGTCCTCGATCGTGTGGCGCAGCCGGGTCAGCGGCCGCAGGCCGCGCGAGAGGCCGAACCAGACCAGCATGACGGCGAGCGGGATGATGATGAACTGCGGCAGGATGACGCTGGCGACAATGCGGTTGGCGAGCTGGGTGCGCTTCTCGGTGGTTTCGCCAACCTCGACCAGCAGCCAGTGCTTGTCCGGGCGCAGCGGATCGAGCAGGTAGGAATAGGCGACACGCAATTCCTGGCCATTGAACTCGAGGTCACGGAAATAGACTTCGCCGGGCACCAGGTTGCCCCGGCCGGTACCCTCCGGAATCGGCAGTTCGCGATCGCCGACCAGCAGATTGCGGCTCTCGTCGACGACGTGGAAATAGACGCTGTCGATCTCGTCGGCGCGCAGCAGCGCCCGGGTCGAAGCATGCAAGGCAACCACCGGCTTGTCGTCGACGTATTGCACCTGCCGGCTGAGCGTGGACACCAGTTCACGCAGCGATTGGTCGTAAGGAAAGTTGGCGACGCTGTTGGCGAAATAATGCGTGAAGGCGATGCTCAGCGGCCAGACGAAGAGCAGCGGCGCCAGCATCCAGTCGAGGATCTCGCCGAACAGCGAGCGCTCGGCCTCCGGCGACGTCGTGCCGGCCCGCCCGGCGTCATTCGCCTTGCGGTCGCTCAAGACAGTAACCCAGGCCGCGGACGGTAGCGATCTTGACTCCGCCGGACTCCAGTTTCTTGCGCAGGCGGTGGACGTAAACCTCGATCGCGTTGTGGCTGACTTCTTCGCCCCAGCCGCACAGGTGATCGACTAGCTGGTCCTTGCTCACCAGGCGCCCCATCCGGCTGAGCAGGACTTCGAGCAGACCGATCTCGCGCGCCGAGAGTTCGAGCGGCACCCCGTCGATCTGCGCCACCCGGCCGACCTGGTCGAAACTCAGCGCACCGCACACGATGGTCGGCGCCGTTCCCGACGAACGCCGCGTCAGCGCCCTAACCCGGGCTTCCAGCTCGGCCAGTTCGAACGGCTTGACCATGTAGTCGTCGGCACCGAGGTCAAGCCCCTTGACCCGGTCGTGCGTACCATCGAGCGCGGTCAGGATCAGGACCGGCAATTGCGAATTGCGCGAGCGCAGGCGCTTCAGCACTTCGAGACCGGACAGTTTGGGCAGGCCCAGGTCGAGAATCAGCAGATCGTAGGAAACCGTGAGCAGGGCGGTATCGGCGTCGTGCCCGTTGGCCGCCCAATCGACCGCATAACCGGCCTGGCGCAGCGAACGGCAGAGACCGTCGGCGATGATCGTATCGTCCTCGGCAATCAGGATACGCATGATGCAGCCCCCCTGGCGGCGTAAGCATTTTGTAAGCGAATTGTAGTAACCTGCACGGGCTGTTCTCCTTTTATGGTCTCGGAGCCTCAGGTTCATCCTGGGCTCAGGGGGTAGGCCCGACCTGCACTGGGCAACCCCCTACCTTCTTTTTCCCGGAACTCGTCAAGTCTAACAAAGAAAACGCATCGGCGTTTTCCGGGGTCCGTCGGCTCAGTGCGAGCGGGCGGCAGACGCGCCGATCCCGGTTTCCGAGCGGATCAGTTGATCCGGGAACAAGGCGCGCTCGCGCGCTGCCTGCGGCGAACGATCGAAGCGCGAAACCAGCCAGATCGCCAGGAAAGCCAGCGGCATCGAAACGATCGCCGGCGAAGCGTAAGGAAAAGGCGCCGAACCATGCGGATGATGCAGCACGCTCTCCCAGACCACCGGCGACAGCACGGTCAGCGCCACCGCCGCGAATAGCCCGAGGAAACCACCGACGGTAACGCCGCGCGTCGTGCAATCCTTCCACAGCACCGCCATCGCCAGCACCGGGAAATTGACCGAACAGGCGACCGAGAACGCCAGCATGACGATGTAGGCAACGTTCTGCCGCCCGAAGACGATACCCAGCAGGACGGCGACGACGCCGAGCGCGAAGGTGGACAGCTTGGACACCCGCCGCTCCTGCTCCGAGCTTGCCGCCCCCTTGCGCAACACCGTCGCATACAGGTCGTGCGACACCGCCGAAGCACCGGACAGGGTGAGGCCGGCGACGACGGCGAGAATGGTGGTGAAGGCGACGGCGGCGATGAAACCGAGAAAGAGATCGCCGCCCAGCACGCCGGCCAGGTGGATGGCGGCCATGTTGGCGCCGCCCTGCAGGCCACTGGCAATCCGGCCGCCGACGAAATGCGACCCCGGATGGCCGATCAGCGCGACGATGGCGCCAAAGCCGATGATGAAGGTGAGGAGGTAGAAGTAGCCGATCCACATCGTCGCCCAGGCCACCGACTTGCGCGCCTCACGAGCGTCGGCGACGGTGAAGAAACGCATCAGGATGTGCGGCAGGCCGGCGGTGCCGAACATCAGCGCCATGCCGACGGAAAGCGCCGACACCGGGTCCTTGATCAATCCGCCGGGCGCCATCAGCGCGTCCTTCAAGCGATGCAGGTCGGCGGCCCGGGCAAACAGCAGGTCCGGGTTGAAATCGGCGTGATAGAGCACGAGCAGCGCCATCAGCGTGGTGCCGAAGAGCAGCAGGACCGCCTTGTTGATCATTACCCAGGTGGTCGAGATCATGCCGCCGAACAGCACGTAAAGCGTCATCAGCGCGCCGACCAGAATCACCGCGTAGGTATATTCCAGCCCGAACAGCACCCTGACCAGTTGCCCGGCGCCGACCATCTGGGCGATCAGGTAGAACAGCACGACCACCAGCGAACCGAGCGCCGCCAGGCTGCGCACCGGCTTCTGCGCGAAACGGTAGGCGGCGACGTCGGCAAAGGTGAACTTGCCGAGGTTGCGCAGCCGCTCGGCCATCAGGAAGGTCACCACCGGCCAGCCGACGAGCCAGCCGACGGAAAAGACCAGGCCATCGAAACCGCTGGCGAAAACCAGCCCGGAAATGCCGAGAAAGGAAGCCGCCGACATGTAATCGCCGGCGATCGCCAGGCCGTTCTGGAAACCCGAGATGCCGCCGCCGGGCGTGTAGAGGTTGGCCGACGAACGACTGCGCGCGCTCGCCAGACGGGTCATCCACAAGGTCAGACCGACGAAGAACAGGAAGGTACTGATCGCCGACCAGTTGGTCGGCTGGCGCAGGCCGATCTCGAGCGACGGCATGGCGATGGCGCCACCGGCCAGCGTGAGGCTGGCCAGGGCCAGCACCAGGAAACGCAGGCCCGACGTCATTTCAACGCCTGGCGCCGGATTTCCAGTGCCTCCGGGTCGAACTCCCGGTTGGCCCGGCGCACGTAGAGCACGGTCACCAGCACGGTCAGGGCGATCACGCCGAGACCGAAGAGGATGCCGACATTGGCCGTCATGCCGCGCGCCAGCGGGCGGGCCAGCCAGTCCGGGCGAAAGGCGATGGCCAGGATGAAGGCGAAGTAGGCGAGCATGATCAGGCCCGCCAGCGAAAAGGCATAGCGGTTGCGTCGTCTGAGCAGCGACTGGAAGCGCGGATTCTCGCGAACCAGCGCACAACTCACGGCGTGCTTTTGCATCGTAACCTCCCCGACCCCCCGGCCCGGTAAAGCGAAGGGCGCAAGAATAGCGCATTCCGGGTTTTGTTGCGATGCCGCAAAAAACGCTGCCGATCACCCCCCGGCGGGGCGCAGCTTGCCGCTTTCGAGTACCAGCACCCGGTCGAATCCGGCCAGCCCGGTCGGCCGATGACTGACCCAGATCAGCGTCCGACCGCGCAGATGCTGGCGGACGCGCGCCAGCAGCGCCTGTTCGGCCGCCGGGTCGAGGCCCTCGGTCGCTTCGTCGAACAGCGTCACCGGCGCGTCGCGCAGCAAGGCGCGGGCGACACCGAGGCGCCGCCGCTGGCCGCCGGAAAGGCTGGCGCCCTGCTCATCGACCCAGGTCGCCAGGCCGTCGGGCCAGGCGGCGACAGTCTCGCGCAGGCCGACCAGGTCGAGCGCCGCCCACAGCGTCGCATCGTCGGCTTGCGGATTGGCCAGGCGCAGGTTGTCGGCGAGGCTGGCGGTGAACAGCCAGACCGCCTGCGGCGCGCAGGCGATGTGGCGGCGCAGCATCGTCTCGTCGAGTTCAGGCAGCGGCACGCCACCGAGGCGGATCACGCCTTCCTGCGGATCGCGCAGGCGGGCCAGCAGATCTAGCAGGCTGCTCTTGCCTTCGCCGCTCGGACCGAGCAGCGCCAGATGCGTGCCCGGCGGAATGCCGAGCGAAACGTCGTCGAGCAGACGATGCTCGGGGCTGTGCCAGAAACCGAGCCCGTCCAGTTGCAGAGCGGCGTCCGCCGGCTGCCGCCCGTGCGCCGGATAGGCCGGCGCCGGTACTGTTTCGGCGATGGCCTGCAGACGACGGGCGCTGGCCACCGTGCCCGGCAACTCCAGCCAGGCCTGCGGCAGGTTCTGGACGATTTCCAGGCTGGCCAGGATCAGCATCAGGATCACCGCCAGCCACGGGCCATCCGGCCCCGTGCCGGCAGGCAGCGCAGCCAGGACGCCGACCACCGCCCAGAGGACGATGCCGATGCTCAGCAGTAGCAGGCCGCGCAGGGCGGCGCCCCGGCGTTGCTGGCGCAACTGCAGGGCAACCCGCGCCGCATCCAGTTGCAGGATGCGCTGGCGCTGAGCCTGCCAGGCCGGCGCGTGCAAGGCGTAGTCCTCGATGCCATCGACGGCGTCGAGCAACTCCCGGCGCAGTTCGAACTGCGCGGCGACCAGCGCCGGCGACAGCTTGCCGCCGATCCGCCAGGCCAGCCACGGCACGGCGACCAGCGCGCAGGCGATGAAGGCGGACCACGGCGCCAGCAGCGCCGGCGCCTGCCAGGCGAAGACGGCGGCGAGCAGCAGCAGGCTGAGCCAGGCGGCGATGCTGGGCAGCAACAGGCGCTGGTAGAGGTTGTCGAGGGCGTCGATGTCGCGGGTCAGGCGACTGAGCAGATCGGCCCCGTGCAGGCTGCCGGTCTGCGCCGGCGACAGGCGGCACAGCGCCTGGTAGAGCCAGACGCGCATGGCGCCGATCAGGCGGAAAGTGGCCTCGTGCGTGCTGACCCGCTCCGCCCAGCGGCTGGCGGTCCGGCTCAGCGCGAAGAAGCGGACGCCGGCCGAGGGATAGAAGAAATTGAAGATATGTGCCGCTTCCGGGCTCAGGCCAGCGATCGCCGTTGCCGTCAGGAAACCGCCGGACAAGCCGAGCAGCCCGAGGCTGGTGAGCAGGCTGGTCCAGGTGAGCAGCAGGCCGAGCGCGAGCCAGCCGCGGAAGGCCAGCATGCGACCGAGGAAAGGCCGGAGCACGGCGAGCGCTCCCGGCACGATGGTTTGATCGGGTTTCATGCGCAGGCTCCCGCCAGGAAGTCGTCGATTTCCTTGACCTTGCCCGGTTCGCCCTCGGCGACCAGACAGCCGCCATCGAGCAGGGCGACCCGCTCGACCAGTTGCAGGGCGGCGCTGCGATGGGTCAGCAGCAACAGCGTGCGCCCCTCGGCCAGGCGTTGCAGACCGGCCATCACCAGCCTCTCGGTCTCACTGTCGAGGCTGGCCGTCGGCTCGTCGAGCAGCAGCAGGCGGGCCCGCCGCAGATGCACGCGGGCCAGTGCCAGGCGGCGCAACTGGCCGCCGGAGAGCAGGCGGCCGCCTTCGCCGAGGCGGGTCTGCCAGCCCTCGGGCAGCGTTGCGAACCACGGCAGCAGTTCGGCGAAGGCCAGCGCCTCGTACATCGCCGCCTCGTCGGCGTCGTGGCGCGCCAGCCGCAAGTTGTCGGCAAGCGTCGCCGGCAGTAGGCGCGGATGCTGGCTCATCCAGGCGATGCCTTCGCGCCAGGCCTGGGCGTCGAGTTCTTCGAGCGGCCGGCCGTCGATGCTGATGGCGCCGGGCGGCGCGCTCAGTTCGCCGAGGATCAGCCGCAGCAGCGTCGTCTTGCCGGCGCCGCTGTTGCCGACGATGGCCAGCGACGCGCCGGCCGCCAGGTCGAGCGACAGCTCGCGCAGCACCGGTACGCCGGGCTGGTGTGCAAAACTCAGACGCTGCAGACGGATGGCCGGCGCCTTGTCCGCCGGCTGCAGACTGCCGCCGCGGCATTGCGGCGAACTGGCGGCGAAGATCGGCTGCAACTGTTCGGCGGCGGCCAGCGCCTCGGCGCGCGCGTGGTAGTGCGTCCCCAGTTCGCGCAGCGGCAGGTAGAACTCCGGCGCCAGCAACAGGATGAAGAAGGAAAGCGCCAGGTCGGGCGGCGCGTCGTAGTAACCGAAATCGAGATGACCAAGCAGCGAGAAGCCCAGGTAGACAGCCAGCATGGCGATCGACACCGAGGCAAAGAATTCGAGCACGGTCGACGACAGGAAAGCCATGCGCAACACGCTCATCGTGCGCACCCGGAACTCCTCGGCGACAGCGGCGACGCGCGGCGTCTGCGCGCGGTGCGCGTCGAGCAGACGCAGGTCGCCGAGGCCGCGCACGAGGTCGAGGAAATGACCGCTCATCCGGGTCAGCATCTGCAACTGCCGCGCCTGCCGCGCCTGGGTGCCCATGCCGACGAGGATCATGAAGACCGGGATCAGTGGCGCGGTCAGCAGCAGGATCAAGCCGGCGGCCCAGTTCAGGGGAAAGACGACGCCCAGGATGAGCAAGGGAATGAGCACGGCAATGAACATCTGCGGCCGGTAGCGGGCGAAATAGCCGTCCAGCCCGTCGACCTGTTCGAGCAGCGTGGATACCAGGCCGCCGCCGGTCTGCCCGGCCACCCAGGCGGGGCCGAGTGTCTGCACCTGGTCGAGCAGTTCGCGGCGCAGCGCCAGCCGGATCTTCGCCGCGGCGCGCGCCCCCGCCTCTTCCCGCGCCCAGCCGGCGAGCGCCCGCCAAACGAAGGCAAACGGTAGGCCGTACCAGTACGGGGCCAGTTCGGCGAGCGACTTGCCGTCCATCACCAGGCCGTGGATCAGCATGGCCAGCAAGGCCGCCATGACGATGACGCCGCCGCCCTGCAACACCCCGGCGAGGATCGCCAGTTCGCGCCAGGGCCGCCCCCTGACCGCCAGTCCGTTGAGCCAGGCTTTCGCCGTGGCGTCGTTGCGCAGCTCTCCCTTCACTTCCCGCCGTCCTCTCGTCCCGGGCTCGCCTGGCGGCGCGTCCGCATTGGTGGCGGCGCCCCCTGGCGGGAGCACCAAACAAAACACCCGGCCGCAGCCGGGTGTCTGTGCTTGCTTGAGCGATGCTCAGGCGGACATTATTACATGCCCATACCCATGCCGCCCATACCGCCCATGCCGCCCATGTCAGGCATGCCGCCGGCCGGCTTGTCTTCTGCCAGTTCAGCGATCATGCATTCGGTGGTGAGCATCAGGCCGGCCACGGAGGCGGCGTTCTGCAGCGCGGTGCGGGTGACCTTGGTCGGGTCCAGCACGCCCATTTCAACCATGTCGCCGTATTCGCCGGTGGCGGCGTTGTAACCGTAGTTACCCTTGCCGCGGACGACCTTGTCGACCACCACGGACGGCTCGTCGCCGGCGTTGGCAACGATTTCGCGCAACGGGGCTTCGATCGCCTTGAGGATCAGCTTGATACCGGCGTCCTGGTCGTGGTTTTCACCCTTCAGCGACTTGACGGCAGCACGGGCACGCAGCAGGGCAACGCCGCCACCAGGAACGATGCCTTCTTCAACGGCGGCACGGGTGGCGTGCAGCGCGTCTTCGACGCGGGCCTTCTTTTCCTTCATTTCGACTTCGGTGGCAGCGCCAACCTTGATCACGGCAACACCGCCGGCCAGCTTGGCCACGCGTTCCTGCAGCTTTTCGCGGTCGTAGTCGGAGGTGGCTTCCTCGATCTGCACGCGGATTTGCTTGACGCGGGCTTCGATGGAAGCGGCATCGCCGGCGCCGTCGATGATGGTGGTGTTTTCCTTGGCGATTTCAACGCGCTTGGCTTGGCCCAGATCCTTCAGGGTGGCCTTTTCCAGGGACAGACCGGTCTCTTCGGAGATGACGGTACCGCCGGTCAGGATGGCGATGTCTTCCAGCATGGCCTTGCGACGGTCGCCGAAGCCCGGAGCCTTGACGGCGACGGTCTTGAGGATGCCGCGGATGTTGTTCACGACCAGGGTAGCCAGCGCTTCGCCATCGACGTCCTCGGCGATGATCAGCAGCGGGCGCGAAGCCTTGGCGACTTGTTCCAGCACCGGCAGCAGGTCACGGATGTTGGAGATCTTCTTGTCGAAGAGCAGGACGAACGGGTTGTCCAACAGGGCGATCTGCTTGTCCTGGTTATTGATGAAGTACGGCGACAGGTAGCCGCGGTCGAACTGCATGCCTTCGACGACGTCGAGTTCGTTGGCCAGGGACTTGCCGTCTTCAACGGTGATGACGCCTTCCTTGCCGACCTTTTCCATGGCGTTGGCGATGATTTCGCCGATGTCGGAATCGGAGTTGGCGGAGATCGAACCGACCTGGGCGATTTCCTTGGTCGTGGTGCACGGCTTGGAGATCTGCTTCAGTTCTTCGATGGTGGCGGCGACGGCCTTGTCGATGCCGCGCTTCAGATCCATCGGGTTCATGCCGGCGGCCACGTACTTCATGCCTTCGCGGACGATGGCCTGGGCCAGCACGGTGGCGGTTGTGGTGCCGTCACCGGCGATGTCGGAGGTCTTGGAAGCGACTTCCTTGACCATCTGGGCGCCCATGTTGGCGAACTTGTCCTTCAGTTCGACTTCCTTGGCCACGGAAACGCCGTCCTTGGTGACGGTCGGGCCGCCGAAGGAACGTTCCAGAACCACGTTGCGGCCCTTCGGACCGAGGGTGACCTTGACCGCGTCGGCCAGGATGTTGATGCCTTCGACCATGCGGGCGCGGGCGGAATCACCGAATTTGACTTCTTTGG
>CAZFXO010000071.1:0-17640 GCA_964523045.1 uncultured Dechloromonas sp. | reverse complement strand
CCGCCCGGGCGGTGGCACAGGTCCATCATCAGGTCGAACAGGGCGAAGCATTGTCCGGCGCCTTTTCCCGGCACGACATTTTCCCCGGCCTGTTGACCCGGATGCTCGAAACCGGCGAACGCACCGGCCGCCTCGACGCCTCGCTGAACAATCTCGCCGGAATCTACGAGCAGGAAGCCCGCGCCACCATCGGCACCCTGCAGGCCCTGATCGAACCCGCCCTGACCCTGAGTATCGGCATCCTCCTCGGCTGGATGATGCTGGCCACCCTGCAGCCGATTTACGACATCGTCGAACAGGTGGCGCGGTGAAGCCCATGCTCCGCCTCCACCTCGGCGATCGGGCGCTTGGCGCCTGGATCGCGCGGCGAGGTGAACTACAGTTGATCGGCGAATTCCCGGAAACGCCATCCGGGCATGACGAGTTTTCCCGTTTCCTGACCCGGCAACCGGCGAGCGGCCATCTCCTGCTGCTCGACCACGCCGCCCCGCGCCTGATTACCGAAACCCTCCCGACGGCGGGTTTCCTCGCCAATCGCCGAATGCTCGACCTGCGCCTCGAGCGTCTTTACCCCGACACCCGCTGGCGTTGTGCGCTCCGCTTGCCGGCACCTGACGCCGGCAAGCGGTCGATCGCCTTCCTCGCCCTGCCGGAAACACCTGCCTTGCAAAGCTGGCTGGACGACCTCGCTGCAGCGTCGATCGGTCCACGGGGAATCCATTGCGCACCACTGCTGCTGGCACCGCTCCTCACCCGCCGTCTGCGTCTGCCTGCCCGCCTGCTGGTGGTCAGCCAGCACGACCAAGCCACCCGGCTCTGCCTCTTGCACAGTGGCCGGCCCGCGGCACTTGCCCAGGAAGCGCATACGCCACCCGAGCACATCCCGGAAGCGATCGCCCACTTCCACAACAACCATCCCCGTACTCCCGGCACGACTGAAGCGCCACCCGATACCGTCTGCCTGCTCGGCACCGCCGAATGGCAGAAGCAGATCGAACTCCCCGGCAATCCACTCCGGGTCGTCACCCGACACGCCGACAGCAACATCGACCTCCTGGCCCTGCCAGCCTGGCGCTGGCCACGCCCCCGCTTCCCAACGCCAGCGCAGCCGCAGCAAGATCAGCGGCGGATCAGACGCGCCCTGTGGCTGGCCGGCTGCGCCGCCGGCATCGGCGGCCTGGCCCTCACGCTGGACGCGCAATCGACACGGGAAACGCAGAACGCCGAAATCGACCGTACCCGCGTCCGCCTGCGCTCGCTCGAACAGGAGATCCGGGAACTGGAGAACAAAGCCAGGCAGCTTGGCGTGACAACTGCGCTGTTGCCGCGCCTGGCGGGCGAGCGGAGCCGCCTCGGTGCCCGTCGCGACGACTTCGCCAGCGGCCTTCGGCAACTCGCCGCCGCGCTCGACGAAACGCCCGGCGTCGATCTTGACGCGCTCGAATGGAACGCAAGCGAGTCGGCGATAGCGGGCAACGCCTGGCAGATGCAACTCGGTGGGCGGCTGTCGGCGGACACCGCAACAACGCCGGCTAGCTTGCAGGGGCTAAGCGAGCGCTTGCGCAGCCGTGGCATGCGGGCGGTTGCCAGCATTGCCCCCGGCAGCGCCACCTTCTCGTTACGCCTGACGGCGGATCGGAAGTGAAGCGCTGGCTCGCCATGGCCAGCGCCCAGCGCCTGCCGCTGCTCTTCTGCGGCGGAGCCTTGCTGGCCGGCGCCACGGCCGCGCTCTACGCCGGACAACAGCTTGACGCCACCGGAAGCGAACTCGCCGCACTCCAGCAACAAGCCGCGCGAACGGCGCAACGCCTGGCCGAATTGCGCGGCGCCGCGGCCGCGCTCGACGAGCTGACGCTCACCGCTACGACACCGGGCGAAGTCCTGGCCGGTATCGCATCAACCGAGGACCTCGCAATCGAAGCCAGCCCACCGCCGGAAACCGCGGCCGAAGGCTGGCGCACCCGCGAATTCCGCCTGCACGGCCCACTGTTGCACGAAGAAATCCTGCTCGACATCGTCGATCGCTGGAGCCGGCTGTCGGCGTTCCAGCACCAGCTTCGCCACTGCGCGCTCCACCGGCAGGCGGCGAAACTGCTCGCCGATTGCCAGTTCGCGCAGCTCCTGCCGACTGGCCCGAACCGATGAGCAAGCTGCTGTGCCTGCTCCTGCTGGGGGCCGCCCTGAACAGCCAAGCCGAGCCGCTGGGACGGCTGTTTTTCACCCCGGAACAGCGCCGTCTGCTGGAGCAGGCGCCGGCCGCGACACCACCACAGGCGCCCGGCCGCCTCGACGGCATCGTTGTCGGCAGCAGCGGACTGAATCTGCGCTGGGTCGACGGCCAAGTTGAAACTGGCGGGGACAGCGGCCAGAAGGTCGGCGACAGCATGCAGCAGCCCCTGCTGCCGCCCGGCAACCTGCAGATCGGCGCCGCCGCGGGAGGAAAGATGAAATGAAGCGGCAGTCCGGCTTCGCGCTGTTCGCCCCCCTGCTGCTGGGCGCCTTCACCGCCACTGCCTGGCTGCAGCA
Source organism: uncultured Dechloromonas sp. (assembly GCA_964523045.1). Taxonomy (GTDB): domain Bacteria; phylum Pseudomonadota; class Gammaproteobacteria; order Burkholderiales; family Rhodocyclaceae; genus Azonexus. The sequence continues at coordinate 15,114 of CAZFXO010000071.1, read as the reverse complement.
CAAGCCGCCGCGCCTCGCCGAGCAGTCCCGCCAGGCCCGTGCCCTGGCTGCCGCGCGCGAAGCCCTGATCGCCCGCGCCGCGAACGACGCCAACCGTCCCGGCAGTCTCCCCTGTCCCGACCAGAGCACCGACAGTGCCGGCCTGGCCAATCATCCGGGCGACGGCAAAGCCGACATGCTGGTCGGCAATCACTGCCCGAGCTATCTTGGGCGCTTGCCCTGGATCACGCTGGACATGCCACCCCCGCGCGACCGGGCGCAGGAAACGCTCTGGTACGTGCTCGCCCCGGGCCTGCGCGACGACGACAGCGCCGAACCGATCAACAGCAGCACGGCCACCGAACTGAACCATGCCGGGCACAGCGAGGTCGCCGCCCTGCTCATCGCAGCGGGGCCACCGCTGGCGCGGCAGGAGCGGCCTTCGCACACGCCGGGTGATTACCTCGAAGGCTGGCTCGACAACTCGCCGACACGAACCTATTGGGCGAACACCAGCCCGAGCAACGATCAGATTTTGATCATCCACCGAGACGAAGTGATGGCAATGGTCATGCGCCGGGTCGCCCAGTCGCTTCGCCACTGCCTGCAAGCCCACGCAGCCAGCAGCGGGCGCTTTCCCTGGCCGTCCCCGTTTGCCGCGGCGAACGGGGACGGCTGGCCGGGCACGCGCTTCGGACGCATCCCACTGAGCCAGCCGGAGGACAGTGCGGAAAAACGCCTGGCCGAGATTCGGGCGCACTACCAGGAAGCCATCGCCGCGCTTGCCGCGGCCGGCGACCCGGCACACCGCCAGGAAGCACTGAGCCGCCTGGCAACCGCGAGCGCCTGGAGCGCCAACCGGCTGCGCAGCCAGCGCCTGGTCGGCGAAACGTTCAAGCGCCTGAGCGACGCTACCACCGCCCCGCTCGCGGACCTCGCCCAGAAAATCGCCAATGCCCTGAACGCCGGCAAACTTCCTGCCAGCGACGGCGCGGCGATCCGTCTGGCAAGCACGCTAGCCCTGCCGCCGCTTGCCGCGCTGGGCGAAGCCCTGCCGCGCTACGGGCTCGACGCCCTCGCCTGGAACGCACTGCGCACGGGGAGCCTGCCTCCACCGGAAACGCTGCTACCAACGCTGGCCGCTGCGGTGACCGACCTGCAGGCGCGCAGCACAGAGTTCGCCGGGCTCGACACGGCACAGCCCCGCCCGAGCACGGAACGCCTGCTGGCCGCGCTGTCGGCCATCCAGCCGGCACTCGGCGCCAACCTCGAGTTGGCCCGTCTGATCGACACACAGGGGCACGCCCTGGGCGACGAATCCGCCCCGATCGAAGCGCTGCTCGACACGCTACGCCGCCAGGCCATCGCCGATACGGCCAAGAACCTGGCGACGTTTAACGAACTGCCGACCGAGAAAAACCGGCAAATCGCCGATCGATCGCTTGCCGAGACGCTCACCCTGGCCAGGCAGGTGGCGAGCGCTCTCGACAACATGCCGAGCCTGAGCGGTGCCCAGCCAGCCACCGCCTGGCCGATGGTCTGGGCGGCGGGCGAATGCGATTTTCTGACGGAGCCGACCGGCTGGTGGAACAACAATGCCTGGCACGACAGTCTCTTTTACCAGGTCAGCGACCCGCTCGCCCCGCACCTTGGAAACCTGACCATCCCGGGCAGGCAAGGTCTGCCACTGCTGGTGATCGCCGCCGGCCGACCGCTGCAAGGGCAACACCGCCCCAGCGCCAGGATCGAGGACTATCTCGAAGGCAGCAATGCCGACGCCAGCCGCAACGGCTTAGCACTGACCCCGTCTCCCACTTTCTCGATCGACCAGGGCAATGACCGGATCGCTTACTGAACACCTGGCCCAGCGCGGGTTTTCGCTGATCGAGCTGAGCATCGTCCTGATTGTCTTCGGCTTGCTCGCCAGCGGCATGGTCGGCTCGCTGAGCGGCCAGCGTCGGCTGGCTGACGAACGCAGGGCACAGCAGCAACTCGACGAGGCGCTCGATGCGCTTTACGGCTTTGCCATCACCAACGGTCGCCTGCCCTGCCCGGCCGAAGCGACGCTGGCCAGCAGCGACGACGCCGCCGGCCGCGAAGCCTGCCCGCTCCAACATGGCATCCTGCCCTGGCGGACACTCGGGGTCGCCGAACTCGATCCCTGGGGACAACGCCTGAGCTATTACGCCGCCAGCGCCTTCAGCGCCAACGTGCCGAGCGGCACCCGGGCCGCCTTCACTCTGGAAAGTAAAGGCGGCGCCAGCGTCCGCCTCGCCCACGACAGCGGCGCCGCGCTTGCCAACGAGCTGCCGGCCGTCGTCGTCAGCCACGGCGCCAACGGCCATCTCGGCTATCGCAGCAACGGCGGCAAGCTGGCCGGCGGTTCGAACGATGAAGCGGAAAACGCCGACCACGACAACCTCTTCGTTAGCCACCCGGCGGACGCCAACTACGACGACCTGGTGTCCTGGCTGCCGCCCGCCATCCTCGCCACGCGGATGCTCGCCGCCGGCCGCCTGCCCTGATCTCTCAACCCACCACTCCGGAGTCAAACATGAAAACCTCGCAGAAAGGCTTCACCCTGATCGAAATCGCCATCGTCCTCGTCATCATCGGCCTCCTGCTCGGCGGCGTCATGAAGGGGCAGGAGCTGATCACGCAGAGCAAGATCCGCAGCGTCGAGAAGGAATTCGACGGCGTCACCGTCGCCGTCCTCGGCTACCGTGAGCGCTACAAGGCGCTGCCCGGCGACGATGCACAAACCGAGGCACGCTGGACATCTTCGGACGACGGCAATGGCGACGGCGAGATCGGCGGCAACTTCAACTCCAGCACCGCCACCGACGAGAGCCGCCTGCTCTGGCAACACCTGCGCGCCGCCGGCCTGGTCACCGGCCACACCGTGCCGACGCAGCAGCCGGCCAACGCCGCTGGCGGCATCATCGGCGTGCAGACGGACATCGACAATGGCACAACGAAACTCCTGGAAGGCATCGTAGTGTGCACCACCAACCTGCCGGCAGCGGTCGCCAACGCCATCGACGCGGCACAGGACGAAGGACTGCCACAGCAAGGCAGTGTGCGCGGATTCAAGCAGAGCGCCAGCAACACCCCCGACTACAGCGAGCCGATCACGGCTTATGCCGACGACGGCAAGACGCTCTACACCCTGTGCAAGCAGATTTGAGCCCGACGCTCAGTTGATCTGGTTAGCCGCCAGTTCGGCGGCGCCACGCCGCTCGACGAAGACATTCCCGCCACCGGGCGTGCCCGGTTCGCGGGCGCGCTTCTTGGCCTGTTTCTTCGCCACCGAGGCCGCCGCGGCAACCTCGCGATGCGATTCGAAGCTGCCGGACTTGATCCGCACCGCGCCGACCGACAGCGTCGGCAGCGCGTGGAAAACCATTTCGCCGCGCCGGTTCTCGGCCAGGTAACCCTGCCGTCCCGGATCGTCCGGGCCGATCAGGGCATCGATGCGCTCGGCGAAAGCGCTGACCAGTTGCCAGCAACGCATTTCCCAGTCCGGACTCTGGAAGACCACGAAGAAATCGTCGCCGCCGATATGGCCGACGAAATCCTGACGCGTTTCGACTACTTCGCCAATCAAGCGGCCGAGCATCTGGATCACGTCGTCGCCCCGGCGGTAGCCGAAGTTGTCGTTGAAGGGCTTGAAGTTGTCGATATCGATGTAGGCGGCGACGAAATCGATGCCGGCCAGCAGCATGCGGTCGATGTGCTCGTTGATCGGCACGTTGCCCGGCAACTGGGTCAGCGGATTGGCGTAACGCGCCGCGCTGATCTGCATCTCGGTAATCTTCGCCATCAAGTCCTGGCTGTTGCCGACGCCGAGGTAACGCCCCTCGCCGGTGACGATGAAGCCGTCGTACAGGTAATGCTTGGGCGCCAGCGCCAGCATCATCGCCAGTTCCTGGATGCTCGCCGCCTGATCGACGATCAGCGGCGCGTGGTCCATGAACATCTCGCAACTCTTGCTGCCGTACAGTTCGCGGCGGAATGGCCGGGCGAAGCGGTCAATCAGGCTGTGCCGGTTGATCATGCCGACCGGGTGCACGCCATTGACCACCGGCAGCACATAGAGCGCCGGGTCGGCCTCGAAACGGGCAATCGCCTGGTCGTTGGTGGCGCCGCAGGGCAGCGGCTCGATCACCCGCAACAGGGTGCGTGCGCTCTGCGGACGGCTGGCCCCAGCCAGTGCCGGAGCCAGGGAAATCTGTTGCCGATCGAGCGCCTGTACCACCATCGGCGGCAGGTAACGCGGCGGTTCAGGCGCCGGCCGGGCAATGAAATAGCCTTGGCCGCAAGCAATCCCCATGTCGCGGACGCACTCGAAATCCTCGCCTCGTTCGATGCCCTCGGCGACCAGCGAGGCATTGCAGATTTCCGCCAGGTCCTGCATCGCCCGCACGAAGTGGTACTTGATGCGGTCATCGGCGATGCCATGCACAAAATGCTTGTCGATCTTGACGAACTCCGGACGCAAATCCGACCACATGCGCAGGTTGGCGAAGCCCTCGCCAAGGTCGTCGATGGCGATCTGAAAGCCACGACCGCGATAATGCAGCAAGGCCTCGTGGATGCCCGGCAGATTGGTCACTCGCTGGTTTTCCGTCAATTCCAGCACCAGGCGGTTGGCCGGCAGGCCAAGTTCGCGCAGCAACGACTGGGTCTGCCCGTTCATTAGTTGCGGATCGAGCAGGCAGCTAGGCGTGACGTTGAGGAACAGCCGGCCGACCAGCCCGAGCCCGGCAAAGCGGCGCAGGCTGGCTTCCCGGCAGGCGCGTTCCAGTTCCAGCGCCAATCCGGCCGCCTTGGCCGCGGCGAACAGGCGATCCGGCAGGTGCAGCCCGCTGTCGCGCGGACCGCGGATCAATGCTTCGTAGCCGAGGATCGCCCGCGCCCGCAAATCGACAATCGGCTGAAAGACAGGCAGCAACAGGCCTTCGTCCAGGACTCGCCTCAATTCGGATATTTCGTCGTCGGTCACGGGCAGCATAAATGCGCTAGCGGAATAGTCAGGGTAGCCAGTCTAGGGGGCGCGTGTTGCAGTTCGGTGAAACGACACGGTGTCGTTTCACGTCATCCGGCTGTAATCCGTCCCCGGCATGCTCGACGAAACTCCATCGAGGAACGCGAACCATGAACCGCCCCGCCGACATTGCCAGTTTTCCCCCGCTGTTCGACGAACTGGAAGCCTTCTGCTCGGAACAACTGAGCAAGGCCCGCTGGCTGGCCGGCATACTCACCGTCCTGGCGATCGCCTTCGTCCTGTTTTGACGGGCACAAAAAAACCCCGCCGCGGCGGGATCGGTCAGCCAGCGGCGACTCAGGCCGGCGGCGGCACGTAGCCCTGGATCTGGTCGGCACCGTCGCCGAAGAAATGCTTCTCGACCTGCTCCGACAGATACTTGCGATGCCGCGCATCGACCAGGTTGAGACGGTTCTCGTTGATGATCATCGTCTGCAGCCGAATCCACTGCTGCCAGGCTTCCTTCGAGACGTTCTCGAAAATCCGCTTGCCCAGCTCGCCCGGGTAGGGCGGCATATCGAGACCTTCGGCTTCGCGACCGAGTTTGATGCAATTGACCATCCTTGCCATGCCATTCTCCTTGGGGATTGATGCAGCGGATTATAAGGTCTTGAACAGAACCTTCGAACGCCGCTGGTAGTTGTACATTTCCTTTTTCGCCGCCGGCAGGTCGTCGACCGTGCCGAGCTTGAAGCCGCGTTCGACGAACCAGTGTTCGGTACGCGTGGTCAGCACGAACAGGCGCTTGATGCCGGCTTTCTTCGCCCGGCGCACGATGCGCTCCATCAGTTGCTCGCCGTAACCCCATTCGCGGTGGTCGGGATTGACCGCCAGACAGGCCAGCTCGGCCTCTTCGTCGGAATGCGGGTAAAGCGCTGCACAGCCGACGATGATACCGTCGTGGAGCATGATCGAGAAGCGCTCGATCTCGCGTTCGAGCAGTTCGCGCGGCCGGTGCACGAGGATGCCTTCCTGCTCCATCGGCTCGATCAGCGCGATCAGCGCGGCGATGTCGTCGGGCTTCGCTTCGCGGATGTTTTCCAGCGATTCGCGGGTGACCACGGTCCCGACGCCGTCGTGGGTGAACAATTCGCGCAGCAGCGCACCGTCCTGCTCGTAACCGATCAGGTGCACCCGGCCGACACCGGCGCGGCTAGCGCGCACCGCGCACGGCAGGTAGCGGACCATGTCGTTGGTCAGCCAGTCGGCATCACGCAGCAACTGCGAGGCTTCGTCGGCAGTCATTGCGTCGAGCAGTTCGCCGGACTGGTCGGTGACGCCGCGGCTGTCGGTGAGATAGACCAGCTTGTCGGCCTTGATCGCATGGGCGACCGCCTCGGCGACTTCCTCCATCTGCAGGTTGAAGATCTCGCCGGTCGGCGACGGACCTTCGCAGTTGAGCAGCAGGATGTTGCCGAGGCCGAGCTGGGCGTTGATGCCCTCGGCGTCGACCTTGCGCACCTTGCCGGCGTAGTGCATGTCGATGCCGTCGAGGACGCCGATCGGCTGCCCGGTGATGAAGTTGCCGCCGATCACGCGAATCCGGCTGTTGGCCATCGGCGTGTTCGGCAAGCCCTGCGACAGCAAAGCCTCGATCTCGAGATAGACGCTGCCCACGGCATCGAGCACGCAATCGAGCGCCGCCGCGTCGGTGACCCGATAGCCGCGGTGGTACTTCGACTCGATGTTCTTCTCGCGCAGTTCTTCCTCGATCTGCGGCCGCGCCCCATGCACCAGCACCAGGCGGATGCCGAGACTGGCCAGCAGATTGACGTCGTAGGCCAGGGTACGGATGAACTCGCTGGCAATCGCCTTGCCGCCGAAGGCGAGGACGAAGGTCTTGCCGCGGAAGGCGTTGATGTAGGGCGTGACGGCCCGGAACCAGGAGACGAAATTCTCGTCGTAGGCGGTGTCGCTCATCTTGTTTCTGATTTTCCTTCGCCCTTGAGGGCGGTTTCGATGCGCTCGCAGACGGTCTTCAGGACCTTGACGCGGGCAAAATTCTTGTCGTTCGCTTCAACTAGCGTCCATGGCGCCAGGCCGGTCGAAGTGCGGTCGACCATGTCGCAGACCGCTGCCACGTAGGCGTCCCATTTTTCCCGGTTGCGCCAGTCCTCGTCGGTGATCTTGAAGCGCTTGAACTCGGTGTCCTGGCGTTCCTTGAAACGGCGCAACTGTTCGTCGGCGGAAATCTGCAGCCAGAACTTGACGACGATGGTTCCCGAAGCCACCAGCTGGTGCTCGAAGTCGTTGATCTCGGCGTAGGCGCGCAGCCAGTCGGCCTCGCTGCAGAAGCCCTCGACCCGCTCGACGAGGACGCGGCCGTACCAGGAACGGTCGAAGATGACCGCCCGACCGATACGCGGCAGGTGGCGCCAGAAACGCCAGAGGTAGGGCTGGACGCGTTCTTCCTCGGTCGGCGCGGCAATCGGCACGATCTGGTACTGGCGGGCGTCCATTGCCGCGCCGACGCGGCGGATGCTGCCGCCCTTGCCGGCCGCGTCCGAGCCTTCGAAGACGAGCACCAGAGAATGCTTGGTAGTGAAGCGCGGATCGCGCACCAGTTCCGACAAGCGCGACTGGTACTTGGCAAGCTGACTCTCGTAATCCTTCTTGCCCAGTTTCTGCGTCAGATCGAGCGTGGACAACACGTTCTTCTGGTCGATCGGATGGACGATCGGCGGCGCCACCGGCACCTGCTGCAGCGGCTGCTGCAGGCGGCGACGCATGGCGTCGAGGACGATGCGGCCGACGGTCAGCGAGCGGTAGGCGTCGTCAGTGCCCTCGACGATGATCCACGGCGCCTTTGCGGTATTGGTGACGCGCAGCACATGGCCGGCGACTTCCTGCAGCTTGTCGTAGGTTTTCAGGCGGTCGTAGCTCTCCGAGGTCACCCGCCAGGCGGTGCGCGGGTCCTTTTCCAAGGCCTTCAGACGCTTTTTCTGGGCGTCCTTGGAGAGGTGGAACCAGAACTTGAGGACCAGCGCGCCCTCGTTGACCAGCATCGCCTCGAAGCGGTTGATGTCGTCGAGCCGCTCGTCGAGTTCGGCGCGGCGCATGGCGCCGGTGATGCGGTCGGTGATCGGCTGCGAATACCAGGAACCGGCGAAGATGCCGACCTTGCCCTTGGCCGGCAGCGCGCGCCAGTAGCGCCACATGTAGGGCCGCGCCGCTTCCTCGTCGCTCGGTGCCGAGAAAGCCAGCGTCGAGATGTGGCGCGGGTCCATCCACGAATAGAGCAGGTTGATGGTCTCGCCCTTGCCGCTGCCGTCGACCCCGGAAATCAGGATGACGACCGGGAATTCCTTCTTCTGCAGCACGTCGTACTGGACGTCGAGCAACTCAGCGCGCAGCTTGGGCACTTCCTGTTTAAAGCTTTCCTTGTCGATCTTGTGACCGAGTTCTGCCGATTCGAACATCGCCTACCCCTCCCTGAAATCCCCCCAGAGGGCCTGCAACGCAGCCAGCGCCGCCAGCCCTGCCGTCTCCGTGCGCAGCACGCGCGGCCCGAGGCGCACCGCCTGGAACCCCGACTGCTGCGCCGCAATCACCTCCTGCGGATCGAGCCCCCCTTCGGCACCGATCAGCAACTGCACGTGTTTCGCCGGCGCCAATCCGGCCAGCGTCGTTTCGGCATCAGGCGCCAGCATCAGGCGCAAGGCCCCGTCGGCCGGACGCGCCAGCCATTGATCGAGGCGTTCGAGCGGCGAGACGATCGGCACCTGGTTGCGCCCGCACTGCTCGCAGGCCGAGGCGGCAACGCCCTGCCAGTGGGCGACGCGCTTGGCGGCACGCTCGCCGGCCAGTTTCAGCACGCTGCGCCGGCTATCGACCGGAACGATGGCGGAAACGCCCAGCTCGACCGCCTTCTGGATCGTGAAATCCATCTTGTCGCCGGCCTGCAGCGCCTGCACCAAAGTTACCTGCAACGGCGATTCGCGCTCGATTTCGGTCCATGACGCCAGTTCGGCCACCACCCGGTCGCGCTCGATGCGCTGGATGTGGGCCAGGTATTCGCCGCCGCGGCCATCGAACAGCACCATCGGCGCCCCCGGCGGCAGGCGCAGGACGCGCACGGCGTGACGGGCCACCGGCTCGGGTAGATCGACGTGGGCGCCCGGCGACAGGGCTTCCCGGCAGTAAAAACGGGGCAGATTCATCGGCGCTATTATGCGGCGAAACCTCGCACCGAAGGGAGCGTCATGCTTGCCGGCAAAGCATGACCCGACGAATTCCGACGCGCCGCCGCCCAACGACCAGCGCAATCGGGTAAAAGCAAGGGTGACGGGGGCAAGGCATGGGGTATCATCCCGTAATACTGTGCAGCTCCCGCCCACGCCTTGAACATCGATACTCCGACCGCTTCCGCTGAAGACTCACGGCTGCGCCTCGCCTACCTGCAGGCGGTGGTTTCCAGCCTGCCGCAAGGCATCAGCGTCTTCGACGAGCGCCTGCAGTTGCGCGTCTGGAACCAGGGTTTCATCGATCTGCTCGCCTTGCCGCCGGAGCTGGTCAAGGAAGGGGCGCATTTCTCCGATCTCGCCCGCATCCCCGCCCAGCGCGGCGAATACGGCCCCGGCGACGTCGAGGAACATGTCAGGCGGGCCACCGAGCAGGCCAGGCAGTTCAACCCACAGCGTTTCGAACGGACCCGTCCGGACGGCCGCACCCGCCTGGTCGACAGCGAACCGCTGCTGATCAACGGCAAGCTGGCCGGCTTCATCACCACCTATACCGACATCACCGAACGCAAGCAGGCCGAGGAAGAACTGCGTCACCAGCACGCCCTGCTGGAAACCGTCGTCGAGGCGATTCCCAGCGCCGTCACGATGTTCGACAAGAACCTCGACCTGCTGCTGCACAACCGGGAATTCCAGCGCCTGCTCGAACTGCCGGACAGCCTGTTCGCCGAGCAGCCGGTGCCGATCGAACGCATCTACCGCTTCAACGCCGAACGCGGCGAATACGGTCCCGGCGAACCGGAATCGATCGTCCGCGCGCTGATGGCGCGTGCCCGCCACCCGGTGCCGCATCATTTCGAGCGCACCCGACCGAACGGCACGACCATCGACGTGCGCGGCGTGCCGCTCGACGATGGCAGCTTCGTCACCATCTACACCGACGTCAGCGAACGGCTCGCCTCCGCCGAACGGGAAAAGCTGGCGCAGGTGGTCTTCGACCACACCCCGGCCGGCATCGCCGTCACCGACGAGGAACATCGCCTGCTCTCGGTCAACCCGGCGGTCTCGGCGATGACCGGGCTGGCCCCGGACGCCTTGCTCGAAACCAGCGCCTTCGACCTGATCCACGCCGACGATAGCTGGTCGCGCGAACAACTGCTCGCCAGCCTCGGCCTGCACGGCGCCTGGCGCGGCGAAGTCCAGGTGCGACGCGGCGAACAAGGCAGCTTCCCGGCCAGCCTGCGCATCAACCGGGTCGAGGAAAACACCGGCAACCTGCCCTGCCATTACATCTGGATCCTCGCCGACATCACCGAGCGCAAGGAAGCCGAGGCGCGCATGCGCCACATCGCCCAGCACGATTCGCTGACCGGGTTGCCCAACCGCCTGTCGCTGCTCATGCGCCTCGGCCAGTTGCTGCCGGAAGCGCGCCGCCATGGCTGGAAGGTCGGCATGATGTTCATCGACCTCGACCGCTTCAAGATCATCAACGACACGCTCGGCCACCAAGTCGGTGACGAGATGCTGCGCGAAGTCGCCTGCCGCCTGTCCAGCGTCGTCCGCGAAACCGATTTCGTCGCCCGCCTGGGCGGCGACGAATTCGTCGTCATCCTGCCCGGCATCAATTCGCCGGCCGACGCGGCGCTGGTCGCCAGCAAGATCGTCAACGCGCTGGCGACGCCGATCGAAGCCGAAGGCCACGAACTGCACACCAGCCCGTCGATCGGCATCAGTCTCTTCCCGGACGATGGCCCGGACGGCGACGCCATCCTGAAGAACGCCGACACCGCGATGTATCACGCCAAATCGGCCGGCCGCAACAACTACCAGTTCTTCGCCGCCGACATGAACCAGCAGGCGACCGAGCGCCTCGACATCGAACGCAAGCTGCGCCACGCCATCGGCCGCAACGAACTGGCCCTGGTCTACCAGCCGCAGTTCGGCGCCGACAACCGGGCGACCGGCGTCGAAGCCCTGCTGCGCTGGCACCATCCGGTCGACGGCATGATCTCGCCCGACCGCTTCATCCCGATCGCCGAGGAAACCGGCATGATCGTCGAGATCGGCGATTGGGTCATGCTCACCGCCTGCCGCGACATGAAACACTGGATCGACAGCGGCCTCGTCCCCTTGCGCGTTGCCGTCAACGTCTCGGCCCGCCAGTTGCGCCGCCGCGATTTCTGCGAGACGGTCGCCGGCGCGCTCGCCGAATCCGGCCTGCCGGCCGAACTGCTGGAACTCGAAATCACCGAAAGCTCGGTGATGGAAAACCCGCAGGAAGCCATCCACATCCTCGAACGCCTGGGCCGCATGGGCGTCAGCCTGGCGATCGACGATTTCGGCACCGGCTATTCCTCGCTCGCCTACCTCAAGCTGTTCCCGATCGACCACCTGAAGATCGACCGCTCCTTCGTCCGCGACATCGAGCACGACCTCAACGACCGGGCGATCGCCTTCGGCACCATCGCGCTCGCCCATTCGCTCGGCCTCAACGTCATCGCCGAAGGCGTCGAAACCGAAGACCAGCTCGAACTGCTACGCAGCAACGGCTGCGACGAGGTGCAGGGCTACCTGTTCAGCAAGCCGCTTTCGAGCGCCGCCGCCTTCGCCTTCCTGCACGCGATGGACCGCCAGGCGTAAAATCCGGGTTTTTCCTTTTTCCCGGAATTTTCCATGGCCCAGCGCACCCTTTCCCGCTACCTGACCGAAGAACACCGTAACAAGGGCCTTATCCCGGCCAACCTCAAGTCCCTGATCGAAGTCGTCGCCCGCGCCTGCCAGGCCATTTCGATCGCCATCGGCAAGGGCGGTCTCGGCGGCGTCCTCGGCGAAGCCGGCAGCGACAACATCCAGGGCGAGGCGCAGAAGAAGCTCGACGTGCTGTCCAACGAAATCCTGCTCGAAGCCAACGAGTGGGGCGGCCACCTCGCCGCCATGGCCTCCGAGGAAATGGACCTGCCGCACCTGGTGCCGCACCGTTTCCCGAAGGGCGAATACCTGCTCACCTTCGACCCGCTCGACGGTTCGTCGAACATCGACGTCAATGTCTCGATCGGCACCATCTTCTCCGTCCTCAAGTGCCCGGAAGGCGCCGACCTGTCCACCCCGGAAGCCGCCCAGGCCGCCTTCCTGCAGCCCGGCACCGCGCAAGTCGCTGCCGGCTACGCGGTCTATGGTCCGACGACGCTGCTGGTACTGACCGTCGGCGACGGCGTCGTCGTGTTCACCCTCGACCGCGAGCAGGGACAGTTTGTGCTGACCCAGGAAAAAGTGCGCATCCCGGAAGACACCAAGGAATTCGCCATCAACATGTCGAACCGCCGCTTCTGGGAAGCGCCGGTGCAGCGCTACGTCGAGGAAATGACCGCCGGCCGCGAAGGCCCGCTGGGCAAGGATTACAACATGCGTTGGGTGGCCTCGATGGTGGCTGACGTGCATCGCATCATGACCCGCGGCGGCATCTTCATGTATCCGCTCGACGAGAAGGTCCGCGCCAAGGGCGGCAAGCTGCGCCTGATGTACGAAGCCAACCCGATGGCCTTCCTCGTCGAGCAAGCGGGCGGCGCCGCCACCACCGGCCGTCAGCGCATCCTCGAGATTGCCCCGGACGGTCTGCACCAGCGCGTGCCGGTGATCCTTGGTTCGAAGAACGAAGTCGAGCGCGTCACCGCCTATCACGCGGCGTGAATCGCCGGGCGGCGGCCGATTAGGGAATCTCCTAATTCGGCATTGCGGCGAATCGGCAGACCATGATGGCTATCGACCCCGAATAGATCGATAGTGCCCCAATCCACCCCGCTGCGGCGGGGCATCAAAACGAGGAGACCATTCATGGAAAGACGCAAGTTTCTGACCACCGCTTCGCTCGGCGCCGCCGCCGGCGCCGGCATGCTGCTGAGCGCCTGCGGCAAGAAGGAAGAAGCCGCCCCGCAGACCGCCGCCCCGGCGGCCCCCGCCGTCGCCACCGGTGGCGAGACCATCCGCTGGCGCCTTGCCTCCAGCTTCCCGAAGGCGCTCGACACCATCTACGGCGCGGCCGAGACCTTCTCCGCCAAGGTCAAGGAACTGTCCGGCGGCAAGTTTGAAATCTCCGTCCACCCCGGCGGCGAACTGGTCCCGCCGTTCGGCGTGCTCGATGCCGTCCAGCAGGGCACCGTCGAATGCGCGCACACCGCGCCGTATTACTTCTTCGGCAAGGACGAGAGCTTCGCGATGGACTGCACCATCCCGTTCGGCCTCAACTCCCGTCAGACCACCGCCTGGATGTTCCAGGGCAACGGCTTGAAGCTGCTGCGCGAACTCTACGCCCAGTACAACATCGTCAACTTCCCGATGGGCAACACCGGCGCCCAGATGGGCGGCTGGTACCGCAAGGAAATCAAGTCGCTGGCCGACATGAACGGCCTGAAGATGCGCATCGGCGGCTTCGGCGGGCGCATCCTCGCCGGCATCGGCGGCGTGCCGCAGAACATCCCGGCCGGCGAAATCTACCAGTCGCTGGAAAAGGGCACGATCGACGCCACCGAATGGATCGGCCCTTACGACGACCAGAAGCTCGGCCTCAACAAGGTCGCCGGCTACTACGCCTACCCGGCCTGGTGGGAAGGCGGCCCGCAACTGACGCTGTACGTCAGCGACAAGGCCTACAACAGCCTGTCCAAGGAATACAAGGCGATCATCGAATGCGCCTCGGCCTTCGCCCACGTCGACATGCAGGCCAAGTACGACGCCCGCAACCCGACCGCGCTGAAGGAACTGGTCGCCGGCGGCACCAAGCTGTTCCGCCTGCCGAAGGACGTCATGGACGCCGCTTTCAAGTTCTCGCAGGAACACTACGCCGAACTGTCGGCGAAGAACCCGAACTGGAAGAAGATCTACGCCGACTACGAAGTCTTCCGCCGCGAACAGCACCAGTGGTTCCGCTTCGCCGAAGCCGGTTTCGACAGCTACATGCAGTCGCAGAAGCTGTAAGCCCATTTCCCGAGCGAGAAAAACCCGCGGCCCGTGCCGCGGGTTTTTTCTTTGCTTTGCCCGATCGATCGTCGCCCAGAAAAAATGCCGCCTCCCGGGGCGGCATTTTTTCTGGGCGACGCGGCGCCAGTCAGTGCTTGGCTTCGTTGCGCATTTCTTCCTGCAGCGCCTTCGCCGGATCGATTTCCGGCGCGGCCGGGTCGGCGGTCGGCGCCGGCAGCGGCACGGCCGGATCGGCGGCCCCCCAGGCGTTGTCGTTGCCCCAGGCGGTATTGCTGCCGGCGTCGAGTTCGATGCTCTTGACGTCCACCGTCTTCTTTTTATCCAGATTGCCGATCACCAGTTGCGGATTGACGATCAGCACGGCGACGACGATCAGTTGGAGGACGATGAAGGCGAACGCCCCCTTGTAGATCTGCGGCGTCGTCAGCGGCTCGATCTGCTTGCGCGTCACCGGATCGGCGTAGGCATTGCGGGCCGCAACGCTGCGCAGGTAAAACAACGCGAAGCCGAAGGGCGGCGTCAGGAACGAAGTCTGCAGGTTCATCGCGATCAGCACACCGAACCAGACCAGGTTGATGTCCATCTTGTCCGCTACCGGCGCCAGCAGCGGCAGCACGATGAAGGCGATCTCGAAGAAGTCGATGAACATGCCGAGAACGAAGACCAGCAGGTTGACGACGATCAGGAAGCCGAGCTGGCCGCCGGGCAGCTTGTCGAACAGGTGCTCGACCCAGATGTGACCGTCGGCGGCATTGAAGGTGAAGGAGAACACCGTCGATCCGATCAGGATGAAGAGCACGAAGCTCGACAGCTTGGCGGTATTGTCGAGCGCCTGGCGCAGCAGCTTCAGGCCCAAACGGCGCCGCGCCAGCGCCATGAGCAGGGCGCCCACCGCCCCCATCGCGCCGCCTTCGGTCGGCGTCGCGACGCCGA
>CAZFXO010000070.1:0-18002 GCA_964523045.1 uncultured Dechloromonas sp. | reverse complement strand
AGGAACGCGATTTCACCCGTCAGCTCGACGTCACCGGCAAGGACGAACTGGCGCGGGTTGGCCACGCCTTCAACGCCTTGCTCGGCAAGCTGCGCGCCAGTTTCCGCCAGATCTCGACCCAGGCCGATAGCGTCAACAGCGCCGCCCAGCGGGTATCGGCTGCCGCTCGCCAGATGTCCTCGGCGTCCCAATACCAGAGCGAGGCAGCCTCCGGGATGGCCGCCGCGGTCGAGGAAATGACGGTCAGCGTCAACCACGTCGCCGACCGCGCCGAAGACACCCGACAACTGGCCAGCAACGCTGGCAGATTCGCCCATGAAGGCGAAGGCATCATCAACCAGACGGTGGACTCGATCAACGGTATCGCCAGCACGGTGCAAGGCGCCTCCGTTCAACTCTCCGAACTGGAACGGCAAAGCAGCAAGATCAGCAGCATCGTCTCGGTAATCAAGGAAATCGCCGACCAGACCAACCTGCTTGCGCTCAACGCGGCTATCGAAGCGGCGCGCGCCGGCGAACAGGGGCGCGGCTTCGCCGTGGTGGCTGACGAAGTGCGCAAGCTGGCCGAGCGGACCGGTCAATCGACCCAGGAAATCGCGACGACGATCGAGCAGATGGTCTCCGGCGCGCAAGCTGCTGTGACCAGCATCCACAGCGTCGAGGGTGCCGTGGCGACCGGCGTCAGCTACGCGCAGCAGGCAAACGGCGCCATGCAGAAAATCGGCGACGGCTCGCAGGAAACGATCGGCATGATCAGCGACATCACCAGCGCGATCCGCGAACAAGGCCAGGCCAGCACCGAGATCGCCCAACAGGTCGAGAAGATCGCCCAGATGACCGAGGAAAACAGTGCCGCCGCGCATTCGACGGCCAGCACCTCCGACGAGATGCTGCAACTGGCCGACCAGATGCGCCAGATCGTCGCCCAGTACAAGGTCTGAACCGCCTTCTCCGCTAGACCGGGCCGGCCCTGCGCCGGCCTTTTTCATGGCCGCCCGTTGTCCGCCCGCCTCATCGCGGCAAGCGTTTGATCCATCGCATTTTCCGCTCCCCCCGGGGTCGAGAAAGCAACACCCCACGCGCCAGCACCGCAGCCGGTTAAAGAAGCAATACCGGCGCCACCTACCTGCGCCATAATGAAACAATAACTCGCACCCAAGCGCAGCGGCTCAAACTGGGCAACCCAGCAGACAGGAGATGCAAACGCCATGGCAAATTATGAAATGCGCAAGTTTGTTGTCCCCGAATTCATCTTCGGCGCCGGCGCCCGGCATCGGGTCGGCGACTATGCCCGGCACTTCAGCGCACGCCGGGTGTTGATCGTCAGCGACCCCGGCGTGATTGCCGCCGGCTGGCTGAAGGAAGTACAGGAAGACCTGGACAAGGTCGGCATTCCGTGGGTGGTTTTCCAGGCCCTGACGCCCAACCCCAAGGATCACGAAGTGATGGCCGGCGCCCAGCTCTATGGCCGGGAACACTGCGACGTCATCGTTGCCGTCGGCGGCGGTAGCGTCGCCGATTGCGCCAAGGCGATCGGGATCGTCCATTCGAATCGCTGCAACATCACCGCCTTCGAAGGGGTCGACCGGGTCAACATTCCCGGCCCGCCGTTGATCTGCATCCCGACCACGGCCGGTGCCGCCGCCGACGTCTCGCAGTTCTGCATCATCTGCAACACACCTGGCCGCTACAAGATGGCCATCATCAGCAAGAGCGTGGTGCCCGACGTTTCGCTGGTCGATCCCGAAACCACGCTGACCATGGCCCCCTACCTGACCGCCTGCACCGGCCTGGATGCCCTGACCCATGCCATCGAAGCCTACGTATCGACGGCCAGTTCGCCGATTGTCGACCTGCATGCGCTGGCCGCCATCAAGCTGCTCTGGCAGAACATCGAGACCGCGGTTGAGCAGCCGAGATCGATGCCGGCCCGCGAAAACATGGTGCTGGGAAGTCTGCAGGCGGGCATCGCCTTTTCCAACGCCAGCCTCGGCGCGGTACATGCCCTCGCCCATCCGCTAGGCGGCTATCTTGATCTGCCGCACGGCGAATGCAACGCACTGCTGCTCGAACACGTGATCCGCTTCAATGCGTCGACAACGCCGGAGCGCTACCGACAGATTGCCGAGGCCATGGACATCGACCCCCGCGGCCTGAGCCCGCGCGAGATGGTCGGCCGCATCACCGAGGCCATCCTCGTCAAACGCACCAGGCTGGGCGTCCGCGACAGCCTCGAAGCGCGCGGCGTGCGCGCCGCTGACATTCCCGAACTCGCCTACCACGCCGTCAAGGATGCCTGCCTGGTGACCAACCCGCGGCGGGCGACGGTCGACGACATCAAAGCGATCTATGGCGAAGCCCTCTGACATGAACGATGACGAGGAAATACTCAAGGACATGATCGTCGGCTTGAGCGGGCGTTCGTTCCGCAAAAGCTACTATCCGCAACTCCGGCAGAATCTCGAGCACCTGGAACGCTTCCGGACGTTGCTCGACCACACGTCGGATTTCGTCATCCTGATCGCCCTGCCCGAGGACAGCGTCGCCGACGCCAACGCCGCGCTTGGTCAGTTGCTCGGCCGGCCAGTGGACACACTACTCGGGCAGCCCTTCGCCGCCCTCGGGCTGACCGACGCCGACGAGGTCCTTGCCGAACTGCACGAGGAAATGAAACACAGCGGCGACGGCGCATCCCCGGCCTATTCCCGGGTGGTCGCCTTCACCTCGGCCCAGGGCGCAGTCTGGCTGGAAATTTCGTACCGCCTGGCGCTGCTCGGCGAACGCAATTACGGCGTCCTGGTTGGCCGCGACATCACCGAACGCCGACGCAACGAGCAGATGCTGGCCGAAGCGCTGGCGGAAAAGGCAGCACTGCTCGACAACGCGATGGTCGGCATCGGGCTCCTGCACAACCGGCAGATCGCCAATTGCAACCGGCGCTTCGAGGAAATCTTCGGCTATCCGCCGGGGGGCATGCTCGGCATGCGCACCCGTCAGCTCTATCCCTCGGAAGCCAGCTTCCAGATGCTGGGCGAAGAAGCCTACCCGCAACTGGCGCACGGAGAGAACTTCAGCCACACGCTGAATCTGGTGAAAGCCGACGGTTCCATCTTCTGGGCCGAAATCACCGGGCACTCGCTGACCCCGGCTGCGCCACAGGAAAGCAGCATCTGGATCGTCAACGACATCACGGAGCGGAAACTGGCGCACGAACTGAGCGTTGCCAAGGAAGCCGCCGAAGCCGCCAACCAGGCCAAGAGCGCCTTCCTGGCCAGCATGAGCCACGAAATCCGCACCCCGCTCAACGCCATCACCGGCATGGTGCATCTGCTGATGCGCTCGGGCGTGACGCCGGAGCAAAAGGATCGCCTTGAAAAGATCGATGCCGCCAGCAAACACCTGCTGGAAATCATCAACGCGATCCTCGATCTGTCGAAGATCGAAGCCGGCAAGTTCACGCTGGAAACGACAGCGGTCAAGCTCAATGAAATCTTCAGCAGCGTCGCCACGATGATCGCCGAGCGCGCCCATCTCAAGGGGCTGAGTCTGCTCACCGAAATCCACCCGGTGCCCGACAACCTGCTCGGCGATCCGACCCGTTTGCGCCAGGCCCTGCTCAACTACGCCAACAACGCCGTCAAATTCACCGACCGCGGCAGCATCACCCTGCGCGCCAGCCTGCTCGAAGATGCTGCCGACCATGTCCTGGTGCGCTTCGAAGTCAGCGACACCGGCCACGGCATTCCTCCTGCCGCCCTGCCCCGCCTGTTTTCCAGCTTCGAACAGGCGGACAACAGCATCACCCGCAAGTATGGCGGCACCGGGCTCGGGCTCTCGATCACCCGCAGCATCGCCGAACTGATGGGCGGCGAAGTCGGCGTCAGCAGCGAAATGGAACAAGGCAGCACCTTCTGGTTCACCGCCCGCCTGCTCAAGGACCAACGCCAAACGCCGGCCGTCCTGCCGCATAACAGCATCGACAACGAAGCCCTCCTGCGCGCGACTTTCGCCGGCACCCGCATCCTTCTCGTCGAGGACGACCCGATCAACCGGGAAGTCGCCCAGATCATGCTGGACGAGGTCGGCCTGCGCGTCGACCAGGCCGAGGACGGTGCCCAGGCCCTGCAACTGGCGGCAGAAAACGACTACGCGCTGATCCTGATGGACATGCAGATGCCCAACGTTGACGGCCTGACGGCAACGCGCCAGCTTCGCCAGGACCCGCGCCTGCGGGGCGTGCCGATCATCGCCATGACCGCCAATGTCTTTGCCGAGGACCGCCAGCACTGCCTCGACGCCGGCATGGACGATTTCCTGGGCAAGCCGGTCGATCCCGACGAACTCTATTACAAACTGCTCACCTGGCTGCCGCGCGCCACCCGGCGCGCTTAGCGCTGGCGGCATTGGCATCCGCCCGGCGAGCGGCGGGGCTTAAAATGCCTTCCTTTTTCTCCCGCCAGCCCGCATGCGCCTCCTCCACACCTCCGACTGGCACCTCGGCCAGCATTTCATGGGCAAGAGCCGGCAGGCCGAGCATCAGGCGCTGATCGGCTGGCTGCTCGAACAGGTGGCGGAACACGGCGTCGACGCAGTGCTGATCGCCGGCGACATCTTCGACACCGGCACGCCGCCCAGCTACGCCCGCGAGCTGTACAGCCAGTTGGTCGTCCGCCTGCACGAGGCGGGCGTCGCCCTGCTGCTGCTCGGCGGCAACCACGATTCGCCGGCGACACTGGGCGAAAGCCGCGAACTGCTGGCCCGCCTGGGAACGACGGTGATCGCCGCGACGCACGCCGATCCGGCGACGCAGGTCGTGGTCCTGACGCAACGCGACGGCGCGCCCGGCTGCATCGTCGCCGCCGTGCCCTTCGTCCGCCCGCGCGACGTGCTGCAGAGCCAGGCCGGGCAGAGCGCCGAAGACAAGCAGTTGTCGCTGCAGCAGGCGATCCAGCAGCACTATGGCGCGGTCGACGCCGCCGCCCGGGCCAAAATGGCCGAGCTCGGCGTCACCCTGCCCGTCGTCGCCACCGGCCACCTGACCACGGTCGGCGCCAGCGCCAGCGAATCGGTGCGCGAAATCTACGTCGGCGCGCTCGAAGCCTTCCCGACCGCCGCCTTCCCGCCGGCCGACTACATCGCGCTCGGCCACATCCACCGGCCGCAGAAGGTCGGCGGACTGGAACACATCCGCTACTGCGGCTCGCCGCTCCCGCTCGGTTTCGACGAGGCGAAACAGCAAAAGGAAATGCTCCTCGTCGACCTTGGTGCCGACGGCCTGCAGACGGTGACGCCGCTACCGGTGCCGCGCTTCCAGGCGCTGATGCAGATTTCCGGCAAGCTCGCTGACCTGCCGGCGCAGATCGGCGCCGCCGCCGCCCAGGGCACACCTGAACGGCCAACCTGGCTGGAAGTCACTGTCGCCGAAGACGACTACCTCGCCGACCTGCCGGCGCGCATCGAGAAGATGACCGAAGGCTGGCCGCTCGAAGTCCTGCGCATCCGCCGCCAGCGCGGCAACGCCGCCGCCCGGCTGGAGGCCACCGCCAGCGAGACGCTGGACGAACTCGACCCGCAAGAGGTCTTCGCCCGCCGCCTGCAGCAGGAGGAACTCGACGCCGAACTGCAGCAGGCGCTGAGCGAGCGCTATCGCAGCGTCGTCGCCAGCCTGCACGGGGAGGAAGCATGAAAATCCTGAGCCTGCGCCTGAAGAACCTCAATTCGCTGAAAGGCGAATGGACCATCGACTTCACCCGGCCGCCGTTCGCCGACAACGCGCTGTTCGCCATCACCGGGCCGACCGGCGCCGGCAAGTCGACGCTGCTCGACGCCATCTGCCTCGCGCTCTACCACCAGACGCCGCGCCTGAAGACGATCTCGGCCGCCGACAACGACATCATGACGCGGCACACCGCCGACTGCCTGGCCGAGGTCGAATTCGAGGTCAAGGGCGCCGTGTACCGCGCCTTCTGGAGCCAGCGCCGCGCCCGCGACAAGGCCGACGGCGCACTGCAGGCGCCGAAAGTCGAGCTCGCGGCCGGCGACGGCACCATCCTCAGCACCCAGACCAACGACAAGCTGAAGCGCATCGCCGAGATCACCGGCCTCGATTTCCCGCGCTTCACCAAGTCGATGCTGCTCGCCCAGGGCGGCTTCGCGGCCTTTTTGAACGCCAGCGCCAACGAGCGCGCCGAGCTGCTCGAAGAACTGACCGGCAGCGAAATCTACGGCGAAATCTCGCGCAAGGTCTTCGAACAGGCGCGCGAAGCCAGGGACAAACTGGCCCAGCTCAAGGCCCGCGCCGACGGCATGGAACTGATGAGCGACGACCAACGCACCACGATGCAGCAGGAAAGCGCCCGCCTGGAAAGCCAGCTCGCCGACCGCCAACGCCAGCACACGCAAACTCAGGCGCAGCGCCAGTGGCGCCTTGATCTCGCCCAGGCCGAAGAGGAAGTCGCCGCCGCGCTCACCCGCCAGCAGGCTGCCGACGCCGCGCTGGCTGCCGCCGCGCCCGAACTCAAGCGACTGGCCGACAGCGAGCCGGCCGCCGCGCTGCAGCCGCTGCATCAACAATGGCAGCAGGCCGACGCCGCCGTCCGCCAGACCGCCGCCGAGCTGCAAACGCTGCACGGCGAACGCGTCCGCCTGCAGGCCGCACAACGCGCCGGCCACGACACTGCCGTCACACACGCCGCCGCCGTTGCCGCGCAAGCGCGACTAGCCCTGCAACGCAGCCAGCGCGAAGCGAAGGAGATCGACGACTTCTGCGCTGCCCACCCGCAGCGCGCCCAACTCGGCGAGCGCCTTGGCGTCTGGGATCAACAGTTCCGGCAACGCGACAAGCTGGCCCGCGAACGCGCCGCCCAGCAGCAGGCACAACAGAAACTCGCCGCGGAACAGGCCGCCAACGAACGCCAGCGCGCCGCCCAGCAGTTGACGGTCGACGCCGCGCAGAAGGCAAAAGCCGCCGCCGACGCCGCGCTCGAAACCCGCCGCGCCGAACAGAACCAGCGCTTGCAAGGGCCGAACGACAGCGCCCAGACATTGGCCGACCTGCGCGCCCACTGGCAGCGCGAGCAGGCCGCCGGCAACCGCTGGCAGCAACTCGACAGCCTCGCCCGCCAGCGCCGCGAACTCGCCGCGCAGCAAGGCGCCCAGGCGCAGCAACTGCAGCAGGGCGAACAGAAGATCGCCGTCCAGGAAAGCACGCTGGTGGCGCTGCGCGAGCAGCACAAGAGCCTCAGCGCCCAGGTCGCCGACAAGCAGAAACTGCTCGAACAGGAACGCCTGATCCGCAGCCTCGCCGACCACCGCCGCCAGTTGCAGCCGGGCCAGCCCTGCCCGCTGTGTGGCGCGCACGAGCACCCGGCGATCGCCGACTACGCCGCGCTCGACGTCTCCGCCACCGAGACCGCGCTGCAGGCGGCGCAGAAGTCGCTCGCCGAGCTGGTCGAAAAAGGCCAGCAACTGCGCGACGAGCAGACCAAGGCGAAGACCGCGCACGCCGCGCTGCAGGAACAGCAGACAAAGACCGCGCGCGACCTCGCCCGCCTCGCCGACGACTGGCAGACCCTGCTCGCCTCACTGCCGGCCGGCACGCTGGCGGCCAACGCCTGGCAGGACGAACCAAGCCTCGCCGCCGCCCGCAAGGCAGCCGAACAACGCCTGCTCGCGCTGGACGAACGCATGCAAGCCGCCGAACGCGGCGAACAGGCAATCAATGCCGCCAGCAAAACCGCCGCCGACGCCGCCCAAGCGCTACTCGCCGCAAGCAATCAACTGCAACTGCTGCAGCAAACCGCGCAAACCGCCGCACAGCGCCAGGACGAAATTGCCAAAGCCTGCCAGGGCATCACTGCCGAACAGGCCGAACTCGACGCCCGGATCAAGGAAACCCTGGTCGAGCTTCCCGCCGATCCGGCAAGCTGGCTGGCCGAACGCAAGACCGAATGGCAGCACTGGCAACAGACCCAGCGCCGCCGCCAGGAACTCGCCACCCAGTTGGTCCAGCAACAGGAGCGCGCCGACGCGGCGCAAACCCAGGCCGAGACCTGGGCCGAACAAGCGGCACAACGGCGCGCCGAGCTTGCGGAAAAGACCGCTGAAACGGCATCGCCTGCGGCAACAGCCGCCGAATTCATTGCCACCGAAGCCGACCCGGCTATCGCCCTCGCCGCTTGCGCAGCCCACCTCGCCGAACTCGGCCAACAACTCGCCGCATTGCAGGGCCAGCAGGCGCAACTCGACGCCAACCTCACCCGGCAACAGCAAACCCTCGCCGACGCTGCCAGCGCCTGGCAAACGGCGCTCGCCGCCAGCCCGTTCAAAGACCTCGACGCCTACACCGCCGCCCTGCTGCCGACGGAAGAACGCCAGCGCCTGCAGCAAGCCCGGGAAACCCGGCATGCCGCCAAACAGCAGGCCGATGCGCTACTCCAGGCCGCCCGCGAAAAACTCGCCCGCCTGCATGCCGCGCCCGCCGGCGCGACGGCCAGCGACGACACGCCTAAGGCTAGCGGCCAAACCGAAGTACCGCCACTCGTCGACCTCGACACCGCCCTCGCCCAACTCGACCAGCAGCGCCGCGAACTCAGCGAACAACTCGGCGCCCGGCGCGCCCTGCTCGCCCGCGACCAGGAGGCGCGGCAGAGCCAGCAAGCGCTACTCCAGGAAATCGCCGCGCAGACCGCCGACGCCGACCTCTGGCAGCGCCTCGACAGCCTGATCGGCTCGGCCAAGGGCGACAAGTTCCGCAAGTTTGCCCAGGGCCTCACCCTCGACCACCTGCTGCACCTCGCCAACGGCCACCTGGCCCGCCTGCACGGCCGCTACCTGCTGCGCCGCAAGAGCAGCGGCGAACTCGAACTCGATATCGTCGATAGCTGGCAAGGCGAAGTCGCCCGCGACACGCGCACCCTCTCCGGCGGCGAAAGCTTCCTGGTCAGCCTGGCGCTCGCCCTCGCCCTCTCCGACCTGGTCAGCCACAAGACCAGCATCGACTCGCTCTTCCTCGACGAAGGCTTCGGCACGCTCGACGCCGACACCCTGGAAATCGCCCTCAACGCCCTCGACACGCTCAACGCCAGCGGCAAGATGATCGGCGTCATCAGCCACGTCGACGGCATGAAAGAGCGGATTCCGGCGCAGATCCGCGTCGAGAAGGGCGGCGGGGTCGGCTATTCGCGGCTCTGCCTGGCCGGCTGATCCTGCCTGGTGAAGCGACAATCCGGCACGAGGAAATTCGCCCCCCGCCGCTACCTTCACGGACAGGTGACCGCGACGCTGACCTGCGGCACGCCGACCTGCGGGATTGCCGGCGGAGGCTGCAGGCAGTAGGTGCTTCCGGCCGCGCTCTCGACCTTGATCATGCCATTGCTGTGGCGGGAAACACGGGTTCCCGCGCCCTTGTTCTCAAGCGCCTTTGCCAAGCCGGGCAACAAGGCGCGATCGGCGATTGCCGCCGCCTGTCGCGGTGTGCCGTGACCATCGACCGGCGCTTGGTTCCGGGCGATTTCCCGCGCCGCGGCGAGAATGGCATCCCGGGAAACCGGGCTGGGTGGAGTCACCGCGACGCGGTTCACGGGTTCGGCCGCAGCTTCGCTCGACGCGCGCCTGGCGGCAGGCTGCCGACTTGCACGTTTCGACTCGACCGGCGCCGGCGGCGGATCGGCCCGGACAACCGGTACTGCCGGCGACAAGCGCACTGCCAACACCACGATCGGCGCCGCCACGGGTGCCGGTGGGGGACGAACAGCGATCGCCAGCGCCAGATGCAGCAACAGCGAAAGCGCCAGGGCCGAAAACAACCGGGACGTCACGACGAACCCCGTCAGCCGCCGCCAGGCTCCATCGCTTCGTCAATCCCCGTTCCCGCCGGAACATGGACGAGCAAGTCGCCGGGCTGGCAGGCGAGGAATTCGCAAATCCTTTCCAGGGTTTCGAAGCGGACCCCCTTGACCTTTCCCTGCTTGAGCAAGGAAATATTGGCTTCGGTGATGCCCACGTACTCGGCAAGATCCTTCGATCTTGCCTTGCGTTTGGCGAGCATGACGTCGATGCGGACAACGATGGGCATGAGCGTTCCCGGCCAGTCAGACGAATGACGCGTTTTCGTCGGCCAGCGCCAGGCCCTCGCCGATGACGCCGGCCATCAGCCATACCAGCGCGGCGAAGAACAACAGGAAGAACTGATCCGAGCCCAGCCCGAGCGCCAGCATGCGCTGGCCGGGCAGGTTCGCCAGCGTCACCACCACCGAGGCCGCCGCATCGCAGAAAATCCTGGCAATCGCCGAAGCCACCGACCAGGCGGCAAAACTGCGCAGATAGCCGATCGACTCAGCGGTGAATACCCGGCCGCTGCCGAGCAGCAGGAAACACTTGCGCGCCTGCCAGACGCCGACCAGCAACAGGCACAGCGGCACCTCCATCAACAGGCAGCCGAACAGGCGCTGCCAGTTCTGCAGTTCTCCCTGCACGGCGCCGGGCGCCAGATTGGCCCGCACCGCCAGCGTCCCGGCGTCGCTCATCATCCAGTAGAAGACAACCGACAAGGGCAACAGGACAATCGCCAGCAGACACCCCGCGGCCAGACGGCGAGCGAGTTTGGGGAGATTGGACGGGGCCGGGGGAAAAAGTCGCTTGTGTCATCGAATGCTCCTGAAGGTGGTTTCATGACACATCGTAATGCAATAATATTTTTCTGTAAAACAATAATTTTTTTATCCACTCGTATTCGAAACGCTGGAAGACAAGACCCGCCGGGGCAAAAAACCAGCCATCGGCTGACTATTGCCCCGCTCACCCCGCCGCCGCTGCCGTCCGCTGCGCTGCCGGCCACACCAGCCACAGCGCCGCGCCGGCGATCATCAGGCCGCCGAGCCAGGCTTCGCCGGCCAGCGATTCGCCCAGCCAGAGGACGGCGAAGAGCGCGCCCCACAGCGGTTCGCTGCCGAGCAGCAGGGCGACCTTGCTCGGGCTGCCGGCGGCGAGCGCGCGGTTCATCGCCCAGAAGGCGAACAGCGTGCAGGCGAGCGTCAGCCAGGCGATGGCGCCCCAGAATTCCAGGTTCGTCGGCAGCGCCGGCAGGCCGGCGGCGAAGCACGGGGCGACGGCCAGCGCGCCGCCGCCGACAAGCAGACCCTGGGCCGCGGTCAGGCCCATGCTGTCGATGGCGCGGCCGGCGGTCAGGCGCGTCGTCAGGCAGGTCTGGAAGGCGCGGATCAGCGCCGCCAGCAGCATCAGCAAGTCGCCCGGGTTGAGGCTGCCGCGGCCGATGCCGGTGAGCAGCGCGGTGCCGAGCAGTGACAGCGCGCCGGCCAGCCACAGGCGGGCGCCGGGGCGCTTGCCGAACCACGCCCATTCGACCGGCGGCGTCAGCAGCAGGCAAAGGCTGACCAGGAAAGCCGCGTTGCCGGCGCTGGTCTGCGCGACGCCAGCGGTTTCGGCGAGGAAGATGGCGAGCAGGCCGAGGCTGGTCGGCAGCGCAACGAGGAAGGTGTCGCGCCGCTGTGCCGCCGGCAGCGTCAGCCAGTAGCGGCCGAGCAGCAACGCGGTGAGCAGGAAGCGGATGGCGATCACGCCGGCCACCGGGTAGTGCAGCAGCGCCGTCTTGACGACGCTGTAGCTGCTGCCCCAGATGGCGGCAATGAGCAGCAGGAGCGGTTCGGGGGGCAGGCGGCGGAAAAACATGGTGCGCTCCTCATCAGGTCTGGCCGCCAGTATGAAAGGGGGCGATTTCGGCGATAATCCACCACCAAAGCAAATGATCTGTGCCCCATGAGAACAAATGAACTCCTGCCGCTGTTGCCCGACCTGGCCGTGCTGGTCAACGTCGTCGAAACCGGTTCGTTCAGCGCCGCCGCCCGGCTGCAGGGCGCGACGCCGTCGGCGGTCAGCCGGCAGATTGCCCGGCTCGAGGCGGCGCTCGGCCTGACGCTGCTCGAGCGCAGCACGCGCCGGCTGCGCCTGAGCGCCGGCGGCCAGGAGGTCGTGCGCCACGCCCGGGTCATGCTCGACGCCGCTCGTGCCGCCTGCGACGGGGCATCCGCCCACGCCAGCCGAGTCGAGGGGCGGGTCCGCCTGGCGGCGCCGAAGGCGGCGCTGCGCCAGTTGATCCACCCGCGCCTGCCGGAACTGCTGGCCGCGCACCCGCAACTGGCGCTCGAACTGCAGGTCACCGACCAGGTCGTCGACCTGATCGCCGAGGGCGTGGACATCGCGCTGCGCCTGGGCGATCCGCCGCCGGGCTACGTCGCGCGGCCGTTCATGGAGGTACGCACCCTGCTCTACGCGACGCCGGCCTACTTGGCCGCCGCCGGCACGCCACAGCAGCCGGCCGACCTGGCGCAGCACAGTTGCCTGCACCTGGCCGAGCTGCCCGGCGACGACGAATGGTGCCTGGTCAGCGGCGACCGGCGTCAGGTGGTCAACGTGCGCGGGCGCTACGCCAGCAACCACAGCGAGATGCGCCGCGAAGCCGCCGAGGCCGGGCTGGGCATCGCCTGCCTGCCCGACTTCAGCGTCCGCCGCCAGGTCGCCGACGGCACGCTGGTCCGCGTGCTACCGGAGTGGCAGTTGCTTGGTCGTTATCAGGGCAGTAGCTGGCTGGTGTATACCGCCGACCGCTACCGGGCGCCGCGGGTGCGCGTCGTGGTCGATTTCCTGTTGCACATCGCCGACCAGCTCGGCCGTGGCCAGCCGGTCAACTGACGCCGCGTTCAGGCGGCCTGGCAGCTTTCGACGGGGTTCATCGCCGGCGGCGCTTCGCTGACCGCCACCACCCGGTTGCGTCCGCTGCGCTTGGCCTGATAGAGCGCCACATCGACGCGCGCCACCAGGTCGTGCAGCGATTCGTCGGCGAGGTATTCGGCGCAACCGAGCGAAATGGTGACCCGATCGGCACCGGGAAATTCCCTCGCCGCAATGTGGGCACGCAGTTTCTCGCCCAACTGGACGGCACCGGCAAGCTGGGTTCCCGGTAGCAGGATGACGAACTCCTCGCCGCCGTAGCGCGCCAGGAAATCCTGACGGCGGAGGATGCTGCGGGCTTCGCTGGCCAATTGCTGGAGCACGGCGTCGCCGGTCGGATGGCCGTAGGTGTCGTTGATCCGCTTGAAGAAATCGATGTCGAACATCAGGGCCGACAAGCTCTCGCCGGTGCGCCGCACGCGCTCCAGCAGCCATTGGCCATGGTCGTAGAAACGCCGGCGGTTGGGCAGATTGGTCAGCGAGTCCAGCGTGGCGACGAGAATCAGCCGACGTTCGGCGTTACGCCGCGAACGATCGATCGCTTCCTGGATCACCGCCGTGAAGGCAACCAGTATCGAAATGAAGGCGCTGATCAGGACGCAGAACAGGCCGAACTGTTGCAGCGGATTGTTGGCGATGGTCAGCGCCAGACAGTAACCGATCAGGAATGGGACAACATAGCCGAGCAGGATCTGCACGCGCGCCACCTTGCCGCCGATCCACGGGCTCAGGATCGAGCGCAGGAAACTGCGGTGGGCACCGCTCAACAGGATGCCGGCGCCGACCATACTGCCGCCGAGCGCGGTCGTCATCGCCATCTGCCCGTAGAATTTGTCGATCCCGTAAGCGTAGCCGGTGAAGGAAATCATCGGAAAACCAAGACCGACGAAAGCCAATTGCTGGGCCAGGGCATAGCGCTTGCAGCCGATGGCGTTCAGCGCCAGAGCGAAGCACAGGCACATCAGCGCCGTATTGATGCCGGTGGATATCGGATGGCCGGCGGCCGCCTGTTCAGCCAATTGGCTGGCGAACGGCGTCAACCAGTCGAGCAGCGTCAAAGCTTTCGCCAGTTCGAGCAAGCGTAGCGACATCAGGGTCACGACGAATACTCCGGCAAGCATCACGCCCCGGTTGCTCTGCCGCGGATGCCAGCTAAAAGCCCCGAGACCGAGCGCGAGCAGCGCCAAGGCGCTCAGCGGATGGGTCGCCGGGCCGCCCTGCATGGGGCGGAAAAGCACTTCGACACCGAGCGCGTAGCCGGCCAGGATGAGCAGGGAAAACAGCGCTCCGGCAAGCCCCAGGGGCCGCACCAGACTCAGCGCCCGAATGATTTGCGGAAAACGCATCGATACCCCGGAAAAATGCTGGAAAAATGGCGCGGCAGAGGGTATCACCAAAGTAATACCCGATCTATGCCAAAGGCGAAAAACCTGCCCCAGGTTTGACCTATATCAAACCATGCTGCCAGAAGGGGTATTCATGGAAGCCATGTCCAAACAAAAACCCCCACGGTTTCCCGCGGGGGTTCTCCGAACGCTACCGGACGGCTGTCCGGTGCGCCAGCGGTGCTTGGCGATCAGGCAACCTTCTTGGCGGCAGCCTTCGGCGCGGCGACGTTGGCGGCCTTGATGGTCGCTTCGGTGGCGGCGGAGACGCTGGCTTCGGCAACTTCGGCAGCCTGCTTGGCAACCTTGTTCAGGCCGTCCATCGCTTCGTTGGCCGACTTCATCGCGGTCTTGACCGCGGCGACGGCGACTTCGGAACCGGCCGGAGCGGATTCCAGGGCCTTTTCGACCATGCCGGAAACCTTGGCGCTGGTGTCGGCAACATGGGTTTCGACTTGCTTGGCGATCTTTTCCTTGGCATCGGTAGCGATGGCGATCACGTTGCGCGAGTACTCAATGCCCTTTTCCAGCGTCGGCGCGGCCAGTTCCTTCTGGACTTCGACGAAGGACTTGAAATCCTTGACGCCGAGCAGCGTGTTGACGTTGCTGACGAAAGCTTCGAAAGCGGAACGCGAGGCGGCCAGGTTCAGGACAGCCAGACGCTCGATGCCGTCGAACGTGGTGTTGGCGAAGAACAGGGCGAAATTGAAGCCGGACTTGGCGAACTCTTCGGGTTTGATCATGATGAATCTCCTGGATGGTTGGGGGTGTATCGGTCTTAAAACAGTCCTGCGGAACTCACACCAGCAACATGGTGCAATGCAGCATGATTCAATTCTATCCATCGATGAAATGGAGTCAAGCGCTTTTTGTGCGCCGCAACATTTTCGGTTCAGCGGGCCAGCTTCCGACTGAAAATGCTAGCCCGCCGACGTTGCAGGCTGACGACAGCCCGATGACCGCCACCCCGGAATCACCACATCGGGCCGCCGCCCTGACCAGGTCCACCGTTGCCACGTCCCGGACCGCCACCGCCCATCGACCGCCCACCCCGCGCCCGCCCGCCGCCTGGCGTGGCGCATCCGGCATCGAGCGAGGGAATGGTGACAGCGAGCATACGGTCGGCGACTTCGCGCTGGCGCGGATCGAGCGCCTGGTAGAGTCTGGCTGCGGCGTCCTGGATTTCTTCCATGGCCGACAGCCGATTGCGCACCACATCAAGCTTGCCGGCAATCTGTTGCACGGCCGACTGACTGGCCCGCTGGACGCTGCCGCGGGCCTGATCGGCGAGCAGCGCGCCAAGCGCTTCCCGGTAATCCTCCCAAAGCGGCTGTTGCGCCGGAGTCAGGGCTAGCGACTGCTCAAGCCGGGCCAGCCTTTCCTGGCCCGGATCGCTCGCCGGTATCGCCCCCTCTTCCGAATCCCGGCCCGGCGGCATGTCCGGCCGCTCGCCGGGTCCAGAGGGTCCGCCTAGCGGGGCACAGGCGGCGAGGCTGAAACAGAGAAGTAGTAATGCAAGGGAGCGTCTGGGGAAAGTCATGATCGTTCATCATTGTTGTCGGTAAGTGAGAATTCTCTGCGCGGCCCGGGTTAATCCGGGTAAGCCGGGGTAAATTGACGGCTATCCATGAAAAATCAGGTCATTTGCCATGCAGATCTATCTCGCCGGTCCCGATGTCTTCCAGCCCGACGCTTTGCAGCGCGCCGAATCAGCGCGCCTTCTGGTCGCCCGTTACGGACACCGGGCATTGATTCCGCTGGACAACGAAGCAAGCACGGCGGCCGAGATCTACCGCGCCAACCTCGCCCAAATTGCCGCGGCCGACCTGGTGATCGCCAACCTCAACCCCTTCCGCGGCTTCGAGCCGGATTCGGGAACGGTGTTCGAAGTCGGCTACGCGGTGGCGGCCGGCAAACCGGTGCTCGCCTACATGGACGACGACCGGCCGCTGGCCGACCGGCTAGCCGGCCATCTCGGCTGCGACCTGCTGCACCTCGGCGAGCGCCTGGTCGATAGCGAAGGGATGAGCGTCGAGAACCACGGGCTGCCGCTCAACTTGATGCTCGGCATCCCGCTGCGCGTCGTCTGCGGCGGGCTCGAACAGGCGTTGCAGGCGCTCGCCGCCGACGCTGCCTGAACGCTAGCGCGGCACCCAGCCGCCGCACATCGGGAAGATCTGGCCGACGAAGCAGTTGGCCGCCTCGCTGCACAGGTAGGCGGCGAACGACGCGTCCTCGACCGGCGTCACCAGCCGGCCGAGCGGCACCTGCCAGCGCAGCCTGTCCTTGAACTCAGGCCGGGCCTGGACTTCCGGCGGAAAGTAGGTCGGGTTGTCGACGAAGTTCTGGGCGATGGCGTTGGCGCGGATGCCCTGCCCCGCTACCTCGACGCCGACCGCCTGGATGTAGGCGAGCTGGGCGCCGCGCGCGGCGGCGTAGCTGGAGCGGCCGGCCATGCCGCGCAGCGCCGAGGCGCTGCCCATGAGGACGATCTTTCCCGCCTGGCGTTCGATCATCTGCGGCAGCACCGCCCTGACTAGCTGCTGCAGCGGATCGACCATCACCCGGAACACTGCGCGCCATTCGTCGTCGCCAACCTGGTCGGCGCGGGTGGACGGCGCCGGCAGCGCCAGGTTGAGGATCAGCGCGTCGATCCGCCCGGCGTCCGCGATCATCTGCGCGGCCGTCTCCGGCAGCACCGGCGAACTCTCGTCGGCCACTACCTCGGCGCCGACCGCGGCAAAGACATCGCACAGCGCCGGCCCCATGAAATCGCGGGATTGCGTGATCAGCACGCGCATTCCGGAAAGCTTCGTGTCGGACATGTTTACCTCCGTCAAAAAAAATGGGGGCACGCGGCCCCCGTAAAGTGTGGAGGCTGCCGGATTCGGCACCCTCCCGCAGAGACACCCGGCATGGGTGTTGGTGACGGCGGGATCAGTCTCCGCCGCGCAGATTCTGGACCTGGAACAGACGGGGCGGGTTCTTCTTCGGATCCACCTGGCCCTTGAACTGACCGGTCGTGCAATGCTTGGACTGGACGTCGACCATCGAGAAGGCATCGTCGACACCGATCCCGGCGCCCTTGTTCACCGGCAGGTGATGATCGGCGTGCGACTTGCCGACCATGAACACCTTCCACAGCTCGCCCTTGCGGTCGTAGATTTCGTTCGAACCGTTCAGGTTCTGCAACTGGACGTCCATGTAGAAGACACGCTTGCTGACCGGATGGTTCGGATTGACCGGGGCGGCTTCCAGCACATAGACCTTGCGCAGCTGCCAGGTGCCTTCGGCGAAGCAACCGCCCTGCCCGGCGAAATCGACGTACTTGTAGCCGTCGGCGTCGGAGCGCTCGGTCGACAGCTTCAGTTCGTTGTGATTCCACATCGGCAGCATGACGTTCTTGGTGCCCTTGTAGGTCCACTTCATGTCGGAAACGCGGCCGTTGTAGCCTTCGAAGTCCTCGATCATCAAGTCGGAGCCGAGGAAGGAGTCAGTCGCCTGGCCCTGCGCCAGACGGCGCACGCGGCGCTGGAAGCCAAGGTAGAGGTAGGCATCGTCGAGCTTGGCGTCGTCTTCGAAACGCTGGATCAGCAACTGCGTGTTCTTCAGATCCTGCGGCTCATGCGCCTTGACGTAGATGGCGCGGAAGATGCCCGACGGGTTCGGGGTGATTTCCGGCACCGGCGCGTCCTTGGTGCGGTGCATGAAGTTCAGGAAGTGGAAGTCCCAGTTGATTTCCTTTTCCACCTTGCCGGTCTGCATGTTGCGGTACTGCCAGTAGAACGGCGAGATGATCGCGCCGTCACCCCAGTTCACGCCGTACTTGTAGTTCCAGGCGAGCTTCTCGCCGGCGCGCGGGTCCTTGGC
>CAZFXO010000069.1:0-18058 GCA_964523045.1 uncultured Dechloromonas sp. | reverse complement strand
CCAACCTGCTGTTCGTGCCCTTCATGTCGGGCGCGGCCTACAACGGCGACATGGCGACCGTGACCTTCGGCTTCTCGGCCCAGTCCGACGAAGCCCGCCACATGACGTTGGGCCTCGAGTGCATCAAGTTCATGCTCGAACAGGATCCGGACAACCTGCCCATCGTCCAGAAGTGGATCGACAAGTGGGCCTGGCGCGGCATCCGCGTGCTGAGCCTGGTTTCCACGATGATGGATTACATGCTGCCGAAGCGCGTCATGAGCTGGAAGGAAGCCTGGGAAATCTACTTCGAGCAAAACGGCGGCGCCCTGTTCAACGACCTGGCCAAGTACGGCATCAAGGTGCCGGACTGCATCGCCCAATGCACGGTCGACAAGGAACACCAGTCGCACCAGCTGTGGCTGACCCTGTGCACCCACTCGCACGCCATGGGCCTGCACACCTGGCTGCCGAGTGCCGAGGAAATGGACTGGCTGTCGGCGAAATACCCGAACACGTTCGACCAGTACTACCGTCCGCGTTTCGACGAGCTGCGCCAACGCGCCGACAAGGGCGAGCGCTTCTTCGCGAATACGCTGCCCATGCTGTGCCAGGTCTGCCAGATTCCGATGCTCTTCACCGAGCCGGACGACCCGACCAAGATCTGCTATCGCGAGTCCGAATTCCAGGGCGAGAAGTACCACACCTGCTCGGACGGTTGTAAGCACATTTTCGACGACGAGCCGGAGAAGTACATCCAGGCCTGGTTGCCGGTCTATCAGCTGTATCAGGGTAATTGCTGGCCGGAAGGCACCGATCCGACGGCCGAAGATTTCAATCCGGTGGCCAAGTATCTCGAATGGTGTCACATCGACGCCAAGGATCCCGGCGATTACGAAGGCTCCGGCGACCAGGCGAACTTTGCCGCCTGGCGTGGTGTGGCCACGCAAAACACCTGATCGATCAGTATCAACGGAGGGCAGCTTTGCCCTCCGCACAAAAATTTAGGAGACGAACATGGCTGTCAAAGCCCTCTACGATTATCAATATCCTGCCGCCGATACCCAGGACAAATTCCATGGCAACCAACTGCTCTTTGTTGGCTGGGATGACCATTTGCTGTTTGTCGCGCCGCTCGCTTTCTCGGTGTCCCCGAACACCAAGTTTTCCGATCTGATCGAGAAGAACCTGACGTTTGCCTACAGCCGTCACCCCGACTGGGCCAAGATCGACTTCAGCAAGGTCGTCTGGCTCAAGTCCGGGCAGCCCTTCCAGCCCGATCCGAGCAAGACCCTGGCCGAGCTCGGGATCAAGCACAAGGATGCCCTGCGTCTGCAGACGCCCGGCCTGAACGGCAACGGCACCTGTTTCTGAGCCGAGGGTCGGGATGAGCTACGAACTGACCATCGAACCGCTGGGCCAGACCATCGAAGTCGAGGAAGGCCAGACCATCCTCGACGCCGCCCTGCGCGCCGGCATCTATCTGCCGCATGCCTGCTGCCACGGCCTGTGCGCCACCTGCAAGGTGCAGGTGACGGACGGCGAGATCGACCATGGCGAGGCGTCGACCTTCGCCCTGATGGATTTCGAGCGCGAGGAGGGCAAGTGCCTGGCCTGCTGCGCCCGCCTGGAGTCGGATGTGGTGATCGAAGCCGAGATCGAGGATGACCCGGATTCGCTGAACCTGCCGGTCGAGGACTACAGCGGCGAGGTGGTCAGGATAGCGGCGCTGACGCCGACCATCCGCGGCATCTGGTTGAAGCTGGACCGGCCGATGAAGTTCCAGGCCGGCCAGTACGTCAATCTGGAAGTCGAGGCGCTGGGCGGCCAGTCGCGTGCCTTCTCGCTGGCCAATTCGCCGCAGACCGATGACGTCATCGAGCTGAATGTCCGCATCGTGCCCGGCGGCCAGGTCACTACCTGGCTGCACGAGCAGCTGGCGGTGGGTGATCGGCTGAAGTTCACCGGACCCTACGGCCGCTTCTTCGTCAAGAAGTCGGCCAACGTGCCGCTGATCTTCATGGCGGGCGGTTCCGGGTTGTCCAGCCCGAAATCGATGATCGAGGACCTGCTCGGCGAAGGCTGCGAGCTGCCGATAACCCTCGTCTACGGCCAGCGCAGCCGCGCCGAGCTGTATTACGACGCCGAGTTCCGGGCGCTGGCCGAAAAACATCCGAACTTCACCTACGTGCCGGCCCTCTCCGAGGAACCGGCCGGTTCGGACTGGGATGGCGCCCGTGGTTTCGTGCATGAGGCGGCCAAGGCTCACTTCGCCAACGACTTCCGTGGCCACAAGGCCTACCTGTGCGGCCCGCCGGCAATGATCGAGGCCTGCATCACGGCGTTGATCCAGGGGCGGCTGTTCGAGCGCGACATCTACATGGAGAAGTTCTTCTCGGCAGCCGACGCTTCGCAGCAGTTGAAGAGTCCGCTGTTCAAGAACATCTGAACGGGAGCGCGGCGATGATCTATTTCAACGTGCTGATCGAGGAAACCGGCGAAAGCTATCGCTGCTCGCCGCAGGAATCGCTGCTGGCCGGCATGGAACGCCTGGGCAAGAAGGGCATTCCGGTCGGCTGCCGGGGCGGCGGCTGCGGCGTCTGCAAGGTGGAAATCGTTTCGGGCAGCTACCTGAAGCGGGTGATGAGCCGCGATTACGTCAGCGTCGAGGACGAAGCGGCGGATCGCGTGCTGGCCTGCCGGGTAAGGCCGACCAGCGACATCACGCTGAAGGTGCTGGGCAAGATGGCGAAGAACGTCTGCCGGCTGAGCACGGCGGGGGTGGCCGCCGCGTTGTAAAGGCGGCTGCGCCTCAGGCGGCCGGCTTGCGGTTGAGTTCTTCGCTGGGGATCGCCTCGATCGACCGGAAGGTCATCAGGATGTGCTCGGCGAGGAGGGCGGCGGCCTGATCGGCGTCGCGTTTGATCGCAGCTTGCAGCAAGGCTTCGTGCTCGGCGTGGATGTCGCGGGGAATCGGCTGCAGGTAGAGCGACAGGC
Source organism: uncultured Dechloromonas sp. (assembly GCA_964523045.1). Classification (GTDB taxonomy): domain Bacteria; phylum Pseudomonadota; class Gammaproteobacteria; order Burkholderiales; family Rhodocyclaceae; genus Azonexus. The sequence goes on along the minus strand of CAZFXO010000069.1, from coordinate 15,082 downwards.
GTCGGTAGCGTTCGGCCTGGTAGTAGAGGATGGAGAGGAAATGCTTGAGCCAGCGGGACGGACAGGCGGCGATCAGTACCTCGTGGAAGATGCGGTTGCGTTCTTCCCATTCCTCGCGGGCGTCGCTGCCGATGCGTTTTTCCTCGGCCTTGGCGAGACGGTGGAAGGCGCCGACCAGATTGGCTTCCCAGGCGTCGTCACCGATCGCGATCGACTGGCGCAAGGCTTCGCATTCGAGCATGACGCGGGTCCGGGTGATGTCGCCGAAATCCTCGAGCGACACCGGCGAGACGCGGAAACCGCGCTGGCCCTGGCTGACCACCAAGGCATCGGCGATGAGCAGGGAAAGCGCTTCGCGCAGGGTGCCGGCGCCGACCCCGTAGTTGTCCTTGAGGTGCTCGACGCGCAGCTTCTCGCCGGGCGCCAGCGTACCTTCGATGATGTCCCGGCGCAAGGCGCGGTAGGCCGATTCGACCAGGGTTTTGGGTTCGGCGGAGAAGCCTTCGGCAGCAGCGCTGATGTTCATGGAGATGGCGTCGAAACAAGGATGAAAAATTCTAACCCGGAGCGAAAATTTTCGGGTTAATTTAAAAATCTCGAGAAAACGTATTGACATCGAGATTGCTTGTAAATATCGTAATAGTAAATCGGTTGCAGGATTGATCGATCAATCACATCAATAAAGAGGAGCAGACAAATGGCAATGACAGGCGTACTTCGTCCCGGGCACATCCAGCTCAAGGTGCTCGATCTCGATGAGAGCGTGGAGTTTTACTCGAACGTGCTCGGCCTCACGGAAACCGGCCGCGACGCGCAGGGGCGCGTCTATTTCAAGGCCTGGGACGAGCGCGATCATCACAGCGTGATCCTGCGTCAGGCCGACAGCGCCGGCATCGACTTCTTCGCCTTCAAGGTCGATAGCTGCGCGACGCTCGACAAGCTGGAAAAGGACCTCAACGCCTACGGCGTCGCCACCAAGCGCATCCCGGCCGGCGAACTGCTGGAAACCGGCGAGCGCGTGCGCTTCACGCTGCCCACCGGCCACGACATCGAGCTTTATTCGAAGAAGAGCGAAGTCGGCAACGGCATGAGCGACGTCAATCCGGAAGCCTGGACCGCCGCCGCCGAAAAGGGCATCGCCCCGATCCGCCTCGACCATTGCCTGCTCTACGGTCCGGACATCGAGAAGGCGCAGGCCATCTTCACCGACGTGCTCGGTTTCTACCTGGTCGAGCACATCGCGCTCGACGACAGCCAGGACCTGGCGATCTGGCTGTCCTGCTCGATCAAGGCGCACGACATCGCTTTCGTCCGCCATCCCGAGCCGGGCAAGCTGCACCACGTCTCCTTCCTGCTCGAAAGCTGGGAAAAGGTGCTGCGCGCCGCCGACATCATGTCGATGAACCGCGTCTCGATCGACATCGGCCCGACCCGTCACGGCGTCACCCGCGGCACGACGATCTACGCCTTCGACCCCAACGGCAACCGCTTCGAAACCTTCTGCGGCGGTTACCAGTGCTACCCGGACAACAAACCGACCAAATGGACGATGGACGAAGTCGGCGCCGCCGTCTTCTATCACGACCGCAAGCTCAACGACCGCTTCCTGACGGTGGTCAGCTGATGCAAGTCGCCGCCAGCATCCCGGGCATCACCGCCGAGGCGGCGGCAGCCGCCTGCAGCGCGGCGGTGGCGCATGCCGCCGCCCGCGGTTGGCGGATCAACGTCGCGGTTGTCGACCGCGGCGGCAACCTGATGGCCTTCCTGCGCCAGCCGGGCGCCTTCATCCATTCGATCGGGATCGCCATCGACAAGGCCTACACCTCGGCCAGTTTCGGCTTCCCGACCAAGGCCTGGATGGGGGCGATCGGCCACGACGAAGGGATGAAGCTCGGCTTCGCCAACCAGCCGCGGCTGATCGTCTTCGGCGGCGGCCTGCCGGTGCCCGGCGACGGCGGCGAGTGGCTCGGCGGCATCGGCGTCTCCGGCGCTTCCGAGGCCGAGGACGAGGAATGCGCCAGGGCTGGCCTGGCCGCCATCGGCCTCGCCTGACAACAAGAATTCAACAAGGACCAATAGGGAATGAAACAGATACTGAACTTCATCAACGGCGAATTCGTCGCCACCGGCAAGCAGTTCCAGAAGCGCTCGCCGCTCGACAACAGCCTGATCGGCATGGTGCACGAGGCCGGCAAAGCCGAGGTCGACGCCGCCGTCCGCGCCGCTCGCGAAGCCCTTGATGGGCCGTGGGGGCGGATGACCGTGGTCGAGCGCACCGATATCCTGAACCGCGTTGCCGACGAGATCACCCGTCGCTTCAACGAATTCCTCGACGCCGAGTGCGCCGATACCGGCAAGCCGAAGAGCCTCGCCTCGCATATCGACATCCCGCGCGGCGCCGCCAACTTCAAGATCTTCGCCGACGTGATCAAGAACGCGCCGACCGAGTTCTTTGAAATGGCGACGCCGGACGGCAAGGGTGCCATCAACTACGCGATGCGCCGCCCGGTCGGTGTGGTCGGCGTCGTCTGCCCGTGGAACCTGCCGCTGCTGCTGATGACCTGGAAGGTCGGTCCGGCACTGGCCTGCGGCAATACCGTCGTGGTCAAGCCGTCGGAAGAAACGCCGTCTACCGCGACCCTGCTCGGCGAAGTGATGAACGCCTGCGGCGTGCCTAAGGGCGTCTATAACGTCGTGCATGGCTTCGGTCCGGATTCGGCCGGCGAATTCCTGACCACCAACCAGGGCGTCAACGCCATCACCTTCACCGGCGAGACGCGCACCGGCGCTGCCATCATGAAGGCCGCCGCCGATGGCGCCCGGCCGGTGTCGCTGGAAATGGGCGGCAAGAATCCGGCCATCGTCTTCGCCGACGCCAACCTCGACGTCGCCATCGAAGCCACGCTGCGCTCCTGCTTCTCCAACTGCGGCCAGGTCTGCCTCGGCACCGAGCGCGTCTATGTCGAGCGCCCGCTGTTCGACAGCTTCGTCGCCCGCCTCAAGGAAGGCGCCGAGAAGCTCAAGCTCGGCGTGCCGGGCGATGCTTCCGCCAACATGGGGCCGCTGATCAGCCAGGAGCACCGCAACAAGGTGCTCTCCTACTACCGGAAGGCGGTGGACGAGGGCGCCACCGTCGTCACCGGCGGTGGCGTGCCCGAGATGCCGGGCGAACTGGCCAACGGTGCCTGGGTGCAGCCGACCATCTGGACCGGCATCGACGAGAACGCCGCAGTGGTGCGCGAGGAAATCTTCGGGCCTTGTACGACGGTGATGCCCTTCGACAGCGAAGAGGAAGTCATCAAGCGCGCCAACGGCACCGACTACGGGCTGGCCGCCTCGGTGTTCACCCAGGACGTCAATCGCGCCCACCGCGTCGCTGCGCGCATCGAAGCCGGTCTGGTCTGGGTCAACAGCTGGTTCCTGCGCGACCTGCGCACCCCCTTCGGTGGCTCGAAAAACTCCGGCATCGGCCGCGAGGGCGGCGTGCATTCGCTCGAGTTCTACACCGAACTCAAGAACGTCTGCATCAAGCTGTAAGGCGCATCGGCATGTCCGCCAACTCTCCCGAAATCGGCCAGCGCATCGTCGCTGCCGGCATCGACACCAACTACCACGATGTCGGCAGCGGTGCGCCAGTGCTGCTCATCCACGGTTCCGGACCGGGGGTGACGGCGTGGGCCAACTGGCGGCTGGTACTGCCCGAGCTCGGCAAGGCCTGCCGCGCCATCGCGCCGGACATGGTCGGCTTCGGCTATACCGAGCGGCCGGCCGGCATCGAATACGGCATGGACGGCTGGGTGGCGCATGCGGTCGGCTTGCTCGACGCGCTGGGGATCGAACAGACCGACCTGATCGGCAATTCCTTCGGCGGCGCCATCGCGCTGGCGCTGGCCATCCGCCATCCGCAGCGGGTCCGCCGGCTGGTGCTGATGGGCAGCGTCGGCGTGCCCTTCGAAATCACGCCCGAACTCGACGCGGTCTGGGGCTACCAGCCGTCGCTGGGGGCGATGCGCGGCCTGCTCGACATCTTCGCCCACGACCGCAGTCTGGTCACCGACGAGCTGGCTGAACTGCGCTACCAGGCGAGCCTCCGGCCCGGCTTCCAGGAGTCGTTCTCGGCGATGTTCCCGGCGCCGCGCCAGCGCTGGGTCGATGCAATGGCCAGCGCCGAGGCGGACATCCGGGCGATCCGGCAGCGGACGCTGATCATCCACGGCCGCGACGACCGGGTCATTCCGCTGAGCAATTCGCTGACCCTGAACCGCTGGATCGACGACTCGCAACTGCACGTCTTCGGCCGCTGCGGTCACTGGGTGCAGATCGAGCACAGCGCCGATTTCAACCATCTGGTCAGCCATTTCCTGGCTGACTGAAACGAGGAAACAAGACGATGGAAAAAGCAAAAATCCTGCAACTTGGCGACGAACTCTACGAAGCGCTGGCCAGCCGCCAGACGGTCAGCCCGCTGACCTCGCGCGGCTTCGACATCACGATCGAGGACGCCTACCACATCCAGCAACAGATGCTGGCCCGCCGCCTGGCCAATGGCGAGAAGGTGATCGGCAAGAAGATCGGCGTCACCAGCAAGGTGGTGATGGACATGCTCGGTGTTTTTCAACCGGACTTCGGCTACCTGCTCGACGGCATGGTGTACAACGAGGGCGAGTCGATTCCGATGGACACGCTGATTCAGCCCAAGGCGGAAGGCGAGATCGCCTTCGTGCTGAAGAAGGACCTGATGGGGCCGGGCGTCACCAACGCCGACGTGCTGGCCGCCACCGAGGGCGTCATGGCCTGCTTCGAGATCGTCGATTCGCGCATCCAGGACTGGAAGATCAAGATCCAGGACACCGTTGCCGACAACGCCTCGTGCGGCGTTTTCGTCCTCGGCGACCGCCTGGTCGATCCGAAGTGCCTCGACCTGACGATGTGCGGCATGGTCGTCGAGAAGAACGGTGAGATCATCGGCACCGGCGCCGGCGCCGCCGCGCTCGGTTCGCCGGTCAATGCCGTCGCCTGGCTGGCCAATACCCTGGGCAAGCTCGGCATTCCGCTGAAGGCCGGTGAGGTCATCCTCTCCGGTTCGCTGGCGCCGCTGTTCCCGGTCAAGGCCGGCGACAGCCTGCGCGTCACCGTTGGCGGCATCGGCGGCTGCTCCGTGCGTTTCGTCTGAGGCCACGGCAATGGACTTGCAGATCAACGGCAAGACCGCGCTGGTGACCGGCTCGACCGCCGGCATCGGCTTCGCCATCGCCGCCGAACTGGCGCGCGAAGGCGCAACGGTGATCATCAATGGCCGCAGTCAGGCCGGCGTCGATGCGGCGCTCGGCCGCCTGCGCGAGCAGGTGCCGGGCGCCCGCGTCAGCGGCGTTGCCGCCGACCTGGCGACTGCCGCCGGCTGCGCCGAACTGTTCGCCGCCTGCCCGCAGGCCGAGATCGTCGTGAACAACCTCGGCATCTTCGATCCGGCGCCCTTCGAGGCGATTGCCGACAGCGAATGGCAGCGCTTTTTCGACACCAACGTGATGAGCGGCGTGCGCGTCGCCCGTCACTACCTGCCGGCGATGAAGGCCGCCAACTGGGGTCGCATCGTCTTCATCTCCAGCGAATCCGGCATCAACACGCCGGGCGAGATGGTGCATTACGGCATGACCAAGTCGGCCCAACTGGCGGTCTCCCGCGGGCTGGCGCAGAGCTGTGCCGGCACCGGCGTCACGGTCAATGCCGTGCTGCCCGGACCGACCCGCTCGGAAGGCGTCGCCGACTTCTTCGGCAAGCTCGCCGCCGATGCCGGCATCGGCCTCGACGAAATGGAACGTCGCTTCTTCGCCGAAGGCCGGCCGACCTCCATCCTTAAACGCATGATCGATCCCGCCGAAGTGGCGGCGCTGGTCGCCTACGTCTGCAGCGCGCGAGCGTCGGCGACGACCGGCGCGGCGCTGCGCGTCGAGGGCGGCGTTGTTTCCACCATGTGCTGAACCTGACCACAAGGACTCTTTCCATGACCAAGAAAATCAAATGCGCGCTGATCGGGCCGGGCAATATCGGCACCGATCTGCTCTACAAACTCAAGCGCAGCCCCTTCCTCGAACCGGCCTGGATGGTCGGTATCGATCCCGAATCGGAAGGTCTCAAGCGCGCCGCCGAGATGGGCCTCAAAGTCACCGCCGGCGGTGTCGACGGCCTGTTGCCGCACGTGCTGGAAGACAACATCCAGATCGCCTTCGATGCGACCTCGGCCTACGTCCATGCCGAGAACAGTCGCAAGCTCAACGAACTCGGCGTGCTGATGATCGACCTGACGCCGGCCGCCATCGGTCCCTACTGCGTGCCGCCGGTCAATCTGGTCGAGCATGTCGGCAAGCGCGAGATGAACGTCAACATGGTCACCTGCGGCGGCCAGGCGACGATCCCCATGGTCGCCGCGGTGTCCCGCGTGCAGCCGGTGGCCTACGGCGAAATCGTCGCCACCGTCTCGTCCAAGTCGGCCGGTCCGGGCACGCGCAAGAACATCGACGAATTCACCCGCACCACCGCCGGTGCCGTCGAGAAGGTCGGCGGGGCGAAGAAGGGCAAGGCGATCATCATCATCAACCCGGCCGAGCCGCCGCTGATCATGCGCGACACCGTGCATTGCCTGACCGAAACGGCGCCCGACCAGGCGGCGATCACCGAATCGATCCACGCGATGATCAAGGAAGTGCAGAAGTACGTGCCGGGCTACCGACTGGTCAATGGTCCGGTGTTCGACGGCAACCGCGTTTCCGTCTACCTGGAAGTGCAGGGCCTGGGCGACTTCCTGCCGACCTACGCCGGCAACCTGGACATCATGACCGCCGCCGGGGCGCGCACCGCCGAGATGTTCGCCGAAGAAATGATCAAGGGCACGCTCAAGCTTGCGCCGACCCAAGCTGCCTGAGGAGAAACGAGATGACACTGCAGGGCAAGAAAATCACCGTCCACGACATGACGCTGCGTGACGGCATGCACCCCAAGCGCCACCTGATGACGCTCGACCAGATGGTCAGCATCGCCACCGGACTCGACGAAGCCGGCATTCCGCTGATCGAAGTCACCCACGGCGACGGCCTCGGCGGCTCGTCGGTCAATTACGGCTTCCCGGCGCACACCGACGAGGAATACCTCGGCGCGGTGATCCCCAAGATGAAGCAGGCCAAGGTCTCGGCGTTGCTGCTGCCGGGCATCGGCACCGTCGATCACCTGAAGATGGCGCGCGAACTGGGCGTCAATACCATCCGCGTCGCTACCCACTGCACCGAGGCCGACGTCTCCGAGCAGCACATCACGATGGCCAGGAAGCTCGACATGGATACCGTCGGCTTCCTGATGATGGCCCACATGAACAGCCCGGAAGGCCTGGTCAAGCAAGCCAAGCTGATGGAGTCCTACGGCGCCAACTGCATCTACGTCACCGACTCTGCCGGCCACCTGCTGCCGGACACCGTCAAGGCCCGCCTGAGCGCGGTGCGCGCGGCGCTGAAGCCGGAAACCGAACTCGGCTTCCACGGCCACCACAATCTGGCGATGGGCGTTGCCAACAGCATCGCGGCGATCGAAGTCGGCGCCAACCGCATCGACGCGGCGGCCGCCGGGCTGGGCGCCGGCGCCGGCAATACGCCGATGGAAGTGCTGATCGCCGTGTGCAGCCTGATGGGCATCGAGACCGGCGTCGATGTCGCGAAGATCACCGACGTCGCCGAAGACCTGGTGGTGCCGATCATGGATTTCCCGATCCGCATCGACCGCGACGCACTGACCCTGGGTTACGCCGGCGTCTATGGCTCCTTCCTGCTGTTTGCCAAGCGCGCCTCCGCCAAGTACGGCGTGCCGGCCCGCGAAATCCTGGTCGAACTGGGCCGCCGCGGCATGGTCGGCGGCCAGGAAGACATGATTGAAGACACCGCCATCACGATGGCAAGAGAACGGGGACTGATCGCATGAAACTGAACCAGAACACCATCGCCGCGCTGGCCGAACTGCTGGAAAACGCCGAGCTGCAGGCGCACGACGTCGTCAAGATCACCGATGCCCATCCCGAGATGGACTGGGACGACGCCTACGCGATCCAGGCCGAGATCCTGCGCCGCAAGCTGGCGCGCGGCAACAAGGTGGTCGGCCTCAAGTGCGGCCTGACCTCGCACGCCAAGATGAAGCAGATGGGCGTCGATACGCCGTGCTTCGGTTTCCTGGTCGATTACTTCACGGTGCCCGACGGCGGCGAAGTGAAGATCAAGGAACTGATCCACCCCAAGGTCGAGCCGGAAATCGTCTTCGTGCTGAAGAAGGCGCTCAGTGGGCCGGGCTGCCACGTCGGCTCGGTGCTCGCCGCGACCGATTTCGTGATGGCCGGCATCGAGGTCATCGACTCGCGCTACCGCGATTTCAAGTTCGACCTGAAGAGCGTGATCGCCGACAACTGCTCGTCGTCGCGCTATGTGCTCGGTGGCATGGCAGTGCCGGTGGCCGATCTCGACCTGCGCACGCTGGGCGTGGTGATGGAGAAGAACGGCCAGGTCGTCTCGATCGGTGCCGGGGCCGCGGTGCTCGGCCATCCGGCGGCGGCGGTCGCCATGCTGGCCAACCACCTCGGCGCGCGCGGCGAGGAAATCCCCGCCGGGACGATGATCCTCTCCGGTGGCGTCACCGAAGCGGTTTCGGTCGCCCCCGGCGATCACGTCAACCTGCGTATCCAGTCGCTGGGTAACGTCAGCCTCAAGTTCGCCTGATCCGGAAGGGAGAGAGCCATGCCGTTCGCCCAGATTTACCTGATCGAAGGTCGTACCGACGAACAGAAGAAACTGCTGATCGAGAAGGTCAGCGCCGCGATGGCCGAAGCCCTCGGCGCGCCGCTGGAAAACACCCGGGTGTGGATCCAGGACGTGCCGAAGGGGCAGTGGGGCATCGGCGGCAAGACCGCCAAGGACCTCGGGCGCTAGCTGAACGATGCAACGGGCTGTCCGGCAAAGTGCCGGGCAGCGCCGGGTCGGCCTGGCTCAGGCAATACCTGAAAGGTATCTATTGAGGCAGTAAATGGTATTGGACGGTATTGGCGCCATTCGGCCATAGTAGGGTCAGTAAAAAAATATCGAGATTTTGTGGGGCCGCAGCCCAGATGCTGCCGGCAACCGCAGGAGACAAGGCAAGTCAGGGTTGGTCGGTAAGCGACCGACCCGCAAAGGAGGAAGTTTTATGGGGCGGATTTCTGCCGCAAGACGATTGCCGACCACCTCGGCGATCGCAGCGAGTTTCCTGCTGGCCGCGTGCACGCAGGCGCCGGACATGTCCGGCATTGCCAGCGAGCGGACGCGGCCGGTGCAGCGTTACGACATCAGCCAGGCCATCGCCAGCAACGGCGAGGCCATCGTCGTCGGCACCCAGAGCGGTGTGGCGCTGGTTTCGCACGATCAGGGCAAGACCTGGGAACGGCAGGCGCTCGGTCGCGTGTCGCTGGTCGACATCGCCGTCTGCAGCGACAAGACCTTCATCGCCATCGACCACTATCGCAAGCTCTGGCATGCCGACGCGAGCGGCGCCAACTGGCAGTCGGTGGCGCTCGAACAGCCGCGTATCCCGATTGCCGTCGCCTGCCGCCCGCAGGGCGGCTGGTGGGTGGCCGGCAACAACGCGACGATCGCCGGCAGCGCCGATCAGGGCAAGACCTGGCAGGTCACCGACCTCGGCGAGGACACCCAGATCACTGCCATGCAGTTCATCGATGCGCAGCACGTCGTTGCCTTCGGCGAGTTCGGCCTGTCGCTCGTGTCGACCGATGGCGGCGCCAGTTGGCAGAAGAATCCGCCGCTGCCCGGGGAGTTCTACCCCTACGCCGCGCTCTTTCGCAATGCCGGCGAAGGCTGGGTGAGCGGCATTGCCGGCCAGATCCTGCACACCCGCGACGGCGGGCAGACCTGGCAGAAGCAGGAGAACGCCACGCAACTGCCGCTCAACCGCCTGTTCATGCATGACGGCGCGCCGTTCGGCGTCGGCAACGGCGGTGTCGTGGCGCGGCTGGAAGGGGAGGTCTGGCGCAATGTGCCGTATCCCGATCCGCTGCCGATGTTCCTCGGCGGTGGCGCTTCCATCACCGGTCAGGCGGCGATCGTCGTCGGCGGCCCGGGCGGCCTGCTGCGCACGATCAGCACGGCGAACAACAAGTAGAACAGGAAGCAAGCATCATGGTCAGCCAACTCCGTCATTCCATCACGCATCGCCTGCACGTCGGCGAAGAGTGGATTTTCCGCAACCCGAAGATCGTCCTCTCGATCATCCTCGCCATCACTTTCCTGTTCGGCCTGGCACTGCCCAAGCTGCGCATCTTCACCGACTTTTCCGACCTGCTGCCGCAGAACCACGCCTACATCAAGGTCTATAACCGGCTGAAGGAGAACTTCGGCGGCGCCAACATGATCATCATGTCGGTCGAAGTCGAGCAGGGCACGATCTTCAACGACGAAACCCTGAGCCTGATCCACGAGGCGACGCAGGGTGTCGACAACCTGCCCGGGGTCAACCACAACCTGGTTACCAGCCTGACCCACCGCACCGCGCGCAAGGTCTTTCTCGACGACCAGGGCGGCTTCGCCTCCGAGTCCTACTACGATCCGCTGCAGCCGACGCGTACCGTCGCCGAACTGGAACGCCTGAAAAACGACGTCATCGCCAGCCCGACGATCTATGGCCTGCTCGTCTCGCCCGACCTCAAGGCGGCGCTGATCAAGGCGCAGTTGAATGAGGCCGACATCGACTATCCGGCAACCTTTGCCGCGCTGCAGGAAGTGCGCGCCAAGCTGGAAAAGCCGGGTCACAAGATCTACGTCACCGGCAATCCGGTGCTCACCGGCTGGGTCTATACCTACCTGAACCAGATCGTCGAGATCATGGCCTACACGCTGGCCCTGCTGGCGACGCTGCTGATCGTCTATTTCCGCCGTCTCTACGGCATTGCACTGCCGCTGCTCGGCATTGCGCTGTCGTCGATCTGGGGCCTCGGCTTCATGGCGCTCATGGGCATCAACCTGGAGCCGCTGTCGCTGCCGATTCCCTTCCTGATTGCGGCGCGCGCCACCTCGCACGGCGTGCAACTGGTGGTGCGCTATTACGAGGAACTGGCGCTGGTCAAGAACGGGCCGCAGGCGGCGCGCAACGCGCTCGACGCGCTGTTCCGGCCCGGTTCGCTGGCGATCATCGTCGACGCGGTCGGCATTGCCGTGCTCGTTCTGGGCGCCGCGCCGTTCAACCACAAACTCGGTATTGCCGCCGGCTTCTGGGGCTTCGCCGTGATCTTCACGGTGCACTTCATGGTGCCGCTGGCGCTCACCATCCTGCCGGCGCCGAAGAAGCACGAGAACGGCAACGAAGGCATCCGCCAGTTCCTCGGCAAGGCGATGGCGATGACCGGCGGCACCGACGGCGGCGCCCGCTCGATCCTGATCCTGACGCTGATCGGCGCGATCGGTGCCACCTACCTGGTGGGCAAGGTGCAGATGGGCGAATCCGAACCCGGCTCGCCGCTGCTCCATCGCACCCACGACTACAACGTGTCGACGACGGCGATCAACACCCGCTTCCCGGGCTCCGAAGAGCTGCACGTCATCGCCCGCACCGACGAACCCGGCGGCATCAAGCGGCCGGAAGTGATGGCGGCGATCGAACGCTTCCAGGCGCACATGCTGTCCGACCCGACGCTGGGCGGCACCAAGGCGATCCCCGGCGTCGTGCGCGTGGTCAACAAGCTGATCCACAACGACGATCCGCGCTGGATGCAGTTGCCGGATAGCCAGGACGAGATCGGCGGCCTGATGTTCACCTACATGGCGTCGAGCCCGATCCCCGGCGCCCTCAAGGAGTTCGTCAGCCCGGACGAGAACGAAGCCGACATGGTGTTCTATTACAAGGATCACCAGGCCGGCACGATCAACCGCATCGTCGCCCTGGCGGAAGAGGGCATCCGCAAGATCGAGGCCGAAGTGCCCGGCCTGCACATCGAACTGGGCGGCGGCATCATCGGCGTCACGGCGGCCGGCAACCAGGCGCTGCATACCGACCACATGATCATCATCCCGTCCGTCATGCTGCTCGCCTTCGTCATCGTCATGGCCTACTACAGCTCGCTGCATGCCGGCTGGCTGATGGTCCTGCCGATGTTGTTCGCGACGCTGATGACCTATGCCTTCATGGGCGCGCTCGATATCGGCATCAACGTCAATACGGTGCCGGTGATCGCCGTCGGGGTCGGCGTCGGCATCGACTACGCGGTCTATTTCATGGACCGCATCCGCGAGGAATACGCCGTCCTGCGCGACATCAAGCAGTCGGTGATCAACGCCGTGGCGACCACCGGCTACGCCGTCAGCTTCACCGCGGTGACGCTGATCGCCGGCGTCGTGATGTGGATCTTCATGTCCGACCTGCGCTTCCAGTCGGACGCCGCGATCCTGCTGTCCTTCATGCTCATCGTCAATGCGATCGCCGCCGTGCTGATCGTGCCGTCCTGGTGCGTCGTCTTCAAGCCGAAGTTCGTCACTGCGGTGCATTACGACGAGGACGGCGTCCTGGAAAACGACTAACAAAACCCGGCAAACCGGGGAACAGCAAAACCTTTGTTCACAACCAGATGGGGGATCAAAAACATGGAGACACTCAGTAACGGAGCATGGCAGCGCAGCCTGCTCGCAATCGCGGTGAGCTGCGCCTTCGCCGCTCCGGCGGCGGCCGACGACCTGCCGGCAATGGGCGAGGACAACTCGCCCTGGCAGGTCGACGTGACCTACGAAAACCATACCGTGCGGCGTGAGAACGTCGGCCTGGCCAAGTTCCGCAACACCCTGCAGGCCGAGTTCGACAAGGGCGTCGGCAACGGCTGGAAGGTGCACGGCATCATGCGCGGCAGCTGGGACGGCGTTTATCGCATGAACAGCGACGAGTACGGCAACAAGGCGGGCGGCGCGATTACCTCGCAATCAACGGTGGGCGGCAACCTCGTCACGGTGCCTTGGGGGGTGGGAGCGCCACCCGCTCCCCCCTTCAACACCGCACTGGGCGGCATGCTCCAGTTTCCGGCAACCTATCCCAACAACCCGAACCAAGGTCTTCGTGTCCTGGGCGACCGCTGGCACAACGTCGACGGTGGCGTCGCCTTCGCCGTGCCGGTCCGCCCTTGCGACGTGGACAAGCGCGGCTGCCGCGACTTCGGCGGCTACGGCGATCTCAAGCGTTCCGAGCTGGAAGCACCGGAGTTCAACGACCGTCTCGATTTCCTGCGCGAACTCTATGCCAAGAAGGATTTCGACCTCGGCGACGGCAAGAGCCTGTTCGTCAAGCTTGGCCGGCAGCAGGTGGTGTGGGGCCGCACCGATTTGTTCCGCGTCCTCGACGTGATCAACCCGGTCGACTTCTCGCGCAACAACATCTACGACGAACTGTCCGACATCCGCATCCCGATGTGGATCGCCCAGTTTGAATACCGGATGGGCGCCAGCGACACGATGCAGGATCGCAACCTGCAGTTCATCTGGAATTTCGACAAGTTCCGCCCGAACAACCTCGGCCAGTGCGGTTCGCCGAACACCATCCTGGACGCCGGCTGCTTCTTCCGCGGCATGGCCAACCTGTGGGATAACGGCGGTACCGTCGCCAACTTCGCGAACATTGCGCCGGGCACGCTGCTGGCGACCAATTTCGGCCCCGGGCAGATCGGTCTCGACAAGGTGCATCTGCCGTCGTGGAGCCTCTCGAACACCCAGTTCGGCATGAAGTACGAGGGCGTGACCCAGGATGGCCTGTCCTTTTCGTTGAACGCGCTGACCTACCGTTCGCAACTGCCGTCGCTGCACGGTGGCAAACGTGCCAACAACTCGTTCTTCCCTGCCGCGCCGGTGTTGTATCAGGATGCCTGGCCCTACCTGATCTCGTTCGACATGCATTTCCCGCGCGTCAACCTGATCGGCGGCTCGATGGACTTCCAGGTCCCGGCGGCCAACGCCGCGGTACGCGTCGAAGCCGCCTACACCGACGGTGAAGAGTTCGCCAACACCAACCGGCCGGAGCTGTACTCGAAGAACAACGTCTTCCGCTCGGTGATCGGCATCGACCGGCCGACCTTCATCCCCTTCATCAGCGAAACCCAGGCGACGCTGATTTCCGGGCAGTTGTTCTATCAGCACATCTTCGACCACGAATGGAAGCGCGGCGCCCTCGGTCCGGTCGGCATGCCGGACTGGGAAGACAACGTGATCGGCACCTTGCTGATCAAGGGCTTCCTGAAGAACGGCATGATCAGCCCGCAGATCATCTTTGCTCACGATTTCAAGGCGCGCGCGACAGCGATTGCCCCGCAGGTTGAAATGCACCTGAGCAACGACCTGAAGCTGACCATCGGCGCCAACTACAAGCTGGCCGAAGGCCGCAGCCGCTGGGAGTTTGACGATTGCCGTTCGTGTAATCCGTTCGTTCCCTTTACCGCCCCGAGTGGCGATCCCGACCCGTTCACCGCGTACTCGCGCGGCCTGGCCGGCATGGAGCCGCTCGGTCGCTTCCGCGCCGGTCCGATCGGTGCGGCATTCAAGGAAAACGACCTGTTCGTCAAGTTGAACTACAAGTTCTGAACCCAACCGGAGGAGACATTTCATGAAAAAATCACTACGCAAACTGCTGCCGCTGTTCGTCGCCGCCAGCGTCGGTACCGCCTACGCGGCGACCGAAGCCGACGTCGAAAACACCTTCAACCCGTACAAGGCCGGCATGCCGAGCTTCGCCGGCCTGAAGGCGGGGATGACGATCAACAAGGGCAACGTCGATCAGTTCAAGGACATCCTCGGCGCCGGCGTCTTCAAGCTGATCAAGGAAGGCATGTTCGAAATGAAGGTGGGGCCGACCACCCAGTTCAGCATTTCCAAGGCCTACATCGACGCCACCCGCGCCAACCTCAACAAGACCCAGCTCGGCGCCAAGCCGGGCGACATGATCAGCGGCTACGTCGCCGGCCGCCCCTTCCCGGAAGAGCCAGACGCCAAGGACCCGCGCGCCGGCGAGAAGCTCGCCTGGAACTACAAGTACGGCGTGA
>CAZFXO010000068.1:0-18079 GCA_964523045.1 uncultured Dechloromonas sp. | reverse complement strand
AACTGATGCGGGTTGCTGCCCTTCTTGCGTAGCGCCAGGCGCTGGGCGACGCCGAAGCGGTGCTGCTCGTCGACGATGGCCAGCCCCAGCCGGGCGAAGTCGACGCCGTCCTGGATCAGCGCATGGGTGCCGACCACCAGTTGCGCGTCGGCCGCCGTCGCCGCCAGTTGCGCGCGCTTGGCCTTGCTCTTCAGGCTGCCGGACAGCCAGGCGACGCGCACGCCGAGCGGCTCCAGCCAGTCGCGCAATTTCAGGTAATGCTGCTCGGCGAGGATTTCGGTCGGCGCCATGAAGGCCGCCTGCCAGCCGGCGGAAATCGCCTGGCAGGCCGCCAGCGCGGCGACGATGGTCTTGCCGGCACCAACGTCGCCCTGCAGCAGGCGCTGCATCGGGTAAGGCTGGGCGAGGTCGCCGGCGATTTCGGCCATCGCCCGCAACTGCGCGCCGGTCAGGCCGAAGGGCAGGCGGTCGAGCAGGCGGGCGCCGAGGTCGTCCTGCGCCACCAGCACCGGCGCGCCCTGTTCGCGGCGGGCGAGGTAGGCACGGCGTAGCGACAGTTGCTGGGCCAGCACCTCGTCGAACTTGACCCGCCGCCAGGCCGGATGATTGCGCGCGTGCAAGGTGTCGACGTCGGTGCCGGGCGGCGGCCGGTGCAGGAAGTGCAGGCTGCGCGCCAGGCCGGGCAACTTGAGGCGCTGGCGAATCTCGTCGGGCAGCGTCTCGGAGAGGTCGCCATCGGCCAGCGCGCGGCCGATCAGCTTTTGCAGCGCCGAGTTGGCGAGCCCGGCGGTGGACGGGTAGATCGGCGTCATCTCGCTCGGCAGCGGCTCGCCTTCGGCAATCTTGCGAAAACGCGGATGCACCATCTCCAGCCCGAAGAAACCGCCGCGCACCTCGCCGAAAGCGCGCACCCGCGCACCGGCGCTGAACGCCGCCTGGTGGTTCGGGTAGAAGCTGAAGAAGCGCAGCGTGATCTCGCCGCTCTCGTCGTAGGCGCGGACGACCAGTTGCCGGCGCGGCTTGAACTGGATTTCGCTGTCGGCGACGCTGACCTCGATCTGCACCGGTTCGCCGGCAAAGGCGCGGGCGATCGGGGTGACCCGGGTTTCGTCCTCGTAGCGCAGCGGCAGATGGACCAGCAAATCGGCCTCCGTGTGGAGGCCGATCTTGGCCAGCTTCTTCTTCAGCGCGTCGGAGGCGCGGATCGGCGCCTGCGACATGCGGATCAGCCGAGGAACATCACCGCGTCGGCCTCGACCAGCGCGCCGCGCGGCAATTCCTTGACGCCGACGGCGGCGCGCGCCGGGAAGGGCTCGCTGAAATAACGCGCCATGGTTTCATTGACCTTGGCGAAGTTGCCGAGGTCGGTCAGGAAAACGTTGAGCTTGACCACATCGGCAAGCGTTCCGCCGGCCGCTTCGGCAACCGCCTTGAGGTTTTCGAAGACGCGAACGATTTGCGCGTCGATGCCGTCTACCATCTGCATGGTCGCCGGATCGAGGCCGATCTGCCCGGACAGGTAGACGGTGTCGCCGACACGCACGGCTTGCGAATAGGTGCCGATGGCGGCCGGTGCATGCGGCGTGGCGATGATGGTCTTGGCCATGTTGTGTTCCTCTTGGTAATTTTGCAAAACCGTTATTCTAGACCCGAGCTTCCATGAACCCACGTATCGCATCCCTGGAAAAACTGCTTGGCGGGCCGCGCGACGGCGCCCTGCTGCGCTTCTCGCTGGGCAACGAGTACCTGAAGGCGGAAGCGCCGCGCCAAGCGGCCGACTGCTTCCGCGCCGCCGTCGAGCGCGATCCGAACTATTCCGCGGCCTGGAAGGCGCTGGGCAAGTCGCTGGCCCAAGCGGGCGAAAGCAGCGCCGCGGCGGCCGCCTACGGCGACGGCATCCGGGTGGCGGAAGCGCACGGCGACATCCAGGCGGCCAAGGAGATGAAGGTCTTCCTGCGCCGGCTGCAAAAAAGCGACTAGCGATTGCCCTTCGGCTCGACGAGCATGCTTTCGATGCCCAGTTCGCGCAGCTTGGCCTGTGCGGCGGCGGCTTCGCGGCGGGTGCGGAAGGGACCAACCTGGACGCGCGCCTCGATCTGCGAGGGCACACCGTTCAGCGTC
This sequence comes from uncultured Dechloromonas sp., assembly GCA_964523045.1. Classification (GTDB taxonomy): domain Bacteria; phylum Pseudomonadota; class Gammaproteobacteria; order Burkholderiales; family Rhodocyclaceae; genus Azonexus. Next base: position 15,958 of record CAZFXO010000068.1, on the reverse strand, counting down.
AGCCGGGCATGCAGTTCCTCGGCGCGCTGGGCGCTGGCGAAGACACCGGCCTGCAGGACGAAGCCGGAGAACAAACGAGGCGCTGCCGGCGTTTCGCTGGCTGATGGACGGGCGGCGGCGGGCGTCGTGGTCAGCACCCTGGCGGCGGGCGCCGGCGGCGCTGCCGGAGCAGTCGGCCTGAGCGTCGGCGCCGCTTGCGCCGGTCGTTGTGTCGGTGCCGCCGGCAGCAATTGCGGCGGCGCCGTCATTTCCGGGACGACTTCCGGTTCCGCCGGCGCGACATTGCGCAGCCCCGGTTTCGTTGCCGCTGGCGTCGCCGGCTGCTTCGCCGGCTGCGACGGCGTGGCCGCCACTTCGGGCGGCGGCGGCGTCTCGCTGGCACCGGCCGTCACCGGCTCCGTGCTTTCCGTTACGGCGGCCTCGGCGGGTGGCGTTTCCTGAGGCTCAACCGGCGTCACCGGCTGGGTCAGCATTTTCGGTGGCGCCACCGGCACCGGCCGGGTATAGACAGTGACTTCCTCTTCCTCGCCCGGCTGCGAGAAACGATCGAAGATGGCCAGCACACCGAGCAGGAGCGCCACCAGGGTACCGGCGACGGCCAGCCGACGGGCCAGTTGCGCCCGCAATTCCGGTTCGACTTGCGGCGCCGTGTCTGCGCGTTTTTCCGTCATCATCTTCCTCACTCGACCCGGCTGCGCGCCAGCGCCACGACCAGTTCTGCCTCGGCACGGGCAATGCCGCAACGCTCGGCGATCATCGAGGCATCGTAACCGGCGGCGGCCATCTGCATCGCATCACCATAGATCGGCGCCACCGTCTGGGTCGCCCGCAGGTGCGCCAGTTCCTGTTGCATGTCTTCGCGCAGCGCGGCCAGTTCGCCGCGCATGACCTCGACCTCGTCGCGCAACTGGGCGAGTTCCCGCTCCAGTCCTTCGGCCAGCAGTTCGCTGGCGAGATGGGAGGCGGTCTCCGAATAGGCCGGCGCCACCGGTTCGTCGGCCGCTGCCGACAACGGTGCTGCGGCTGGCGGAGCGACCGCCGGTTCAGCCGCCGTCCCGCGTGGCGGCGTCCGACGGAAGCGGAGCAGCACGAAGCCGATATAGAGCGCGACCAGAACCAGCAGGACGAGGACGCCTTCGCGCACGCCGATCGTCAGACCGGCGATTTCCAGCGAAGGCAGCCCGCTTCCCTGCACGACCCCTTAGAACCCGACGGTGTATTGAACGCCGAGGACGTGCGCGCCGTTTTCGTACTTGCCGACGGCAGTGCCGTCGTTGATCTTGGCATCGCGCATGTAGCGATAGGCGTAACCGACATCGACCAGACTGGCACGACCGAACTTCCACTGGCCGCCCAGCGACAACCACAGGCGGTTGCTGTCCGGCATCTGGACCGGGCGGTTGCTGGTACCGACCGGGCTGCGCTCGTAGGCGACGCCAAACTTGAGCTTGGTCACGTCGGAGAGCTTGTACGCCGTACCCCAGGCGATGCGCCAGGAGTTGTCGAAGTCGGTGTCGTCGATGCCGCTCCAGTGGGTGTAGGAGAGATCGCCCATCGCTTCCCAGTGATCGGAGACCTGCTGCCAGACGGACAGGGTGACGCTGGCCGGGGTGTCGACATCGAGAGCAGCAACGTCGTGATCGATCTTCGAGCGGTAAGCGATGCCGACGCGCATCGCCGGCGAGAGCGTGAACAGGGCACCGGCGTTCCAGCCGAGCGCACTGTCGTCACCCTTGAAGGCACCGCCGGTGGCGGTCATGTGCATGTCCAACTGCTGGTAGTTCAGACCCAGGCCGAGCGAAACCTTGTCGTTGACCTGGTAGGCAACCGCCGGATTGAGGTTCAGGGTGGTGATTTCCGACTTGATCCCTTCGGCGGCACCGACCCAGCCGGCGTTGTACTGGATGTCGTTGAGGAAGGGACGGGAAACGCCGAAGCCAAAATTGAGGCCCGGCATCGCCTGCCAGCTGATGTAGGCGTTCGGCAGCACATTGGTGTTGCCGGCGTCGCCGCCCGACGAAACGCCGGCGGTGGTCTGGAACTTGTAGCTCTCGGCAACGCCAACGGCACCCAGCGAAACATTGAAGCCGGCCAGACGGGTCAAACCCGCCGGATTGGCGAACATCGTCGCCGCACTGTCGGCGATCGCCGCCGAACCGGCGTAGGCGGTTCCCAGCCCGCTGGCATTCTGTTCGAGGGCCTGAAAACCCGCCGCCGGCGCCAGGCCGGCATAGGCCAGCAGCAGCATGGCTGGCAGGAGACGCATCGTGTGCTTGATCATTGCTTCGTTCCTCGAAGGCTTCCGATTAATTCAATCGCGCGATTTTATTCCATTTCCGTGTTTCATTCGGCAGAAAGTTCGCGCTTGGCGCCGCTTTCGTCGATCGCGACGTAGGTCAGCTCGGCCTGCGTGACGCGGACGACGATCGGCCGATCGTGATGACGTTCGGCAAAGACCTCGACGCGCACGGTGATCGAGGTACGACCGACGCGGACGATTTCCGAGTAGAGGCTGACGATGTCGCCGACCGAGATTGCCTGCCGGAATTGAAAGGAATTGACCGACACCGTCGCCACCCGGCCGCGCGCCCGACGCATCGCCGGGATGGCGCCGGCGACGTCGACCTGGGCCATGACCCAGCCGCCGAAGACGTCGCCGTTCTGGTTGAGGTCGGCCGGCATCGGCACGACGCGCAGCGTGGGTTGGCGCTCGGGAAGCTGGAGAGGTTCGCTTTGCATGGTTCTTCGATTGGTTTGCGGATGATCGGGATTCTCCCGGAAAGGCGGCGGATTTCATATACTCGCCTTCCTTTACTTCTCGCGCCTGTAGCCATGCGTCGCGCCTCCGCCCTGCCCAAACCGCCCGCCGGCCAGCCGCTGCCGGATCTGCACGTGTGGCAGACGCTGCGCCTGCTCTTCCCTTATCTCTGGCAATACCGCGTCCGCGTCGTCGGCGCCCTGCTCTGCCTGGTTGCCGCCAAGCTCGCCAACGTCGGCGTACCGCTGATCTTCAAGGAGATGATCGACGGCCTCTCCGGCCAGTTGCTGGCCTTGCCGGTGATGTTGCTGGCGCTCTATGGCAGTCTGCGTTTCAGCAACTCGCTGTTTACCGAACTGCGCGAAATCCTCTTCGCCCGGGTCACCCAGCGCGCGATCCGCAAGGTGGCGCTGGAGGTCTTCCTGCATCTGCACGCACTGTCGCTGCGCTTTCACCTGGAGCGGCAGACCGGCGGGATTTCCCGCGACATCGAGCGCGGCACCCGCTCGATATCCAGCCTGATCTCGTATTCGCTCTACTCGATCCTGCCGACGCTGGTGGAAATCTCGCTCGTCCTCGGCATTCTCTTCGTCCGCTACGACGCGGGTTTCGTCATCATCACCGCGCTTTCGCTGATTGCCTACGTGCTGTTCACGATCAAGGTCAGCAACTGGCGGATCGCCATCCGGCGCGCCGTCAACGAAAGCGATTCGGCGGCCAACACGCGCGCCGTGGACAGCCTGCTGAATTACGAGACGGTCAAGTATTTCAACAACGAAAGCTGGGAAGCCGACCGTTACGACCAGCAGTTGCGCCAACTCGAGAACGCCAGCACGCGTAGCCAGACCACGCTGGCCGCCCTCAACCTCGGCCAGCAGGCGATCATCGCCCTTGGCGTGACGGCGATGATGTGGCGCGCGGCGAGCGGCGTCGTCGCCGGCACCATGACGATCGGCGACCTGGTGCTGGTCAATGCCTTCCTGATCCAGCTCTACCTGCCGCTCAACTTCCTCGGCATCGTCTATCGCGAGCTGCGCCAGGCGCTCACCGACATCGAGCGGATGTTCTGCTTGCTCAACGAGCATCGGGAAATCGCCGACGCGCCGGACGCCCGAAGCTTGCCTGGCGGACAGGCGATGACGATCGAGTTCGTCGGTGTCGATTTCGCCTACGAGGCGAATCGCCAGATTCTGCACGACGTCGGCTTCAGCGTGCCCGCAGGCAGTACCGTCGCCGTCGTTGGGCATAGCGGCGCCGGCAAATCCACGCTGGCCCGCCTGCTCTTCCGCTTCTACGACGTCACCGGCGGCAGCATCCGTATCAACGGCCACGATCTGCGGCAACTGACCCAGCACAGCCTGCGCTCGGCGATCGGCATCGTGCCGCAGGACACCGTGCTGTTCAACGACAGCATCCTCTACAACATCCGCTACGGGCGCACCGACGCCAGCGACGAAGAAGTGATCGCCGCCGCCCGCGCCGCCAGCCTGCACGATTTCGTCAGCCGACTGCCGGAAGGCTACGCCACCCGCGTCGGCGAGCGCGGCCTGAAGCTCTCCGGCGGCGAAAAGCAACGCGTCGCCATCGCCCGCGCGCTGCTCAAGAACCCGCCCATCCTGATCTTCGACGAAGCGAGTTCGGCACTCGACTCGGCGACCGAAAAGGCGATCCAGGCCCAGCTCGAACTTGCCGCGCGCGGCCGGACAACGTTGGTGATTGCCCACCGCTTGTCCACCATCATGAACGCCGATCGCATTCTGGTCATGGATGGCGGCCGCATCGTCGAGAGCGGCACCCACGCTGAACTGGTTGCAAAAAATGGAAAATATGCCAACATGTGGCTGCTGCAGCAAAGGGAGAACGCCATTTGATGGGCATCCCCCGCGACATGGTAGGATGGCGCCCTAGCCGGCATCCGCCAGTCATAGATGATTCGAGCGGATTATCGAACAACGGCTTTCCATCGGTGAGTACAGGCCTGCAAAAATGAGCAACGCATTCGACAAGATGAGCGTTCTGGCGGTCGACGACAATCGCACGAATCTGCATATTCTCCAGGTCTTCCTGAAGAAGCTCGGGCATGACGTCATCCTGGCCGAGAACGGCGAACAGGCGGTGCAACGCTTTCAGAAAGATCGACCCGACCTGATCCTGCTCGACATCATGATGCCGGTCATGGATGGATTCGAGGCGGCCCGCCGGATCAAGGCGGCGAGCAAGGACAAGTGGGTTCCGATCATTTTCCTGTCGGCGCTCAATCGTGACGAGAACCTGGTCGAGGGACTTGAAGCCGGCGCCGACGACTACCTGACGAAGCCAATCAACTTTGTCGTACTCGAAGCGAAGCTGCGCTCGATGCAACGCTCGCTGGCCCTGCAGCAGAACGCCGCGGTATCGCTCGAACGGCTGCAGGCGATCTCCGACAACGTCCTCGACGCCATCATCACGGTCAATTACAAGGGCGCAATCCTGAGTCTGAATCGCGCCACCGAACGCATCTTCGGCCGCCGCATCCGCGATCTGCTGGGGCAACCGGTCAGCACCCTGCTACCGGAACTGCCTTCCGGCAACAACGCAACCGACCGCCAAGGCCGTCCGATCGGCGCGCTCAGCGCCTACAAGGGGCGGGACCGGGAAACCGTCGGTCGGCGCGGCGACCACACCGACTTTCCGGTTGAAATCGGGATTTCGGAAGTCACGATCGATCACGAGGGGCTCTACGTCTGCATCATCCGCGACATTTCGGAGCGCCATAAGGCCGCACTGCAACTTCAGGAAAACGCCGCGCTGCTGCAAACCTACTACGACCACAGCCAGAACGAACAACAGCTAGCGGTCCGTCTGATGGAAAAGCTGCTGCACCGCCCGGGACTGAGCGACCCCAGGCTGCGCTACAAGGTTACCGCCACCGAGAACTTCAGCGGCGACATTGTTGCCGCCACGCGTTCCGCCGAGGGGCGCTTCTACGCCCTGCTTGCCGACGCAACGGGCCATGGCCTGCCGGCGGCGATCAGCGTGCTGCCGGTTCTAGCGCTGTTCTACCGGATGACTCGCTTGAACGTGGACATCTCGGAAGTGATCTTCGAACTCAACCAGCAGTTGAAGGAGTCGATGCCGATCGGCCGTTTCGTCGCTGCCACCTTGATCTGTCTGGACGAAATCAAGATGAGCGGAGAGGTCTGGATCGGCGGCACCCCGGAAGCTTTCCTGCTCGACCGGGATGGCAACCCGGTACTGCGCTTCGCCTCGGAGAATCTCGCACTGGGGATTCTGGAAAGCGAGCGGATCAATTGCTCGCCCCGCTGTTTCACCTGGGAGCCGGGCAGCCAGCTTCTGTTCTACTCGGATGGGCTGCTTGAAGCGGCTGACAGCGAAGGCAGGCAGTTCGGCAGCGAAGGCGTGCTGACCGCCTTGCGCGGCCACCCCCGGGAACGCCGTTTCGACCAACTGGAAGCCGCGCTGGCCGCACACCTGGGTGAGGCCACTGCCGCCGACGACGTCTCGCTGATGCTGATCGATTGCCCCTGAGCGGGCTGCGGATAAAATAAAAAAGGCCGGATTGCTCCGGCCTTTTTCCTGACGTATCGACTTGGCTTATTCGCCAGCTTCGTCCGCAACTTCAACCGCTTCGGTCGGCTCCGGACGATCCAGGAGTTCGACGAAAGCCATCGGTGCATTGTCGCCGACGCGGAAGCCGCACTTCAGGATGCGCAGATAACCGCCCGGACGGGTGGCGTAGCGCGGGCCGATTTCGGCGAACAGCTTGACGACGATTTCGCGGTCGCGCAGGCGGTCGAAGGCCAGGCGCTTGTTGGCCAGGGTCGGGGTCTTGCCGAGGGTGATCATCGGCTCGACAACGCGACGCAGTTCCTTGGCCTTGGGCAGCGTGGTCTTGATCGCTTCGTGACGGAGCAGCGAGACGGTCATGTTGCGCAGCATCGCCAGGCGATGGCTGCTGGTACGGTTCAGTTTGCGAAGTCCATTGCGGTGACGCATGGTTAATCCTTTCTATGTTCTGCAGGCGTCCCTTGACTGCCCGGATCGGGAAAAGGCTTACGCCTTCTCCAGACCGGCGGGCGGCCAATTTTCCAGTTTCATGCCGAGCGTGAGGCCACGTGCGGCAAGCACTTCCTTGATTTCATTGAGCGACTTGCGACCCAGGTTCGGGGTCTTCAGCAGTTCGTTTTCCGTGCGCTGGATCAGGTCGCCGATGTAGTAGATGTTCTCGGCCTTGAGGCAATTCGCGGAACGAACCGTCAATTCGAGATCATCAACCGGGCGCAGCAGCACCGGATCAACCTGGGCCGGCTTGGAGGCTTCCGCCACCGGTGCCGTACCTTCCAGGTCGGCGAACACCGAAAGCTGCTCGATCAGCACGCGCGCGGCGTAGCGAATCGCTTCTTCCGGCTCGACGACGCCGTTGGTTTCGATATCGACGATCAGCTTGTCCAGATCGGTACGTTGCTCGACGCGGGCGTTCTCGACCGCGTAGGCAACCCGGCGAACCGGGCTGAACGAAGCGTCCAGAACCAATTGACCAATCGTCTTCGAATCACCGAGATTGCGCACGTTGCCGGGAACATAGCCGCGACCGCGCTCGACCTTGATTTCCATCGCCAATTTGCCGGCGGCGGAGAGGTGGGCAATCACGTGTTCCGGATTGATGATTTCGACGTCGTGCGGCAACTCGATGTCACCAGCGCGAATCACGCCCTCGCCTTCCTTGGCCAGCTTGAGGGTGACGACTTCGCGGTTGTGCAGTTTGAAGACGACGCCCTTCAGATTCAGGAGGATGTCTACGACGTCTTCCTGAACACCGTCAATGGTCGAATACTCGTGCAACACGCCGTCGATCGACACTTCCGTCGGCGCGTAGCCCGGCATCGACGACAACAGGATGCGGCGCAGGGCGTTGCCCAGGGTGTGACCGAAGCCGCGTTCGAACGGCTCCATGACAACCTTGGCTTCGACCGGCGAAACACTCTGCACGTCGATGATGCGGGGCTTGAGAAGTCCACTGCTTTGCATGGGCTAGATTCCTCTGCTTGCGGGTTACTTCGAATAAAGTTCGATGACCAGACCTTCGTTCAGCGTCGCCGGGAGTTCCGAACGCTGCGGCATGGCCTTGAACGTGCCTTTGCCTTCCTTGACATCGACGGAAATCCATTCCGGGAAACCGCGGGATTCGGCAGCTTCGAGCGCAGCCTTGCAACGCAGCGAGGCGCGGGCACGATCGGTCAGTTGCACGACATCACCCGGCTTGACCAGGTAGGACGGAATATTGACGCGCTTGCCGTTGACCAGGACGCCGTTGTGGCGAACGACCTGACGGGATTCGGTACGCGAAGCACCAAAGCCCATACGGTAGGCGACGGAATCCAGGCGGGCTTCCAGCAACTGCAGCAGGTTTTCACCGGTCTGGCCCTTGCGGCGCTCAGCTTCGGCGAAGGTCTTGCGGAACTGGCCTTCGAGCACGCCGTAGACGCGACGGATCTTTTGCTTGGCGCGCAGGTGAACGCCGTAGTCGGACAGACGGGCGCCGGACTTTTGGCCGTGCTGACCAGGCGCATACGAGCGACGCTCGATGGCACACTTGTCGGTGAAGCACTTTTCGCCCTTCAGGAACAGCTTTTCGCCTTCGCGGCGGCACTGACGGCATTTCGGATCGAGATTACGAGCCACTTGTCTTTCTCCTTAGATGCGGCGCTTCTTGGGCGGACGGCAGCCGTTGTGCGGCACCGGCGTCACGTCGGAAATCGCGGTGATCTTCATGCCCAGCGCGTTCAGCGCGCGGACAGAAGATTCGCGGCCGGGGCCGGGGCCCTTGATGCGCACTTCCAGATTCTTCACACCGCATTCCTGAGCTGCCTTGCCGGCGGCTTCGGCAGCGACCTGAGCGGCGAACGGGGTGGACTTGCGCGAACCGCGGAAGCCGGCACCGCCGGAGGTCGCCCAAGACAGGGCGTTGCCCTGACGGTCGGTGATGGTGATGATGGTGTTGTTGAACGACGCGTGGATGTGGGCGATGCCCTCGGCGACGTTCTTCTTGACCTTCTTGCGAACTTTGGTAACGGTCTTGGCCATGTTCTGTCCTTATTACTTCTTACCAGCGATGGCCTTGCGCGGCCCCTTGCGGGTCCGGGCGTTGGTCTTCGTGCGCTGACCGCGGCAGGGCAAGCCCTTGCGGTGACGCAGACCACGGTAGCAACCAAGGTCCATCAGGCGCTTGATGTTCATCGTGACTTCGCGACGCAGGTCACCTTCAACGGTGAACTTGCCGACTTCGTCACGCAAACGGTCCATGTCCGAATCGGACAGATCCTTCATTTTGGTGGTACGAGCCACGCCGGCCGCGTCGCAAATCTTTTGCGCACGGGTGCGGCCAATGCCGAAAATCGCCGTCAGGGCGATCTCAGCATGCTGGTGGTTCGGAATGTTTACCCCTGCAATACGGGCCATTGACTCACTCCAATATTTCTAAAATTAACGAATGCCGAATTCGTCAGGAATTAACCCTGGCGCTGCTTATGACGGGGATCCTTGCAAATGATGCGCACGACACCCTTGCGACGGATCACCTTGCAATTGCGACAAACGCGCTTCACTGAAGGTTGCACTTTCATGTTTCACTCCTCGTCTGCGAGAGCTTGGAAGCAGCCGTGATTCCTTGCCCTGCGGTTTATTGCGTAGAGAACTTGTTTACTTTGCCCGGAAAACGATCCGGGCCTTGCTTAAATCGTACGGGGTCAGTTGTACGGTGACCTTGTCGCCGGGAAGGATGCGGATGTAGTGCATGCGCATTTTCCCGGAGATGAATCCCAGCACGACGTGCCCGTTTTCCAGCTTGACCTTGAATGTTGCGTTGGGGAGATTTTCAATAACCTCGCCCTGCATCTCGATGTAGTCTTCTTTAGCCATCGCTTTACTTGATCAACGGAGAACCCTTGAAGTTTGCCTTCTTCAGAAGACTTTCGTACTGATGCGACATCACGTAAGCCTGAACCTGGGACATGAAGTCCATGGTCACGACGACGATGATCAACAGCGAGGTACCGCCGAAGTAGAACGGAACGTTCCACTTCAGGATCAGGAATTCCGGCAACAGGCAGACCAAGGTGATGTAAGCCGCACCAATCAGGGTCAGGCGCATCAGGATCTTGTCGATGTAGCGCGCTGTCTGCTCGCCGGGACGAATACCAGGCACGAAAGCGCCGCTCTTCTTCAGGTTATCCGCAGTTTCCTTCGAGTTGAACACCAGCGCGGTATAGAAGAAACAGAAGAAAACGATGGCCGCAGCGTAGAGCATCACGTAGATCGGTTGTCCGGGCGACAGCACGGAAGCCATGTCCTTGAGCCAGTACATCGATTCGCTGGAACCGAACCAACCAGCCAGGGTCGCCGGGAAAAGAATAATCGACGAGGCAAAGATCGGCGGGATGACACCAGACATGTTCAGCTTGAGCGGCAGATGCGAACTCTGACCGCCGTAAATCTTGTTGCCGACCTGACGCTTGGCGTAGTTCACCAGAATCTTGCGCTGACCCCGCTCGACGAAAACCACAAAGGCGGTGACGACGACGACCAAGGCGCAGATGACGATAGCGGTCAGCGGATGCATGCCGCCAGTGCGAACCAGCTCAAGCAGGCCACCGATGGCATTCGGCAAACCGGCGGCAATGCCAGCGAAGATGATGATCGAGATACCATTACCAAGACCGCGTTCGGTGATCTGTTCACCGAGCCACATCAGGAACATGGTGCCGGTGAGCAGCGTGGAGACCGTGGTCAGCCGGAACATGAAGCCCGGATCATTGACCAGCCCCTGCTGCGCCTCAAGGGCAACGGCGATGCCAATACCCTGGAAAAGGGCGAGGAAAACAGTACCGTAACGGGTGTACTGAGTGATCTTGCGCCGACCAGCTTCGCCTTCCTTTTTCAAGGCTTCGAGTTGCGGGCTGGCGACACTCATCAGCTGCATGATGATCGATGCCGAGATGTAAGGCATGATCCCCAATGCAAAAATCGTGAAACGCGACAGGGCGCCACCCGAGAACATGTTGAACATGCCCAGGATGCCGCCCTTCTGCGTATTGAAGAGATCGGCCAGAACGTTGGGGTCGATACCGGGAACCGGAATGTGCGCACCAATGCGGTAAACCACCAAGGCGCCCAGCAGGAACCACAGTCGGCGCTTGAGATCGCCAAACTTGCCACCCTTGCCAACGGTATTCGGATTTGCTGCCAACGTTCAGCCCTCTCTCTTACTCGGCGATCGAGCCGCCGGCGGCTTCGATCGCCGCCTTGGCACCCTTGGTGGCACCAACACCCTTGAGTACAACCTTGCGGGTGATCGCACCGGACAGGATGACCTTCGCGGAAAGGGCATCGCCAGGAACGACACCGGCAACCTGCAACACGAGCAGATCGATTTCCTCGACCGGCAGGGCTTCGATTTCGCTCAGGCGGACTTCGTAGTTGCGGGCACGCGTCAGCGAGTTGAAGCCACGCTTCGGCAGGCGGCGCTGCAGCGGCATTTGACCGCCTTCGAAGCCGACCTTGTGGAAACCGCCAGAACGGGACTTTTGACCCTTGTGACCGCGGCCACAGGTTTTGCCCAGGCCGGAACCAATGCCGCGACCAACCCGCTTGGCGGCCTTCTTGGAACCTTCACCCGGCTTGATGGTATTCAGACGCATGGCTTAACCCTCAACCTTGACGAGATACTGAACCTTCTGGATCATGCCGCGCACTTGCGGCGTATCCAGCAGCTCGGCGGAGCTGTTCAGCTTGCGCAGGCCCAGGCCGCGCACGGTGGCGCGATGGTCCTGCTTGGTGCCGATGATGCTCTTGACGAGCGTCACTTTGATCTTCTTGTCGGACATGACTTACCCCAGGATCTGTTCAACCGACTTGCCGCGCTTGGCAGCAATCTCGGCCGGCGTATTCACCTTCATCAGACCGTCGATGGTGGCACGCACGATGTTGTAGGGATTGGTGGAACCATGAGCCTTGGCCACCACGTTGGTCACACCGACCACTTCGAAGACGGCGCGCATTGCACCGCCGGCGATGATGCCGGTACCTTCCGGAGCCGGCTGGATCATCACGGTGGTGGCGCCATGACGGCCCATCACGGTGTGATGCACGGTACCGTTCTTCAGGCTGACCTTGGCCATCTTGCGACGCGCCTCGTCCATTGCCTTCTGGGCGGCAACCGGCACTTCGCGGGACTTGCCCTTGCCCATGCCGATGCTGCCATCGCCGTCACCGACCACGGTCAAGGCTGCGAAACCGAGGATGCGACCGCCCTTCACCACCTTGGTGACGCGGTTGACCGCAACCATCTTCTCGCGCATGCCGTCATCGCGCTCTTCAGCCTGCTGCGGCTTCTTGTTTCTTTCGGGTTTAGCCATTTTCTAACCTATTCCTTTCGCGCCGATCAGAACTTCAGACCAGCTTCACGCGCGGCTTCGGCCAGCGCCTGGACACGGCCGTGGTAACGCAGGCCGGAACGATCGAAGGCAACCTGTTCGATGCCGGCAGCCTTGGCGCGCTCGGCGATCAGCTTGCCGATCATCACGGCAGCAGCCTTGTTGCCACCGTTGGCGACATCACCGCGCACGCTCTTGTCGAGCGACGAGGCGGAAGCCAGCACCTTCCCGCCGCAAGGGGAGATGATCTGGGCGTAAATGTGGCAGTTGGTGCGATTGACGCACAGACGAACAGCCTTCAGCTCGGCGATCTTGGCCCGGGTTTTGCGGGCACGACGCAGACGCGCTTCCTTCTTGTTAATCATATGCCACCCTTACTTCTTCTTGGTTTCCTTGATAACCACCACCTCGTCGGAGTACCGAACGCCCTTGCCCTTGTAGGGCTCCGGCTTGCGATACGCGCGAATTTCGGCGGCGACCTGGCCGACTTGCTGCTTGTCGGCACCCTTGATCAGAATTTCGGTCTGCGTCGGACACTCGACCTTGACGCCGGCCGGCATCTTGTGAGCAACCGGATGCGAAAAACCAAGGGAGAGGTTGAGCACGTCGCCCTGAGCCTGGGCGCGATAACCGACGCCGACCAGCTGCAGCTTGCGCTCGAAGCCCTTGGAAACGCCAACAACCATGTTATTCAGGTTGGCGCGCATCGTGCCCCACATGGCGGAGCCGTTTTCGACGCCGCTGACCTTGGTAACGACGAGGCTCTGCCCTTCCTGACTGACCTTGACCGCGGCATTGGCTGCCGCCTTCAGGGTACCCAGGGGGCCCTTGACGACGATCTGCTCGCCGATGGCGACTTCGACGCCGGCAGGCAGAACGATGGGATTTTTACCTACACGAGACATTTGTTTCGCTCCTTATGCCACGATGCAAAGGACTTCGCCACCCACGCGGGAAGCACGTGCCTTGCGATCAGTCATCACGCCCTTCGGGGTGGAGACGATGGCAACACCCAGGCCGTTCATGACGCGAGGAATGTCTTCAGCGCCCTTGTAGATCCGCAGACCAGGCTTGGAAACACGCTCGATGCGTTCGATGACCGGACGACCGGCGTAGTACTTGAGACCGATTTCCAGGGTCGCCTTGCCGTCGTCGGACTGGCGCACTGCGAAATCTTCAACGTAACCTTCATCCTTGAGCACAGCAGCAATTGCCACCTTCAGCTTGGACGAGGGCATGGACACAGACGCCTTTTCGGCGAGCTGGGCGTTGCGGATGCGGGTCAGCATATCCGCGATCGGATCGCTCATAGCCATTTCTGTATCTCCTATTACCAGCTAGCCTTGATCACACCCGGAATCTCGCCATTGAAGGCAAGTTCACGGATCTTGTGACGACACAGGCCGAATTTACGGAACACACCGCGCGGACGCCCAGTCAGCTGGCAACGATTGCGCAGACGCGAGGGGCTGGAGTTGCGGGGCAGCGCCTGCAGCTTCAGGCGGGCCTCGTAGCGCTCCTCGTCAGAGAGGGCGGCGTTATTGATGATCGCCTCAAGGGCTGCGCGCTTCTTGGCGAACTGTGCCACCAGCTTGCGACGCTTCTCTTCACGATTGATCAGAGAAAGTTTTGCCATGATTGCCTCAATTCTTGAACGGGAACTTGAACGCGGCGAGCAGGGCTTTCGCTTCTGCGTCGGTCTTCGCGGTCGTCGTGATGCTGATGTTCATGCCACGCAGCGCATCAATCTTGTCGTACTCGATTTCCGGGAAGATGATCTGCTCTTTGACACCCATGTTGTAGTTACCCTGTCCATCGAACCCCTTGCCAGCCACACCGCGGAAGTCGCGCACGCGCGGCAGGGCGATGGTGACCAGACGGTCAAGGAATTCGAACATGCGCGGGCCGCGCAGGGTAACCATGCAACCGATCGGATAACCATCACGGATCTTGAAGCCGGCGATCGACTTGCGAGCCTTGGTGGTCACCGGCTTCTGGCCGGCAATCTTCTGCATGTCGCCAACGGCGTTCTCAAGAACCTTCTTGTCGGCAACCGCCTCACCCACACCCATGTTCAGGGTGACCTTGGTGATGCGCGGCACTTCCATGACGGACTTGTAACCGAACTGCTTGGTCAATTCGGCAACCACGGTGTCCTTGTAATATTGCTGCAAACGCGCCATGACTACCCCTTAAGCATTCACCAGTTCGCCGTTCGATTTGAACACGCGAACCTTGCAACCGTCTTCGAGCACCCGAATACCGACGCGGTCGGCCTTCTTGGTTGCCGGATTGAACAGCGCAACATTAGAGATATGGATCGGCATGTCTTTGTCGACGATACCGCCCTGAACACCCTTGATCGGGTTCGGCTTGACGTGCTTCTTGGCACGATTCACACCTTCCACGACCAGATGCTCGGCATCGACGCGACGCGAAACCGTACCGCGCTTGCCCTTGTCCTTGCCCGTCACGACGATAACTTCGTCGCCTTTGCGAATTTTTTCCATCTCCAGCCTCCTTACAGCACTTCCGGCGCCAGCGACACGATCTTCATGAAGCGTTCGGTCCGCAGTTCGCGGGTCACCGGCCCAAAGATGCGCGTGCCGATCGGCTCGAGCTTGTTGTTGAGAAGAACCGCGGCGTTGCCATCGAAGCGCACCAAGGAACCGTCCGGACGACGAACACCCTTGGCGGTACGGACCACCACGGCGTTGTAGACATCACCCTTCTTGACCCGACCACGCGGGGCAGCATCCTTGATGCTGACCTTGATGATGTCGCCAATACCGGCGTAGCGGCGCTTGGAGCCGCCCAGCACCTTGATACACATTACCGAACGTGCGCCGGTGTTATCGGCGACATCCAGTGTCGTCTGCATCTGAATCATTTAATTTAACTCCAACTTAATCCGCTGCGCGGTCAGTCTTGGAACCCCTAGGGGTCTGACAGATCTGCGACCACGAGAAGCCATGGCCGCAAAAAAGAAGCCGGATTATACCGGCTTCCCTTTGTTACGCGCAAGCAGTTTTGAAAAAAAGCATCAAATAACGACTGCCTTTTCCAGAACGCTGGTCACCGCCCAAGACTTGGTCTTCGACAGCGGACGGGTTTCGACGATCTCGACGAGGTCGCCGGCCCGAGCCAGGTTGTCCTGGTTATGCGCCGCATATTTCTTCGAGCGGACCATGACCTTACCGTAAACGGGGTGCTTGACCTTGCGCTCGACCAGCACAGTCACCGTCTTTTCCATCTTGTCGCTGACAACACGACCGATCAGGGTACGCTTGACGCTGTTGTTCTCGCTCATTGCTGCACCGCCTTTTCACGAATAAGGGTACGAACACGAGCAATGTCGCGACGCACCTTGGCCATTTGGCTGGTATTGGAGAGCTGCTGCGTCGCGAGTTGCATGCGCAGGCCGAATTGGGCCTTCAGCAGTTCAAGCAATTCCGCCTTGAGCTCGTCCACGCTCTTGGTTCTCAGTTCACTAGCTTTCATGATTACCCCAGATGACGCGTCACGAAGGTGGTGGAAATCGGCAGCTTGGCGGCAGCGAGGGCAAAAGCCTCGCGAGCCAGCGCTTCGTTGACGCCGTCCATCTCGTACAGCACCTTGCCCGGCTGGATTTCGGCAACCCAGTACTCCGGATTACCCTTACCGTTACCCATACGAACTTCGGCCGGCTTCTTGGAAATCGGCTTGTCCGGGAAAATACGGATCCAGATGCGACCACCGCGCTTGATGTGGCGGGTCATCGCACGACGGG
>CAZFXO010000067.1:0-19034 GCA_964523045.1 uncultured Dechloromonas sp. | reverse complement strand
ACGCATTCTTGCAACTTGCCTGCGCTTACATCTGGCTAATGTGAACACGCCCTAGCTGAAACGCACGATCATGTGTTGATTTATGCCCGCAACAAGGAAGAATGGCGTCCCAATCGCCTTGGGCGTACAGCGGAAATGAATAGTCGCTATAGAAATCCTGATGGGCATCCCAAGGGGCCTTGGAAAGCAACACCACTTTACGCAAAGCGAACTGGCTCAGAAAAAGAGCAGGCCTTCGAGTTTAGATTTAAGAATGGCGTTGTTTGGTCACCGCCCAAGGGATCTTCTCCGCGCTTCCCTGCGGAGGCTCTTCGACGTATGGATGACAACGATGAAATCTGGTTCGGAAGCGATGGCAAAGCCAATCCATCGAGGAAGACTTTCCTTTCTGAGTTGAAACTCGCGGAGCCTCCCGCGCCAACTATCTGGCTTCACACTGAGGTGGGACAAAACCACGAGGCTCGTGAGGAGGTGAAGGCAATTAATCCTGACGACGCCTTTGCCACGCCAAAACCAGAACGGTTATTGCAAAGGGTACTTGACCTTGCCACCAACCCCGGCGACCTCGTCCTCGACTCCTTCGCCGGCTCCGGCACCACCGGCGCCGTCGCGCACAAGATGGGCCGGCGCTGGATCATGGTCGAACTGGGCGAGCACTGCCACACCCACATCGTGCCGCGCCTGAAAAAGGTCGTCGACGGCCAGGACCCCGGCGGTATCACCAAGGCGGTCAACTGGCGCGGCGGTGGCGGTTTCCGCTATTACCGGCTGGCCCCGTCGCTGCTGAAAAAGGACAAATGGGGCCACTGGGTGATCAACCCGGATTACAACGCCGAAATGCTCTCGGAAGCCATGTGCAAGCTGATGGGCTTTACCTATGCGCCCAGCCAGACCCAGTTCTGGCAGCACGGACAAAGCACCGAATCGCACTTTATCTACGTCACCACCGGCAGCCTCAGCCACGACCAGTTGCGCGTCATCAGCGAGGAAGTCGGCAGCGAACGCTCGCTGCTGATCTGCTGCAAGGCTTTCATGGCCGATACCGGCGCCTTCCCCAACCTGACGCTGAAGAAAATCCCCAAGACGGTACTGCACAAGTGCCAGTGGGACCAGGACGACTACAGCTTCAAGATCGACGTCCTTGCCGAGCCGGAACCGCTGCCCGAGGAAGAGGACGAGTTCGAACTGAATGCTGGCGACGAGGATGCGTCCGATGAATGAGCGCATCGACGGAAGCCGTGCTGCAAGCGAGATCACCAAAGCACTTTCCCTGCGCGCCCCGCAACGCGAGTCGCTGGATATCCTGGCCGACCTGCTGGAAAGGCTGGAACTGAGCAAGGATGCCGACCTCCAGCATTGGCTGAAGACGATCCGCGCCCAATACCCGACGGTGGAGAAATTCGAGCGCGAATTTCCCACCCTGTGCTTTGCGCTCGCCACCGGCGTCGGCAAGACGCGGCTGATGGGGGCGATCATCGCCTGGCTGTTCATCACCGGGCGCAGCCGGCATTTCTTCGTCCTCGCGCCGAACCTGACCATTTACGAAAAGCTCAAGCAGGATTTCCTGCCCGGCAGCCCCAAGTACGTGTTCAAGGGCATTCCCGAACTGGCGAACAATCCGCCGGTGCTGATCACCGGCGAGGACTACGAGGATGGACGCGGCGTGCGGCTGGACATCGCCATGCCGCAGAACGTCACCGGCGAGCTGTTCACCGACGATACGGCGCCGCACATCAACATCTTCAACATTTCCAAGATCAACGCCCGCGACAACAAGAAGGGCGCCGCCAAGTCGAGCGTGGCGCGGGTGCGACGCTACCAGGAATACCTCGGCGAATCCTATTTTGACTACCTGGCTGGCCTGCCCGACCTCGTGGTGCTGATGGACGAAGCCCACCGTTATTACGCCAGCGCCGGCGCCAAGGCAATCAACGACCTGCGGCCGGTACTCGGCATCGAACTGACTGCGACACCCAAGACGGTGGGCGCCAACCCGCGCCAGTTCGCCAACATCGTCTATCACTACCCGCTCTCCCGCGCCTTGCAGGACGGTTACGTGAAGATTCCGGCGGTGGCGACGCGCAAGGATTTCCGCGCCGATTCGGTCAGCGCCGAGCGGCTGGAGGAAATCAAGCTGGAGGACGGCATCCACCATCACGAGTTCGTCAAGGTGGAACTGGAGAACTACGCCCGCAGCTTCAACCAGCCGGTGGTCAAGCCTTTCATGCTGGTGGTGGCGCAGGATACGGCCCACGCCTCGGCGCTGAAGGCGGTCATCGAATCCGACGGCTTTTTCCAGGGGCACTACAAGGGCCGGGTCATCGAAGTGCATTCCAACCTCTCCGGCGATGAGTCCGACGAGGCCATGCAGCGCCTGCTGGCGGTGGAGCACGATGAAAAGACCGAAGTGGTCATCCACGTCAACAAGCTGAAGGAAGGCTGGGACGTCACCAACCTGTATACCATCGTGCCTTTGCGCGCCTCGGCCTCGGAAATCCTCACAGAGCAGACCATCGGCCGCGGCCTGCGCCTGCCTTTCGGCAAACGGACCGGGGTGGAAGCGGTGGATCGCCTGTGCATCATCGCCCACGACCGCTTCCAGGACATCGTTGACCGCGCCAACGATCCCGAGTCGATCA
The DNA here is from genome assembly GCA_964523045.1 of uncultured Dechloromonas sp. Taxonomy (GTDB): domain Bacteria; phylum Pseudomonadota; class Gammaproteobacteria; order Burkholderiales; family Rhodocyclaceae; genus Azonexus. Next base: position 16,395 of record CAZFXO010000067.1, on the reverse strand, counting down.
TCAAGAAGACCGTCTATATCGGCGCCACGGAAGACGCCGACGTGCCGGACAAGCAACCGCACTTGCTGAATACCGGGTCGGTGCTCGACATTCTGTGTACCGGCCGCCAGCCGGAGCAGGATGGCAAAACGCTCGCCGCCGACCTGTGCGGGGATACCCCGACTCCGACCATCACGGCGGAGGAATCCCGGCTGGCCGAACTGACGCTGCGCGCGGTACAGCAGGAAGCCAGCCGGCTGCCCGGCAGCAAGGCCTTGAGCGATGAGGCCGTGCAGCAGCGACTGGTCGCCACCGTGAAGCGCTTGGCGGAAGAAGCCGCCCCGCCGCAAGCCAGCCTGCCGGGTATGGAAGCCGCCACACCCACCCTGTCGGCCAGCCCCGATGCGCTGGTTGCCGAGGTCGTTCGCCACGTCACCGAGCGCCTGATCGAACTGACCATCGACGTGCCGCAAATCACGATTCTGCCGACGCGGGAAGTCAATTACCGCTTCCAGGAGTTCGCCTTGGCGGGGCTGGAGAAGATCAATTTCCAGCCGGTCAGCCAGGAGCTGCTACTCCAGCATCTGGAAGACAACAAGCAGGCGCGCATCCAGTGGGAGGGCTCCGACAGCCAGGAGGCCCGCCCCGAGGATTACATCGTCCGTCAGTTGATTGACCAGGACGCCATCGATTATGACGAACATGCCGACCTGCTCTATGCCCTGGCCGGACAACTGGTCGCTCGGCTGCGCGAGCACCTGGGCGGCGACGAGGCCAAGCTGGAAAACGTGTTGATCTACTGGCAACGGCAACTCGCCGATTTCATCTGGACGCAGATGCAGCAACACGTCTGGATCACCCCGACCGACTACGTCGGCAAGGTGACGCAGGGCTTCGACGTGCTCAAACCTGCCAGCTTCACCCTCGCCGCTGGCGAACATCCACGCGATTTCCGGGCGCCGATTGCCGACAAACGCCTGGTGCGCCAGATGGTGTTCAAGGGCTTCAAGAAGTGCTGCTACCCCTACCAGAAGTTCCAGTCAGTGGATGGTGAGTGGCGTTTTGCCCAGTTGCTGGAAGACGACCCCGAGGTCACCAAGTGGATGAAACCGGCACCGGGGCAGTTCCGCATTGAATACCGGAACGGACACAACTACGAACCGGATTTCGTCGTCGAAACAGCCAACGCCTGCCTGCTCGTCGAACCCAAGCGGGCCGACCAGATGGATCAGGACGAAGTTCAAACCAAGGCGCGCGCCGCGTTGCGCTGGTGCGGGCATGCCAATACCCACGCCGCAGCGCATGGCGGCAAACGCTGGCATTACCTGCTGGTTCCGGATACGGCGATTCAGTTGGGGCGCAGCATCGCGACTTTATTTGCGGAATTTGAATGGCAAGAGTGATGCTCAAGCGCAGCGACTTACCAAAACCCTGCTGGCCAGGCAATCGCCCGGAACAGTTCTGGTTCGGGCTAACAGATCCTCGGAATCGCCCATGAAACTCCCCCACCCCACCCGCTACTGGCTGACACTGGCTGCTTGCTGCCTTGCCTTCTCGACCGCCCGAGCGGAAGCGGAGCCATTTCAGGGCAGTTGCCGGCTGGGCGATGCTCGCCCGACCAGCAGCATCGAAATGCGCCAGGCCCCGGAGAGCCGCGTGCTCACCCTGGTTGTCGACGGCCAAACCTTACCCGCCTTCGGCGATCTGGACGCTGCCGACTACGAGGTCGGCGAAATCGTCGCCAGCCATTGCAGCAAAGACCTGTTTGTCTTCGTCTTCAACTACGGCTCGCCCTACCTGAAGGGGTTTGTTTATCGCAAATGCGGGCTGCGGCTGAGCCGCCTCGATTTCGCCGAAAAGCTTCCGCCGGTTGCCGTGAGCCGCTGCCCGGAAGCGCTCTTCGCGGTTTTCCCGGACACCGAGACGGAGGCGTTCAAGATCGTCGATGCCCGCCATACCCGCCGCGTTGCCCGGATCAACCGGGCACGGTTATGGTCGTTGCCGGATAGCCGGCAGCCCTGATCCGGCGCGGGCGATCGCACGGCGAGGAGAAAACCTCGCCCCCCTCAATCCCAAGCCAACGCCCCACCCGTTTGGTATTCCGTCACCCGCGTCTCGAAGAAGTTCTTTTCCTTCCGCAGATTGGCCTGTTCGTCCAGCCAAGGCAGGGCGTTCTCCGCGCCGGGGAACGGTTCCTCGACGCCCACCTGCCGCGCCCGGCGGTTGGCGATGAAGCGAAATTGCTGGACGTGCAGGTCGGCGTTGTAGCCGAGGATGGGGTCGCGCAGGATGTAGCTGGCGTAAGCGCGTTCGGCGGCTTCGGCTTCGTCCCATAGCTCGCGCAGCGCCTGCGGGTCGAGTTCCAGGCCCTCTTCCTTGAGCAGTTCGCGCACGACGCGGATGCCGAAAGCGCAGTGCAGGACTTCGTCGCGCATGATGTATTGCAGTTGCTCGGCGGCGCCTTTCATCAGGCCGCGCCGTTGCAGCGCGAAGATGGGCGTGAAGCCGTTGTAGAACCAGCAGCCTTCGAAGATCACCGCGAAGAAGAAATAGGACAGCGCGAATTCGTGCAGGTTGGCGCGGTCGGTGAGGTCGAAGTCGGCGCGCATGACGCGCTCCAGCCGGCGGTTGGCGAGCGCGATCTTGCCGTGGATCTGCGGCACGACGCGGTAGCGGTTGTAGATTTCCTGCTGGTCGAGGCCGATGCTTTCGATGCAGTGCTGGTAGGTCCAAGTGTGTAGCGCTTCTTCGTAGACCTGGCGGGCCTGGTAGATCTGCAGTTCGGGCGCGCTCATCTTTTCCATCACCGCCAGGCCGATGTTGCGCATGGCGAGGATGTCGGAGGTGGTCAGGTAGGCGAGCACGTTCTCGAAAACGTGGCGCTCGGCCGGGCTGAGCTTGTGGTGGTAGTCGTGCACGTCCTGCGCCATGCTGATTTCGAGCGGCGTCCAGTGGTTGCGGTTGGCCTTGAGGAAGAACTCCCAGGCCCAGGGGTACTTGAACGGCGCGAGCTGGTTGATGTCGGCCTTGCCATTGACGATGCGCTTGTCGGCAGCGTTGATCGGCGCCAGCGCGGCGGCGGGCAAAATGCTGCGGTCGACCTCGATTTTTGGCGCAATTTTGGCGTCGACCGCAGGATTTTGCGGTGCGGCAGCGGGAGTTTCCCAGTCGTCGAAGCGGTAGGCAGCATTCATGGCATGAACCTCGTGTCAGTCGGTGCGGACGGACCGGAAGCGCCGGTGGCGATCCCAGTCCACGTAGAAAATGCCGCCCTCGGCGGCGGTGAAGGTGAAGACGCGGCGGCCGTCGATGGCGACGGCGCTCTCGCCGCGCGAGAAATCGAGTTCCGGCTCCTTGCCGCCGCGATTGACGACGACCAGCGGCAGGCCGGTCTGGCGCGAGCGTTTTTCCCAGACGTCGCCCGGCCCCATGCCTTCGACCGGCGGCCAGTTGGCCGGCGAGAGCAGAATTTGCGCGCCGCGCGCGGCGAGCTGGGCGGCCGGTTCCGGGCGCCAGGCGTCGGCGCAGATCAGTGTGCCGACGCGCAGGCCATCGACCAGGAAAGGCTGCCCTTCCCCGCCGGCCACCGACCAGGCTTCGGCGCCGCCGACCGGGCGTTGCTTGCGGTAGCTGCCGAGCAGTTTGCCGCTGCGGTCGATGACGGCGACGCTGTTGTGCAGCTTCTGCGTCGCCGGATCGCGCTCGGCAACGCCGACGAAGAGCGCGACACCGTTGTCGCGGGCGACGGCGGTGAGGCCGTGCAGCCAGTTGCTGGGGAAGGGATGGACCCAGTCGCTGCCGATGCGCTTCACAAAGTTGTAGCCGGTTTCGGCCAGCTCCGGCGTCACCACCCAGTCGGCGCCGTGGCGCACCGCGTCGCGGATGCCGGCTTCGATGCGGGCACGGTTGCCGGCGATGTCGCCGGGCACCGGGTCGAGATGGAGCAGCGCGATGCGCAGGTCGCCGGCGCGCTTGGCCGGGCCGGCCGGGGCGTCGCTATAGCGGCGCGCGCCGGGCAGGTAGTAGCCGTTCTGCTTGCCCAGCGCCTCGACCACCGCCGCGTAGGTGGCCTTGCCGATCAGCTCGCCGATGCGGCTGTGGCCGCCGGTGTAGGTGGCGCGCGGCGCGGCGCTGCCGGAGACAACGATGATGCTGTCGGTGCCGGTGCCGGTCGCCTGCACGTCCTTGGTATAGCTGCTCGCCACCTTGAGGTCTTCGAGCGCCGCCGTCTTGCCTTCAGTGACGGTGATCAGCGCGCGGGCGAGTGCCGCGTCGCTCAGTTCGATATTGCTCAGCACCAGGATGTTGATGGTGCCGGCAGGTTCCTCGCCTTCGATGTAGGCGCCGGCATCGACGCCGGTGCGGATGGCGTTGCTGCGCGCGCCGGCGGTGGCCAGCACGGTCACCGTCAGCGGCCCGTGGCTGCGCGTGGCGACGGCGAGGTGGTCCATGTCGGCTGCTGTCGACATCTGCGCGACGGCGGTCGGCGGCAGTTCCAGCTGCGCCGCCAGCGCATCGCGCACGCCCAGCGCGTAGCCCTTGCTGTCGCTACCCAGGCGGTGCCAGAGGAAGGGATGGGCGGCGTGGTTGATTGCCGCGCGGGCGGTAAGCATGCCGTCGCTGGTCGACAGCACCCGCCGCTCGCCGGCAAAGCGCACGAGCAGCGTCTTCTCCCACAGCCCGTCGCGCTCGCCACGGCGAACTTCGGCGCTGGCACCGAGTTCCGGCGGCAGGTCGAGGTCGGCGGCCGGCACGATGGCGGGCCGCGCCAGCAGCAAAACAAGCGCCGAACGCAGCAAAAGGGCGAGCAAAGGTTTCATTGCAATCTCTCGTGACACGAAAAGGCGGCAAGCTTAACCCTGGAAAGCAGCTTCGACCTCAAGCGCCGAACTCGGCCATCGTCCGGCGCAGCTCTTCCAGCCCCTTGAGCAGTTCCGGGCCGGGATGGGTGAAGTGCTCGCCGGTGAGCGGCAGGATGGGAATGCCGGGTCTGGCGATGGCCGGGTTGCAACTGCCAGCCTTGTGGTCCTGCAGCGCGAAGAGCAGATCGGGCCGGCGCTCGCTGATCCACGCCGCGACATCGCCCTGCGGCGTTCGCGGTTTGAAGTTGCGTATCTGCTCGTGGTCGGCCACGACGTTGAAGCCAGCGGCGGAAAACACCTCGAACAGCGTGCTGCCGCGCCCGAAGGAATACGGCGCCTCGCCGCAGGCGGAAAGGATCAGCACCCGGCGCTGGCGGCCATCGACCTGCGCCGCGGCCTGCCGCCAGTCGCTGGCAAACTGCGCAACGCGGCGCTCGGTGTCGGCCACCCCGGCCGCCTGCCCGACCTCACGCAACATGGCCTCGACCCCCGCCATGCCACGAAAGCCGCCGACCCGCACGGCCCGCGCACCGGGCGGCGTGGCCGAGTCGACGGTTGCCTCGGCGGTCCATTCGGAATAGATGACGACATCGGGCTCCAGATCGGCCATCGCCGCGGCGTCCGGGTCCTTGACGCCGCCGGTATGAGCGAGCGGCAGCCGGTCGTAACGGCTGACGCCGACGATGCAATCTTCCTGCCCCAGCCAGGCCAGCGCCCGGCTGATGTAGGGCGACTGGCTGATGATGCGCGGACAATCGGCCGCCTGGGCGAGATTGGCGAGCAGTGCCAGGGCGAGGGGAAGCCAGGTTTTAACGAAGGATTTCATTGGCACGCCTCGCACTCGGGGTTGTGGCTACGGCCGCTCGCTTTCGCTCGCTTAACACCGCACACGGGGTTAGCCTGCGCCGCAACCCCTCGATTCAGACAAATCGGTTTCATTGGCAAGCCTCGCACTCCGGATTGTCAATCGAACAGAATTTCGGCGCCTCCTCCTGCACCACGGCATCGTCGCGCCCGCCGGCCTTTTCCGCCTGGCTGGCCCCGAGGGTGCGCAGGTAGTAGGTGGTCTTCAGGCCGCGCTTCCACGCCAGTTTGTAGATTTCGTCGAGCTTTTTGCCCGAAGGCAGCGCCAGGTAGAGGTTGAGCGATTGCGCCTGGTCGATCCATTTCTGGCGGCGGGCGGCGGCTTCGATCAGCCAGACCGGGTCGATCTCGAAGGCGGTGGCGTAGCGGGCCTTGAGTTCGTCGGGCACGCGGTCGATGCGGACAAGCGAGCCGTCGAAGTACTTGAGGTCGGCGACCATCACTTCGTCCCACAGGTCGAGCGCCTTGAGGTCGCGCACCAGCGCCTCGTTGACCACGGTGAATTCGCCGGACAGGTTGGATTTGACGTAGAGGTTCTGGTAGGCCGGCTCGATGCTGGCGGAGACGCCGACGATGTTGGAGATGGTCGCGGTCGGCGCGATGGCGACGCAGTTGGAGTTGCGCATGCCGTGGCGGGCGATGCGCTGCTTGAGCGCGTCCCAGTCGAGGCGGTGAGTTTTGGAAAACTCGCGGTTGAGTTCGACCGCTTCGCCGCGCCCGGCTTCGAGCAGCGCGATGCTCTCGTGCGGCAGGATGCCGCGATCCCACAGGCTGCCGGAGAAGCTGGAATAGCGGCCGCGCTCCTTGGCCAGTTCGGTCGATGCCCAGTAGGCCTGGTAGCAGACGGCTTCCATGCTGCGGTCGGCGAATTCGACAGCTCGCGGCGAGGCGTAGGCGATACCGAGCTGGTACAGGCAATCGGCAAAGCCCATGATACCCATGCCGACCGGGCGGTGGCGCAGGTTGGCGTTGCGCGCCTTGGGCGTGGCGTAGAAGTTGATGTCGACGACGTTGTCGAGCATGCGCATGGCGGTCGACACGGTGCGCGCGAGCTTTTCCTGGTCAAGCTGGCCGTCTTTCAGGTGCGCCAGCAGATTGACCGAGCCGAGGTTGCACACCGCCGTTTCGGAATCCGAGGTGTTCAGGGTGATTTCGGTACAGAGGTTCGAGCTATGCACGACGCCGACGTGCTGCTGCGGCGAGCGCAGGTTGCAGGCGTCCTTGAAGGTGATCCAAGGGTGCCCGGTTTCGAACAGCATGGTCAGCATCTTGCGCCACAGTTGCACGGCCGGCACTTTCTTGTGCAGCTTCAACTGGCCGGCGGCGGCCTTGGCTTCGTAGGCTTCATAGGCTTCGACAAAGGCGCGGCCGGATTTCTCGTGCAGGTCGGGCACGTCGACCGGCGAGAACAGCGTCCACTCGGCGCCGGCGATCACGCGCTGCATGAACAGGTCGGGAATCCAGTTGGCGGTGTTCATGTCGTGCGTGCGGCGGCGCTCGTCGCCGGTGTTCTTGCGCAGCTCGAGGAATTCCTCGATGTCCAGGTGCCAGGTTTCCAGGTAGGCGCAGACGGCGCCCTTGCGCTTGCCGCCCTGGTTAACCGCGACGGCCGTGTCGTTGACCACCTTCAAGAACGGAATGACGCCCTGGCTCTGGCCGTTGGTGCCCTTGATGCGGCTGCCCAGCGCGCGTACCGGCGTCCAGTCGTTGCCGAGGCCGCCGGCGTACTTTTGCAGCAGCGCGTTTTCCTTGATGCTCTGGTAGATGCCTTCGAGGTCGTCGGCCACCGTGGTCAGGTAGCACGACGACAGTTGCGAATGCAGCGTGCCGCTGTTGAACAGGGTCGGCGTCGAACACATGAAGTCGAAGCTGGAAATCAGGTCGTAGAACTCGATGGCGCGCGCTTCGCGGTCGATTTCATTGAGCGCCAGGCCCATCGCCACGCGCATGAAGAAGAGCTGCGGCGTTTCGATGCGGCGGCCGTCGATGTGCAAGAAATAACGGTCGTACAGGGTTTGCAGGCCGAGGTAGCCGAACAGCTGGTTGCGCTCGGGCTTGAGCGCGGCGGCCAGGCGCTCAAGATCGTAGTCGGCCAGGCGCGGGTCGAGCAGTTCGGCGGCGATGCCGCGGGCGATGAATTTCGGGAAATATTCGGCGTCGCCCCTAGGATTTTGCGCCGCCTCGGCGCCGACCGCCTCTTCGTTCAGGCTGGCCAGCAGCAGGCGGGCGGTGGCGTAGTCGTAGCCCGGTTCGCGCTCGATCAGCGTGCGCGCGGCGAGGATCAGCGCCTGCTGGACGTCGGCCAAGACGACGCCGTCGTAGAGGTTGCGCAAGGCGTGGTCGAGGATGCTGCGCGCCGACACCTTGTCGCCCAGCCCGGCACAAGCCGCTTCGCAGGTTTTCAGCAGCGCCGCCACGTCGAGCGGCCGGCGTTCGCCGTCGACCGTCACATGCAGTTGCGGCACGCCCTGCACTTCCGCCAGTGTGGCGCGCTCGCCGGCACGGCGTTCGCGGTAAAGCACGTAGGCGCGGGCGACGTCGTGTTCGCCGGCGCGCATCAGCGCCAGCTCGACCTGATCCTGGATGTCCTCGATATGCACCGTGCCGCCATCCGGCAGGCGACGGGTCAGCGAGCGGACCACCGTTTCGGTCAGCCGGGCGACGATTTCGCGCACCCGCGACGACACCGCGCTCTGACTGCCTTCGACGGCAAGGAAGGCCTTGGTCAGTGCCACCGAGATTTTCTCGGGGTGAAAGGCGACGACGGCGCCGTTACGGCGTATCACTTGCAGGGCCGCCGTGCTGTGCGCGGCGAGATCGGAAAGACTGGCTAGGACGTTCGAGGACACGGGCTTGCTCCGCTTCGGGGGGCGGAGCAAAGCCGGCGCGTGCCGCGCGCGAACGGACGCCCGCCAGCCGGAGCCGGCTGCGGTCGACGAACACGAACGAACAGAAATACGGTCACGCAAACACCTTTCGCCAGGGACACCCCGCCCCATCGTTGGTTGGAAGGACGTTGCGGCAGGTCTCCTGGCTCTCGGCTCGACGCTTTCCACCGCCTTCCCAGTCAATGACCAGTGGCAAAGATGAGTGGAACGCTCGCCGATGACAGTTGCGGGGGCAGCCCCGGATTCAAGGTCAAAGACCTTTCACCGGATTCCCTTTTGATCCCGTTCGGGAACCGTCAACGGGGCGCAGTGTATGCCGGGCGCCTGAAGCGCGTCAAGCACCCGGTTACAGCATTTAGTGGATCAAGCTTGATTAAACACTACGGATAGTAGGTTGATCACTTCGGCCACAGGATCATCTGGGTGCAGCGAAAGAGCGCCAGCTTGCGGCCGCTGGCCGCATCGCTGACCACCGCGTCCCACACCTGGGTGGTCCGCCCGATGTGCTGGGCGGTGGCCACGCAGGCGACGACGCCTTCGGTCAGCGTGCCCAGATGGTTGCTCTTCAGCTCGATGGTGGTGAAGGACTGCGCGCCCTCCGGCAGGTGAGCGATGGTCGCGTAACCGCAGGAGGTGTCGGCCAGCGCGACGACGCTGGCGGCATGCAGGAACTCGTTGGGCGCGATGTGCAGGCGCTGGATCTGCATGCGGCTTTCCAGCCGCTGATCGTCGAGGGCGACGATTTCGATGCCGAGATAGCCGGGCAGGTATTCCCGGCCGCGTTCATTGAGCACTTCGATGGTGATTTCCGGACGACGACGCGACATGTTGTTCTCCTGGGTGGTGTTGTGGGTTGGCGACGGACTGCACAAGGGCGTGAAGCGATGAACCGACGGCGGCTCGGCCACGCGCAGCGCAGCCTTCCGCCGCACGCCGCCGAGCCCGCGAAAAGATCAGGCAGGCTGCGCCGCCGGCCGCAGCACCGGCGCTTCGCGGATCGGCAGGTTGACCAGGGCGGCACCGGCAGCGAGTGCCATGTCGGCGTACCACATCCAGGTGAAATCGCCGAACCGGGTAATCGCCAGGCCGCCCAGCCAGGCGCCGAGGAAGCCACCGATCTGGTGCGACAGCAGGGTCAGGCCGAACAAGGTGCCGAGATAGCGGGCGCCGAACAGCTTGCCGACGATGGCCGCGGTCGGCGGCACGGTGGCCAGCCAGGTGAATCCGAGCCCGGCGGCGAACAGGTAATAGACCAGCTCGGTGCGCGGCAACATCAGGTAGGCGGCGACCAGCAGCGCGCGCGAGGCGTACATCGCCGCCAGCACGTACTTGCTGCGGTAGCGGGCAACGCAACTGCCGGCGTACAGGCTGCCGAAAATGTTGGCCAGACCGATGATCGCCAGCGACCAGCTGGCCACCGTCGGCGGCAGGCCGCACAAGTTGACCTCGCCCGGCAGGTGGGTGACGAGAAAGGCGATGTGGAAACCGCAGGTGAAAAAGCCGGCGTGCAGCAGCAGGTAACTGCGGTCGCGCATGGCGCTGGTCACCGCGTGCCCGAGGCCCTTGTCGCCCTCGCTGGCCGGATGCGGCGCGGCCGGCGTCGCGGTCAACCTGAACACCAGCGGCAGGCTGGCCAGCGCGACGAGCGCCATCGTCCACAGGCTGCCCATCCAGCCGATCGTCTGGATCAGTTTCTGGGTCAGCGGCGCGAAGACGAACTGGCCGAAGGAGCCGCCGGCGTTGATCACGCCGGATGCCGTCCCGCGCGCCGCCAGCGGCAGGCGCTGGGCGGCGGCACCGATCAATACCGAGAAACTGCCGGCACCGGAACCGATGGCAGCCAACAGGCCGAGGCTTAATGCCAGACCGAAACCACCCTGTACGAAAGGCGTCACGGCACAGCCGATGGCCAGCACGAGCAGCGCCACCAACAGCACCGGGCGCGGCCCGTGGCGGTCGGCAACGGCGCCCGCCACGGGCTGGATGGCGCCCCAGGCGAACTGGCCGATGGCCAGGGCGAACGAAATGGTCGCCACGTCGAGGTCGAGGCTGGCGTTGATCGGCGCGATGAACAGGCCGAAGGACTGGCGGATGCCCATGGTGACCATGAGGATTCCGGCGGCGGCCAGCGTCACCACCATGGCAGAGCCATTCTGCAGGGATCGAAGCATAGGATTTCCTTTTTTATGCCCGGATTATTTCGGCCGGTAGCGCTTCTGACAACTGATATTATCTGCGCCATGGCATAGATTTTCTGCATCATGGAACCCTACCCGCCGCTCTACGCCCTGCTCGCTTTCGACGCTGCCATGCAGCACCACAGCTTCGCGCTGGCCGCCCGCAGCCTGCACCTGACGCCGGGCGCGATCGGCCAGCAGATCCGCAAGCTGGAAGACTGGCTGGGGGTCAGCCTGTTCGTCCGCCGGGTCCGCCAGGTCCAGCCGACGCCGGAAGCGCTGCAATTCTGGCAGCGCATCCAGCCGGCCCTACACCAGATCCGCGACGCCGGCAAAAGCCTGCGCGACCGCCGGCGCAACGGCGTCTGGCTATCGATGCCGCCGAGCTTTGCCGCCAAGTGGTTCACCCGCCACATGGCCGACTTCCTGACCCGCTATCCGGAAACCGAACTGCACCTGAATTCCTCCACCGCGCTGGTCGATTTCAACCACGAGCAGGTCGATCTGGCGATCCGCTACTTTGACGGCCAGGACGCCGAACTCGACGCCACCCTGCTGTTCCCGGACGACGCCCGGGTGTATTGCAGCCCGGACTACCGGCAGCGCATGCAACTCGCGCAGCCCGAGGACATCGCCCGCTGCACCCTGCTCAACACCACCTTTCACCCGCACTGGGCGGCCTGGCTGCAGACTTACTCGACGCTCGATGCAGCGCGCATCGCAGCGATTCCGGCGGTACATTTCGACCAGGCGCTGCTGGCCATCGACGCCGCCCGCCAGGGCCAGGGGCTGGTGATGACCAGCCGCCTGCTGACCCACGAGGAAACCGCCGCCGGCACCTTGGTCGAGCCCTTTCCGCGGCGCCTGACACTGCGCACCGCCTATTTCCTGGTTCATCCGCGGCGCACGCCGCTGGCCCCCGGCGCGGCCAATTTCAAGCAGTGGCTGTTGCAGCAAGTTGCCGCATCCCCCCAGGATTGACCGGAAGAAATCGCCGGCAATTCGGCACAAACGCTTTCTCCCTGGCGCTTCGGATGCCTCACCCGGCATCGCGCGGAATCCCAGGCCAGCGAAGTCAAACCTGCGGAAAAGACGCCCCGAATGCCGTAAATCGCAGGGACTTTTTCTCCAAATGCAGCCATCCGGCATCAAAACTCCGGTAGCTCATAATTACGTAAAATGTTACAGAATTGTTTTATGAAACAATTTACTGTTTATAAAACAAATTTTCGCATTGCAACATTCGACAATCTTCAGATATAAATCGAAGTTTACGCATAGTTAAATCACCACAACCCATCAACGCACGCAGGAGACAGCACGTGAGCAACCCGTACGCCAACGGCCTCGACAAGAACCCGGCCAACTACGTCCCGCTTTCGCCCCTCACCTTTCTTGAACGCTCGGCCTTCATCTACCCGAAGCGGATCTCGGTGATTCAGGGCGAGCAACGCTACACCTGGAAGGACAGCTACGCGCGCTGTCGCCAGCTCGCCTCGGCGCTGCAGCAGCGCGGCATCGGCAAGGGCGACACGGTGGCGGCGATGCTGCCCAACAGCAACGCCATGTTCGAATGCCATTTCGGCGTGCCGATGAGCGGCGCCGTGCTCAACACGCTGAACACACGCCTCGACGCCGAAGCGATCGCCTTCATGCTGACCCACGGCGAAGCCAAGGTGCTGATCACCGACCCGGAATTCTCGGCCGTCATCAAGGACGCCCTGGCCCTGCTCGAAGGGCCGAAGCCGCTGGTCATCGACAGCCTCGACCCCGAGTTCACCGGCGGCGAAGCGCTCGGCGAAATCGACTACGAAGCCTTCATCGGCAACGGCGACCCGGAATTCGCCTGGGAACTGCCGGCCGACGAATGGGACCCGATCACCCTCAACTACACCTCGGGTACCACTGGAAACCCGAAGGGCGTCGTCTATCACCATCGCGGCGCCTACCTGAACGCCGCTTCCAACATCATCTCCTGGGGCATGCCGCCGCACTCGGTCTATCTGTGGACGCTGCCGATGTTCCACTGCAACGGCTGGTGCTTCCCGTGGACGCTGGCCGCCAACGCCGGCACCAACGTCTGCCTGCGCAAGGTCGACCCGGCGCTGATCTTCGGCCTGATCAAGGAACACAAGGTGACCCACATGTGCGGCGCACCGATCGTCTACGGCATGCTGATCAACGCCCCGGCCGAACTCAAGGAAGGCATCGAACAGACGGTCAACGGCCTGATCGCCGGCGCCGCGCCCCCGGCGGCGATCATCGAAGGCGCCCAGAAGATGGGCTTCAACATCACCCACGTCTACGGTCTCACCGAAACCTACGGCCCGGCGTCGGTCTGCGCCAAGCAGCCGGAATGGGAGCGCCTGCCGATCGACCTGCAGGCCGCCCGCAACGGCCGCCAGGGCGTGCGCTACCACATGCAGGAAGCGATCGCCGTGCTCGACCCGGTTTCCATGCAGCCGGTGCCCTGGGACGGCGAGACGATGGGCGAAATCATGTTCCGCGGCAACCTGGTGATGAAGGGCTACCTGAAGAACGAGAAGGCCTCCGAGGAAGCCTTCGCCGGCGGCTGGTTCCACACCGGCGACCTGGCGGTCGTCCATAGCGACGGCTACGTCAAGATCAAGGACCGCTCCAAGGACATCATCATCTCCGGCGGCGAGAACATCTCCTCGCTGGAAGTCGAGGACGTGCTCTACCGCCACCCGGCGGTCATTGCCGCCGCCGTCGTCGCCAAGCCGGACGAGAAATGGGGCGAAGTGCCGGCCGCCTTCATCGAGCTGAAGGCCGGCGCCGAATGCAGCGCGGCCGACATCATCGAGCACTGCCGCGGCCACCTGGCCCGCTTCAAGGTGCCGAAGCAGGTTGTCTTCGGCGTCCTGCCGAAGACCTCGACCGGCAAGATCCAGAAGTACGTCCTGCGCCAGCAGGCGAAATCGGCGCTCGCCATCGAGTGATCGATCAGGGAATGGACCGCAGCGGCGGTCCATTCCTTCAAGCGACGGCAGCCTTGTTGAGGACCACCGTGAACCAGAAGGTGCTGCCCTCGCCCAGCCGACTTTCGCAGCCGGCATCGCCGCCCATCAGCCGGGCGATCTTGCGGGTGATTGCCAGACCGGCACCGAGCCCGCCGTACTGGCGCGTCGACGAGTTGTCGACCTGTTCGAAAACCTTGAACAAGCGCTGCTGGTCGGCTTCGGCGATGCCGATCCCGGTGTCCTCGACCGCGAAACGCACCAGCACCGTCTCCGCTCCCTGCGCCAGCACGCTGCTGCGGACGGTAATGCTGCCCGACGGCGTGAACCGCAAGGCGTTGACCAGGTAGTTGTGCAGCGCCAACTTGATGTAGGCGACATTGCCGAGCAGCCCGGACGGCATCGGCGCCGCGTCCACGATCAGCTCCAGTTGCCTGGCCTCCGCTTCGACACGGATTTCCTCGACCGCATCGCGCATCAGTTCGTCGCCATCGAACGGCTGCCTCGCCTGTTCGAGCTTGTTGGCTTCCAGGCTGGTCAGTTCGAGTACCGCGACGATGCTGGCGGTCAGTTTCTGGCAGGCCGCATCGATCTTCTCCAGGCGTTCCGACTGCTTTGCCAACAGGGGATCGCGGCGCAGCAAGGTCAGCATGCCGACGATGTGGTTGAGCGGCGTGCGCATCTCGTGGCTCATGTTGGCCAGGAAGGCATTCTTGGCGACGTTGGCGACTTCCGCCGCTTCCTTGGCCTGGGTCAGCGCCGCCATCGCCCGCCGGCGACCGCGCGCGATGTGCAGCAACAGGCCGACCAGCAGGGTTTCCAAAACCAGCAAGCCGATCACGCCGACGATCTGCCAGCGATGGCTTTCCCAGAGCGAAACCGGCCGGTTGATGATCACGGCGCCGGGCGGCAGATCGGCCTCGCTGACGCCGAAACGCTGCATCACCGGGTAATCGAAAACATCCCGGGTCGGCGTGGTCATGACCACCGGAATGCTGTCGGCCGGCGTTCCGTCGAGAATGTGCAGCGCCATTTCGGCCATCGTCCGCCCCTGCCCATCAGCCGAGATGACATGCCCGCCCAGGGCGCCGACGCCGAGATGAAAATCCCAGAAGGTGTAGGCGGGAAGCGGGCTGCCAGCAGTAATGAGCGTCCCGTTTTCGGCCGGCGACAGGCTGCGGCTGCCGCTTTTGTCGCTCACCTGCCCACTCAGGAAGAGCAGGCTGTCGGCGGGCAGCTTGGCCAGACGCTGGTGGACTTCCTCGATCGAGGCATCCTTGAGGACGACCACGTCGTAGCGTTTGCGCAATTCGGGAAAGACGGATTCCTCGGCCACTTCGGCGATGCGCTTGCTGCTGGCATCACCGGTGGAAACGATGAAAGCCAGGGTGCGGGTCCGCGGATGCACGCGGAGCGCCATATTCACGGTGTCGCCAATGGCAATTTCCTCATTGACGCCGGTGATGTTGGCAATTTCCCGGGTCACCTCCGGCCGGAAATTGTTGTACCCACCAAAAACGATCGGCCGCCGCGGGAAAAGGCGATTGCGATAGCGGATGGCGAAATCGAAAGCGGCATTGTCGGCGACCACCACCACATCGGGCTGGTAATCGGCGTACTTGACCGCCATCGCCTGGGCCAGCGGCTCGATCTGCGCGCCGTAGCTAAAGCGGCGGCTGTCGAGGTACTCGACCGAGAGTTCGATTTTCCTGCCGGAAGCGACGAGGCGCTGGCGGAACCCGTCCTCGATGCCGTCGCTCCACGAATAGCCGCGATGGTAGGAATTGATGAACAGGATGCTCGCTTCCGGCGGATTCGCCGCCTGCGCGCCGAGGCTGGCCATTCCCGCCAGGACGACGAGAATGACGACGCACGAACGCAGGATGGCGGAAAGAGCTGGCATGGGCTCGCGGAATGATGAATTCTGGCAAGCATCATAGCGCAGTGCAGGCTCGACCATGCTTACCGCGTTCGCGGTGCGCACGACCACAAAAAATCGTATCGCCGATCGCTTTCGGTAGCCCATTCGCGCCATTGAGACTTTGCATCTCCACCGCTGGCACCCAGCCAATGGTCACGCGCCGTCGCGCCTCCCGCTCCGCTATAATTACGCCCGTTTCAGGTGCCGCTCGCGAGATTCCTCGCGACGGTGAAACGGGAAAGCGGTGCGCCTCCGACGAGGCAATTCCGCTGCTGCCCCCGCAACGGTAAGCGAGTGCGGGCGCGCCATCGAGCCACTGGGTCCATCCCGGGAAGGCGGCGCGTCAAGACTTGCGAGCCCGGAGACCGGCCTGTGACGCAAGCGAAAGGACCACGGGGTGGTGGCGCCGGCTGATCCAGCCCAGTTTCCCCGTGCCCTTTCTTTTCATCGCACACCGGCATGCGGGGACGCCTGCCGGCCAGGGGAAAATCCATGCAAATCCGCCTCAAGCCCAGCGCAGCGCTCCTGCTGCCGCTATTTGCCGGCAACGCGCCGGCTGCCGCCGACCTCGATACTGTCGTTGTCACCGCCACCCGCCAGGAAAGCCGCGCCGCCGAAGTTCTCGCCGACGTCACGGTGATCGACCGGACGGAAATCGAACGCAACGGCCAGGACACCGTCACCGAGCTGCTCGCCCGTCAGCCCGGCATCCAGACCGCGAGCAGC
>CAZFXO010000066.1:0-19830 GCA_964523045.1 uncultured Dechloromonas sp. | reverse complement strand
CTCATCCCAACGCTATCGTCGTTCCGGAAATCGGAATAAATCAGCGTCTCCTTAAGGGCGTGCAGCTTGGCGTCGGCTTCGGCCGCCAGCGCCGGCTTGTCTTCGCTCAGCAGCAGGCGTTCGTAATACAAGGTACCGATCTGGCGCTCCAAGGCGCGGGAACTCCAGTTCTGCGCGGCGGCTTCGTTCATGTACCACTGTCGGGCATCGGCGCTCTCGACGCGTAATAGCGTGCGGTAGTGGGTCCAGCTCAATTCGTGACGCAGTGCGTCACACATCGGGAAGGCCTGATAAAACAGCCGCATGTAACGCAAATTCGAGGCATCGAAGCCTTTGCCAAATTCGCGGGTCAGGTTTTCCGCCAGACTGGACAGCAGCTTTTTGCCGTAGGCGGCACGATGCTCGCCGCCCTGTTCGAATTCGACGATATGCCGGCCGATTTCCCAGCAGGTCTGCACCTGCACCGTGTCCACCGCCCGCAGGGCACGCTGGCGGCCCTGAGCGATCAGCTCGCGCAGTGCGGCAAGCAGGGATTGCGGGAGGCTGGGTTGATCGTTCATGCGGGTCTCCTTCACGCCACCGTGACCTGGCCGTTCATCAGCAGGGGGAGGAGCCAGTCGCGGAGTTGGGCGAGTTGCTGGTTTTCCATGCTTCGGACAAAGACCATCTGGTTATAGCTAGCCACAATGTCGTTGTATTTTTTTAGGCAAATCAGTTGGCGGGTAAGCAAGCGGCAAAGAAAGCAAATCGCCCTTTGTTATCGAACCGAATGTGGTTCCTTCGCTGAAAATCATCGGGGTGATCTCATTGATTGTTCTTGCTGCACGGGGTTGCGAGAATCTTCATCCGCACCACCGGTACGCACCCATTCGTCTACCTCGGACAACTGGAATTTCCACAGCCGGCCAATCTTGTGGGCGGGCAAACCTTTGCGCTCGCGCCAGCGATAGACAGTGTCTTTTACAACGCCCAGGTGTCGGGCGACATCGATGGCAGTGACCCACGGTTCTGAATTCATGGCATTGGCGCTCAGAGTGAAGCCTCAAAGTCGTTCAAAATCGTTATCAGTCTAACAGAGACTAGATTCTGTTGCCTTTTGAACAAGTCCGACTCTCGAAGGTGGTCGGATCGTTAATTGTGCGGACAGTAAAAAACTGAATTGCCCAACAATTCGTGCTGTCTGCCGCTTGATCGTTAAATATGGAAAGTTACCTGTTGCGGCCGTTATGGCCGAACCTCGCACTTACCACCACACCAGCGGATACCTTCGCGCTGCCGGCAGGTTGTTAACGATCAGGGCGACGCCCAGCAGGAGCAGGGGGCCGGTGGTGGCGGGCCAGAGGATGTACCAGTAGCCGAGGCGTTCGATCTCGGTGCTGCCCAGGGTGGCGATCAAGGCGGTGGCGCCGCCGGGAGGGTGCAGGCAGCGGGTGAGGTGCATCAGGGCGATGGCGCTGGCGACGGCGAGGGCCTGGGCGAGCACCGGCTGGCCGTGCAGCATTTGCCAGCAGACGACGCCGACGGCGGCGGACAGGGCGTGGCCGCCGAGCAGGTTGCGCGGCTGGGCGAGCGGGCTGCGCGGGGCGCCGAAGAGGAGGACGGCGGAGGCGCCGAAGGAGCCGATCAGCAGGTGCAGGCTGTAGGCGCTGAAGCTGTACTGGCCGAGCCAGGCAAGGAGACCGATGCCGGCGAAGGCGCCGAGCCAGGACCAGAGGATTTCGCTGTTGTTGACGCGCGGTGGGCTGCCGGCGGTGCTGCCGCGCCACTTGCGGAAGTAGGCGCGCAGCCGGTTTTCTCCATGGCTCACGCGGCGTCGTCCCGGCCCGCCTGCCGGCGACGCAGGCGCTCGACGGCGTGGCGCCAGGCGAGGTGGTAGATCAGCCGGAAGTCTTCGGTGCCGATGTCGATGTAGCCGGGCAGTTGCTGCATGGCGTCGAGGATGTCGGCATCCGACAACTCCGGTTCGTGGTCGGCGTCGATGGCGAGTTCCTCGCCGACCGGCGGCGAGAATTCACGCATGGCGGGCGTCCTCGCGGGCTGGGGCGGCAAGGGGCAGGGCGTCGGGGTCGGCCAGCAGGTCGGCAAGCGTGTAGCTGTCGAGGACCAGAAACATCGCCTGCAAGGCTTCGCGCAGCACGCCCTTGACCCGGCAGATGCCGTCGATGCGGCAGGGGTAGGTGGTGCCGAAGCAGTCGGCCATCGCGAAGTCGGTTTCGGTCTGGCGCAGCACCTCGCCCAGGCCGATTTCGGCCGGCGGGCGCGCCAGGCGCAGGCCGCCGCCCTTGCCGCGCACCGTCTGCACGTAACCGCAGCGGCCAAGGTGGAGGACGACCTTCATCAGGTGGCTTTCCGAAATCTCGTGCCAGGCGGCGATCTCGCCGATGCTGATCAGCCCGCTCGGGCGCTCGCCTAGGTAGAGCAGGACGCGCAGGCTGTAGTCGGAAAAGGTGCTGAGTCGCATGCCGGCTCCATAAGGGGAATTTTTGATGTTGATTATAGGGAGACGAGCCGTTACCATAAAGCGGAATTTTAAATTCCACTTATGATTTCCTCGTCTGGCGGGGAGTTTTCAGGCAGCGCAGATATGGCCCACCCCACCCCGAGAAAAGTCATCGACATCCGTCCCGCCGGCGATCCCGAGGCCAAGGTCTACCCGCGTTCGGTGGACGGGCCGTTCACCCGCTGGCGCTGGTTCTTCGTCTGGCTGACGCAGGCGGTTTTCTACGGCACCTGCTGGCTGCCCTGGGACGGCCGGCAGGCGGTGCTGTTCGATCTCGATGCCCGCAAGTTCCACCTCTTCGGCCTGGTGCTGTGGCCGCAGGACACGATCTACCTGGTGATCCTGATGATCGTCGGCGCGCTGGCGCTGTTCCTGTTCACCGCCGTCGCCGGTCGCTTGTGGTGCGGCTACAGTTGCCCGCAGACGGTCTACACGGAAATCTTCCTCTGGCTGGAGAAGCTGATCGAGGGCGACCGCGCCCGCCGCATCAAGCTCGACGCCCAGCCGTGGCGCGCCCGCAAGTTGGCGATCAAGGGCGGCAAGCACCTGGCCTGGGGATTGTTCGCGTTGTGGACCGGCATCACCTTCGTCGGCTACTTCGTGCCGATCCGCGAGCTGGTCGGCGAGTTGGCGAGCTTTTCCGCCGGGCCGTGGGCGAGCTTCTGGGTTGTCTTCTACGCCTTCGCCACCTACGGCAACGCCGGTTTCCTGCGTGAACAGATGTGCCGGCAGATCTGCCCGTATGCCCGCTTCCAGTTCGTCATGCTCGACCCGGACACGCTGATCATCGCCTACGACAGCCAGCGCGGCGACGCCCGCGGCGCCCGCCCCAAAGGCGCCGATCCCAAGGCGCTCGGCCTGGGCGACTGCGTCGATTGCGGCATCTGCGTACAGGTCTGCCCGACCGGCATCGACATCCGCGACGGCCTGCAGAACGAGTGCATCGGCTGCGCCGCCTGCATCGACGCCTGCGACCAGGTGATGGACAAGATGAACTACCCGCGCGGGCTGATCCGCTATTCGACGGAGAACGCCATCGCCCAGCGCCTCACGCCGGCCACCGTGCTGCGCCGGGCGCTGCGCCCGCGCGTGCTGATCTACGCGACGCTGCTGGTCGGGCTGACGCTGGCCATGGCCTGGTCGCTGGCGCACCGGCCGCCGTTGCGCATCAACGTCGAGAAGGACCGCAACACGTTGGCCCGCGAGGCCGACGACGGCACCATCGAAAACATCTACCGGCTGCAAATCCTCAATACCGGCGACGACGCCCGCCGGCTGCGCATCGCCGTCAGCGGCGAGGCGCCGCTGGCCGTCGCCGGCGATACCGCGCTGCAGGTGCCGGGCGGCGAAACCGGCGCCGCCACCGTCGTCGTCCGTGCCGAACCCGGCAGCCTGGCGGCCGGCGCCCACCGCATCGTCTTCGTCGTCGACGACAGCGTCGAGGCAGTCGGCGGCAGCGCCGATGCCCGCTTCTGGATGCCTTGAGCCGGCGCCGGCAAGCGCTCTTCCCGAGCCGTTGGCATTGGCGTGGAGGTGGTTTATTGGCATGTCATCGATGATCGTTTTGCTATCCCGGTTCCGGCGGTAGTTGGCGGCGCTTCAAGCAGAGCTCCCCGGCCTCGTCTCCTGCTTGTGTAGCGCCTGGCCTGGTCGTTCCTCGGCAAGATTGGGGAGTATGATTCTGCTTACAAGCTGGAATCAGGGAGCGAATCGCAAATGCGCATAAAAAAATCATTTGGCATTGTTGCGTGGGCCTTGCTTTTGACCGCCCACGCGGCGCCCGAGACACTTCCTCCCATCCTGATCGCTCACGTCGCGCCGACCACCGGGCGCTTTGCCCTGCATGCCGAAGCCGACCGGCGCGGTGCCGAGATGGCGGTGGAGGATTTCAACCGCAAGGGCGGCGTGCTCGGCCGCGAGATCGTCCTGGTGTCGCGCGACCCGACGATGGATGGCAAGCAGGCGGCGGCGGTGGCGGAAGAGTTGATCACCCGCAACCAGGTTGGCTTCATGGTCGGCGCCATCGCCTCCAACGTTGCGGCGAGCATGTCGGCGGTGGCGCAGAAATACGGCGTGATCTTCATCAACACCAACTCTTCCTCGCCGTCGGAGTCGCTGGAGAACGCGCATCGCAGCAAGTTCGTGTTCGATGCCAGCGGCGCCAATTTCAATCGCGCCCTGCTCAAGTACGCCCTCAAGGACCGCAAGTCGAAGCGGGTACTGCAACTGACCGAGGACAACGCGGCCGGCCACAGCAACGCCCAGGCGATGCGGCCCTATATCGCCGAGTATGGCGGGCAACTGGTGGGCGAGGTGCTGGCGCCGGAGAACCTGACCGATCCCACCGAAGTGCTGAACAAGGTGGCGGCGATTCCGGCCGATGTGGTCACTGTCGTGATCAGTGGCGACAACCAGATCAAGCTGTTTTCCCGGATCGATCCCAAGGTGCTCGAACGGCAGTTCTGGATCGTCGGCGAAGTGGATTGGGAAGAGCTTTATCCGGCGCCGGGGACGCCGCGTCCGCTGTTCGGCACCACCTGGGCGTGGAATCTGGATACGCCGGGCACCCGGGCCTTCGTCGAACGCTACCGCAAGCGCTACGGCCATACCCGGCTCGACTGGCCGGGCGACGTCACGCACGCCGCCTACCTGGCCACCCGGGCCCTGCTCGAAGCCATCGCCAAAGCCGGCACCACCGACAACCACGCCGTCATCCGGCAACTGGAGCAATACCGGGCCGACGCCAAGGCACGCATGCAGCACGATGCCGCCTACATGGACCCGGTCAGCCATCATCTGCAGCAGACGATCTACATCGCGCGCTGGAAGCCGAACTCGGCCAGCCCGGAACGCGGCATCGAGATCGTCGGCCACGTCACGCCGGAACAGGCTCGCTACGAGCCGGAAAAGAACGCCCGGCTCGAAGCGCTGGCCGATACACCGCGCCATGCGCCCTGAACCATGTCCAGAAAATTTGGCCTGATCGGCCGCATCGCCCTGCTGGTTGTCCTGGTCGAGATCGTCGTCTTCGGCACGCTCGGTGGTTTCTACGTCAGCCGTTTCAGTAGCGCCCTCGACGAACACTTGGCGGCCGGCCTGCGCAACGTTGGAAGCATGCTGGCCAGCGAGAGCCTGCCGATCAGCTCGCTGTCGCAGAACCGTCTGATCGCCGATCTGGTCGGGGCGCCTTATCTTGAAGGGCTGGCCATCGGCGGCAACGGCCGGGTCATCGTGGCGACCGACAGCACGCAGCTTGGCCGGAAAGCCGAATCGCTGCCGGCCATCGATCCGCGCTGGCTGGCCGATGACGCGCCGGACGAGCAGTGGGTGACGGTCGGGCAGCGCCTGACCAGCATCCAGCGTCTGCGCGGCGAGCGCACGAGCGAGCCGCTGTACACCGCGATCATCACTGTCAGTACCGAGGCGGTCTATGCCCGCAAGCAGTCGATCATTCTGTTTGGCGTCATTGCCTCGCTGTTCTTCATCGCGCTCAGTTCGGCGGTACTGAGCGTCGTTGCCCAGCGCTTCATCGGCCAGCGCATCATCGGCACGCTGGCCGTGCTGAAGCGGGTGGAAGAAGGCGCGCTCGACGAACGCATCCCGGTGAGCAGCGACGATGAACTGGGCGATCTGCAGCGCGGCACCAATTCGATGATCGCCCGCGTGCAGGACATCCTGGCCGAACTGCGGAGTTCACGCGAGGCGCTGGCGCGCAGCGAGGAACGCATGGCGCTGGCCTTGCAGGGAGCCAACGACGGCATTTGGGACTGGAAACTGGCGAACGACGAGGTCTACTACTCGCCGCGCTGGAAATCGATGCTCGGTTACGGCGAAGACGAACTCCCGGACGCCCTGTCCACCTGGGAAAAACTGACCGATCCGGAAGGGCTGGAACGGACGATGCGCCTGGTCGACGAGGTGCTGAGCGGCCGGCGGCAAGTGTTCGACATCGAATTTCGCATGCGGCACAAGGCCGGCCACTGGGTGGACGTGCGTTCGCGGGCTTTCCTGCAGCGCGACAGCGAGGGGCGGCCGACCCGTCTGGTCGGCACGCACGTCGATATCACCGAGCGCAAGAAGGCGGAAAGCGAGCTGGACGCGCATCGTCACCACCTGGAGTCGCTGGTCAGGGAGCGCACCGCCGAACTGGAAGTCGCCAAGGATGTTGCCGAAGCGGCGAGCCGGGCCAAGAGTACCTTCCTCGCCAACATGAGCCACGAACTGCGCACGCCGATGAACGCCATCATGGGCATGACGGCGATTGCCCTGCGCCACGCCGACAATGCCCGGCTCAAGGACCAGCTGGAGAAGATCGACTCGGCGTCGCGTCATCTGCTGCACGTCATCAACGACATCCTGGATATCTCGAAGATCGAAGCCGAACGTCTGATCCTCGAACATGCCCGTTTCCGCCTCGGCGAGCCGGTCGAGAACCTGTTGAGCCTGCTCGGCCACAAGGTGAAGGAGAAAGGTCTGCGCCTCGACATCGACCTGGCGCCCGGCTTGTCCGCCAGACAAGTGATCGGTGACCCGGTGCGCCTGGGCCAGGTGCTGATCAACCTGATGGCCAACGCCATCAAATTCACCCAGTGCGGTTCGATTGTCCTGCGTGGCCGGATTCTTGAAGACGCGCCGAACGAGTTGCTGCTGCGCTGGGAAATCGTCGACACCGGGATCGGCATCTCGGCCGATGACCAGAAGCGCTTGTTCACCGCCTTCGAGCAGACCGACAGCTCGATGACCCGCAAGTATGGCGGCACCGGCCTCGGGCTGGCGATCAGCCGGCGCCTGGTGCAGATGATGGGGGGCGAAATCGGCGTCGACAGCGTGCTCGGCCAGGGTAGCCGATTCTGGTTCACGGTCCGCCTGGAGAAGGCCGCCGAGATTGCGGTCGAGGCGGCTGCGGCGGCCACGCCTGGCTCGGCCGAAGCGCGTCTGCTGGAACAGCACGCCGGCGCCCGCATCCTGCTTGCCGAGGACGAGCCGATCAACCAGGAGGTTTCCCTCTCCTTGCTGGGCGATGCCGGGCTGAGTGTCGATCTCGCCGAGGATGGCCAGCAGGCGCTGACGCTGGCCAGCCGCAACCGCTACGACCTGATCCTGATGGACGTGCAGATGCCGAACCTGAACGGACTCGATGCGACGCGGGCGATCCGGGCCGCTACGCTGAACGCGGCGACGCCGATCCTGGCAATGACCGCCAACGCTTTCGACGAAGACCGCCAGGTCTGCCTGAATGCCGGGATGAACGACCATATCGCCAAGCCGATCGACCCCGAAATGCTGTACGCGACCTTGCTGCACTGGCTCGATCAGCAGCCGCGGGCCGGCCTGAAAAACAGCGCTTTCGCCCCCGGATAACTCGCGGTGGAGCGATGCCGGGGGCCAGGGCCTGCGGCTTGCCCATGCCATTGGTTTGATGTTTCAATGCCCCCGCCCAGCCTTGACTGGTCTCGTGGATATTCAAACGATGAAGGAGCCCCATCATGAAGAAAGCCCTGCTGTTGTCGTTCTGCCTGCTTTCGCCCCTGGCCGCTCAGGCGCAGGAAATCCGTCCCGGTCTGTGGGAATTCAAGTCGTCGGCCAGCACGCCGGACATGCCCGACATGGCGGCGCAGATGGCGGAAGTCCAGGCGCAACTGGCCAGCCTGCCACCCGAACAGCGGCGCATGGTGGAGCAGCAGATGGCGGCGTCCGGTGTCGGCATGACCCGGAATGGCAACATCCGGACCTGCATCACGCCGGAAGAGGCAGCGCGCAACGAGGTCTACAAGGGAAGCCAGGAAGACGACTGCACCTATACCAAGGTACAGCGTAGCGGCAACACGATCCGCGGCGAAATCGCCTGCAGCAACCCGAAATCGCGCGGCAGTTTCGTCAGCACCATCCATGGCCGGGAGCATTTCAGCTCGCGCATGGACATGCAGTCGGCCGAGGGACGCATGCAGGCAAGTACCGACGCCCGCTGGGTGAGCGCCGACTGCGGCAAGCTGCGCCCGCGCCCCTGACCAAGCTTCAGCCGGTGGCGCCGGGCAGACTCAAGGCGACCGCCGGCGCAATCGCCGTTTCCTCGCAGTTGTTGCCCGGACCGCTGCGGTCGATGACGAGGAAGTCGCTAACCTCGTTCAGCGCCAGCAGCGGATGGTGCCAGGTGCCGGGCGCGTAGTTCACGCCCTCGCCGGGCTGGGCGAGGAAGGCGCGCAGGTCGTCCGGACCGGGCGGCGGGCCGGGCGGCGCGACGACCACCAGATAGGGCTGGTCGCCGAGCGGCATGAAGGCCTGCGAGCCGAGCGGATGGCGCTCCAGCATTTCAATGGCGAAGGGCAGGGCGCGCGGCTGGCCACGGAAGAGGCTGACGATCATCCGTCCGTCGGCGCCGGGTTCCAGCCGGGCCAGATCGTGATAACGCTCGGTGTTGCCGCCGTTGATCGCGTAATGCCGGGTTGCCGCGGCCGCCGCGATGACTTCGCCGAAAGGGGCGAAGGCAGCGGCGGTCAGGGGTTCGGGATGCAGGCTCTTCACTGCGCCACCTTGCCCCACAGACGCAAGCGCGAGACGCCGCCATCCGGGATGATGTTCAGCCGCACGTGCGTCACCGGGCCGAGGTCGGCGAGGCCGTCGAAGCTGTGGATGGCGTCCATGCTCAGCTTCTGTTCGGCGAGCAGGACCGGCCAGAACATGCTCTGGGTGATCACCGACTGGTCGGTGCCGCCGTCCATGCGCGCCGCCTGGAGCGAGCAGCGGTCGGGGAAGTTGCCCTTGAAGTGGGCGGTGTCGACTTCGACCCGCTCGATGATGCCGGGTGCGCCCAGTTGCAGGATGCACCAGTCGTTGCCCGGTTCGCGGCGGCGGCGGGTTTCCCAGCCGTCACCCATGTTGATGCCGCGGCCGGGGGCGATCAGGTTGGCTGCCGAGCCGAAGTGGGCGTCGTTCCACGCGACGGCGCGGCCGCCGTTTTCCAGCGCGACGAGGTCGTAGATGCGGTCCGGCTCGCTGGCGTCGAAGACGCCGACCGGCTGGCCGTAGGCGCGCAGACGGGCGATGCCGCCGTCCGGGTACATGTTGATGCGCAGGTGGCTCCAGGTGTCGGCGCTATCGACGGCGAGCAGGTGGTGGCTGTTGCCGCTCAGCGTGGTCGACGGCAGGATGCGCGTCCAGCGGGCCTTGGCCAGCACTTCGGGGTCGTCGGATTCGCAGTCGGAGGCGTCAATCGACACGGCCGGCGCGAAGTTGCCGGTGAAGTGGCTGGTATCGACGTCGAAGCCGCGCAGGATGCCGCGCCGGCCGAGCTTGACCAGGCTCCAGTCGTAGCCGGTGGTGCGCTTGCGGCGGGTTTCCCAGCCGTCCATCCACTTGCCGTTGGCGTCGTACTTGCCGGGCACGAAAACCGCCGGCTCGGGGTTGAGCATGCGTTCGAGCGGGGCGAAGAATTCGTCGGTGGCGAATAGCGCGCGGGCGCCGATGCGGGTATCGGCGAGGTTGACCGAACGCTTGGCCCAGTCGGGCAGGTCGGCAGCGGCGGAAACGATGGGGGCGGCATGGATCATTATTTTTGGTCCTGGCGGTAGGGATGGGTCGCCTGCCAGTGGCGGGCGATGTCGAGGCGACGGCAGACCCAGACGCGGTCGTGCCCTTCGATGTAATCAAGGAAGCGTTGCAGCGCGAGGAAACGCCCGGGCCGGCCGAGCAGGCGGCAGTGCATGCCGATGGAGAGCATTTTCGGCGCGTCCTCGCCTTCGGCGTAGAGCACGTCGAAGCTGTCCTTCAGGTACTGGAAGAACGGGTCGCCGTGGCTGAAGCCCTGCGGCAGGCAGAAGCGCATGTCGTTGGTGTCGAGCGTG
Organism: uncultured Dechloromonas sp.; assembly: GCA_964523045.1. Lineage (GTDB taxonomy): Bacteria > Pseudomonadota > Gammaproteobacteria > Burkholderiales > Rhodocyclaceae > Azonexus. The sequence goes on along the minus strand of CAZFXO010000066.1, from coordinate 9,489 downwards.
TACGGCACGATCAGGTGCGGCACCGTGCTGCCGTCGGTCCTGGTGACTTCGGTCCAGAACGGCAGGTCGTCGCCGTAGTAATCGCTGTCGTAGAGGAGGCGCCCGTCGTCGGCGACCAGGCGGCGGGTGTTCGGGCTGTCGCGGCCGGTGTACCAGCCGAGCGGGCGGCTGCCGGTCATCTGCTCGATGACCTCCAGCGCCAGGCGCATGTGTTCGCGCTCGGTCGCCTCGTCCATCGTCTGGTAGTGAATCCAGCGCCAGCCGTGGCAGGCGATCTCGTGGCCGAGTTCGACGAAGGCGGCGGTGACTTCCGGGCTGCGTTGCAGCGCCATGCCGACGCCGAACACGGTGAGCGGCAGGCCGCGCTTTTCGAACTCGTTGAGGATGCGCCAGACGCCGGTGCGCGAGCCGTATTCGTAGATCGACTCCATCGACAGGTGGCGGTCCGGGTAGCTGGCCGGGTTGAACATCTCGGAAAGGAACTGCTCGGAGCCGGCGTCGCCGTGCAGCACGCAGTTCTCGCCGCCTTCCTCGTAGTTGAGGACGAACTGGACGGCGATGCGGGCCTGGCCCGGCCATTGGGCGTGCGGCGGCTGGCGGCCGTAGCCGGCGAGGTCGCGCGGGTAGCTTGGGGTCGGTGACATGTCAGGCGCTCCGGGTCAGATGCTGGAAACGGCCGGCGAAGGGTTTCGCGGGCGGAAAGGCGTAATCGCCGTGTTTGCTGGTGTGCAGGCCGAGGCCGACCAGCGCTTCGGCGAGCTTGACGGCGGCGGTGACGCCGTCGATCACCGGGATGCCGAGCGCTTCGCCCATCGCCCCGGCGTAGTCGGCCATGCCGCCGCAACCGAGGACGATGGCGCCGGCGCCGTCTTCGTCGCGGGCGCGGCGCGCTTCGGCGAGCAGGACGCCGCTGCAGGCGGCGCCGTCTTCGAGCTCAAGCACCGGGATTTCGGCGGCGCGCACGCGCTGGCACTGGTGGGCGTAGCCGTAGGCGGCGAGCAGGTGTTCGGCGATGACCACGGTGCGCTGCAAGGTCGTCACCACCGAGAAGCGGGTGGCGAGCATGGCGGCGACCTGGAAGGCCGCCTGGGCGATGCCGATGACCGGCGCTCGGGTCAGCTCGCGGGCGGCGGCGAGGCCGGGGTCGCCGAAGCAGGCGATGACGTAGGCGTCGGCGCCGGCCGCCTCGCCGCGCAGGATTTCCTCGCAGACGCCGACCGCGGCCACCGCTTCGTCGAAATGGCTTTCAATGGAAATTGGCCCGTCGGCCGGGTTGACCGCAACGATCTGCGTGCCCGGCGCGGCGACGCGTTGCGCGGCGGCGCCGATGCTGGCGGTCATCGCGACGGAGGTGTTGGGATTGATGACGTGGATGCGCATCGCCGGCCTCAAGGCTTGGCGGCCGAGCCGCCGATGAATTCGCGCAGGACCGCCTGCAGGTCGGGGGTTTCCTGTTCCCAGCGCAGGCTGCGCTCGATCGTGGTCAGGTGCTCGCCCATCCAGTCGGCGGCTTCGGCGAAGGCGCCGCGGGCGATCAGGTCGATGATCTGCTCGTGTTCGGAATGCCGGCAGGTGACCGAGATCGGCGAACCGTAGGTGGCGATGATCAGCGAACTGCGGGCGATCAGGCGGGCGACCAGTTCGCTCAGCACGGCATTGCCGGCGAGGCCGACGAGGTGGATGTGGAATTCGCCGGAAAGGCGGATCGCGGCGGCGCGGTCGCCCTTCAACTGGGCTTCGTCCTCGGCCGCGTTGATCGCCTTCAGCGCTTCAAGGTCGGCGGCGCTGACCTTGCCGGCCATTTCGGCCAGGGCGCCGCATTCGAGGATGCGCCGGGTGGCGAAGATGTCGCGCGCTTCCGGCACCGACGGCTCGGCGATCTGCGCGCCGCGATTCGGGCGGATCTCGATCAGGCCTTCGTAGGCCAGCCGCTGCAGCACTTTACGGATGATCGTCCGGCTGGCGCCGAAGGTTTCGGCCAGCGTGTCCTCGGGCAACCGGGTGCCGGGCAGCAGGCGCGAATCGCAGATGGCGGCGTGCAGATGCTGGTAGATGATCTCGTCGCGCTCCTGGGCAGCGTCCTTGAGAGGTTCGGTCTTGGTCATGTACGGCGTTTCCTGACAGGCTCGGTGGCTTCCTTTTGGTGCAGTCTTGTTCAGAATTGCACCAAATGTGTAACTGATTTGTCGACAAAATTGTATACAACTAAGTGCGTTGTATGCAACAAAATTGTTTTCTATCGAATACAAGTTGCTGTTTTTGCACGCTTGCCGCTTTCATCGGTCGATCTGTCGGTTGCTGCCGCTAGAATTTGGCATGGCGATTGCTCTGGGTTTCTGGACAAAACCGGTTCTGTTTGTCGCTAACCGGATTTGAAATTGTATACAACAGTACCTGAAACCCCTGCCTTTTCCTAGAAAGGAAATCCCATGAACAATATAAAGCCGGCCGAATACAGCGATCGCCTCTACAACGAGGACCTCGCCGCGTTGAAGGACAAGAACTGGAACTGGTACAACATCTTCGCCTTCTGGATGTCGGATGTGCATAGCGTTGGCGGCTATGTCTTCGCCGGCAGCCTGTTTGCGCTCGGGCTGGGCAGTTGGCAGGTGCTGGTGTCGCTGCTGGTCGGTATCGTTCTGGTCAACATCCTGTGCAATCTGGTCGCCCGGCCCAGCCAGATGGCCGGCATTCCCTACCCGGTCGCCTGCCGCATGTCCTTCGGCATCTGGGGCGCCAACATTCCGGCGATCATCCGCGGCCTGATCGCGGTTGCCTGGTACGGCATCCAGACTTTCCTCGCCTCGTCGGCGCTGAGCATCGTCCTGCTGCGCTTCTTCCCCGGCCTGGAAAGCCTGACGCACAGCCAGTTCCTCGGCCTTTCCTACCTCGGCTGGGTCGGCTTCATGACCATGTGGGTGCTGCAGGCCGCTGTGTTCTGGCACGGCATGGAAGCGATCAAGCGCTTCATCGACTGGGCCGGTCCGGCGGTCTACGTCGTGATGTTCGCGCTGGCCGCCTGGATCGTCTGGAAAGCCGGCCCGGAAAACATCTCGCTCAACCTCGGCGAAGTGAAGTACAGCGGCCTCGAATCGCTGGGCATGATGATCACCGCCATCGCCCTGGTCGTCTCCTACTTCTCCGGCCCGATGCTCAACTTCGGCGACTTCTCGCGCTATGGGCGCACCATGGAAGAAGTGAAGCGCGGCAACTTCTGGGGCCTGCCGGTCAACTTCCTCGCCTTCTCGGTCGTCACCGTGATCATCACCTCCGGCACCATCCCGGTCTTCGGGCACATGATCACCGACCCGATCGAAACCGTCAGCCGCATCGACAACACCACCGCCGCCGTGCTCGGTGCCTTCACCTTCGTCACCGCGACCATCGGCATCAACATCGTCGCCAACTTCGTGTCGCCGGCCTTCGACTTCTCCAACGTCGCGCCCAAGCACATCAGCTTCCGCACCGGCGGTTTCATCGCCGCCGTCGCGTCGATCTTCATCACCCCATGGAACCTGTTCAACTCGCCGGAAGTGATCCACTACACGCTCGACATGCTGGCCGCCTTCATCGGCCCCTTGTTCGGCATCCTGCTGGTCGATTTCTACCTGGTGCGCAAGCAGCAGATCGTTGTCGACGACCTGTACACGGAAAGCCCGAACGGCGCCTACTGGTACGACAAGGGCGTGAACAAGCGCGCGGTCTACGCGCTGATTCCGGCCGTTTTGATCGGCATCGCCATCACGCTCTCCGGCGCCAAGATCGTGGCCGACTTCAACTGGTTCATCGGCTGCCTGCTCGGCGGGGTGTTCTACAGCGCCCTGATGAGCCGCCGCCCGGTGCTGGCCGGGGCGAGCGCCTGAGAAGCTTTGTGCTCAAGCAATGGGGCCGACCTGCGGGTCGGCCTTTTTGCGTTTGGCGGCTGGCCGCGCGCCTCAATGGGTAGTGGGGTTGCAGCAAACAAGCGGGCGATGTCCGCAATCCTGGTCTTTAATCGGTTAGTGTCCATGATTACGGACATCTCGCTTGACGCAATACGTGCTGCGCAGTATTTTGTCCGTAATAACAGGCATTATCAGATTAATGACCAGGATTGCAGACATGAAGCGCGACGAAATCCCCTTGATGACCCCAGAGCAAGCCGCCGAAGCCCGTTCCATCGGCGAGAAGCTCGCCCGGCTGCGTCTGGCGCGCCGGATTCGCCAGGCGGATGCGGCGGCACGTGCTGGACTCTCGCGGTCGACCGCCGCCTTGATCGAGAAAGGCGACCCGGGGCGTACCCTGGCCCAGGTCCTGCGCTACCTTGAGGCCGTCGCCCCGGGGCTCAGCCTCCTTGCCCTGCTGCAGGAAGAAGACCCCGCGCTGCGCGCTCTCGCCGCGCGCGAAACCACCCGCCGCGCCCGACCGCTGAGCGCGGCTGAACTCCAGGATCTCGACTTCTGATGGCGAGCGTTCGCGACCTCATCGTTTTCGCCTATCTGGCCGGCAACGAAAACCGTTTCGTGCCGGCCGGTCGGCTGACGCTGACCGAAACGCCCAGCCCCAACCCGGCGGCGCGCGAACTCGCCTCGGCCTTCGCCTATGGCACCCGCTACATCGAGCGGCCAGACAGCTTCGAGCTGGACCCCGTCAGCCTTAGCCTGGCCGACCGCGCTGCCGTGCGCGTCCAACTCCTCTATCCCATCAACGCCCTGCCGGAATTTGGCGGCCTGCGCGATGCCGCGCCCGATGCCTGGGGCCGGCGCGTCATCGAAGCCCGGCGCAAGGTGCCGGCCAACACCCTGACCGAGGCCGACTATCTGCTGGAAGCCGGGGGCGATCGCGTCGGCGCGCTGGATGTTCGTGCAGCGCTGGATACGCCGCCGCGTCCGTCCGCCAGTGACTTGCGCTCGCTGGAATATCTGCTGCAGGCCGCCGAAGCCGTCGAGGCCGGGCTGCCCGTTCCGGCACAACTGATGGACATCCTCGGCGCCGGCTCATCTGCCGGCGGTGCCCGGCCGAAGGCTACCGTCCGCGACGACGAAGGCGGCCTGTGGCTCGCCAAGTTCCCCGCCCGCAACGATACCTTCGACGTCGCCCGCGCCGAAGCCTGTACCCTGGAGCTCGCGCGCAATTGCGGCCTGACCGTGCCCGAGATCCGCCACTGCGACATCGGCAAGCGCTCGGTCATGCTCATTCGCCGCTTCGACCGTTTTTGGGCGCCGGCCGGCCAGTACCCGGCTGCCGGCCCGCTGCACGAGACCCGTCCCGGCCGGCAGTTGATCGAGTCACGCCTGCCGTTCGTCAGCGGGCTGACCCTGGTTGGCTGCTCGGAATACGAATCCCCCGACAAAAGCTATGGCGACCTGGCGCGCGCCATCCGTCGTCACGTGCACCCCGAGCGCATCGCCCGCGACAACGAAGAACTCTTCGCCCGCATGGTTTTCAACATCTTCGTCAGCAACGACGATGACCACTTGCGCAACCACGGCTTCATCCGCGACCCGCGCCTCGGCGGCTGGCAACTGAGCCCGCTGTACGACGTCGTTCCCCGCCCCGGGCTGGCGTTCGAACGACGCCTCCATCTGCACATCGGCGCCGCAGGCAAGTCAGCTACCCTCGACAACGCGCTCAGCCACGCCACCGCCTTCCTGGCCGACCGCGCCGCAGCCATCGCCATCATCCGCCACGTCTGGGGCGAAGTCCGCCAATGGAAAACCGTCTTCGAGACCTTCGGCGCGCCCGGCCTGCTGATCGACCAGCTAGCCTCAGCCTTCCGCCCCCTGGACGAGATCGCCAGTTCAGAGTTGGTCAGGGAAGTGCGGCGCGGGCGTTAGCTTGCTCATCTATCGCTGACAGAGGCTGCCTGAGGTTATGGGCGGCCATGTTTTGCTTATTTGCCTTATGCTCGGGCTGTTGCGAGCATGGTGGGCGCACAAAAATAAATGTTCCCAGAAACCGTGGTCTGTCCCCGTTACTACCTCACATCCTCGAAGGCATCCAGCCCAGCAAACTGGCGCAGCAGCGGCACATCGTGCAGCGCTTCTTCCATCGCCGGGTCCGAGTAACCAAACCACTATTGCATGAAGTGAATCCGCAGCATCGTGCACAGCGGCATCGGCGGGCAGTCGTTTCCCTTCTTCGGGTAGAACGGCTCGATCAGCGACTCAAGACGCGACCACGGAACCACGGTGTCCATCTCCGCCTGGAACACTGCCTTGCGGGTTTGCTTGCCGGCTTTCGGCAAAAAACCCGTCTCGGCCAGGCTCAGTTGCTTCATTGGTTTCATCTGTCTCATCAACTCAATGACAATGCCGTCATTTTCTCAAATCGCGCTGCATGATGCGTGCTTATGCAGAGTTTCCTTAACATCGTCAAGTTATGACTTCATGGGCGAACCGCAATCCGAACAGAATTTCGCATCATTAGTATTAGGAGCGCCACACTTTTTGCATTCACTAGCATAGGCTTTGATTAGTGCTTTTTGGCGCATATATGCCACCTGCACGACACAGGGAACCGTTACGCGGTAGGCAGGACTCGCCATGTCCGCTAGAGTCCATAGTCCGGTAAGCACCCAACCAACGGGGCCAAGCAAGACACCAATGGTTCGCGTCAGCAAAGCGTTCGCGCCCAACGACAATCCGCGTCCAAGAATTGCTTTGGCAACAGCATTGGCAACTATCAAAGCAATTTTGTAGGTGGCAAAACCAGCCAGTTTCCCTGCCCCAAGAAGCGCTGCGGTCGCCACTGGTTTTAGAAGAGACAAGTCACTTACATTGAGTTCTTCAAGAAGAGCCTTCTGCTCTTCGGGAGACATCTTCGCAAATGTGTCGGCGAGGATTTTTCGAAGAATCCCATCTTCCATAGTAGGAACAGAACTCTCCTTGTTCACAGAAACCTTAAGGTGCGACGCCACATCGCGGACTACTTCATCATAACCAACCGCGTTACCAACTTCCGGCAGTATAGAGTCAAAAATTGAGCCCCACGGGATAGCATTCCTTGCATCGCGGTATAGATTAGTAAGTGTATTACCACCAAACCTTCTGATTTCGAACGAGATTAACGACAAATCCGATTCTGAATAACCACCACTGTTTTTACATCCAACGAGACGTTGGCACACTTTGTCTTCGAGAGTAATACGCCCCTCTCCCTTAGCGGTAATATAGTCCACCAGAATGTCAATATCGTCTTTTTCACTCGATTTCAAAACTGCAATCAAGCTGCTCGGGTTATCAATAAACTCTGCTTTCATTTTTCACTCTCCAATTTGTTTGAAGCACCGACCGCCCCAACCATTGCACACAAAGACAAAAGTGGCGCATAACTCCCAACTTTCAATTTGCCAAGTGGTGGCAAGGCCACTGTTGCCATGATTCCACCTTTAATTTGCTCATTCCTTTTTCCGATGTCCTTTGCAAATTTGCTGCCACAAGCGAACACACTTGGCACATCGTCATAGACATTTAATTTTTTTGCCAACTTCAACCCTGTAGTTGCACTGTCTACGGCGGTAATTGTTTTTAGCTTTGACAGTTCATCAGAAATTACTCGAAATTTCTCATCCTGTATTGCAACACTAAAGAACATTACTGCCTCAGCAATGCGACTCCAATCCTCTGGGCGCATCAGCAGAAAAGCTGGTGGAACATTTAAGGCATCGGCCAACCTGCATATTATTTTCAAGTCCGGGTTTACCGATTCACACTCTCCGTCTTCAGTGCCCAGATAAGCTGCAATTGTTGTACGCCCAACCCCTGCGCGCTCTGCCAATTTTTGTTGAGTTAAAGGCACAATCTCGCCCTCCATGTCCTGAGAAGAAACACGCATTGCTCTCCTCAGTCCATCAACAAAACTGCCAGCAACCTGTCGTATCAGTTTGAAGCTCGACTGCTCTTGTTTTTCCATGTTTATTGCACAATCGAATGTTGATGTAGGCATCGTAGGGATTTACGCTCATATGCACAATCAATGCTGTCTAGTTTGCCAGACACGAAATTATTGACGGCAACAAACCCTCCGTGCTAATCGCGCACACGCATGAATAAGCAAATGCGTGTGGCTCGCTGGGGTCGAGCCAACAATCCGGAAGGGGTCAAGAGGACCGTGGAATAAATGCGACGAGTTCATCGTCGCGTTTATGCCGCGAAAGCCTTTTGACGCCCAGGAGGGTTCCACGCTGATGGCTGCTGGGCAGGTACGGGTTACACCTGCCCGGCTGCCTCACGGCGAGTGCGGGGTTTGGGGCAGAGCCCCAATGCCACCCCTGTTAAGGATTCTCTGCACAACCGGCCATTCCCGAGCAGGCTGTCATAAAAAGATGAAAAACAAGCGTTTTTCGACTGTTGACCGTGAAATCCAGAGGGTTTTCCCCGCATTTCCCGTTTCACGGGCGCACCTCGCCTATCAAAGGCAACAATCGCTTGCGAGCCATCCACAAATTGGCCAGCGCAAACAGCATCACAATCTGCCCCGTATTCTTCGCCAGACCACGGTAGCGAACCTTCACAAAGCCAAACTGGCGCTTCACCACCCGGAACGGGTGTTCGACAATTGCCCGCACCGACGAGAGTATCCGGTTGAACGCCTTCTGACCCTCGGTCAGCGCTCCGCCAGCCGGTTTCTTGGTCGGCGTCAGAACAGACAGATTGCCTTCCTTCTGGAACGCGTCGATCGTCCGGTTCTTCTTGTGATAGCCGCGATCACCGAGCGCAATGACTTCTTCCCCGTGCAGGCACTTCTCCATCATCGCGACGTCCGCCACCTTGGCCGTCGTGCATTCCATGGTATGAATCAAACCGCTGTCGGCATCGACGCCAATGTGCGCCTTCATGCCGAAGTGCCACTGATTGCCCTTCTTGGTCTGCGTCATTTCTGGATCGCGCTTCTTGTCTTCGTTCTTCGTCGAACTCGGTGCTGCAATCAGCGTCGCATCAACCACCGTGCCACGCTTCATCGACAGGCCTTTCTCCGACAGCACACCATTGACCTCGGCAAAGATCACTACCGCCAGGTCATGCTTCTCCAGCTGATGCCGGAAGCGAAGAATGGTGCTTTCGTCTGGCATCACATCCTCGAAGGCATCCAGCCCAGCAAACTGGCGCAGCAGCGGCACGTCGTGCAAGGCTTCTTCCATCGCCGGGTCCGAGTAGCCAAACCACTGCTGCATGAAGTGAATCCGCAGCATCGTGCCCAACGGCATCGGCGGGCGGCCGTTTCCCTTCTTCGGGTAGAACGGCTCAATCAGCAACTCAAGACGCGACCACGGAACCACCGTTTCCATCTCTGCAAGGAACACTGCCTTGCGGGTTTGCTTGCCGGCTTTCGGCAAAAAAACCCGTCTCGGCCAGGCTCAGTTGCTTCATCGGTTTCATCTGTCTCATCAACTCAATGACAATGCCGTCATTTTCTCAAATCGCGCTGCATGATGGGTGCTTATGCAGAGTTTCCTTAGGGTCTGTTCACATTTGCGGAATTGTGTTTACATCCTGTCTTTTGGATACA
>CAZFXO010000065.1:0-20126 GCA_964523045.1 uncultured Dechloromonas sp. | reverse complement strand
CCCTTGAAGTAGCGCACCGGCCGCACGCACTGGTAGAGGTCGAGTTCCTGGCGCAAGGCGACGTTGAGCGAACGAATGCCGCCGCCGACCGGCGTCGTCATCGGCCCCTTGATCGACACCGAGTATTCCTTCAGGGCGTCGAAGGTTTCCTTGGGCAGCCATTCGTCCGGCCCGTAGATGCGCGTCGACTTCTCGCCGGCATAAACCTCCATCCAGTGGATCTTGCGGCTGCCACCATAGGCCTTGGCCACGGCGGCGTCGATCACCTTGATCATCACCGGCGTGATGTCGATGCCGATGCCGTCGCCTTCGATGAAGGGAATGATCGGGTTGGCCGGGACCGGCTGTCCCGGAACGATTTTCGCACCGCCTTGCGGAACCTGGATGTGAGATGTCATGGCTACTCCTCTATGGGTATTCGGGCGACGGAAGCCGTGGCCTCCGGGCGGCCCGGCCGCATGTCTCCCTTGGGCCGGTCGGCGAATTATGAAACAAATCGGCGGCGGGAAGAAACTCCGGCGGGGTTTTTTGCCATACGTCGCAGAGCCCGTCACCCGCCGACCCTGCAAAAATGAAATTGGTATACCTTATGCCCTGCCGACGATCATCCCGAGTCCCGATCTTCCATGATGCCAGTCCCGCCATCGCTGACCCACGGCTTCCGCCTCCTCGTCACCTTGATCTGTCTCAGTCTCTTTCTCGGCGGCTGTGGCTATTCCGACGAAATGCACGAGCGCCAGACCTGGCGCAAGCTTCTCTGGTACGAGAAATACGGCGAACTCGACCAGGCAATCGACCAGGCCTATGTCGAACGACAAAAAGGCAAGCTGAGCAGCAACCGCCTGCGCGGGCGCTTCTGGGAACTACAACAGACCGACGCCAGCTTCGCCCCCCGCTTCGACGCCTGGGTGACCAACCGCAAGTCGGCCCACGCCTATCTCGCCCGCGGCTGGTTCCGCCTGGAACGGGCGGGCAAGCTCCGGGGTGACGGTCCTTTCCGGGGCATCCCGCCCAATCGCGTCGCGGCCATGCGCGACCTGGCGCTGCTCGGCAGCGAGGACATGGCGCAAGCACTGACCAAGGAACCGCTTTGCGCCATGTGCGTCGGCGGCCAGATGTACGCCAACATCCTGCTCGGCCAGTCCGATCCCGCGCTCATCGACCTGGCAGTCAGTCTCGACCCTAAGCTCTGGCAACCGTTCGGCCTGCAATTGATGTCGCTGTCCCCACAATGGGGCGGCTCGGACAGTGCGATGGAGGATTTCATCAACGCCATGGAGCAACGGGGCATCGACCGGAAGATCCTCGATCAACTGCAGGCGCGGCGTCTGTTTCAGCTCGGCCTGAACGCCCAATACGGAACACGGGACTACGCCGAGGCAAGGCAGATATACGAACAGGCGCTGACCTATTTTGCCGACAGCGACGTACTCAAGAACCTGGCCGAACTCTACGCGATGGAAGGCGACAGCGCCAAAGCCGCCAGCCTGCTGGAAAGAGACCTGGCGGAAAACGACGAATGGGACCTCTACAGCATCGAAGCGCTGGCCCAGGCCTATTTCGCCGGCGGCCGGGAAAGTGACGGCAAGCGCATGCTCCGCCGGCGCGCCGAGCTGTTCAGCCGCTACAGCAACGGCGAATGAAGCCCGCCCGAAGTAGCACAACTCCCCATGAAAAAGCCCCGCCAAGGCGGGGCTTTTTTACTGCCTGCGGCGCAACGATCAGGCACGCATCGTCTTGAGCGCGGCGTTGAAGGTCGGGCTCGGGCGCATCACCGCCTTGCACTTGTCGGCATCGGCCTTGTAGTAGCCACCGATATCGACCGGCTTGCCCTGCACCGACGCGAACTCGGCGACGATGGTCGCTTCGCTGTCGGTCAGCGTCTTGGCCAGCTTGGCGAAGTGCGCGGCCAGTTCGGCGTCTTCCTTCTGCGCTGCGAGTTCCTGCGCCCAGTACATGGCGAGATAGAACTGCGAACCGCGGTTGTCGAGTTCGCCGGTCTTCGGCGACGGCGACTTGCGGTTGTCGAGAAGCTTGCCGGTGGCGGCGTCGAGCGTCTTGGCGAGCAGCTTGGCGCGGGCGTTGCCTTCCTTGATGCCGAGTTCTTCGAGCGATACGGCCAGGGCCAGGAACTCGCCGAGCGAATCCCAGCGCAGGTGGTTTTCCTGCGTCAGTTGCTGGACGTGCTTCGGGGCCGAGCCGCCGGCACCGGTCTCGTACATGCCGCCGCCGTTCATCAGCGGGACGATGGAGAGCATCTTGGCCGAGGTACCCAGTTCCATGATCGGGAACAGGTCGGTCAGGTAGTCGCGCAGGATGTTGCCGGTCACCGAAATCGTGTCCAGGCCGCGAGCGACGCGCTCGAGCGTGTAACGCATGGCGCGCACCTGGGACATGACGTGGATTTCCAGGCCGCTGGTATCGTGGTCCTTGAGGTAGGCATTGACCTTCTTGATCAGCTCGGCTTCGTGCGGACGGTAAGGATCGAGCCAGAAGACGGCGGGCATGCCGGAGTTGCGGGCACGGGTGACGGCGAGCTTGACCCAGTCGCGGATCGGCGCGTCCTTGACCTGGCACATGCGCCAGATGTCGCCCTGTTCGACGTTCTGCGTCAGCAGGACTTCGCCGCTGTCGATATCGACGATGTTGGCGATGCCGTCCTCGGCGATTTCGAAGGTCTTGTCGTGCGAGCCGTATTCCTCGGCCTGCTGGGCCATCAGACCGACGTTCGGCACGGTGCCCATGGTCCGCGGATCGAAGTTGCCGTGCCACTTCATGAAATTGATCATTTCCTGGTAGATGCGGGCGAAAGTCGATTCCGGCATCACGCACTTGCTGTCGTACTGCTTGCCATCGGCGCCCCACATCTTGCCGCCCTGGCGCATCATTGCCGGCATCGAGGCGTCGACGATGATGTCGTTCGGGGAATGGAAGTTGGTGATGCCCTTGGCCGAATCGACCATCGCCAGACGCGGACGATGTTCCTGGCAGGCGTGCAGGTCGCGGATGATTTCGTCGCGCTTCGATTCCGGCAACTGCTTGATCTTCTCGTAGAGGTCGACCATGCCGTTGTTGACGTTGATGCCCAGTTCCTCGAAGGTCTTGCCGTGCTTCTCGAAGGCATCCTTGTAGTAGATCTTGACGCAATGGCCGAAGACGATCGGGTGCGAGACCTTCATCATCGTCGCCTTGACGTGCAGCGAGAACAGGATGCCGGCCTGGCGGCAGTCTTCCAGCTCCTGCTCGTAGAAGTCGCAGAGCGCCTTCTTGCTCATGAACATGGAGTCGATGATCTCGCCTTCGAGCAGCTTCACTTCCGGCTTCAGGACGCTGACCTTGCCACCCTTGGCGATCAGTTCCATGCGCACGCGGCGGGCCTTGTCGAGGGTCAGCGACTTTTCGCCGTGGTAGAAGTCACCACCGTGCATGTGCGAAACATGAGTCTGCGACCACTGCTTCCACTCGCCCATCGAATGCGGGTGCTTCTTGGCGTAGTTCTTGACGGCGGCCGGCGCGCGGCGGTCCGAGTTGCCTTCGCGCAGCACCGGGTTGACGGCGGAACCGAGGCACTTGTTGTAGCGCAGGCGGATCGCCTTCTCTTCATCGCTGGCCGGATTTTCCGGAAAATCGGGCAGGGCGTAGCCCTTTTCCTGAAGTTCCTTGATGCAAGCCTTCAACTGGGCAACCGAGGCCGAGATGTTGGGCAGCTTGATGATGTTGGTTTCGGGTTCGAGACACTTCTTGCCGAGTTCGCCGAGGGTGTTCGGCAAACGTTGCGCCTCCGTCAGGTATTCGGGAAATTCGGCGATGACGCGGGCCGATACCGAAATGTCGGCCTTCTCGATGGCGATCCCGGCGGGCGCCGTGAACGTGCGGATAACCGGCAGGAAGGCGCACGTTGCCAACAGCGGCGCCTCGTCGGTAAGCGTATAGATGATCTTGGATTCCTCTGCAGACATGCTAACTAACCCCTTTGCGATGGCTTTTATCAATATCGGGTGAAGCTTAGCTCGACACCCTTGCGCGGTGCTTACGAAACCCTGGGAGTATCCGCAACGCCAGCCGATCGGTCAACCGGTGAAACAGCATTTCATATTGCGCAGCCGGCTGCTGCAAACGGTGCCAATGCTAGAATCGACCGCACTTCCGGGGGAATGGACGATGAAGATTTCGGTCGGTCTGTACGGCACCAACGCGCACCAGATCGCGCTCGCGCTGATCCAGGGTTTCAACCGGCACTATTCGCTGTTCCGCCAAACCTGCCGCGAAGCCAAGACGCGTTTCGAACAGGGCGACTGGCTCGGAGTGCACCGCGCGGTCAAGGAACGCATCCGCTTCTACGACGACCGCGTCGACGAATGCGTCGATCGCCTGCGCAGCGAGTTCGACGCCCGCAACATCGACGACAGCGTCTGGCAGCAGGTCAAACTGCTCTACATCGGCCTGCTGCTCAACCACAAGCAGCCGGAACTGGCGGAAACCTTCTTTAATTCAGTGACCACCAAGATCCTCGACCGGACCTATTTCCACAACGATTTCCTGTTCGTCCGGCCGACCATCTCGACGGAAAACCTGGAAGCCGATAGCGATCCGATCTACCGCAGCTACTACGCCAAGGCCAGCGGCCTGCGCGGCGCGATCCGCGAGATCGTCGCGGATTTCGGCTGGCAGCGCCCGTTCGCCGACCTCGAACGCGACGTCGACTACGTCTACCACAGCATCCGCCGCTACCTGAAGGAGATGCCGCGGCGCGAGGTCAACTTCCAGATCCAGGTGCTCGGTTCGGCCTTCTACCGCAACAAGGCGGCCTACATCATCGGCAAAGCGGTCAACGGCGCCCTCGAATACCCCTTCGCCATTCCCGTGCTGCACGACGGCGACGGCCGCCTCTACCTCGACACCGTGCTGCTCGACGCCTGGCGCATCGGCCTCCTGTTCTCGCTGTCGCGCGCCTATTTCATGGTCGACATGGAAGTACCGTCGGGCTACGTGCAGTTCCTGCGCTCGATCATGCCGAACAAGCCGCGCTCGGAAATCTACGTCATGCTCGGCCTCGGCAAGCAGGGCAAGACGATGTTCTTCCGCGACTTCATCTATCACCTGCATCACTCGGAAGACGAGTTCATCATGGCCCCCGGCATCCGCGGCCTGGTCATGCTGGTGTTCACGCTGCCCTCCTTCCCCTACGTGTTCAAGATCATCAAGGACATCTTCGGCAGTTCCAAGGAGATGGACCAGGCGACGGTCAAGAAGAAGTTCCTGATGGTCAAGCAGGTCGACCGTGTCGGCCGGATGGCCGACACGCTGGAGTTCTCCAACGTGATGTTCCCGCTCAAGCGTTTCGATGACGAGGTGATGGACGAACTGCGCCGGCTCGCCCCGTCGAAGTTCGAAATCGAGGGCGAACAACTGATCATCAAGCACCTCTACATCGAACGCCGGATGGAACCGCTCAACATCCACCTCGAACGGATGGACAAATCGAACAACCTGGCCGGCCTGGAGCACGCGATCACGGAATACGGCTGCGCGATCCGCGAGCTGGCGCAGGCCAACATCTTCCCTGGCGACATGCTGTGGAAGAACTTCGGCGTCACCCGCTACGGCCGCGTCGTCTTCTACGATTACGACGAGATCGACTACATGACCGACATCAACTTCCGCCAGATTCCGCCGGCACCGGATTTCGAAACCGAGATGTCGGGCGAGGTCTGGTACCCGGTTCACCGCGGCGACGTCTTTCCCGAGGAATTCGCCACCTTCCTGCTCGGTTCGCCACAGGTGCGCAAGCTCTTCATGAAACACCACAAAGACCTGCTGACCCCGGCCTTCTGGCAGGACGCCCAAGCCAAGATCCGGGCCGGCCACGTCGAGGATTTCTTCCCCTATCCGCAGGAATTGCGCTTCGTTAACAGCCATCCCGGCCAGGATGAAAACACCTGATGCCCACGCCTTTCGACAGCAACCGGTAAGTGATTGCTGACCAGTCACATCAGCAATACTGATTGTTTCAACATTAACAATCCACTTATCTTAGCCAGGAAAAATTAACCCTCGAATGACTTTCAGGCAAGGAGATCAAAATGCCGCTGACCCTGGCGGTTGCCCGTGAACGCAGCGACGGCGAAAGCCGCACCGCGCTCGTTCCCGAGACAGCCAAGAAGTTCGCCGCACTCGGCGCCCAGCTTCGCATGGAGCAGAGTGCCGGCGTGCAAAGCCACTTCCTCGACCCCGATTACGTTGGCGTGGACTTCATGCCCAGCCTCGAAGCCACCTACGCCGCCGCCGAACTGATCCTGCGCGTGACGCCGCCGTCGCTCGACGAGATTGCGGCGATGCCGGAAGGCGCGGTGCTGATCGGCCTGCTGAAGCCGTATGAATCGAAGGAGCGTCTTGCCGCGCTCAACGCGAAGAAGATCACCGCCTTCTCGCTCGAACTGCTGCCGCGCATCTCGCGCGCTCAGAGCATGGACGCGCTGTCCAGCCAGGGCGCCTGTGCCGGTTACCAGTGCGGCCTGATCGCCGCCGCCCGCTGCACCAAGTTCTTCCCGATGCTGACCACCGCCGCCGGCACCATCCGTCCGGCGCGCGTGCTCGTCATCGGCGCCGGCGTCGCCGGCCTGCAGGCGATCGCCACCTGCAAGCGCCTCGGTGCCATGGTCGAAGCCTACGACGTGCGCGCCGCGGCCCGCGAGCAGATCGAATCGCTCGGCGCCAAGTTCGTCGATACCGGCGTCTCCGCCGACGGCGCCGGCGGCTACGCCCGCGAGCTGACCGCCGAGGAGAAGGCGGCGCAGGCCGAGAAGCTGGCCAAGGCGGTCGCCGCTGCCGACGTCGTGATCACCACGGCGGCGATTCCCGGCAAGAAGGCGCCGGTGATCGTCACCAAGGAGATGGTCGGGCGCATGAAGTACGGCGCCATCATCGTCGACATGGCCGCCGAATCCGGCGGCAACTGCGAGCTGACGCAGCCGGGCGAACACGTCATCGCCAACGACGTGAACATCCACGGCCCGCTCAACCTGCCGTCGCGCATGCCGACGCACGCCTCCGAGCTGTACGCCAAGAACATCTACAACTTCCTCTCGCCGTGGATCAAGGACGGCGCCCTGAACATCGACTGGAGCGACGAGGTCGTCGCCGGCACCGTGTTGTGCCGCGACGGCGCCACCGTCCATGCCACGGTCAAGCAAATCCTGGGAGACGCCTGATGGACGGTCTGCTCGCGTTGTACATCTTCATGCTCGCCGCCTTCACCGGCTACGAGATCATCGCCAAGGTGCCGGTGATCCTGCACACGCCGCTGATGTCGGGGTCCAACTTCGTCCACGGCGTGGTCGTGGTCGGCGCGATGATCGCGCTCGGCCACGCCGAGACGCCGCTCGAACAGGCCATCGGCTTCTTCGCCGTGGCCCTGGGCGCCGCCAACGCGGCCGGCGGTTACGTGGTTACCGAACGCATGCTCGGCATGTTTAAAAAGAAGGAGGGCTGAGTCATGCCGATCACCGTTCAAGGCGCCTGGTTCGCCGGCGCCCTGCTGTTCATCTTCGGTCTGAAGGGCATGAGCTCGCCGGCCAGCGCCCGCAAGGGCATCGTCATCGCCGGTTACGGCATGCTGATTGCCATCGCCGGCACCTTTCTCATCCCCGGCCTCTACAACCTCGGCCTGATCGCCCTGGCCCTGGCGCTCGGCGGCGGCGCCGCCTGGATTTCCGGGCAGAAGGTGAAGATGACCGACATGCCGCAGATGGTCGCCATCTACAACGGCATGGGCGGCGGCGCGGCGGCGGCGATTGCCGCCATCGAGTTCGCCCGCGGCGACGCCCACGGTCTGGTGACGACGACGCTCGCCGTGCTCGGCGCGCTGATCGGCGCCGTCTCCTTCACCGGCTCCTGCGTCGCCTGGGCCAAGCTGCAGGGCGTGCTCAGGAAGGCTTACCGGCTGCCGGCGCAGAACGCGGTCAATGTCACGCTGGCGGCGGTCGCCATCGGCCTCGGCCTGAGCATGATCGCCCTGGCGCCGGCGCAGCCGCAACTGATCATCGGCTTCTTCGTCATCGCGCTGCTGCTCGGCCTGATCGTCACCCTGCCCATCGGCGGCGCCGACATGCCGGTGGTGATCTCGCTGTTCAACGCTTTCACCGGTCTCGCCGTCGGCTTCGAGGGCTACGTGCTCGGCAACCCGGCGCTGATCATCGCCGGCATCGTCGTCGGCGCCGCCGGCACGCTGCTCACCCAGTTGATGGCCAAGGCAATGAACCGGCCGCTCTCCAACATCCTGTTCACGCCCATGGTCGCCTCCGGCCCGGGCGAGGCGATCAGCGGTTCGATGAAGGAACTCTCCGCCCTCGACGCGGCGGCGATGATGCGTTACGCGTCCAAGGTGATCATCGTCCCCGGCTACGGCATGGCGGTGGCGCACGCCCAGCACAAGGTCTGGGAAATGACCGAGATTCTGGAGGAAGCCGGGGTCGAGGTGAAATTCGCGATCCACCCGGTGGCCGGGCGCATGCCGGGGCACATGAACGTGCTGCTGGCGGAAGCCGGCGTGCCCTACGACAAGATCTTCGACCTCGAGGAAATCAACGGCGAGTTCGGCCAGGCCGACGTGGCGCTGGTGATCGGCGCCAACGACGTGGTCAATCCGAGCGCGCGCACCGACAAGGCCAGCCCGATCTACGGCATGCCGATCCTCGACGCCGACAAGGCGCAGAACGTCATCGTCATCAAGCGCGGCAAGGGTACCGGCTATTCCGGTGTTGAAAACGCGCTCTTCTACACCGACAACTGCCGCATGCTCTACGGCGACGCGCAACCGATGGCCGGCGAAATCATCCAGCAACTGAAAACAATGACTTGAGCGCCATACCGGCGCGGCGGCAATCTCCGTACAATGCGGGGATTACCGCCGCAACCGGCATTTGGAACTCGGCATGAAAAGACTTGACGATCTACTGATCCGGGGCAGCGCTGGCGCTGCCCTGCTCCTCTGGGCCTGGTCGCTCGCCTCGCCCGGCATTTCCGGCCATTGGTTCTTGCTCATCGCGCTCCTGCTGATTGCCGCGGCGATCCTCTCGATCACCGAACGCGAAAGCTGGAAGACCAGGCAGCAAGGCTACGTCAAGGAACTGACGCAGGTCATGTCCGAGTATCAGGTACTGTCGGACGAGGCGATGGCGCACGCCGAGCTGCAGTTCTCGTCGCTGGAGACGGAGATGCAGGAAGCCAAGGCACTGATCCGCGATTCGGTGAACCGGATCAGCGGCAGCCTGACCGGCCTCGAATCGCAATCCAACGACCAGCGCCACATCCTGCAGTCGCTGATCGACGAGATGCTCAGCGTGACCGGCTCGGACGACAGCCACGCCGCCGAACAGGCCGGCCTGCAACGTTTCTTTGCCGAAACCAACAACCTGATCGGCGAATTCGTCGGCAAGATGGAACAGTTGCGCACCACCAGCCAGGGCGTTGCCGAAAGCTTCGGCCAGATGCAGGACAAGGTGGCCCGCATCACCGGCACGCTCAACGACATTTCCGGCATCACCAAGCAGACCGATCTGCTGGCGCTCAACGCCGCGATCGAAGCCGCACGCGCCGGCGAGGCCGGCCGTGGCTTCGCCGTCGTCGCCGACGAGGTGCGCTCGCTGGCAGCGCGTACCGGCGAATTCAACGTCGATATCCGCACCGCCCTCGACGACATCCTGAAATCGTTGCGCGACGTCGGCGAACGGGTCAATGCCGCCAGCCACATCGACCTCAGCGTCGCCGACCGCTCGCGGGCGACGCTGGAGGATCTCGGTCGCGAACTGATCGAACTGACCGAGAAGGCGCGCGAGCACTCGACCAACATCACCTCGATCACCGAGCGCATGCGCGACCTGACGCTCGACGGCGTGATGGCGATGCAGTTCGAGGACATCGTCAACCAGATGATCACCCGCATCAGCCAGCGTACCGAGAACGTCGGCACCTACATGCACGCCTTCCTCAGCCTGCACAACGACCGCGACGAAAACGACGGCATCCAGCGTTTCCGCAAGCGCAGCCAGCACCTGGTGCAGTTGCTCGTCGATTCGCACGTCAAGACCGACGCCTTGCGTTCGCGCACCATCCAGAGCGGAACCGGAAACAGCGGCGAAGGCGACATCGAGATGTTCTGACGCCAGGCCCCGGAAATTCCACCCCGAACACAGGAAGCCGCGAACGAGACATGGACCTTCCCACCCTACTGGAAAGCTTCGGGGAAAAAACGGTAATCACCGTCACCGGCCTGCTGATCGGCATCCTGTTCGGCATCTTTGCCCAGCGCTCGCGTTTCTGCCTGCGCTCGGCGGTCATCGAGTTCTGGCGCCGGGAAAGCGACGGCCGCCTGGCGATCTGGCTGTTCGCCTTCGCCGCCGCCGTGGTCGCCACCCAGGCGGCAATCCTCGCCGGCTGGCTCGACGTCTCGCAGGCCCGCCAGCTATCGGCACGCGGCAGCCTGTCCGGTGCCCTGCTCGGCGGCCTGCTGTTCGGCATCGGCATGATCCTCGCCCGCGGCTGTTCGTCGCGCATGCTGGTGCTGGCCGCCAACGGCAACCTGCGCGCCCTGCTCACCGGCCTGATCTTCGCGGTCACCGCCCAGGCCTCGCTGAGCGGGCTGCTCTCGCCGCTACGCAACTGGCTGTCGGGTCTGTGGACGATCGAGGGCAGCGCCCGCGACCTGCTGGTCAGCGCCCACCTCGGCAATCTCGGCGGCCTGCTCTTCGGCCTCGCCTGGCTGGCGGCGGCGATCGTCTTCGGGCGCCGCGCCCGCCTCGGCGTCCGCGAGTGGAGCTGCGCGATCGGCGTCGGCCTCAGCGTCGCCCTCGCCTGGCTGTGCACCTTCGTCATCGGCAGCCACGCCTTCGAGGTGATGCCGGTGCAGAGTCTGAGCTTCACCGGCCCGTCGGCGGACGTGCTGATGCTGGTCCTGTCGCCGCCCGGCCAGCCCTGGGATTTCGACATCGGCCTGGTGCCCGGCGTGGTGCTGGGTTCCTTCCTTGCCGCGCTGTGGGGCCGCGAATTGAAGCTGGAAGGCTTCAAGGACGGCCACAGCATGCGCCGCTACATCGCCGGCGCCCTGCTGATGGGTTTCGGCGGCATGCTCGCCGGTGGCTGCGCGGTCGGCGCCGGCGTTTCCGGCGCCTCGATCTTCGCGCTCACCGCCTGGCTGGCGCTGATCGGCATGTGGGGCGGCGCCGGTCTTGCCGACAAGCTGATCGATGGGGCATCACGTCGCAACGCAACACCCCGCCCCTGATTCACCCAAGCACAGGGCAGCTTGCGCAGTGACAATGCCGAGGCTCGTCGCGCCCCGTGGCAGCGACAGCCCCGGCACGACGATCGATGCCTCCCTCGAGCGCCTGCGCGAACATGCCGAAATCCCGGAGAAAAGCCCCGAGCGCGCCCGCGATCAGCGCGGGAAGTACATCTTTTCCCGGTCGAGCTTGTAGCTCCACGGCAGGTTGGCATTGCGCCAACCGTTGACGACGCGCTGTCCCTTTTTCGCGCCATCGCTGGCCCGGTCGCCCTCGAAGCCCTCAACCACGCTATAGACCTTGGCATAGCCGGCGGCGAGCAGGCGATCGGCAGCCTTCGAGCTGCGGTCGCCGGAACGGCACATCAGGATCACCGGCGCGTCCTTGCCCAGGCCGAGCGCCTGCATCCGGCGCTCGATCTCGACGACGAAGTCCTGGTTCGGCTCCAGCTTGTACATGCTCCGCTTGTCGTCCCAGTCGCTCATGATTTCCTGGTGCTCGACGAAGGGCACCAGCGCATCGACGGTGCTCGCCATGCCGACGTACATGGCTTCGGCGCGGGTGCGGATGTCGAAGAAGGCGACGCCGTGCGGATTCTGCTGCTTCATTTCCAACGCCTGTTGCGGCGTCAAATAAAGGCCGGCCTTGCTCACCTTGATTTCCGGCAGCTTGCTCCAGTCGGTCGAACCCGGCGCCCAGTCGGCGGCCGAAGCCAGGGTGGAAAAGGCCAGGACCAGACCCGCCACGGCAAATTTCATGGCCTTCATAGGGCGATCCCCGGATTGCCGTCGGCGCCCTTGAGCTTGGGCATGTTGAGCTGAACGGGCTTGAGCGTCTTGACGTCGCGCAGGTAGCGGGCAACCAGTTCCCAGATCGGCTCGCCGGCATCTTTCGCTTCTTCGGATACCGGCGCCCAGCCGGCCACCTTGTAGGTTTTGGCGGGGTCGATCAACTGGCCGCGCAGCATCATGTTGCTGATACGCTGACCGGCCTTCGCCGTCGGATCGCAGGTGTATTGCAGACCGCCGACGCGCACCATGTCGCCGCCCTGCTGGTAGTAGGGATCGGGGTTGAACAGGTTATCGCAGACGTCTTCGAGCACCGTCTTGATCATCTCGCCGCTCATGTTGGTCACCGTCGTCCACGGGTAGGTGATCGCCGTCTGGTCGAGCACGTGCTCCATCAGGATCGGCTGCCCCGGCAGCAGCGAGGTGCCCCAGCGGAAACCGGGCGAGAAGGCGATTTCGGCGTCCTTTTCCTTGATCAGCGCATCGACGATGACCTGGTCGAAAGTGCCGTTGAAGTTGCCGCGGCGGTACAGCGTGCCTTCGCTGACGGCCAGTTGCTCGTTGAGCTTGCCGAGATAAGGCGCGCGCACCTTGTCGATCAAGGCCTGCATCGCCTTGTCGGCCGGCAGCAGGTTGGCGAAGACCGGCAGCAGTTTGTAGCGATAGCCGGCGATCTTGCCGTTCTTGACGTCGAAGTCGAGGACGCCGAGGTATTTGCCGTTGGAACCGGCGTTGGTGACCAGGGTCTGGCCGCCGGCATTCTTGACCACCACCGGTGCCGGCATGCCGTCGTGGGTGTGACCGCCCAGGATGGCGTCGATGCCGCGCACGCGCGAGGCCATCTTCAGGTCGACGTCCATGCCGTTGTGCGACAGCACGACGACGACCTGGGCGCCCTTGGCGCGGGCTTCGTCGACCACCGTCTGCATGTTCTCTTCCTGGATGCCGTAGCTCCAGTTCGGCACCTGCCAGCGCGGGTTGGCGATCGGCGTGTAGGGGAAGGCCTGACCGACGATGGCGACCGGCACGCCGTTCATGTTCTTGATCACGTAGGGCTTGAACACCGGATCGCCGAAATCGGTGGTCTTGACGTTCTGGGCGACGATATCGACGACGCCGGCGAAGTCCTTCTCCTCGATTTCCTTGACCCGCGCCTCGCCGTAAGTGGCTTCCCAGTGCAGGGTCATGACATTGACGCCGAGGGCCTTGCAGGCGTCGACCATGTCCTGGGCGTTGGTCCACAGCGCGGTGCCGGAACCCTGCCAGGTGTCGCCGCCGTCGAGCAGCAGCGCGCCCGGATTGCGCGCCTTCATGCGCTTGACCAGCGTCGCCAGGTGGGCGAAGCCGCCAACCTTGCCGTAGGTTTCGGCGGCCTTCTCGAAGTTCAGATAGGTGTAGGCGTGCGCCTCGATGCTGTTCGGCTTGAAACCGAAGTGCTTCAGCAAATTGTCGCCGACCAGGTGCGGCACCTTGCCGAACTGATCGCCAAAGCCGAGATTGACGCTCGGCTCGCGGAAATAGATCGGGTTGAGCTGGGCGTGGCAGTCGGTGATGTGCAGCAGGCTGACGTTGCCGAATTTCGGCAGATCGTACAGTTTGCCGGCGCCCTTTTCCGCCATCGCCAGTTCGCTGTGCAAGGACATGCCACCGGCGGCGGCTACCGCCAGCACCTGGAGAAATTCTCGACGATTCATGCTCATGAATTGATTCCCTGAAGAAAAAAGCCCGGCGGGGAAACCGCCGGGCTGGGTCGCAGCGGATTATTTCTTGTTGACCGGCGATTCGGGATCGAACAGGAAAGCCATCAGGTCTTTCATCTGCTTTTCGGTCAGGATTTCCGCGTCGCCGTTGCGCGGCATGTTGCTGCAGGCGTTGAAGGCCTTGGCGTTGTAGATCTTGCCCCAGGTGTATTTGACGACCTCGTCGCTGTTGCCGCGCGTCTTGGCATACTCCAGCAGGCTGGGACCGATCGTGCCGTAGGACACTTCGTGATGGCTCATCTGGTGACAGTTGTAGCAGCCGCCGCCGTTGTTGTACGGCGTCTTGTCGGTCCAGGTCAGGCCGCGGCCGTTGACGGCGATCTTCTCGCCGGCTTTCCAGTCGCCGAAGTACTTGCCGTCGGCCGGATAGCGGATGGTCTTCAACTGATCCGCCTCGATCTTCGCCTGGACTTCCTTCGATGGCAGCTTTTCCTGCGAGCAGGCCTGCTGGAAATCGAGTTGATACATCCGGTGCTTGGCGGCGATACCGGTGGTCTTGAACGAACGGTCCATCATCGCCTTGAACTCGGCGTAGGTGTCCTCACTACCAGCCCAGGCGGCAGGAAGACTGACGGCCAGGAGGGCGAACAGGGTGATTTTCTTCATGGTCGTCTCCTTAGCGCTTGATACCGGGGGTCACGACCTTGCCGCCGTTGGCGTTGGCCGCCAGGAAGACGGACAAGGCGATGGTCACGTCGGAACCGTAAATCGGCTCGGCGGTCCGTTGCTGCCGGAAGCAGTCGTTGAGACGGTGCTGCATGGTCCAGAACTGACCATTCGACACCCGGTAGGCTGGCCAGCTGCCCCAGCCGGCGGCGGCACCGGCATGGCTGCGCAGATCGGGCAGTTCCTGCATGCGGATGCGCTTGCCCTGGTCGCCGTGGCAGGTCGCACAGGAGAAGTCCATCGGACCGGCGCGATAGTAGAAGGCCATCTTGCCCATCTCGTACATCTTCTTCATGGCCGGCGGACGCATGTCGACCTTGACCTTCATGCCGTTCGATTCGGTCACGACATAGGCGACCAGGGCCGCCATCTTCTCGCGCTCGCCCTTCAGCCATTTGCCGTCAACTACCGCCTTGGGGTCGATGCCCTGCAGGTTTTCCATGCAGGTCATCAGCCGCGTCTCGAGGTCCTGGACCTTGCCGGTATCCTTGAAATAGCGCGGCAACTGGGCGCTGGCGCCCTTGATGACACCGGGCCCGAGCCCGAGGTCGCAGCGTTCCAGGGTCGCGTTCTTCGGTCCGCGCGCGGTCTTCCACAACTCCTCGCCTTCGGCAGCGACCAGTTCGGAAGGATTGCCGTCCGCCAGGGCATCGCGGTATTCGTTGATGCCATCCAAGAGCTTGGCGCTCGTATCTTCTGCCTGCGCCTGCCCGACGATGGACACGACGAGTGCCAGGGCCAGTGTTTTCAGCCGGTTGTTCATGAACTCCTCCGTTGCATGGTTAAGCATTGACCGGTCACGCTCTGCGTCGCTACACCGGCATCGGTACAGGCCGCCCCCCCGGCCCGGTACCGCCCCTTAGGGTATCAGGCGATGGCCACTTCGTCGGTCCGCGATTCGCCCTTGTTGTCCTTCCAGGACACGGCCAGCTTGTCGCCGGCGGCACCGCCCTTGAAACGGAAGGCCAGGTAAGGGTTCTTCGAAACAGCGGTGCCGAACTCGCCGGCCAGGACGACCTTGCCGTTGTGCGTGGCGGTGATTTCGGTGATGAACCAGGCCGGGATCACGGCGCCGTTGGCATCCTTGCGCTGGCCGGTTTCCATTTCGTGGGCGATCAGCGCCTTGACTTCGGTAACGCCATCCTTGACGGAGGCACGGATTCGCATGGGCTTCGTTGCCATTTATCTATCTCCTTGAATTCCAGTATCGGGATCAGCCGCCGCAGCCGCCGAGGGTGACCTTGATTTCCTTGGTCGCCACGAAGAACTTGTCGCCAGCCTTGACCAGCGCGTAGATGTTCGAGGTCTGCCCCATCTTGACCCGGGTCTGGACATTGGCTTCGGTGCCGGCCGGCAGGGTGAAGGTAGCGGCCAGCGCGTTCGGGTTCTTCTCGATCAGGATCGCCATCAGCGTCGTCCCCGGGATCGCCGAGGTAACGCCGACCGGCACCACGGCACCGTTTTCGGCGATATCCGGACCGGTCACCTGGACATCCTTGCTGTCGATCGGTTGTGCCGCGCCAAGCGCCTTCAGGGTGTCGGCCATGCTCTTTGCTTCAAAGGCCGACTTGTTCCACTCGGCCAGGGCAATGCCCGGCTTGATGATGCCGGCCGCGGCCAGCGCGCCGAGCACGGCAGCGCCGGTCCCGGTTTTAAGTACGTTACGACGTTGATTATTCATGACTTCTCCTCTCTAAATTGGGAATACGGCTTCCCTGCCTGATACCTTGCTCAATCGACGGTGCGCACGCCGCGCACCGGCCCGAAACTCCGATTCTGCTCTTCCAGATTGCCGTGCGCCGTGCGGGCATAGCCCGGCAACACGGAGCCGACACGCACTTCCTTCTTGCAGTTCTTCATGCACGCGACGTTCTTCACGTCGGGCTTGCCACCGTTGCCGATGCCGCCCTTGCTCGCCGGCGCGCCGGGCCACATGCCGTGGTTAGTCGTCATGCCGTTGCGGTTGGGCATCAGCTTCTGCACTTCGGCGATATTCTGGTCCGACAGCACGAAATCGGCCGGGACGATTTCCGCGAGATTCAGGAAGTAGGCAAGGATCGCATAGACTTCGTCCGGTTTCAGCGATTTCGGTTCCGTCCACGGCATCGCCCGGTGAATGTAATCCCACAGGGTCGAAATCGTCGCCACCTTGGTGAAGGTCGTGCGCTGCGGAATGCTGTTGGTCAGGAAACCGCCGACCCGGCCCTTGGCGATGTCGTCCTTGGTCGTGCCGCCGATCAAGGGGGTAAACACCTCGTTCGATTCGCCGAAGGAGCCGTGGCAGGAAGCGCACTTCTCCTCGAACAGGTCGTTGCCGCGCTGCACGTCGCCGGAGCCCTTGGGCAAGCCCTTGAAATCGGGACGGACATCGATGTCCCAGGCGGCCACTTCGGCCGGCGTCGCCTGCCGGCCCAGACCATAGGTATCGACCGCCTGGACGCTCCAGGTCGCGCCGACCAGGGCGAGCGCGAGGAGGGATTTAGAGAACCTGAACATTGCTGATCTCCCCGTTGGTTTCGACCTTCCAGGTCTGGATGGCGTTGTTGTGATAGATCGACTTGGTGCCGCGCACTTCGCGCAACTGACCGTAGGCTGGCTGGACGTAACCGGTTTCGTCGATGGCGCGCGACTGCAGCATCGCCGGCTTGCCGTCCCACACCCAGTCGACGTTGAAACGCGTCAGCGCCTTGTTCTGGACCGGACCTTCAATCCGCGCCGTCTTCCAGTTAATGCCGCCATCAACGGAGACATCGACCCGGGTGATCTTGCCGCGGCCCGACCAGGCCAGGCCGGTGATGTTGTAGAAGCCTTTATCAAGCAGACGCTGGCCGCCCGACGGTGAGGTAATCACCGACTTGCACTCCTGGATCGAGGTGTATTGCCGATGCGTGCCGTCCGGCAGCAAATCGATGTAATGGACGGCTTCGTCCTTCGTCGCGTAGGGTTTGTCGCCGACTTCGATGCGGCGCAGCCACTTGACCCAGGAGACGCCCTGCACGCCGGGCACGACGAGGCGCAGCGGGTAACCATTTTCCGGCCGCAGCATTTCGCCGTTCTGGCCGTAGGCGACCAACACTTCGCCGTTTTCGACCATTTCCATCGGAATCGTCCGCGTCATCGACGAACCGTCGGCGCCTTCGGCGAGGATGTAGCGGGCCTTCTTGTAATCGACGCCGCAATCTTCCAGCAGCAGGCGCAGCGGCACGCCGGTGAACTCGGAACAGGAAAGCATGCCGTGCGTGTATTGCACGGTCGGCACCGCGACGTTGCCCCATTCCAGGCCGGTGTTGGCGCCGCACTCGATGAAGTGGATGCGCGACACCGGCGGCAGGCGCATCAGCTCATCCATCGTGTAGACCTTCGGCTTCTTCAGGAAAGCTGGATCGGAACCGTTGATCATCAGGCGATGCTGCGCCGGATCGACATCGTGCCAGCCCTGGTGATGACGCTCGAAGTGCAGACCGGACGGGGTGATGATCCCGAACAGCCCCTGCAGCGGCGCAAACGAAACCGAGGCCTGGCCGACCCGGGTCAAGCCCGGCGATTCGCGGCGCAGCAACTGGCTCTCGTACTTCGACGGCATGCCGTAGGGATTCATCGCCACCGGCATGCCGAGCGAGGTACTCCAGGCCGGCAGCTTGAGAATCGCCGGATCGCCCTCGCCGGCCCGCGCCGCGATCGGCGCCGCGAGCGCCGCGCCGGCGGCCAGGAAGCTCTTGCGCAGAAAATCCCGCCGCCCCGCGGCAACGGCCTTGACCTGCTCGTCGCTCAGGAAGTTTTCCGGCGCCCGCTGCAGCCGCCCCGGCAGTTTCGAAAGATCACCCATAAAGTTCATCCCCTCCGCTTATGGACTTCAAGTATTGCCGCGCTCGACCGTCACCCCGAGGTGTTCGCCGATGTCCCGACTGGCCACGCTGATGCTGACCGTGCGGCAGATATCGACGAAATTCGGATCGATGACGCGGTAGAACACGGAATTGCCATCCCGGCGCCGCCCCACGACCCCTGACCGATAGAGGATGTTGAGATGCCGGGAAATGTTCGCTTGTGTCAGACCAACCTGATCAACCACTTCATGGACGGGACGCTCCTCGCCGCACAGGCAGGAAAGGATGCGCAAGCGTGTCGGATCGGCCAGCAGGCTGAAGTAATGCGCTACCTGATCGAAGAGTTGGCTTGTCTCGTCCATGTTGTTTTTGATCTAAGTCAAACCCAATATATAACTGGGTGTTTATATAGTCAACCGCTGATATTGTTGCGTCGCAGCATGTATTTGCCACAAAACTGCTATACCCTTGGCAACACGCTGATCACGGCACACCACAGAAAACCCCGGATCCGGCGCCAAATCGACAATATCCAGAGGAAGGAGAAGTCTCGATGAAACAACTGAAACCAACCGCTCTCGCTTTACTGTTGCTTGCCGCGGCAACTGCCCACGCGGCCGACCCCAACCTTGGGCGCAATCTCGCTGCCACCTGCGCAAATTGCCACGGCACCAACGGCAAGGCGGTTCCCGGCAGCGGGCTCGATGCACTGGCCGGCGAAAGCAAGGAAAAACTGCTGCAGAAGCTTGCCGACTTCAAGAGTGGCGACAAACCGGCGTCGATCATGCACCAGATTTCGCGTGGCTATACCGACGAGCAGTTGCGCCTGATCGCCGAATACTTCGCGGCGCAGAAATAAGGGGGAAACGACAATGATGCTGATGAAAAGACGCGACTTTCTCAAGATGAGCGCCACCGCCGGCGCCATGGCTTCGCTCTACGGCTGCACCGCTGGCGCCAAGGCTGGTGGCCACGTCGTCGTGGTCGGCGGCGGCTACGGCGGGGCGACGATCGCCAAGTACCTGCGCATGTGGAGCCAGGGCGGCGTCCAGGTGACGCTGGTCGAACGCAACCCGACCTTCATCTCCTGCCCGATTTCCAACCTGGTGATCAGCGGCGACAAAACCCTCGAAGACATCACGGTCAGCTACGACAACCTGCGGAACAAGTGGGGCGTGCGCGTGGTGCAGGACGAGGTACTCGGCGTCGACACCGGCAAGCGCACGGTGACGCTGGCCAAGGGCGGCAGCTTGAGCTACGACCGCCTGGTCCTGTCGCCGGGGGTCGATTTCATGTTCGAACAGATTCCCGCGCTGAACAATGCCGCCGCCCAGCAGAAGATCCTGCACGCCTGGAAGGCCGGCCCGCAGACCGTCGCCCTGCGCCAGCAACTGGAAGCGATGCCGAACGGCGGCGTCTACGCGATCGCCATCCCCAAGGCGCCGTACCGCTGCCCGCCCGGACCTTACGAACGCGCCTGCCTGGTCGCCAATTACTTCAAGAAGGCCAAGCCGAAATCGAAGGTGGTCATCCTCGACGCCAACGAGGACATCCAGTCGAAGAAGCCGCTGTTCATGAAGGCCTGGGCCGATCTCTACAAGGACATCATCGAGTACCGCAACAACAGCGAGGTGAAGGACGTCGAAGTCGCCAGCAACACGGCAATCCTCGAGTTCGATCAGTTCAAGGCCGACGTGCTCAACGTCATCCCGCCGATGCGGGCCGGCAACATTGCCGCCAAGTCGGGGCTGAAGCTGGTCAACAACCGCTGGGTGGACATCAACTGGCTGTCGATGGAATCGACCA
>CAZFXO010000064.1:0-20141 GCA_964523045.1 uncultured Dechloromonas sp. | reverse complement strand
CTCTCGACCTATACCTTGGCAAGGTATCGCTCTACCAACTGAGCTACTGCCGCGTGTTTCTGGAGGCGCGGGCCGGAGTCGAACCGACCTACACGGATTTGCAATCCGGTGCATAACCGCTTTGCTACCGCGCCCCGCCTTCAAGCTTTACTACATTCGTGGAAGCCTGGGCTTCCGCGAGGAATTTGGAGCGGCAGAAGAGTCTCGAACTCTCGACCTATACCTTGGCAAGGTATCGCTCTACCAACTGAGCTACTGCCGCGTCAAACAGAGCGCGCATTATAGACGCCCCAAGGGTCTTGTCAACACCCTGCGCTATTTTTCCGCACTGCGCCGGGCAATTTCCGGCCAGGCCATGCGCAGGTAATAGCCCATCGACCACAAGGTCAACAAGGCGGCGAGCCAGATCAGCCACTCGCCAGCCTGCATCGTGTTCATGCCGTACAGCGGTGCCTGGTAAAGCAGCAGCGGTATCGCCACCATCTGCGCGGTGGTCTTGATCTTGCCCAGCATCGAGACGGCGACGCTCTTCGCCGCGCCGATCTTGGCCATCCATTCACGCAATGCCGAAATGGTGATCTCGCGGCCAATGATGATGGTGGCGACGATGGCGTCAGTCCGTCCGAGTTGGACCAGTACGATCAGTGCGGCGGCGACCATCAGCTTGTCGGCGACCGGGTCGAGAAAGGCACCGAAGGCCGAGGTCTGGTTCAGCTTGCGCGCCAGATAGCCGTCGGCCCAGTCGGTCAGCGCGGCGGCGATGAAGATCAGTGTGGCGAACAGGTTGCGCTCCTGCACTGTTGCCCAGTCGGCCGGCAGGTAATAGATCGCGATCAGCAGCGGGATGGCGACGATGCGCAACCACGTGAGCAGGATGGGGATGTTGAATGGCATAGGCCGTCAGTGTAAGGCGGAATGAATCTTTTCGGCCAGTTCGCGGCCGATGCCGGGAATCTCGGCAAGCTGGTCGACACTCGCCTCGCGCACGCCGGCCAGGCCGCCGAAACGGGCGATCAGCGCCTTGCGCCGCGCCTGCCCGATGCCGGGCAGGCTTTCCAGCGTCGAGGTCTTGCGGCTCTTGGCGCGTTGCCCGCGGTGGCCGGTGATCGCGAAGCGGTGCGCCTCGTCGCGCACTTCCTGGATCAGGTGCAGCGCCGGGTGGTCGGACGGCAGGTTGAGCGGCGGCCGACCGTCGGCTTCCGGAAAGATCAGGCTTTCCAGGCCAGGCTTGCGTTCCTCGCCCTTGGCGACGCCGATCATGTTGAGCTGGGTCAGGCCGAGGTCGGCGAGCGCGGCCCAGGCCGAGGCGACCTGGCCTTTGCCGCCGTCGATCAGGATCAGGTCAGGCGCCCTGCCCTCGCCACTGGCTACGCCGTCGTAGCGCCGCGTCACGGCCTGGCGCATCGCCGCGTAGTCGTCGCCGGGCGTGATGTCGCGGATGTTGAAGCGGCGGTAGTCGCGCTTGCTCATCTGGTTGCCGTCATAGACCACGCACGACGCGACGGCGCTCTCGCCCATGGTGTGGCTGATGTCGAAGCATTCGATGCGGGCGATCGGCTCGCTCAGTTGCAGCGCTTCCTGCAGCGCGGCGAGGCGCTGCTCCTGCTGCGCCGTCGTCTGGTTGCGCGCCAGGATCGCCAGGCGGGCGTTCTGCAGCGCCATCTCGACCCAGGCCTTCTGCGTCAAGCTGCGCGCTTCGAGGATGGGCACCGGGCGGCCGGCGAGTTCGGCCAGGCTGGCGGCGGCTTCCTCGACCTCTTCGGTTTCAGGCAGCGGCGAGACCAGCAAGCGGCCGGGCGCCGGGTGCAACTCGTAATGCTGGCGCAGGAAGGCGGTCAGTGCGTCGGCGGCGGTCGAATCGCCAGCATTGCTCGGGAACAGTGGCCGGTCGCCGAGATGGCGGCCGCCGCGCACCATCGCCAGGTTGACGCAGAGTTGTCCGGCTTCGCGCACGGCGACGACGATATCGACGTCCTCGCCCTTGCTGCTCGAGACGAACTGCTTTTCCTGGACCTGGTGCAGCGACTGGATCTGGTCGCGGTAGATCGCTGCCAGTTCGAAGGCGAGTTTCTCGGCGGCCTTCTCCATCGCCGTGTTTAGGCGCTTGATCACTTCCTGCTGCTTGCCGGCGAGGAACATCGCCGCGTACTGGACGTCGGCGGCGTAGTCGTCGGGCGCGATGTGGCCGACGCACGGCCCGCTGCAGCGCTTGATCTGGTACAGCAGGCAGGGCCGCGAGCGGTTGGCGAAGACGCTGTCCTCGCAGGTGCGCAGGCGGAACATCTTCTGCAGCAGGTGGATGCTGTCGCGCACCGCCCACGACGACGGATAAGGCCCGTAGTAGTCGGCCTTGCGGTCCGGGTTGCCGCGGTAGAAGCCGAGGCGCGGGAACTTGTCGCGCGTCAGCACGATGTAGGGGTAGGACTTGTCGTCGCGGAACAGGATGTTGTAACGCGGCGCCAGCGACTTGATCAGGTTGTTTTCAAGGAGCAGCGCTTCGGCTTCGGTGCGCGTTGCCGTCGTCTCGACGTGGTCGATCTGGCTGACCATATGGGCGATACGCGGGCTCGACAGGTTGTCGCGAAAGTACGACGACACCCGTTTCTTCAGGTTCTTGGCCTTGCCGACGTAAAGCACGGCGCCGTCGGCGCCGATCATCCGGTAGACGCCTGGCAGTTCGGTCAGGGAAGCGAGGAAGGATTTTGAATCAAAAGCCACGGTCGACCGTCGGAATGGGCGAAAAACGGGGAAGAAGGCACGGGCCGCGATGTTAACATGCCGCCCATGCAGCTTCATTGGGACATTTTCTGCCGCGTCGTCGATAACTTCGGCGACATCGGCGTCTGCTGGCGACTCGCCCGGCAACTGGCGGCCGAGCACGGCAAGCGTGTGCGCCTGTGGGTGGACGACCTGGCCAGCCTGCAGCCGCTCTGTCCGGCCTGCGATCCGGCGTTGCCAGCGCAGGCGCTGGCCGGCGTCGAAGTGCGCCACTGGGCGGACGCTGCGACGGTCGACTGGCTTGCCGAGGCAAAAACCGCCGATGTCGTCGTCGAAGCTTTCGCCTGCGAGCTGCCGCCCGGCTACGTCGTCGGCATGGCGCAGCGGCCGCAGCGCCCGGTGTGGCTCAACCTCGAATACCTGAGCGCCGAGTCCTGGGTCGAATCCTGCCACGGCATGGCGTCGCCGCATCCGTCGCTGCCGCTGACCAAGCATTTCGTTTTTCCCGGTTTTTCGCCGGCGACCGCAGGGCTGTTGCGCGAAGCCGGGCTGCCGGCGGCGCCGCTTGCGCCGCTGCCGGCAGCCCCGGAAATCAGCCTGTTCTGCTACGCGACGGCGCCGGTCGCCAGCCTGCTCGCTGCCCTCGCCGCCTCGCCCCGGCCGCTGCGCTGTCTGGTGCCGCCCGGCCAGCCGCTGGCCGCGGTGCGCGCCTGCCTGGGCGGCGATGGGCCGTGGCAGCTCGGCCCGCTGCGCGTCGAGCCGATTCCCTTTCTCGCCCAGGACGACTACGACGCGCTGCTGCGCCGTTGCGCGATCAACTTCGTGCGCGGCGAGGATTCCTTCGTCCGCGCCCAATGGGCCGGCCGCCCCTTCGTCTGGCAGATCTACCGGCAGGACGACGACGCCCACCTGGGTAAGCTCGACGCCTTCGTCGACCGCTACCGCGCCGACCTCGCCGAGCCGGCCGCCAGTGCGCTGCGCCAGCTATTCCTGGCCTGGAACACGGGGGGCGATTGCGCCGCCGCCTGGGACGATTTTCTCGCCCATTACGACGCGATCGCACGCCATGCGGCGGCCTGGAACGCGGCGCTGCGCGAGCAGCGAGACCTGGCGACGAATCTCGTCAATTTCTGCGCCGAGCAGGTATAATCCCGCGTTTTATTTTTCCGCTTTGGGATATCCCACATGAAGACCGCTCAGGAACTCCGCTCCGGCAACGTGATCATGGTCGGCAGCGACCCGCTCGTCGTCCAGAAAACCGAATACAACAAGTCCGGCCGCAACGCCGCCGTCGTCAAGATGAAGCTGAAGAACCTGCTTTCCGGCAACCCGTCGGAAGCGGTCTACAAGGCCGACGACAAGTTCGAAGTCGTCGTCCTCGACAAGAAGGAAGTCACCTACTCCTACTTCGCCGACCCGATGTACGTGTTCATGGACGCCGACTACAACCAGTACGAAGTCGAAGCCGAGAACATGACCGACGCGCTCAAGTACCTCGACGACGGCATGCCCTGCGAAGTCGTCTTCTACGACGGCAAGGCGATCTCGGTCGAACTGCCGACCATGCTGGTGCGCGAAGTCGAATACACCGAGCCGGCCGTCAAGGGCGACACCTCGGGTAAGGTCATGAAGCCGGCCCGCATCAAGCCGACCGGTTTCGAACTGCCGGTGCCGGCCTTCGTCGAAATCGGCGACAAGATCGAAATCGATACGCGTACCGACGAATACCGCAGCCGTACCAAGTAATTCCAGCCAACGCCGGAACCGCCAGGGGCAGCTTCGGCTGCCCTTGTCTTTTCCGGCCTGTCGCCATCGCGACATGTTTTTCTGCCAGAATTCCCGTACAACCCAACTGAAACGCGGAACCCCACCATGAGCTACAAAGTCTTTGTCGACGGCCAGGAAGGCACCACCGGCCTGCAGATCAACGAATACCTCGCGCAGCGCGCCGATATCGAAATCCTCAAGATCGACGCCGACAAGCGCAAGGATCTGGCCGAGCGCAAGCGCCTGATCAACGCCTCCGACGTGACTTTCCTCTGCCTGCCCGACGCGGCGGCCAAGGAGTCGGCCAGCCTGGTGGATAACCCGAACACCTGCATCATCGACGCCTCGACCGCGCACCGCGTCAATCCGGACTGGGTCTTCGGCCTGCCCGAGCTGTGCCCGGAACAGCGCGCCAAGATCCGCGCCAGCAAGCGCATCGCCAACCCCGGCTGCCACGCCAGCGCCTTCATCCTGGCGCTGCGTCCGTTGGTTGCTGCCGGGCTGCTGCCGGCCGCCACGCAGATCGCCGCTAATTCCATCACCGGTTACTCGGGTGGCGGCAAGTCGATGATTGCCGACTACGAAGCCGCCGCTGCCAGCACGACGCAGTTGAAGGCGCCGCGCGCCTACGCGCTCGCCCTGGCGCACAAGCACCTGCCGGAAATGCAGGCCTACACCGGCCTGAGCGTGGCGCCGATCTTCCAGCCCATCGTCGGCCCGTTCTATAAAGGCCTGGCCGTCACCGCCTACCTGCACCCGGCGCAATTCACCCGCGCCGCGACGCCGGCCGACGTGCAGAAGATCATTGCTGACTACTACGCTGGTGAGCGCTTCATCAATGTCCTGCCGGTCGATCTCGAGGCCACCACCGACGGCGGCTTCTTCGACGTCGAAGCCTGCAACGGCAGCAACCGCGTCGACATTGCCGTCTTCGGCAACGCCGAACGCATGCTGGTGATCGCCCGTCTCGACAACCTGGGCAAGGGCGCCTCCGGCGCCGCCGTGCAGGCGATGAACGTGCATCTCGGCATTGAGGAAAGCGCTGGCCTGCTTTGATCGTCCTCAGCAAAGTCACCCTGCGTCGCGGCACGAAAGTGCTGCTCGACAAGACCACGGTCACCATCAATCCAGGCGAGAAGGTCGGCCTGGTCGGGCGTAACGGCGCCGGCAAGTCGACCTTGTTCGCGCTCCTCAGCGGCAAGCTGCACGAAGACGGCGGTGACTTTTCGATGCCCAGCCAGTGGCGCATGGGTCAGGTCGCCCAGGAGATGCCGGAAACCGACCAGTCGGCGACCGATTTCGTCATCGACGGCGACACCCCGCTGCTCGCCGCCCGCAACGAGGTTTTCGAGGCCGAAGCCAGCGATGACGGCATGCGCATGGCCGAAGCCTACATGGCGCTGCACGACGCTGGCGAACACGATGCCGAGGCGCGCGCCCAGGCGCTGATCCTCGGCCTCGGCTTCAAGGTCTCCGAGCTCTACCAGCCGGTCAACAGCTTCTCCGGCGGCTGGCGCATGCGCCTGCAACTGGCGCGCGCGCTGATGTGCCCGTCCGATATCCTGCTCCTCGACGAGCCGACCAACCACCTCGACCTCGACGCCATGGTCTGGCTGGAAGCCTGGTTGAAGCGCTATCAGGGCACGCTGGTGATGATCAGCCACGACCGCGAGTTCCTCGACGCGATCACCCAGGTCACATTGCACATCGACAACGCCAAGCTCGTCCGCTACGGCGGCAACTACAGCAAGTTCGAAGACATGCGCGCCGAGCAGATGGCGCTGCAGCAGGCGACGATGGCGCGTCAGGCGGACAAGATCGCCCACCTGCAATCCTTCATCAACCGCTTCAAGGCCAAGGCGAGCAAGGCCAAGCAGGCGCAGAGCCGGGTCAAGGCGCTGGAACGGATGGAAAAGATCGCGCCGGTGCTGGCCGACGCCGATTTCAGCTTCGAATTCCAGGAGCCGCAAAACCTGCCCAACCCGATGTTGTCGATGGTCGATGTCGCCATCGGCTACCCGCCGCCCGCCGACGCGCCGGCCGGCACGCCGCCAACGACCATCGTGCGCGGCATCAACCGCTCGGTGATGGCCGGCCAGCGCATCGGCATCCTCGGCGCCAACGGCCAAGGCAAATCGACGCTGGTCAAGACCATCGCCCGCGACCTCGGCGCCATCAGCGGCCAGGTCACAGAAGGCAAGGGGCTGAACATCGGCTACTTCGCGCAGCAGGAACTCGACGTGCTGCGCCCGCAGGACACGCCGCTCGAACACATGATTCGTCTCGCCAAGGAAGCCATCGCCGCCGGGCGCAGCAACGTCCCCGGCCGCGAGCAGGAGTTGCGCAACTTCCTCGGCAACTTCAACTTCGGCGGTGAGATGGTAAAGCAGGCGGTCGGCACCATGAGCGGTGGCGAAAAGGCGCGCCTGGTGCTGTGCATGTTGGTCTGGCAGCGGCCCAACCTGCTGCTCCTCGACGAACCGACCAACCACCTCGACCTCAACACGCGCGAGGCGCTCTCCGTCGCGCTCAACGAGTTCGAAGGTACGGTGATGCTGGTCAGCCATGACCGCGCCATGCTGCGCTCGGTCTGCGACGAGTTCTGGCTGGTCTCGCGCGGCGGCGTCGGTCCCTTCGACGGCGATCTCGACGACTACCAGCGCTACCTGCTCGACGAAGCCAAGCGCGCCCGCGAGGAAGCTTCGGCACTGCTCAAGGCGGCCTGAGGCCGGCGATGGCGACGACAGCGTTCACCGCCCTCGCCTGCCCGCTCGACGGCGCGCCGCTCGCGCCGGTCGACGGCGGCTGGACCTGCCCGGCCGGCCACCGCTACGACCAGGCCGCGCAAGGCTACGTCAATCTGTTGCCGGTGCAGCACAAGCGTTCGCGCGATCCCGGCGACAGCAAGGAAATGGTCGCCGCCCGCCGCCGCTTCCTGGAAGCCGGCCATTACCGGCCGATCGCCGAACTGGCGGCGCGCGCCGCGCTCACCGAGCTGCCGCCTGATGCCACCTGTCTCGACGCCGGCTGCGGCGAAGGCTACTACCTGCGCCAGCTCGCCGCGGCAGCCGAAGCCGCCGGAAAAACCCCGGCGCTGCTCGGTCTCGATATCTCGAAATGGGCCGTCCAGGCAGCGGCCAAGGCGCAGCGCGGCACCGCAACCTGGGTGGTGGGCAGCAATGCCAATCTGCCGGTACTGCCGGCGACGCTCGACCGCGTGCTCTGCCTGTTCGGTTTCCCGGTCTACCCGGAATTCGCCCGCGTGCTCAAGCCGGGCGGCCAACTGATCATGATCGACGCCGGCCCGGATCACCTGCGCGAACTGCGCGAAATCATCTATCCGACGCTGAAAACCCCGGCCCCGCCGAACGATCAGGCACCACCGGGATTTTCCTTGCAGCAACGCGAAGCGCTGTCCTGCCGCATCGAACTCGCCAGCCAGGAACAAATCGCCGACCTGCTGGTGATGACCCCGCACTTCTACCGCGCCAGCCCGGCCGGCCGGGATAAGGCGGCGCAACTCAGCCGGCTGGAGCTGACCGTCGACGTGCGGCTGCAGATTTTCGGCGCCTGAACGCTTGGTGCGAACGGCGCGTTGCTAGAAGACCCAACGCACAACGGCCGACGCCGCATGAGATAGGTAAGCGC
This sequence comes from uncultured Dechloromonas sp., assembly GCA_964523045.1. GTDB lineage: Bacteria > Pseudomonadota > Gammaproteobacteria > Burkholderiales > Rhodocyclaceae > Azonexus. The sequence goes on along the minus strand of CAZFXO010000064.1, from coordinate 12,008 downwards.
GACGCGATTCTGCGTCATAACGCAGCTTGATTTCCGCCCCGCTCCTGTGCCGATGCACCAGCGACAGACCGCCACTGGCCTGCCAGGGACTGCGATCGATGCCCTGCGTCGCGAACGACGCTTCGGGCGCGGCCGCGTACGCCGCCCGAACGGGCGCGTTCCCGTTGATTGCATCGTAAGCGACACCGAGATTGACGCTGAGCGCGGTCGAGGCATTCAGACGGTAGTTCATCCGCCCGTTCAGTCCCAGCATCAGTTCCTCCGAAACACGCCCGGCGACGTCGAGCAACAGCGGCGATAGCGTGGACGGCCCCTTTTCACGGTAAGCGCCATCCCTGATCCAGCGGTAATCGGCCCGGATCGACGGCAGGAAGCTCGTTTTTTCGTCGAGCTGGAATCTTCTTTCCAGGCCTATCCCGGCGCTGGCCGTCAGGCTGTGATACTTGGCAAGCGTCGTGCCCGAGGCGAATGGAATGTGACGCCGACCCTCGGTGGCATTTCGCCCGAATCCTGCCTGAAAGCTCAGTTCGCTATCGGCATCCAGAGCATGACTGCCATAGCCGAACAACTGATAGCCGAGCATCTCCGCGTGGTGGGAAGCGCCCGCTGCTCCGCCTTGCACGCGGCTGCTGGCATAGGCAAAAGCGAGGCCAAGACGGCTGGCGGCGGAAACCGCTGCCTCGGTGCCGAGCACCATGCCGCCGGTACTGACGTCATAGCCGGGAACATCCCCGCGATCCTTCTGGTTGGCCCAGGTGCCAAACGGCCGCAGCCACATTTCCCGGTCGCCTTCGACCGACGAATTTTCCGGCAAGCCAGCGGGATCATGTCGACGCGTCTGGACGATGCGTCCGACGTAGCCCATTACCGACTGGGCGACGCGGCTGGTTTCGCCGCTCAGCAGCGGCTGTGTCTGGCTGATCGCTTGCGCAAGCTGGCTTTCCTGGCCATCGGTGAAGCCCCCGAACATTCCCCCAAGCCGGCTCGCCGAATTGCCGGCGAGTTCGCCATCGATGACCCTGGCCGCCGACCTCGCCGAGCGCTTGCCGGCATTGCTCACCAACGCCTGCAGATTGACGGATGCATCGTGCCGCACCAGCAGGTCGACTGTATTGCCGTCCTGGCTGGCGGAAAAGTTGAACAGCAGGGAATTGTCGGTGACGCTGAAACTACCATTGCCGATCAGCGTTCCCGCCCGGATGACGTCCTCCAGCCTGCCCGCCGTGTTGTAACCGGTGCCCAGCACCTGTACGACGATACTGGCGTTGTCCGGCAACGCCGCGCTCCCGACGACATCCAGCTTGCCAAAAGCGCTAGCGCTTGCGACCCCGGTATGAAACCTGGCGGAGGGGCCCATCGTCAGATTGCCGCCCACCGTAAGCTCGCCCACCGGGTCGCCGGGCGCCAGCACGCCGTTCACCGTCACGGCCCCCGACAAGTTGCCCGTGCCGCGCAGCGTGCCGGCTGTACCCACGGTGACCGGGCTGAGCAGGCTGCCATTGACCACCAGGGTGCCGCCGTCGACGACGGTATCGCCGGTATAGCTGGACATTCCAGTCAGCGCCAGGGTGCCGTCGCCGAGCTTGATCAGCCCGCCATTCAGTCCGGGACGGTAGCCGATGTCGTTGCTGAAGATCGAGGTGTAGCCCGCCGGGAGATTCGCCGCGAAGTCCTCTTCGAACAAGCCGGGTCCGCGAATCGCCTTGCCCACATCGAGCAAGCCGCGTCCCCATTCGGCATCCGGGTTGGCCGCTCGATTGGCGGTGGTGAGGACGGTCACCGCAAGATTCTTGTTGCTCATCCAAGGAAACTGCTCGGCGACCAGCGCCACCGCGCCGGAAACGATGGGCGCGGCGGCGGACGTCCCCGTGGCGTGGAAATAACCCTCCCGCGCCGTGCTGTCGGCGCCGAGAATGCCTGTGCTGGATAGCGGCATGCCGGGAACGTCGTCGCCTCCCGGGGCGGCCAGGCAGTATTCCTTGCTGACACCACAGCGGTTCGAATACCCAGCCAGGGCCGTCCCCGCATTGTTGGTCGCCGCGACGACGATGAAACCACCTCGGGCGGCGATCGCCGGGTCATACGCGGGCACGATGGCGGGGGTTCCGGGGTTGGCAGCGGTTTCGTTACCCGTAGTGAAAACGAGGACGCTGCCCCGGGCCAGTGCGCTGTCGATGGCCGAAATAACGATCGGGTAATCGCGCAACAGACTCAGGTAGTTGAGCGTCGGGTCGATCGTGCCCGAGGCGAACTCCCAGCTATTGTTGATGACCTTGGTCGACAAACCGCTGACGTAGTCGAGCGACGATGCGATGTAGATAACGTTGAGCTGATCGTCGGCAACGAAATTCAACGCGCCGATGACCAGTCCCGCCCGGTAGGCGACGCCCTGCATGTTGTTGGCGCGTTCGGCACCGTCGAGGCGGGCGGCAAGCACGCTGGCGACCAGGGTGCCGTGGTTGTAGTAGTCCTGCAGGTAGCTGGCAAAATTGCTGTTGCCGGCACGGTCGGTATACGAGTTGTAGCCCGCCAGGATGGCATTGGCGAACTCGACGTGACTGGGATTGATGCCGCTATCGACCACCCCGACCCGCACCCCGGCGCCGCTCAAGCCAGCGTCGTAGGCCGGGAGGAGATTGACCGCCGACAAGGCGGGCTGGTTGTAGAACTCGGGGCCGGGTACGAACTGGGCCGCTGCGGGTGCTGCAAGAAACGATAGCGCGAGAACAACCGGCAGGCTTTTCAATTTGGGGATTCCGAGATTTCTCAACGGGGGGCATTGTCCCCGACTTCCGCAGCCAATTCCAGAGTCATTGGATTGTGCATGCCGCGCCTGCCAAGTGCTTCGGCATGCCGTAAGATGCCGTGGTCACCATTCCCGAAGACGCCCATGCCGAGCTACGAATACCTGCTGACCTCGCTGATCGTCGTGCTCATTCCCGGCACCGGCGTCATCTTCACGATTTCCGCGGCGCTGGTGCACGGCCGGCGAGCCGCGCTCTATGCAGCGCTCGGCTGTACCGCCGGCATCCTGCCGCACCTGCTGGCGACGGTGCTCGGGCTGGCCGCATTGCTGCACGCCAGCGCCCTCGCCTTCCAGTTGCTGAAGTTTGCCGGCGTCGCCTACCTGTTCTATATCGCCGTCGTCACCTGGCGCGATCGCGCCAGCTTCGCGGTCAACAGCGACCAGCGCCGGCAGACGGCCGGCCAGTGGGTCATCAAGGCCTTCCTGCTCAACATCCTGAATCCCAAGCTGAGCATTTTCTTCCTCGCCTTCCTGCCGCAGTTCGTCGATCCCGCCCAGGGTTCGCCCTTGTTGCAACTGGCACTGCTCAGCGCCGTCTTCATGCTGATGACCTTCGTTGTTTTCGTTGTCTATGGGCTGCTGGCGCACGCGTTCCGGCGCACGGTCATCGAGGCACCGCGCGTCCAGTCCTGGCTGCGGCGCGGCTTTGCCGGCGTTTTTGCCGGCCTCGGCGTCCATCTGGCCCTGTCGGAGCGCTGATGACGATGAAGACCCTCGGCCTGATCGGCGGCATGAGCTGGGAATCGACGCTGCCCTATTACCGCCTGATCAATGAACAGGTCCGCGCCCGCCTGGGCGGCCTGCATTCGGCGAAGCTGGTGCTCTACAGCGTCGACTTCGCCGAGATCGAGCAATTGCAGCAGGTCGGCGACTGGGTCACGGCCGGCGCCCGCCTGGCCGACGCCGCCCGCGCCCTGGCGGCGGCCGGTGCCGAGGTGCTGGTGTTGTGCACCAACACCATGCACAAGGTGGCGCCAGCGATTGTGGCGGCGGTGAACCTGCCGCTGTTGCACATTGCCGACCCGACGGCGGCGGCGATCCGGGCTGCCGGGCTGACGCGGGTCGGCCTGCTCGGCACGCGCTTCACGATGGAACAGGATTTCTACGTCAAGCGCCTGCGCGCGCACGGGCTCGACGTGCTGCTGCCCGATGCCGAGCAGCGCGAGATCGTGCATCAGGTGATCTACGACGAGTTGTGCCTTGGCCGCAGCGAACCGACGTCGCGCGCTGCTTACCGCGCCATCATCGCCGACCTGGCCGGGCGCGGCGCCGAAGCGGTGATTCTCGGCTGCACGGAAATTTCGCTGCTGATCAGCCCGGACGATTCGCCGCTGCCCTTGTTCGATACCACGCTATTGCATGCGCGGGCGGCGGTGGATTTCGCGCTGGCCGACTGAAACCTGCCTCAGCAGCGGGCCAGCAGCAACGAGCCCTTTTCCCGTGGATCGAGGTCGATGCGTTCGACGCTGGCAAAACCGGCTTCGGCCAGCCAGTCGCGGTAATCGGCTTCGCGGTGGATCTGCGTTCCGGTCTCGTAGAGCAGGGTCAGCTTGAAGGCGGCGTGGTAGGCGCCGGGCAGCTGGTCGTTGAGGTATTCGTGGATGACCAGCAGGCCGCCGGGCTTGAGGCTGTCGCGGATGCGCCGGATGACGCGGCGGTTGTCGTCGGCGCTCTGGTTGTGCGCGACCGAGAGGTAGAAGACGAGGTCGAAGCCCTGGCCCCAGTCGAACTCGATAACGTCGCCCGGGGTCAGCGCGATGCGCCCGGCCAAGCCGTGGGCGGCGATGGTCGCCGGCGTTTCGCTGAGCGCGCTGGGCAGGTCGACGATCTGCGCGCTGAGTTGCGGATAGCGCTCGCAGAAGCGGATCGAATGCAGGCCGTGCGAGCCGCCGAGATCGAGCAGGCGGCGCTGCTCGTCGCCTACCGGCACACGCGCCAGCAAGTCGGGGCCGAGGTCGCGGGCGAAGGCGCCCATGTAGGCGGAAAACCGCTCGCCGAGCTGCGGCCGCGCCTGCATCGCCTGCCACAGCGTGGTCTGCGGCCCGCCGCGGCGCACCGCACCGGCCAGCTCGCCCAGCATCGGCCAGGCTTCGGCGGTCCACAGCAGGCCCGGCGTGTAATCGACGGCGCCGCGTGAGGTGAACCAGCGCTGGGTCGACGCCGTGTTGGCGTAGGCCTCGCCCAGGCGCTCGAGATAGCCGATGGCAACGAGGAAATCGGCCAGCGTCGCGATGCCGCGCGCCGACGCCTGCAACCGCCCGGCCAGTTCGCCGGCGGCGAGCGGCCCGTCGGCGAGCGCCTCGAACAGGCCAAGCTGGCCGGCCGAGACGATTGCCGCCGATTTCATCATCGGCAGGTAGACGTCGAGCATCGCCAGCTCGGCGTCGCCGGTCGGGCGACAGATATCGGGCTTGGCCGGCGACGGCATCAGAGCACTGCCTCGATTGCCGCACGCAGCGCCGCGTCGTCGGGCGCGGTATCGGGCGAAAAGCGGCCGACGACGCGACCGTCGCGGTCAACCAGGAATTTCTCGAAATTCCACAGCACGTCGCTGTCGTTGGCCGGCAGCATGTTGTAGCCGGCGAGCTTGGCGCGGAAATCGCTGCCGGTCGGGAAGACGGTCGCCGGTGCCGCGGCGATCAGCGCCGCGTAGAGCGGATGGCGCGGCGCGCTATTGATCTGCAACTTGGCGAACAGCGGAAAGCTGACGCCATAGTTGCTGCTGCAGAAGGCGCCGATTTCCTCGGGCGTGCCCGGTTCCTGGCCGGCGAAATCGTTGCACGGGAAGCCGAGCACCTGGAAACCGCGCGCCGCCAGTTCCCGGTGCAGCTGTTCCAGGCCCTCGTACTGCGGCGTCAGGCCGCAGCGCGAGGCGACGTTGACCACCAGCAGCACTTCGCCGGCGTGATCGCGCAGGCTGGCCGGGCGGCCGTCGAGGGTGTTTAGCGGAATGTCGTAGAGGCTGTCGTTCATCGTTATCTCCTTGGTTGGCGGACGCCGCTTGGAGTCCGCGAATGGCCGCTGCGTTCCCGGCGCGTCGCCGCGCTACACTGGCGGGCATGAAGATTCCCTCGATTCCGCCCGACGAAATTGAATTTACCGCCATCCGTGCCCAGGGCGCCGGCGGTCAGAACGTCAACAAGGTATCGAGTGCCGCCCATCTGCGCTTCGACATCGCCGCCTCGTCGCTGCCGGAAGCCGTGCGTGCCCGGCTGCTGGCGCTCGACGACCGGCGCATCAGCAAGGACGGCGTGCTGGTGATCAAGGCGCAGGAGTTCCGCAGCCTCGAGAAAAACCGCGCCGAGGCGCTGCGCCGGCTGGAAATGCTGGTCGCCGCGGCCAGCGTCGAGGCCAAGGCGCGCCGTGCGACCCAACCGAGTCGTGGTGCCGTCCGCCGTCGGCAGGAAGCCAAGCGCCGGCATTCGGCGCTGAAGGCGGCGCGCCGCGGCGGCGACGACTGACTCAGGCAAGCCGCGCCAGCGCCTGCAGCGCTTCGCGATAGACATGCGGATCGGGATAGCGCCGGGTTTCCGCCGGCAGCAGCCGGGCGACGCGCTCGCCGCGCCGCGCATCGATTTCGGGCTGCCAGCCGTCCAGTACCTGGGCGACGGCGTCCGGCGCGTTGCAGACGAGCAGCATGTCGCAGCCGGCGGCCCAGGCGGTTTCAACGCGAGCCAGCATGTCGCCGACGACGCCGGCGCCAGCCATCGACAGATCGTCGGTAAAAACAACGCCGTCAAACCTCAAGTCGTTTCTCAAATAAGTTATCCATTTATTTGAAAACACTGCTGTATTGCAGTCGACGCACTCGTAGATGACATGCGCCGCCATCACCGCGTTGAGCGTCAGTTCGCGGTAGGGACGCAGGTCGTCGGCCATCGCCGCGAGCGGCCGGTCGTCGATCGGCAGTTCGACGTGCGAGTCGGGAATGACGTAACCGTGGCCGGGGAAATGCTTGCCGCAGGTGCCCATGCCGCCGGCTTTCAGCCCTTCGCCGAGGGCGCCGGCGAGCGCAACGACGACTGCTGGATCGCGGTGGAAAGCGCGGTCGCCGATGACGCGCGACGGACCGTAGTCGAGGTCGAGCACCGGCGTGAACGAGTAATCGACACCGCAGGCGCGCAGTTCGGCGGCGAGGACGAAACCGGCGGCGCGGGCGGCGGCCAGCGCCGCAGCCGGATCGCTGTCGTGCAACTGACCGAGGGCGCGCATCGGCGGCAGCCGGGTGAAGCCCTCGCGGAAGCGCTGCACCCTGCCCCCTTCGTGATCGACGGCGATCAGCAGGCGCGGCTCGCGCAGCGCGTGGATTTCGTCGCACAGCGCCGTGAGTTGGGCGCGATCGCGATAATTGCGGCTAAACAGGATGATGCCGCCGACCAGCGGGTGGCACATGCGTTCACGGTCGAGGTCGGTGAGTTCGGTGCCGGCGATGTCGATCATCAGCGGACCGGGCAGCTTGGTGCTCATGCTTGCTCCAGCAAAACGTAGGCGACGGCGTATTCGGCTTCGTCGCTGATCGAGAGGTGGGCGGTCAGGCGGCGGTTTTCGACGATTTCCGCCAGTTGACCGTGAAAATTGAACACCGGCTTGCCCAGTGCATCGTGACCGACGGCAATTGCCGGCAGCAACACCGGCGGCCGCACGCCAGTGCCGAAAGCCTTGGCGAAGGCCTCCTTGGCGGCGAAGCGCTTGGCCAGGAAGCGGCCCTTGTCGACGGCGCGTGCGAAATCGTCCAGTTCGTCCGGCGCCAGCAGCTTGTCCAGCGCCTTGTCGCCGTGCCGTTCCCACATGCCGCGCAGGCGCGCGACGGCGACGATATCGGTGCCGATGCCGACGATCATTCGGCTTCCGGACGCTCGGCGGCGGCGACCATCAGCGCCTTCATCTCGCGCACCGCCTCGCGCAGGCCGACAAAGACGGCGCGGCTGACGATGGCGTGGCCGATGTGCAGCTCGCGGATGCCGGCCAGCCGGGCGACCGGCTGGACGTTGTAGTAGTTGAGCGCATGGCCGGCGTTGAAGCGCATGCCGAGCTGGAGGATGGCGCGACCGGCGGCGCGAATCTTGGCCAGTTCGGCGAGCACTGCCGGCGCCTCGGCGTCGCGCCCCTTGTCGTAAAAGGCATGCGCGTAGGGGCCGGTGTGAATCTCGCAGACGCTGGCACCGATGCGCGCCGCCGCCTCGATCTGCGGGATTTCGGCGTCGATGAAAACGCTGGTGGTGATGCCGGCGTCGCGCAACCGGGCGATCACGTCCTTGAGGCGGGCTTCCTGGCCGACGATGTCGAGGCCGCCCTCGGTGGTCACCTCGTGCCGCCCTTCCGGCACCAGCATGGCCATTTCCGGCCGGGTCGCGCAGGCGATGCCGACCATCTCGTCGGTCGCCGCCATTTCCAGGTTGAGCTTGATCTGCGTCGCTTCCTTGAGCCGGCGGACGTCGGCATCCTGGATGTGCCGGCGATCCTCGCGCAGATGGACGGTGATGCCGTCGGCGCCACCCAGATGCGCCTCGACGGCGCCCCAGACGGGATCGGGTTCGTAGGTGCGCCGGGCCTGGCGGACGGTGGCGATGTGGTCGATATTGACGCCGAGTTCGATCATAGTTCCTGCAACTCCTTGAAAATCTTGCGGGTTTCCAGTTCCTGGCCGCCCAGGTAATAGCTCAGCAGTGTGCGCATCAGCGTCTTGGCCTCGCCGCGCGAGCGCGGGTTGGAGAAATCGCCGGCGCCGAGATCGAGCAGACTGCTGCCGCGCACCACCTGGGCGTCGGCTTCGGCATGCGCCAGGCGCACCGGCCCCTGCTCCATCCGGTAAGTGTAGAACGCCTCGGCGGCAATCGGCTCGCCGGCGGCGTCGTGGTCAAGCATCAGGCCGTAACCGAGTTCCTGCAGCAGTGCCTTCTCGAAGCTGCGCAGATCGCCTTCTCTCGTCGCCACGTCGTTATGCGCGGCGAGCCGCAGCAGAGTTTCGGCGTAGCAGGCGAACAGTGCCTGGTGAGCGTCCTCGCGCGGCAGCAGGTGCATCAGCAGTTCGTTCAGGTAGTAGCCGCAGAACAGCGCCTCGCCGCCGAGCAGCGGCTGGCCGCCAACCCATTCGGCCTTCATCAGCGTCAGCACCTCGCCCTTGCCAGCCCAGCCGATTTCCAGCGGCTGAAAGCCCATCAGCAGGCCGCGGATCGCCGCCCGCGGCCGGCGCGCGCCGCGCGCCAGAAGCGCCATGCGGCCGAAATCGCGGCTGAAGACCTCGACGATCAGGCTGGTCTCGCGAAACGGCATGCTGTGCAGCACGTAGGCGGGCTGGCCGTCGACCTTGCTGCGCAGACTCATGGCAAGATAACCCAGGTAAGGGGCTTACTCGTAGCCGAGGCTCTTGAGCAGGCGCTCGTCGTCGTTCCAGCCCGACTTCACCTTGACCCAGACTTCGAGATAGACCTTGCCGTCGAACAGCCGCTCCATGTCCTGGCGCGCTTCGCTGGCGATGCGCTTCAAGGATTCGCCGCCCTTGCCGATGACGATCGCCTTGTGATTCTCGCGGTCGACGACGATGGCAGCGTAAATCCGGCGCAGATTGCCCTCGACCTCGAATTTCTCGATCTCGACGGCGGTGGCGTAAGGCAGTTCATCGCCGAGCAGGCGGAAGACCTTCTCGCGGATGTATTCGGCGGCGAGGAAGCGCTCCGACTTGTCGGTCAGGTCGTCCTCGGGGAACATCAGGCCTTCGTTCGGCAGATGTTTGCGCGCCTCCTTGAGCAGGTCCTGCGTCTGCCGGCCCTTGGCGGCGCTGACCGGGACCACGGCGGTGTAGTCGAAATCGGCCGAGACCTCGGCGAGGAAAGGCAGCAAGGCTTCCCGGTTCTTCAGCAGGTCGGTCTTGTTGATGACCAGGATCACCGGCCGGTCCTTCGGCAACAAGCGGACGACCGCCTTGTCCTTGGCGTCGTAGCGGCCGGCCTCGATGACGAAAAGGACGAGATCGACGTCGTTCAAGGTCTGCGTCACGCCGCGGTTCATCGCCCGGTTCAGCGCGTTCGAAAACTTGGTCTGGAAGCCCGGCGTATCGACGAAAACGAACTGGGCGTCAGGCTCGGTCAGGATGCCGGTGATGCGGTGCCGGGTGGTCTGCGCCTTGCGCGAGACGATGCTGATCTTCTCACCGATCAGGTGGTTGAGCAGCGTCGATTTGCCGACGTTGGGTCGGCCGACGATGGCGATGTAGCCGGAGCGGATTTCGGTCATGGATTGAGGGCTTTCAAGGCCGCTTCGGCGGCGTTCTGTTCGGCGATACGGCGACTGCTGCCAGTACCCTGGGTACGCAGCGCCGGCTGATCGATCTCGCAGGCAACGACGAAGGATTGTTCGTGGGCGGCGCCGTTGGTTTCCAGCAGCACATAGCGCGGCAGCGGCTTCTTCCTGCCCTGCAGCCATTCCTGCAGGCGGGTCTTGGCGTCCTTCTGGAATTGTCCTGGCTTGAGTTCGTCGAGCATCGGCGCGTAGAGGCGGGAAATCGCGCTGCTCGCGGTGTCGAAACCGGCATCGAGGTAAATCGCGCCGAAGATCGCTTCCAACGCATCGGCAAGGATGGACGGACGCGTCGCGCCGCCGCTTTTCAGTTCGCCTTCGCCCAAACGCAGGGTTTTGCCGATTTCCAACTGCTGCGCCAGCCGATGCAGGCTTTCCTGGCGGACCAGATTGGCGCGCAGACGCGACAAGTCACCTTCGGGCAGATTCGGGAAGCGGTGATAGAGGGCGGCGGCGATGACGCAATCGAGGATGCCGTCGCCGAGGAATTCCAAGCGTTCGTTGTTGGGCGTACCGAAACTGCGATGGGTCAGCGCCGTCCGCAAAAGCGCCGGATCGGCAAAACGATGGCCGATCCGCTCGGCAAGGATCTGCAAGGTCATGCCTACTTGGCAGTCGTCCCCTTGTATTCGATCAGCAGGCTAGCGTTGCCGAACAAGGGAACCTTTTTGTCGTAGGCGAATTCAATGACGATCTGCCCGCGATTGTTCTTGAAGATGTCAAGATTCTTCGAGGGAAATGCCAGTTGATCGACTTCGGCGAACTTTTCAAAGGATTTGCGCAACTCGGGGACCGTCGCCTCCGGCTTGGCCTTCTCGACCACCGCTTTGATCGCGCTCTGAATCTTGTAGTACTCAATCACCGTAGGCACCACCTTCATGCCCAGAACGGCCACGAGGATGAGAACAATCCCCCAGAGGATCAGTCCGGTCAGTGCCACGCCGCGTTGTTGTTTCATTACTCTCACCTTACCTGAATGAACCGATACGGCTGAAATCGCTGAAATTCAGCCAGATGAAAAATGCCTTGCCGACGATGTTCTGTTCCGGCACAAAACCCCAGGCGCGACTGTCGCGGCTGTTGTCGCGATTGTCACCCATCATGAAGTAATGACCGTCCGGCACCTTGCAAGTCACGCCACTGGCATTGTAAGTGCAATTCTCGCGGTAGGGAAAGGACGAGACGCCAGGGACAAAGGCCGGCGCATCGGCATCATTGAGGACGCGATGCTCGACTTCGCCGAGCTTTTCCGAAAACTGCTGCGAATAGTACAGGCGCTCGGCGTGCAGGAAATCGGCTTCCGGCTTCATCGCCACCGGCTCGCCGTTGATACGCAGTTGCTTGTTGTGGTAGTCGATGGTGTCGCCCGGCAGGCCGACGACGCGCTTGATGTAGTCGAGCGAGGGATCTTCCGGGTAGCGGAAGACCATGACATCGCCGCGTTGCGGATCGCCGACTTCGATCACCTTGGTGTTGATCACCGGCAGGCGGATGCCGTAGGCGTACTTGTTGACCAGGATGTAATCACCGACCAGCAAGGTCGGAATCATCGAGCCGGAAGGAATCTTGAACGGCTCGAAGAGGAAGGAACGGAGCACGAAGACGATCAGTATCACCGGGAAGAAATCGGCGCCCCACTCCACCCACAGTGGCTGCTTGTCGTTGGCGGCGCGCAGTTTGCGGAACTTGAGGATGTCGATCGCGTACAGGATGCCGGTGACGACGGTGAGGACGAGGAGGATCAGGGCAAAGTTCATGCGGTATCTCAGTTATCGACGCGCAGCACGGCGAGGAAGGCTTCCTGCGGGATTTCCACCGAGCCGACCTGCTTCATGCGCTTCTTGCCGGCCTTCTGCTTTTCCAGCAGCTTCTTCTTGCGGGTGATGTCGCCGCCGTAGCACTTGGC
>CAZFXO010000063.1:0-20406 GCA_964523045.1 uncultured Dechloromonas sp. | reverse complement strand
GATCTTCGCGGTCTAACGCGTCAATTTACAGATGGGTTTGCCGGGCGCTTACGATAAAAGGGCAGTTCTCGGAGGAGAATCGGCGATTGTTTAAAGAGGCTAAAGCGCAAGTTGATGCAAGGCGCGAAGCTGTGATCGCTCATCTAGCTGCGAATCCGATTCTGCTTGTTCTTAATACACTCTACGTTGCAATGATTTCTGCCGCTGTAGTAGGCACCACCTATCTACTCTTCTCGCTTCCTTCCTACATTGACTCTCACTCTGCCTTTCAGGCTGAATTCCGTGCAGCCTTTTGTCCTGTCGAATCCGATTGGCTCAAGTTTCTTTGCGGAAAGCCTTGGCCCGACGCCGATGCGCTAAGCGATACGAACATGATTCGGTATTTGCGCATTGCCGCACCAGTTCTGTTTGGGCCACTAATTTTTTTCTTTGTTTGGCTCTGGTCCGCGCTGTATTGGTTGTTTAAGGCTTACCACAGGGCAATGGGAGAGCACAATGTTGCTAAACCGCTTTTCTAGCCCTGGTGACGCCCAATCGGGTAGCCAGGGGTTTTTCTCCCCCGGCCCCCACACCACCCACCGTGCGGGTCCGCAGTGGGCGGTTCAACGAGATGGCTCGCTCGACTAAGACGTGTAGCCCTGTGCCTTGCACCATAACCGCTTGATGCTCGGCACGCCCTGGCGCTCAAGCCAGTCATTGTTCAACGCTTGCTGCATCGCCGGCGTGCGTGCCATGTGCCAGTAGCTCTTGCTGCTGACGCCATGCTGGATCGCCGTCTTCAGGCTGACGCCCAAGGCTAGCAGGTGGCTGATCTTCGTGCGCGGCCAGCGCCATTGTTTCCAATAGCACATCCGGATGCGCCTTCTCAGCCACTCGTCCAGTTCCGGGATCGGCCGGTAGTACTCGCTGATGCCGAAGTAGCCCAGCCAGCCCCGCACGTACTGCCCCAGCTTGTGCAACCGATAGGCCATCGATACCCCCCAGCTTCTGCCGGTGAGTTCTTTCACCCGGTGCTTGAAGGCCAGCAGCTTCTTGTCCAGCCAGCGGATCTTGCCCCGGTTGATGGTGAAGCCCAGGAAGCCGCATTCGCTCATTCTCGCGACCTTGCTTTTGGCAGGGTTGAGTTTGAGCTTCAGTCGTCCTTCCAGGTAGCGCGTCAAACTCTTCATGACTCGTTCTCCGGCTCGCTGGCTTTTGACCAGGATGACCATGTCGTCGGCGTAACGGGCGAAGCGGTGGCCTCGCCGTTCCAGTTCGTGGTCGAGTTCGTTGAGCAGGATGTTGGCCAGGAGCGGCGACAGCGGCCCGCCTTGCGGTGTGCCGATGGCGCTGGGCTCGATGTGCTCTCCGACCAGCACACCGGCGCGCAGGTAGCGGCCGATCAGGGCCAGCAGCGCCTTGTCGCGGATCGTTCGCCCGATGATCTTCATCAGCACGTCGTGATTGACGGTGTCGAAGAACTTGGCGAGGTCGATGTCCACGGCAATGGCGTAGCCGTCCTTCACATACGCTTGTACCTGTTTGATCGCCTGGTGGGCATTGCGGCCCGGTCGGAAGCCGAAACTCGACGCCGAGAAGCCCGGTTCGAAGATCGGCGTGAGCACTTGGGCGATGGCTTGCTGGATGACCCGGTCCATCACGGTCGGGATGCCCAGCAGCCGCTTGCCGCCGTCGTCCTTGGGGATTTCCACCCGGCGGACGGCTTGCGGACGGGAACGCCCGGTTTCGAGTTGGCGGCGGGTGTCTTCCCAGTGCGCTCGCAGGTGGGCGGGAAAGTCTGCTATGGCGATGCCGTCGATGCCCGGCGCGCCTTGGTTGGCTTTCACGCGTTTCCATGCACCGCGCAGGTTGTCGCTGGAGAGGACGGCTGCCAGTAACTCGTTTGTTGCCACTACTTTCGTCTCGTCTTGGTTCAAGGCTCGGTGCGACCCGCTCGCCGGCTCGCCTTCCCCGTCCGGGGAGATTGCGGCTGCGCCCAGATCAGGCCGTCTGCGCCTTGTGTTTCGTTGTTTGATCCTTCGCCGGTCGCAACCTGCCCGGCTACTATGACCGCTGCTGACTTCTGCCGCGTCACCCCTGCCATTGCTGGCCGAGGCGCTGATTCGTTGTTGAGCGCCGCTGTCGCTTCGTTCGCCCTTGATGCGTGACAGCCCGCATCGGCGCTGGTCGTTTGGAACTGGCACGACCCGGCCACTTTCGCTCAACTTCCTTCTCCGCTCGCGCGGCAGACCTCCCCAGGTAAGAACGCGATGTGTCCGCGCACAAGCGCCGCATTTACCTTGTCCGCTGCACCGTCGGGCTTCGCCATGTGGTGCTAGCTCGCCCGCAGACCAGGCCTTCTATGCGGTTTCTGTCCGTCGCCTCGCACGTTTGCTCTCCGGCTTCCTTCAGACAACCCCTCACAAGCTTGCCCTTGCCTTCGGCTAGTGGTTATTCTTGTCGCATGCGACAAGATCGGTACTCCCACAGGGGACTTACACCCCATTACATCGCGCCCATGCTGGGCGCACACCCTTCGTTCGAGGCGACCTGCGCGAAAAGCCGCGCAGGCGCCTCAACTTCACGTTAGACCTCATATGCCAAACGAAGCGCTCGCTCGAAAAATTTACTCCCTACAGAACAAGATCGTCCGCGAGTTGAACAACGCGCACATCTTTCTAGAGCAAGCTCAACCCCTGCTTGAGGAGGCTCGCGCGAGATATGAAGGCAGCAAATCAAAGTCGGATCGACGTTACTACGTGCCATCCATTGACAGGAAGAAATTCGCAAGACGGACTGACGCTGAACTCAAAGAGATATACGACCACTACACATCAAGTGGTCTATTTGAGGCGTTCTTGGTCAGTTCTGTCTCGCAGTTTGAGTCCTTCCTTGCGGATGTCCTTATCGTTTTCCTGCAGCACTACCCGCAACGCATTACAGAATCGGTACAGGGAATCCCCGCTTGCCCAGGTGTTTCGGCAAAAGACCTTATGGCCGCGGAAGACAAGGAAGAGTTGGTTCAGCGCGTACTTTCAGATCACGTGGCAAACGTGTTCCGGCAGCGGCCAAGCCTTTACATGGCGTACCTTGCGAAGCTCGTAAGTGTCAAGAATGATCCCAGCTTCGCTGACTACTTTGAAGTTGCGGCAACCCGCGACCTCGTAGTGCACAACAACAACGTCGTTAACGCGCTCTATCTGGAGAAGTCAGGTGCGAAAGCGCGAGGAGCCATAGGTGACAAGCTCTCTGTCGACGAATCGTACTACTACTCCGCGCTAGCAAAGCTGAAGAAAGTTTCTGGCGCCATCAAACGAGATGTAGAGAAGAAATATGGAAAATCCGATGAAGAGGTCTAATCGGGTAGCCAGAGGTTTCTCTCCCCCGGCCCCCACACCACCCACCGTGCGGGTCCGCAGTGGGCGGTTCAACGAGATGGCTCGCTCGACTAAGACGTGTAGCCCTGTGCCTTGCACCATAACCGCTTGATGCTCGGCACGCCCTGGCGCTCAAGCCAGTCATTGTTCAACGCTTGCTGCATCGCCGGCGTGCGTGCCATGTGCCAGTAGCTCTTGCTGCTGACGCCATGCTGGATCGCCGTCTTCAGGCTGACGCCCAAGGCTAGCAGGTGGCTGATCTTCGTGCGCGGCCAGCGCCATTGTTTCCAATAGCACATCCGGATGCGCCTTCTCAGCCACTCGTCCAGTTCCGGGATCGGCCGGTAGTACTCGCTGATGCCGAAGTAACCCAGCCAGCCCCGCACGTATTGCCCCAGCTTGTGCAGCCGATATTCCATCGATACCCTTGCAGGGCGCACACTGGCTTGCATGCCAGTGCCGTTTCGCGGGCAAGCGACATGTCGCTTGAAACCCCCGCTACACCCCCAGCTTCTGCCGGTGAGTTCCTTCACCCGGTGCTTGAAGGACAACAGCTTCTTGTCCAGCCAGCGGATCTTGCCCCGGTTGTGAAGCCCAGGAAACCGCATTCGCTCATTCTCGCCACCTTGCTTTTGGCAGGGTTGAGTTTGAGCTTCAGTCGTCCTTCCAGGTAGCGCGTCAAACTCTTCATAACCCGTTCTCCGGCCCGCTGGCTTTTGACCAGGATGATTCAGACGTTGTGCGTCTCAGTAGTGGAAACGCAACTGGGCTATTTGGAGTTGGTCGCCTTCTACCCGATACACCATGCGGTGCTCATCCGTGATCCGGCGTGACCAAAATCCCGAGAGGGCATGTTTCAGTGGTTCTGGCTTGCCCACGCCGCTGAATGGTTCACGCTGGGTTTCGCGAATCAGCTTGTTGATCCGCTCCACCATCTTCCTGTCCTGCTTCTGCCAATACAGGTAGTCTTCCCATGCCTCGTCTGCGAAAACCAGCTTCACTTGGCCAGCTGCCGCTCAACGCCCTTGCCGGCGTTCAACTGCGCTGCCGCCGAGAGAATACGCTTCGCGTTGGCGGGCGTGCGCAGGAGGTATGCGGTCTCTTCCAGCGCCTTGTAGTCTTCGAGCGAGAGCATCACCACCGACTGCTCTCCGTTGCGGGTGATAATCAACGCTTCGTGGTCGTTGCAAACCCGATCCATCGTGCTCGCCAAGTTCGCACGAACCGTCGTGTAGGTAATCGTATCCATTTCGGGGCCCCTTATATGTACGCATTACCGTACATCGTTACCAGCCGCCTGTCTAGTCCCGGTCGCGCGACGCCCAACGATTAAGGTTAGATCGTGATCGCGAAGCGAGCCGCGATCTGAACCGGTTGTTGAACAAGCTCGGTTCGGTTTCTCTGGAGCGTGATGCGCAGCACGAGGTGCAGCAGCGCAATCAGACCTTTCTTGTTCGGGTGCAGGAAATCGGCACCGGACGGGGTGCGTACCTGTATCTTGCCGCTGCGGCTGTCCCGGTAGCCGAAGCTGACCTGGCCGTTGCCGCCCGGGTCGCAGGACAGGATGTCGGCTTTCCGGAGCACCCGCAACAGAGGCGTCGTTCCGGATGATCCAAGAGGGCGCGCCGGTCTTGATCTGTCGGATAAAATTCCGCTCACCGCGCCTAAACTTACGAATCCCTGGTGAAACTAAACCGATCTCTGGCCAGTCGTGCGCTGCGCCTCGCAACCATCCGCATCGGCATCGTTTCGATCTGTGCTGGCGTTTTCTCGTATTTCCTCAATCGTTCTTCGATCGAAGAGGCGGTACGCGAGCAACTCCTGCTTTCGACTGCCCAGACCATACAGCGCGAAGCGCTGCCGTTTCGCGAGATTCGCGAACTGGAGCAGAACTTCCTCGCCGAATTCAAGGCCATGGAGAACGACCCGCAGCAACGGATGGCCCTGGCGCGCGATTTCGAGCAGATCTTCTATCGTCACGATGACGGGTCTTACACGCAGCGCCCCGGCCTGTTCGAAGGCCGGGCGCTCGCGGACGGTCGGCGCTTCGCCAGGATGTCCGCCACCTACGCGCCCGAGCATCCGCCAACGCATGACGTCAAGGTCCGTTTTGCGCTGTCTTACGTGCTTTCGCATAAATATGGCTCGGCGATGAACGGGCGCCTGTTCAATTTCTACGGGGTCGTCCCGGAAAAGGGTTTCCCGATCTACCAGGCGGCCGATATCGCCAAGGTTTTTACCTATGGCGGCCCGGATGCGCTCGAACTGGCGAACTATGAGTTCTATGCGCGCGGTTTCGCATCGACAACGCAGGAGACTTTTCTGACCCGGATGTACTACGACTACTCCAACAAGGCCTGGATGACCACGGTCGCCACGCCGGATGTCGTCGACGCATCTGGAAAGCACCGCATTCTGGCGTGCGTCGATGTCTTGCTCGACAAGCTGATGCAACGGCTGGCCCATCCCTCCATCGAGGGCGCCTACAGCACCCTGTTCCTGGGTGACGAAGCAGGCACTCTGATGTTCCATCCACAACAGATGGAGGCGATCAAGAAGTCCGAAGGCCGGGCATCGATCAAGTCGCTCGGACTGGAAAACAGCCTGCCCTTGCTGCCCGAGGCGAGAACGCTGGCGCCGGGCAAGGTGAGCTTGCTTGAAACCAGGGACGAGATCGTTGCCATCGGGCGTGTTCCGGAAACGCCCGCCATACTCAGCATCCACTATCCACGCGCGCTGATGCAGCCGGCGATTCTGCTCAACCTGGCGGTGGTCGTCGCACTGGGGCTGCTCACGCTGCTGGTCGAAGTCTTCGTCATCCGCTCGATCTTGCAAAAGCAGGTTGCCCAGCCGCTGCAGAAACTCATGCGTGCTGCCCGCGCCTTGGGCAAACCGGGAGAGCAGGCGAACTACGACCTGCCGCTCCATTCCGATGACGAAATCGGCGAACTGGCCCGTGACTTCACCCGCATGTCCGAGCGCATCCACGATGAACACCAGCAACTTGAAGCCAAAGTCCTGGAGCGCACCCTGGCGCTCGAAGAGGCGAACCGGATGCTGGCGGCTCAAAGCGTCACCGACGAACTGACCGGGATCGCCAACCGCCGCCGTTTTGACGAAGCGCTCGCCGAAGAATGGCGCCGGGCAAAAAGGAACGGCAGCTATCTGGCGCTGGCCATGCTCGACGTCGATTGGTTCAAGAAATACAACGACCGCTACGGCCATCAAGCTGGCGACGAATGTTTGCGGCGCGTGGCCGGCTCATTACTGGAAAACGCGAACCGGGCCGGCGACCTGGTCGCGCGCTATGGCGGCGAGGAATTCGTGATGATCATCACGACGAGCGATCCCGATGGCGCGCTGGCGTATGCTCAAATGGTCGCCCAGGCAATTGCGACACTGAATATTCCGCATCAGACCTCAGACTTCGGCATGGTTACCGTCAGCATCGGCATCGCCGGAAGCACGCCGAGCGAGAACGAAAATGCCTTTTCCTTGCTCAAGCGAGCGGATGACGCGCTCTACCGCGCCAAGGAAGGCGGGCGCAACAAGGTCGTCATGGCCTAGCAGCGGGCTCAGTTCTCCCACAAACCCATTTCGGCCATCTGCCGCGTGGCTTCCGGCGCCCAGCCGCGATTGGCGGCCGGGCTGGCCGGGCTCGGGTGGAGGATGCGGCCGAAGCGGAGCGGCAGGCCGGCCAGCGCGCTGGCGGCGCGTTTTTCCGCCCAGGCGCCGACGCCGATCACCCATTCCGCCTGCAGCGCTTCGACCATGCGCCGCAGGTGGGCGTCGCAGGCGTCCTGCAACGGCCCGGCTTCGGCGGCGGGCAGCTTGTCCGGGGTCAGGTTGCGGCCTTCGTCGAAGAAGACCAGCGGGCAGTAGTTGGCGACGAAATGTTCGGCGAAGAAGGCTTCCGGCGTGCCGAAGCGTTCGCGGAACAGGCCCCACAGGCGCTGGCCGCTGACTTCGCCGCGCTTGCAGGCAAAGCCGTCCACCGGCTTCTTGGGGTTTTCCGGCAGCGGCTTGCCGACCGTGCCGGACAGGCCGAGCCAGTCGCGCACGGCGGCGATCTCGCCGAAGGGCACGCCGGTCTGCGCCATGCCGAACGGCCCCGGGTTCATGCCGAGGAAGACGATCCGTTTTTTGCTGTTGCCGAAACGCTCCAGGTAGGCGCGATGCACGCTCCAGGCGTAGTCGAGCGGGTTGTAAACGTGGCTGACCGGCGCCGCGAAGCGCATCGCGTCGACGTCACGGGAAAGCGTCTGGGCGGCATCGACGAGGCGGGAGGCAATGGAAGTCATGAGCGGACGGGCAACGAGGAAAGGCCGCGATTATCGCAGAGGACAGCGCCCGGCCGAAGTGGCGCGCAGCCCTCCCTGCCGGCGCCGGACGCGCAAACGGCCGCGCGCGGCGTCAGCCCAGCTCGCGCAAATCCGCCACCGGCTGGCTACCGAATTTTTCGCTCAACAGGTAATCGACCACCGCGCGCGCGGCGCCTTGCGGCGTGCTCAGGCGGCCTTCGGCCTTGAGGGCGACGAATTTGTCCTTGAGCGGGAAGTCGGCTTCGGCGCTGGCGCGGATGCGGGTCTGCATGTCGGTATCGATGACGCCCGGGGCCAGCGCGCAGATGCGCAGTTTGCCGCGACCGTCGGCGGCGACGCAGCGGGCGTGGTGGTCGAGCGCCGCCTTGCTGGCGCCGTAGATGCTCCAGCCCGGGTAGGGATGGCGGGCGGCGCCGCTGGAGACGTGCAGGATGCGCAGTTCGCCGGCATGGCGGCTGGCGAGCGCGGCGCTGAGCAGCAACGGCGCGCTGACGTTGATGGCGACGGCGGCAGCGATCTCGCCCGGCGCCTGTGCGTCGAGCGCGGCCATCGGGCCGAGCACGCCGGCGTTGTTGATCAGTAGCAGCGGTCCGTCGTCGGCGGCCAGGAAGTCGCCGAGCTGCTGACTGTCGAGCCAGGCGCGAAGCGCCGCATCGTCGGCGAGATCAAGCGCGGCCTCGCTCAAACGCCCCGGGTAAGCGGCGGCGAGCGCCGGATTGCCCTGGCGGGCGAGGCCGAGCAGCGGAATGCCGCGGCCGAGCAGTTCGGCGGCTAAAGCGGCTCCCAGGCCGCGGCTGTGTCCGGTGAGGATGGCTTGCATGACGACTCTCCTGTTGGCGGTTTGCGCGCGGCCCGCCATCTTCGGCGGCGGGCCGCGCCGCGTCAATGCGTCGGTGCCTGCCTGCCGCCCCCGGTCAGCGGCACGCTACACTTCGGCGCCATCGCTGTGCCGGCCACGCAGGCTGGCGGATCGGCGATCGACGGCCCGAGGATGAGCGGCACCGTCTTCACCCGAAACCGCGCCATCGCCGGCGGCGTCGGCCAAGCAGCCTGCGCCGAGCGCTCGCGCCCGCCATTCCAGCGCCGGCCAGCCGCGCGCCGACGCCTGTCGGACCAGCGCGGAATCGCCATTGACGACGCAGGGATGGCTGGCCATTTCCAGTAGCGGCAGATCGTTGCTCGAATCGGAATAGCAATGCACGCTCGCGAAATCCGCCAGCTTGAGCCCATGCCGCGCCAGCCAGACCCGGACCGCAGCGGGTTTGCGTTCGCCGTAGCTGATCTCGCCGACGATGCGGCCGCTCAGGCTGGCGTCTTCCACGCCGGCCTGCGGCGCGATGAGGGCAATCGGCATGAACAGCTCGGCGATTCCTTCAGCGAGGAAGCTGTGGGTTGCCGTGACGATCGCCAGCAGGTCGCCGCGTTCGCGATGCGCCGCAACGCTGGCCATGGCATCCCGGGAAATGCGCGGCGCGATCACCTCGGCAACAAAGCGCTCGCGCCAGGGCAGCCATTCCGCCAACGGCCGGCCGGCCAGCAATGAAAGATGGAAATCCAGGTAGGCGGCGATGTCCAGAATGCCCGCTTCATAGCGCGCGTATTCCTCGGCCTGGCGGTGCAGGACGGTGGCGGGCAATTGCCCGGCTGCCACCAGGTAGGACAGCCAGAGGCTGTTGCTGTCTCCGTCGAGCAGCGTGTGATCAAGATCGAAAAGTGCCAGATGCATGTTTATCCGGCGCGCTCAGTCGATGAGCGCGCCGTTCTCGTCAAAGAAGGGAAAGGGACCGGCGAAATCGCCGATATTGGCGACATGGCTGACCAGCATGTCGTCCGCCCAGCGGTGCAGCATGAAGCCGGGCGGCTCCATGCGAAAAGCGCTGGGCGCCTGTTCGCGCAGGTCGAGCGCGACCTGGTGCGCGGTGCTCGGCGCGGTCAGCACCGCCCGCCCGCCGACCACGGCGTGGATCGTCCGGTGCAGGTGGCCGCACAGCACGCGCTGCACTTGCGGGTGTTGCGCCAGCAGCGCGGCGAAGGCCTGCCGGCCGCGCAGGCCGATGCGATCCATGTGGCCGATGCCGGTGGCGAACGGCGGATGGTGCATCAGGATCAGCGTCGGCGCTGCCGGGCGCGCGGCCAAGGTGCGCGCCAGCCAGGCGAGGCGCTCGGCGCACAGTTCGCCGCCGCCCTGACCGGGAATCAGGGTATCGAGCCCGATAATGCGCAGCGGATGGTCGTCGACCGCGTAATGCAGGAAGCCGCTGGCCGGCAGATAGCCGCCGTCGGCGAAAGCCTGGCGCAGCGCGTCGCGCGCGTCGTGGTTGCCGGGAACGACCAGCAGCGGTTGCGGCAACGGCGCCAGGAGAGCGCGCAGGCGGGCGTATTCCTCGGCGTTGCCGAGATCGACCAGGTCGCCGGTGATGACCACCAGGTCGGGCTGCGGATCGAGTTGGCGCAAGGCGTCGACGGCGGCGGCCAGCATCGCCGCCGTATCGACCCGCCGATAGGCCAGGCGGCCGGCGGTCTTGATGTGGGTATCGGTCAGTTGTGCGATGAGCATGTTTACAGAACCATCAGGCCGTGGGTTTCGACCGCCAGCGCGACCGGCTCGCCACGCCGGTACTCGCGCCGGGCCGGCGTTTCCAGGACCAGCGGCTGGGCTTCGCCGACTTCGACGAAGAGGCGGACATGGTTGCCGCAGAAAAAGGCAGCGCCGATCGTCCCATGCAGCGTCGCCGCCTCACCGTCGGCGGCGATCCGCGTATCTTCGGGGCGAAAGAGGATTTCCTGCGCCCCGGCGGGCAGCGCCGGCCAGGCGACATAACCGCCGGCACAGCGGAAGACTTCGCCGTCGGCGTGGCCGCTCAGGCGGTTCATCGTGCCGATGAATTCGGCGACGTAGCGCGACGCCGGTCGCTGGTAGATCTCGCGCGGCGCACCGACCTGGGCGATGCGCCCATGGTCCATGACGACGATACGGTCGCCCAGCGCCATCGCTTCGGCCTGGTCGTGCGTGACGTAGATTGCCGTGATGCCCAGTTCGCGCAGCAGGCTGTCGATTTCGAAGCGCAGCACGTCGCGCAACTTGGCGTCGAGCGCGGTCAACGGCTCGTCGAGCAATAAAACGCGCGGCTGCACGGCCAGCGCCCGAGCCAGTGCGACACGCTGGCGCTGGCCGCCGGACAACTGGTCGATGCTGCGCTCGGCAAGGCGCTCGATGCGCATCAAGGCAAGCATTTCGCCGACCCGGGCGCGCTGTTCGGCGGTCGACTGGCGGCGCAAGCGCAGACCGTAGGCGATGTTCTCGGCCACTGTCATGTTGGGAAACAGCGCATACGACTGAAAAACCATGCCGACGTTACGCTTTTCGATCGGCAGCGCGGTCACGTCGTCGGCGCCGAAACGGACGCGGCCGCCGGCATCGGGCTGTTCCAGCCCGGCGATCAGGCGCAGCGTGGTGGTCTTGCCGCAGCCGGAAGGGCCGAGCAGGACGACGGTCTCGCCGGCGGCGATTTCCAGGTTGACGGCTTCCAGCGCGCGGGTGCCGTCGGCAAAGGTCTTGGCACAGTTTTCAAGGGCGATGGGGACGGTTTGCATCATGAAGCATTCTCGATAGTGTTGTCCGGCGCGGCGAACGACTGCCGGCGTGGCCGGGCGAGCGCCTGCAGGGTGAGCAGCAGCGGGGTGATGAGCAGGAAGAAGATCAACGTGTAGGCGCTGCCGACCTCCAGACGCAGCGAGGCATAGGCATCGGCCAGGCCGACCGGCAGCGTCTTGGTGAATGGCGTGTGGAGCAGCCAGGTCATGTTGAATTCGCCGACCGACAGCGTCACCACCATCAACGCGCCGGCCAGGATGCCGTTGCGGCAGTTGGGCAGGACGATGTCGCGGAAACGCTGCCAGAAGCCGGCGCCGAGCGAGGCGGCGCCCTCTTCCAGCGTCGGCAGGTCGATCACGCTGAGGACGGCGAGCACCGAGCGGACCATGAAGGGCAGCGTGAACAGCACGTGACCGACCAGGATGAAGGCGGCCGAGGTACGAAAGCCGGCGAAGCCACCGTAGGCGACGATCAGCCCAAGCGCCGTCGCCAGCCCCGGCACGGCGACCGGCAGCATCAGCAGTTCCTCGATGGCGCGCGCCAGGCGGCCGCGCGAACGGGCCAGCAGATAAGCCAGCGGTACGCCGAGCAGCAGGGTCAGCAGCAGGCAGGCAAGCGCCAGGCCGAACGACAGGAACAGCGTGTCGCGGTAACCGTCCCAGACTTCGAACACCCAGCGCAAGGTCAGCCCGCTTTGCAGGCCGACGAAGTAGTTGACCGTCAGCCCGGCAAGGATCGACATCACCACCGGCACGACGAGGAAGGCACAGACCGCGAGCGTGAAGGCGAACTGCAGGCTGAGCAGGAGTTTTCCGTGTTTCATGGCGTCTCCTCAACCCGCTGCGGCAACCGTCGCCCCGGCGGCACTGCGCGCCAGCGCCAGGGCCAGCCAGGCAACGGCGCCCAGCGAAAAACTCAGCGCCGCCGCCATCGCGATGTTGGCGGAGAGCGTGAACTCGGTATAGATCAGCATCGGCAGCACCTCGATCCGCGTCGCCAGCGTGAACGCCGTGCCGAAAGCGCCGACGGCGGTGGCGAAGCAGATCGCCCCCGACGAGACGAAGGCCGGCCGCAGCCCTGGCAGGATCACGTCGCGCACGACATGCCAGGGCGAGCCGCCGAGCGAACGCGCTGCCTCTTCGAGGCGCGGGTCGAGCTTTTCGGCAGCGGCCATGATGGTCAGGATGGTGCGCGGAATCGAAAAATAGACGTAGCCCATGCACAGGCCGGCGAGCGAATAGGCGAACACCGGACGCTCGCCGCCGAAGAGGGCGAAGACCTCGCCGATCAAGCCCTGGCGACCGGCCAGCATGATCACCATGAAGCCGACGACGACGCCGGGAAAGGCCAGCGGCAGGGTCAACGCCGACACCAGCAGGGCGCGCCCGGGAAAGGCATGGCGTTGCAGGAAGACGCCGGAGATGGCGCTGATCACCAGCGTCAGCAGGGTGGTCACGGCGGCCACGGCAAGCGTCGTCCACAGGGCGCGAAAGTAGTTCGCGTCGGTGACAATCGCCAGGTAGGCGCTCCAGCCAAGCTGGCCGCTGGCGCCGATGAAGAACAGGCGCAGCATCGGCAACAGGAAGAAGGCAGTGAAGAAGATGGCCGCCGGGAGCAGCAGCAAGGCGCTCTGGCGACGGGAAATGGCTAGGGAATGGGACATGTGGCAAGGGGCTGGTACACGGGGACTGGCACACGGCGCCGGAGCGCCGCGCGCCGTGTCGTTTACTTCACTTCGTTACGATAGCGTTCGATGATCGCCGCCTGGGCAGCCGCCAGTTTCTTCAGGTCAACCGGCTTGGCGCGGGCGTACTCGCGCTCGGGCAGGAACTTGGCCTTGGCTGCGGCCGACAGCTTGTCGGCGAAGACCGGGCGCAGGAAGGCATCGCCCCACATCGCCTGGCTTTCGTCGGAGAGGACGAAATCGAGCATCTTGCGACCGTTGACCGCATGCGGCCCGTTCTTGACCAGCCCCATCACGTAGGGGAAGACCAGCGTGCCTTCCTTGGGAATGACGAAGGCGACCGGCGCCATATCCTTGTACTGACCACGATAGGCGTTGAAATCGTAGTCGAGCAGGATGGGAATCTCGCCGGAGATGACGCGGGCGTAGGACGTCTGCTTCGGCACGATCGGCTGGTTCTTCTGCAACTCCTTGAAGAAGCGGATCGCCGGGTCGAGGTTGTCGTAGCTGCCGCCGAGCGCCAGGTTGATGGCCATGACGCCGAGCTGGCCGACCGCCGCCGAGGTCGGGTCGAGATAGCCGACCAGGCCCTTGTATTCCGGCTTGAGCAGGTCGCTCCAGCTTTGCGGCACCGGCTTGCCGCCGAGCGCGGCCTTATTGACGAAGAGGCCGAGGGTGCCGGAATGGATGGTGAACCAGTGGCCTTCCGGGTCCTTCAGGCTGGCCGGAATCTTGTCCCAGCCCTTCGGCTTGTACGGGGTGAGCACGCCGGCATCGCGCGCCGGGTCGGCGGCGATGCCGCCAAGATAGGTGACGTCCGCCACCGGGTTGGCCTTCTCGGCGATCAGCGCGGCGATCGCCTGGCCGGAGTTCTTGTTGTCCGGCGGCACGACGATGTTCAGGCGCTTGTGGATCGCCTTCAGTTGCGCGCCCCAGTCCGCCCATTCCGGCGGGCAGTTGTAGCAGACGGCGGTTTCCTCGGCGAAGGCGGCAGCGGCGCCAAACAGCGCGGCACCGCCGAGGACGACGGCGGCCAGGGTACGGGCAAAACGGGTCGGGATCATGAGCATTCTCCAGGGGTGAGGGAAATTTGCGAAAGGTTTGGGTTTTCCGCCGGCACCACCACGCGCACGCCGCCGGCGACGAGCATGGCGCGGATCGACGACGGCAGCGGACGGTCGCTGTAGACCGCCGTCGCATCGGTGATATGACCGCCGCGCACGGTGGCGTCGCGGGCAAACTTGCTGTGGTCGAGGACCAGGAAACGCTGGCGGCAATGGCGCATCAGCGATTCGCGCATGGCCACCTCGTCGAGGCTGAAATCGAGCAAGGTGCCATCCGGCGCCACAGCGCCGACGCCAAAAATGCCGATATCGACATTGAAGCGGGCAAAGAAGTCGTGCGCCTCGCCAGCCACCACGTCGAGGTCCAGGTTGCGCACCCGGCCACCGGCAACGATCAGTTCGCAGTCCGGGTTGTGCGCCAGGCGCATGGCGACATTCAGGTTGTTGGTCATCACCCGCAACTGCGGGTGATGCACCAGGGCCAGCGCGCACTGCTCGGGCGTCGTGCCGATGCCGAAGAACAGCGAGGCACGTGCCGGAACATCGCGCGCCACGAGTTGGGCAATCGCCCGCTTGGCAGCCAGATTGAGTTGCTGACGCGCCGGATAGGCCAGGTTTTCTCCCTGCTGCGGCAGTTCGACACCGCCATGACGGCGGCGCAGCATGCCCTGATCGCTCAGCGCATTGACGTCGCGCCGTATCGTCTGCGGCGTCACGGCAAACTCGCCGGCCAGCGACTCGATGGTCTGGAAACCTCGCTCGCGTACCACCTCGACGATCGCCCGGGCACGTTGTTCCGCCTGCATGCCTGTCCTTTCCTGAATGGGATGTCTCGATTCCGCGCCTCGGCGCGTTCGTTCGAAATGCTAGGCGGCGCATATTTCAGGAAGATGGCGCTCAAATGAAACCTGAAACACTCATTCGAAAGTGCGGAACGAAAAGGGCAATTCCCCGATGAGCATGCTTTTGGCGGAGCGATCGCCTATCATCCCGTTTTCATGAAAAGCCGCCCTTCTGCCATGCCATCCCGGCCTTCCCCCTGCGTCGCTCTGCCGAACGCGCGATGAAACTCCGTCACTGGCTGCTGATCATCGCCGGCATTCCGGGCGGCCTGTTCGTCCCCTTGAGCTACGCGCTGTTCGCCGGATTGGCGCTGCTCCTCGGCTACGTCGCCTGCCACCCGCCGCGCTGGGTCGAACTGCAGCGCGCTTGCGCCTACCTGTTCGGCGGGCTATGCACCGGCGCCGGGCTGCAGGTGCTGGCCGGCTACGGCGTGCGCGGGCATCTGCTGTCGATGATCATCGCCCCGCTCGTCCTCTGGCTGGTAACGGCGGTGATCTTCAGCCTGCTGCGGGATCGCTATTCGCTGACCCCGGCCGCCAGCTTCGCGCCGACCCTGCAAGCCGGCGCGACGCGCGGCGCCTCGGCCTGGTCCGGCAGCGCCAGCGGCGGCTCGACGCAAGCCGGCAGCGACGGTTGCCGCGTTCTCTGGCACTTCTACGATACCGGCGAAATCTGCATGGGCGGGCCGACCTACGGCGACGTGGTGTTCAGCAATCGCTGCGCCTTCCGCGGCGTCGGACCGTCGGTGGCGATTGCCGACGACGGGCATTACGCGGCGCTGACGCAGCCGTCGCGCAATACCTGGGGAATGCTGCTGGTCGACTTCGAACACCGCCTTGCCTACGAACTGTCGGCGAGCGACGTGCCGTGGGAAATCGACGCCATCAGCGAGGGCAAGATTTTCGGCCGGGTTTCGCCGCTCACCGGCGATACGCCGGTCAGCCTGGAAATCGACCGCCTGATCGCCAAGCAGCCGGCCATCCCGCTGGTCGAGGACGACGGCTGGTGGCTGCTCGACGATGCGCAGCGCCAGCCGCTGCCGCGCTACGACGCGGTCAGCGTCGGCAGCAGCGGCGGCCGCCACACGCTGATCTTCGTTCCCGACCGGCGGCCGTGGCGCGACAACCCCTTCCTGCGCTTCGCGGCGCCGAGCTATGCGCTACTCGTCGACGGCTATCTGCTCGATATCGAAACGCGCCACACCAAGGCCTGCTGGATCGACAGCGCGGAACACGAAGGACGCTTCCTGGTCATCGGCGACCACCTCTTCGACCTGATGCCGGAAGGCGTCTTCGCCCCCGCCGCCGCCCGCGAACTGCCGCTGGGCGGCGTCGACGAATTCCCGCACGCCACGCTGGGCGAGATGCGCGCCGGCGACCCAGGCATGCTGCTCGCCGAAGTCGCCCTGTTGCAGCGCTCGGTCGCCCACGACCGCGCCGAAAGCTGCCAGGAATCGTCGACCTATCCCTGGGACGAAGAAGAGGTCGACTACCGGGATGCCGACGGCCTGCCGCAGCGCCGCATGCGCACCCGGATCGAGCGCCACGCGCTCTACCGCATCGACCTGGCAGCCTGCTTCAAGGGTGGCAAGCAGCGCCTGGCGACGGTGATCGAACTGAAGAACCGCGCCCAGCCCGACTACCGCGCCGAACTTTTTCCGCTGCCCGGCTACGGCCCGGCCACGCCCTACGCCCCCTACCGCTGCGTGACTTCCTGCGGCGTCGATCCCGGCCCGGTACTCGGCGAATTCATCTGGTCGCACTGCGGCCGCTACCTGGCGCTGGTCGTCGCCGAGCCGCCGCCGGCGGTACCGGGGACGATCCGCATCGTCGACTTCGCTACCGCCACCTGGCGCAACCTGCCCGGCCACTACCCGCTTCCCGGCTTCCTCTGGTTCACCGCCGACGAACTCGATTTCACCTTCCTGCGCGGCATCTGCGAAACCCGCTACGAGGGCCCCGGAAAATTCACCGAGCGCTGCCTGCTCGTCGATGATCCGGCACTGGCCGAGACGCCCCACGACCTGCTCTTCGCCGGCATCGCCGCCCGCCGCCAAGCGCTCAACGACGCCTGCCGCGGCGACGGTGGCCACGCCAGCGTCCTGCGCATCGTCCGCCACGGCATGCTGTTCGCGCCGGATTTCGCCCGGCCGGTCTGGCAGGGCAGCGAGGAAAACGCCTGATGCCGCAGCCCGTCGGCCGGTGGCGCCGCGCCCTCCGCTTCGTCGCCCGCCTCGCCATCCTCCCGGCGCTCGCCGCCGCCTATCTCCACGGCACCGCCCCGGGCCAAATCGGCAATTTCGTGATCATCATCCCGGGCATCGTCGTCCTCGCCGGGCTGCTCGCCTGTCTGGTCACCGCCGGCCTCTGGCGCCGCCTGCTGGCGGCGCTGCTCCTCGCCAGCCTTGGCCTGCACGCCTGGCAACTCGGCGCCGACGAACACACCCGCGCTTTCAACGAATGCGTCGATCGCGGCGAAACAGTGCGCCGGGCGCTGGCCGACTACCGCGCCGCGCATGGCCGCTACCCGGCGGAACTCGCCCAGGCGCTGCCGGAAATCCCCTGCCGGCCGCGCTTCGCCAACAGCCTGCTGGACTACACGGCAAGCGCCGACACCTATACCCTGTACTTCGGCGACGCGCTGGTCAGCCATCGGGCGACCGAGTCGAGCGAATTCGACGCCCACAAGTAGGCGCCATGCCGGCGCAATTGCCACCCGTCTATAGGCATGGCATATTCCGGCCGCGCCGCGCGCTCCTTGCAAAGGTTTCATGAAAAATCCCCCCGCCGTCAGCCTGCCTCTGAAGATTCTCTCCACCGGTCACGCCCTGCCGCCCAACCGGGTCGATTCCAGCGAACTCGACCGCCGCCTGGGCAGGAGACCGGGTTATGTCGAAAAGCGCTCGGGCATCGCCTGCCGCTACCACGCCAGTGCCGACGCCAGCCAGAGCGAACTCGCCGCGGCGGCGCTCAACGACGCGCTGCGCCGCGCCGACATTGATCCGGCGTCGGTGGACCTGCTGCTTTACGCCTCGGCGATCGCCGTCCAGGCGCTGCCCTTCAGCGCCGCCCACGTCCTGCGCGCCAGCCGGCTGCCGGCCGGCACCGCCGCCTTCGATGTCAACGCCAGTTGCGTCAGCTTCATCCAGGCGCTGCAGGTCGCCGGCGGGCTGCTCAACGGCGGCGCCTACCGGCGCATCGCCATCGTCTCCGCCGATCTCGCGTCGCGCGGCATCGACTGGGCCGACGAGGAATCGGCGCTGATCTTCGGAGACGGCGCCGCCTGCGCCATCGTCGAACGCGGCGACGGTAGCAGCGGGATCATCGCCGGCCTGCTCGAAACCTACCCGGAAGGCATCGAATACTGCGAGATCCGCGCCGGCGGCACCCGCCGCAACCCGCGCGCCGGCATCGCCGACAGCGATTTCCTGTTCCATATGGACGGCCGCCGCATCTTCCGCCAAGCCTCGGCGCTGATCGAGGATTTCTTCCGTCGCCTGCTGGCGCGCAGCGCGCTGCAACTGGCCGACCTGGCGACGGTGATCCCGCACCAGGCCAGCCACCTGTCGCTGGAACACATGCGCCGCCGGCTCGGGGTGCCGAATTCGGCGCTGATCGACATCTACCGCGAACGCGGCAACCAGGTCGCCGCTTCGATCCCCAGCGCGCTGCATGTGGCATTCAGCAGCGGCCGCCTGATCCCGGGCCGGCCGGCGCTGCTGATCGGCACCGCCGCCGGGCTGACGCTGAGCGGCCTCACCTTCCTGCCATGAACTACCTCGTCACCGGCGCCACTAGCGGGCTCGGGCGCAACGCCGCCGAGTGGCTGCTGGCGGCCGGTTTCAAGGTGCGTGCCAGCGGCCGCGATCTGTCGGCCGGCGCCGCACTGACCGCCCGTGGCGCCGAATTCGTGCCGCTCGACCTGGCGCTGGCCTCTCCCGCCGAGTGCGCCGCGCTGCTCAATGGCATCGACGCGGTCTGGCACTGCGCCGCACTGTCGGCGCCCTGGGGCGACCCGGCGGCGTTCAAGGCCGCCAACCTCGACGCCACGCAAAAGCTCGCCGCAGCGGCCGGCGAACGCGGCCTGCCGCGCTTCGTGCATGTCTCGACGCCGTCGATCTATTTCGACTTCCAGCACCGCCATCAGGTCGGCGAGGATTTCCGCGCCGCGCGCTTCGCCAATGCCTACGCCACCAGCAAGTACGCCGCCGAGCAGGCGATCCGCGAACTCGCCGCCCGCCACCCGGCCACCCGTTACACGATGCTGCGCCCGCGCGCGCTGTTCGGCCCGCACGACCGCGTCATCCTGCCACGCCTGCTGCGCCAGATCGAACGCGACGGCGGCGTCCTGCGCCTGCCGCGCGGCGGCGCCGCGGTGCTCGACCTGACTTATGTCGGCAACGTCGTGCACGCGCTGCAGCTCGCCACCACCCAGCCGCAACTGCCGACCGCCGCCGTCTACAACATCAGCAACCACCAGCCGGGCCGCCTGATCGACCTGCTCGACCGCCTGCTGCGCGAGGAAATGGGCCTCGCCTACCGCCTGCAGGCGCTGCCCTACCCGCTGCTGCACGGCGTCGCCGCCGGCATGGAGGCTGTCGCCGCGATCACCCTACGCGAACCGCCGCTGACCCGCTACAGCGTCGGCGCGGTCAATTTCGACATGACCCTCGACAATCGCCGCGCCATCGCCGAACTCAGCTACCGCCCGCTCGTCCCGCTGGCCGAGGGCATCCGCCGCACCGCCGCCTGGCAGCGCGGCAAGGAAACCGTCGATGGCTGAGCTGACCGCCTTCACCGTCGGCTACTGCACGCACCCGGCCGGCATGGCGCTGCGCGGCGCCGGCTGGCGGGTCTGCCGCTTTCCCGCGCGCGCCTACCTGCTCGCCGTCGGCGGCCGCCACTGGCTGTGGGACACCGGCTACGCCGAGCATTTCCGCCAGCACACCAGCGCCGGCATCTTCCGCCTCTACGCGGCGATCACGCCGGTGCATTTCGCCACCCACGAGGCGCTGCTCGGGCAACTGCAGGGCGTCGGCCTGACGCCGCGCGACATCTGCGGGCTGATCCTCTCGCACTTCCACGGCGACCACATCGCCGGTCTCCACGACTTCGCCGCCACGCCCTGCATCTGCTCGAGCGAAGGCTGGCAGCGCACGCGCGGCCTGCGCGGTTTCGGCGCGCTGCGCCGCGCTTTCGTGCCGGGGCTGATCCCGGCCGGCTTCGAGACGACGCTGCAATTCGTCGAAAGTTTTCCGCTGGTCCGCCTGCCGGCCGAACTGGCGCCCTTCGAATGGGCCTGGGCGCTGCCCGACAGCCGCGACGAAATCCTGCTCGTCCCGCTGCCCGGTCACGCCGCCGGCCAGATCGGCGCTTTCGTGCTGACCGCCGACGGCTGGACCCTGCTCGCCAGCGACGCCGCCTGGGCGCCGCAGGGCTACCGCGAACTGCGCGGCCCCGCCCGCCTCACCCACCTGCTGATGGACGACCGCGCCGCCTATTACGACACGCTCGCCCGCCTGCAGGCGCTGCATCGCGGCGGC
>CAZFXO010000062.1:0-20836 GCA_964523045.1 uncultured Dechloromonas sp. | reverse complement strand
AGCAGGGCGCCCACCGCCCCCATCGCGCCGCCTTCGGTCGGCGTCGCGACGCCGAGAAAAATCGTCCCGAGCACCAGGAAGATCAGCACCAGCGGCGGGATCAGCACGAAGGTGACGCGCTCGCTGAGGCGCGACAGCAGCCCCAGACGCAGCCCCTTGTTGAGCAGGGCGACGAACAGCACGAAGAACGAACAAACGGTCAGCGTCATGACCACGACCTCGTCGGTCGGCGCCGCCACCGTCCGCTGCAGCAGCGGGTTGATCACGACATCGTGTACCCGAGTCCAGGCGTAACCGGCCGCCGCGCCCAGCACCAGCAGGGCGAGCAAGGAACGATGGCCGCTGCGGCCGTTGGCTTCGCGGTAAATGCGCGCTTCCGCCGGCAACGCCGGCATCCAGTCCGGTTTGACGACGGCCAGGATGACGATGAACACGACGTAGAGGCCGATCAGCAGCGCCGCCGGGATCATCGCCCCGGCGTACATGTCGCCGACCGAGCGGCCGAGCTGGTCGGCCATGACGATCAGCACCAGCGACGGTGGCACCGCCTGCGCCAGGGTGCCGGCGGCGGTGATGGTGCCGGCGGCGATCGAGCGGTTGTAGCCGTAGCGCAGCATGATCGGCAGCGAGATCAGGCCCATCGCCATCACCGACGCAGCAACCACGCCGGTAGTCGCCGCCAGCAGGCCGCCGACCAGGATCACCGCCAGCGCCAGGCCGCCCCGCAGCGGCCCGAAGACCTGGGCGATGGTTTCGAGCAAGTCCTCGGCCATGCCGCTGCGTTCGAGGATGATGCCCATCAGCGTGAAAAAGGGAATCGCCAGCAGGGTTTCGTTCTGCATGATGCCGAACAGGCGCAGCGGCAAGGCCTGAAACAGCGTCGACTGGAACAGGCCGGCCTCCATGCCGAGCGTCCCGAACATCAGGCCGGTGGCAGCCAGGGCGAACGCCACCGGGAAACCCGACATCAGGAAGCAGACCAGGCCGATGAACATCAACGGCACGAAGTTTTGGACGAAGAAGGCGGTCATCTCAACTCCTCGCGGGCATGCGCGGCGTGTTCCTCGATTTCGTAAGTGACGCCGTCCTCGTTGTCGCCGTGGGCGGCGTGGGCGATCGGATCGGGAATCAGGCCGCACAGGAAGGCGACGCGCTTGATCAGTTCGGAACAGGCTTGCAGCAGCAGCAAGGCGAACCCGAGCGGCATCAGCAGATAGGCCGGCCAACGGATCAGCCCGCCGGCATTTTGCGACATCTCGCCGCTCACCCAGGCGTTATGGAAAAGTGGCCAGGAGAGGTCGATGAACATGACGCACAGCGGACCGAGGAAAAACACCATGCCGACGATGTCGATCCAGTTGCGCAGTTTCGGCGACAGGCGATTGGCGACGAAATCGATCCGCACATGCGCGTTCTTCAGGAACACGTAACCCGCCCCCAGCAGGAAGACGGAAGAGAACAGATACCACTGGACCTCGAGCATGGCGTTCGAGCCCATCTGGAACGCCTTGCGGACGATCGCGTTACCCGCTGAAATCACCACGGCCGCCAGGATCAGCCAGTAGATGAAGCTGCCCAAACGCTCGCTGAACGCGTCGATCAGCCGCGACAGCCTGAGTAAGCCCTGCATTGTCATCCTCCTCGGCCGCACGATTGGCAGCACTTTGAGCCAGTGTAGCCAAGCCCTGAACTTCGCCCCATTAGGGATTGCCCTGATCGCCGCAAGCCGCCGGATGGCGGCGCAAAACCCCGCCAAGGCTGCTCCAAGCCTATCCAAAACGGGGCTTTTCGCCGATAATCACGGCTTTTCTGCAGGCTGGATTCCGGATCATGAGCGTGAGTATTCCTCCCAAGTTCAACCCCTTGACCGGCGCCATCCGCGCCCTTGCCATGGACGCGGTCCAGCAGGCCAATTCCGGTCACCCGGGCGCCCCGATGGGCATGGCCGAAATCGCCGAAGTGCTGTGGCGGCGCCACCTGCGTCACAACCCGGCCAATCCGCACTGGCCCGACCGCGACCGCTTCGTGCTCTCGAACG
The DNA here is from genome assembly GCA_964523045.1 of uncultured Dechloromonas sp. GTDB lineage: Bacteria > Pseudomonadota > Gammaproteobacteria > Burkholderiales > Rhodocyclaceae > Azonexus. The sequence goes on along the minus strand of CAZFXO010000062.1, from coordinate 18,798 downwards.
GCCACGGCTCGATGCTGATCTACGCGCTGCTGCACCTGACCGGCTACGACGTCAGCATCGACGACCTGAAGAACTTCCGCCAGCTCCACGCCAGAACCCCGGGCCACCCGGAATACGGCTACACGCCGGGCGTCGAGACGACCACCGGGCCGCTCGGCCAGGGCATCACCAACGCCGTCGGCTTCGCGCTGGCCGAGAAGGTGCTGGCCGCCGAGTTCAACCGTCCCGGTCACGACATCGTCAACCACCACACCTACACCTTCCTCGGCGACGGCTGCCTGATGGAAGGCGTCTCGCACGAAGCCTGCTCGCTCGCCGGCACGCTCGGCCTGGGCAAGCTGATCGCTTTCTGGGACGACAACGGCATCTCGATCGACGGCCACGTCGAAGGCTGGTTCACCGACGACACCCCGAAGCGCTTCGAAGCCTATGGCTGGCACGTCGTGCCGAACGTCGACGGGCATGACCCGGAAGCCATCGAGCGCGCCCTGCTCGCCGCCAAGGCGGTCACCGACAAGCCCAGCCTGATCTGCTGCCGCACCGTGATCGGTGCCGGCTCGCCGAACAAGCAGGGCAGCCACGACTGCCACGGCGCGCCGCTCGGCAAGGATGAAATCGCCGCCGCCCGCGCCTACATCGGGTGGACTTTCCCGCCCTTCGAAATCCCCGGCGACGTCTACGCTGCCTGGAACGGCAAGGTCCGCGGCGCCGCCTTCCAGGAAAACTGGGAACGCCGTTTTGCCAAGTACCAGGCCGAGTTCCCGGAACTCGCCGCCGAGTTCGAACGCCGCGTCATGAAGCGCGACCTGCCGGCCACCTGGGAAGCAACCAAGACCGACTACCTTGCTGCCTGTCGTGACAAGGCCGAGAACATCGCCACCCGCAAGGCCTCGCAGAACGCCATCGCCGCGCTGGTCCCGGCGGTGCCGGAAATCTTCGGCGGCTCGGCCGACCTGGCCGGCTCCAACCTGACCTTCGTCAAGGGCAGCAAGGGCGTCACCAGGACCGAAGGCGGCAACTACTGCTACTACGGCGTGCGCGAATTCGGCATGACGGCGATCGCCAACGGCCTCGCCCTGCACGGCGGCCTGATTCCCTACACCGCGACCTTCCTGGTTTTCTCGGATTACGCGCGCAACGGCATCCGCATGGCGGCGCTGATGAAGCAGCGCCAGATCATGGTCTACACGCACGATTCCATCGGCCTCGGCGAAGACGGCCCGACCCACCAGCCGGTCGAGCATATCCCGTCGATGCGCATCATCCCGAACCTGGATGTCTGGCGCCCGGCCGACGCGACGGAAACGGCCATCGCCTGGATCTCGGGCGTCGAACGCCAGGACGGCCCGAGCCTGCTCGCCCTGTCGCGCCAGAACCTGCCGACCGTCACCCAGAACGCTGCGGACGCCGACATCGCCAAGGGCGGCTACGTGCTGTCGGAGAATGCCGACGCCCAGGTCACGCTGATTGCCACTGGTTCCGAAGTCAAGCTGGCGCTCGACGCCCAGGCTGCGTTGGCCGGCCAAGGCATCGCCGCGCGCGTCGTCTCGATGCCCTGCACCAATGTCTTCGACCGCCAGAGCGACGAATACAAGGCTTCGGTTCTCGGCACCTGCAAGAAGCGCATCGCCATCGAAGCGGCGCACCCGGATTTCTGGCGCAAGTATGTCGGCCTGCACGGTGCCGTGATCGGCATCGACCGCTTCGGCGAATCGGCGCCGGCCGGCCAGTTGTTCGAAATGTTCGGCTTCACCGTCGGCAACGTCGTCGCCACGGTGAAAAGCCTGTTGTCCTGATTTCAATACGTCAAACGCAGAGAGGAAAATAGATCCATGGCTATCAAGGTTGCAATCAACGGTTTCGGTCGTATCGGTCGCTGCACGCTGCGCGCCATCTACGAACAAGGGCTGCAGAACGAATTCGACGTCGTCGCCATCAACGCCTCCGGCGACCTGGCGACCAACGCCCACCTGCTGAAGTACGACACGACGCACGGCCGTTTCGGCACCAGCGTCGAAACCGAAGGTGAAAACTGCATCATCATCGACGGCAAGAAGATCGCCTTCTACTCGACCAAGAACCCCAAGGACATCAACTGGGCCGACCACGGCGTCGACGTCCTGCTCGAATGCACCGGCGCCTACACCTCCAAGGCCAAGGCCCAGGCACTGCTCGAACAAGGCGCCAAGCGCGTGCTGATCTCCGCCCCGGGCGGCGACGACGTCGACGGCACCATCGTCATGGGCGTCAATGAAGGCATCCTGACCCAGGCGATGAGCGTCGTCTCCAACGCCTCTTGCACCACCAACTGCCTGGCCCCGGTGGCCAAGGTGCTGTCCGACAACATCGGCATCAAGTCCGGCCTGATGACCACGGTACACGCCTACACCAACGACCAGGTCACCGTCGACGTCCGCCACAAGGACCTGCGCCGCGCCCGCGCCGCTGCCGCCAACATCATCCCGACCAAGACCGGCGCCGCCAAGGCCGTCGGCCTGGTGCTGCCGCAACTGGTCGGCAAGTTCGACGGCTTCGCGCTGCGCGTGCCGACCATCAACGTCTCGCTGGTCGACCTGACCTTCACCGCCGAGCGCGACACCACCAAGGAAGAAATCAACGCCTTGATGACGGCTGCCGCCAACGGCCCGCTGAAGGGCATCATGGCCGTGAACAACGAGCCGCTGGTCTCCTCCGACTTCAACCACACCACCGTCTCTTCCACCTTCGACGCCACCCAGACCCGCGTCATCAAGGGTGAAGACGGCTCCGTGCTGGTCAAGGTGCTGGCCTGGTACGACAACGAGTGGGGCTACTCCTGCCGCATGCTCGACGCCGCCCGCGCCTGGATGGCGGCTCGCTGAAACCACCCAGCCCGAACAAAAAAACCGCCGGATCTACGGCGGTTTTTTTCTGCCCGCAAATGCTGTTCGCGTAAGAAAATCGTTAAGCAGGCTTTAATATAGTCAGCGCAGAATCCCCGCACAATCGACCGTCTGCCGCATTGCCCCCGGCCCCGGGTCTGCGCAATGCCGCAGCTAGGCAATAAATTAAAAATTCAGGAGGCGTCATGAGCTGGTTCGACAATCTTTCACTGCGTTACAAGCTGCTGATCAATTTTCTTGCCAGCGGAGGCATCCTGATCGCGGCGATCGTCTTTTCCGTCGTCGAATTGCGTTCGGCAGGCGAAGACATGGCCGAGGTCGCCGGCAACGCCCTGCCCTCGATTCAGGCGATCGGCGAAATCAGCCAGCTCCGCCTGCGTTACCGGGTGCGCAGCCTGGAATACATGTTGCCCGACACCCCGGAAGCCAAGGCCAAGCTGGCCAAGGACATGGACAAACTCGACGGCATGCTGCGCGACGCCTTCGCCAAGTACGAAAAACTGATCTCCACCGACAAGGAAAGAGAAGTCTACAAGGCCGCCATTGCCGCTGCCGACGACTACAAGGCCAGCGTCGAGAAGGCGGTTGCGCTGACCGTGGCGGGCGACGAAGCGGGCGCCCAGCAACTGCGCAAGACGGAGTGGGTGAAGAACGCCAACAAGCTGCGTGATCGTACCGACGAACTGACCGACATCAACCGCCAAGCGGCCGATGCGTTGTCCGAACAAACCCAGAAGGACCTGGCCAGCGGACTGACCGGCGCCATCACCGCACTGATCGGCGGCACCCTGATGGCGCTCCTCGTGTCCTACGTCGTCGCCCAGCGCATGGGCCGTCAGCTTGACCAGGCCGTCGCCGCCACCGAACGCATCACCGAGGGCAATCTGACCGGCGAGGTGCCGGACGGCGGCGCCGACGAAATCGGCAAGCTGCTGCGCGCGGTCGCCCACATGCAACTATCGCTGCGCACCACCATCGGCGAATCGCTACACGGCGCCGGCCAGGTGCTCGAAGCCTCCAAGGCCCTCAACCACTCGGTGCAGATGATCGACGAGTCGGCGTCGATCCAGAGTTCCGCCGCCTCGGCCATCGCCGCCAACGTCGAGGAACTGACGGTTTCGATCAACCACGTTTCCGACAGCACCGGCGAAGCCGCCCGCCTCGCCAGTGCATCGGACAACCAGGCCAGCCAGGGCCGCAATGCCATTGAAACGCTGGTCGAACGCATCAACCAGGTGGCCGATGTGGTCCGCGAAGCGTCCACCCAGATTACCAACCTCAAGAACGAATCCGAGAAAATCTCCAGCATCGTCTCGGTCATCCGCGACATTGCCGACCAGACCAACCTGCTCGCCCTGAACGCCGCCATCGAAGCTGCGCGCGCCGGCGAAAGCGGGCGCGGCTTTGCCGTCGTCGCCGACGAAGTGCGCAAGCTGGCCGAACGCACCTCGGTATCCACCGGCGAAATCGGCAAGATGGTCAGCGCCATCCAGCAATCCACCGGCCAGGTGGTCAGCGGCGTCGCCCAAGGGGTCCAGTTGGCGGACAGCAGCGTCGAACTGGCGCAGCAGGCGGGGGCTGCGATCGCCGAATTGCGCACGATGGCGCAACAGGTCGCCGAAGTCATCCGCGAGGTGGACAATGGCCTGCGCGAACAATCGACAGCCTCCACCGACGTCGCCGTCAAGATCGAACAGATCGCGACCCAGGCCGAAGAAGCCAGCGCCATCGCGCACGAAACCTCGCAAGCCTCCACGACGCTCGACAACACCGCGCGCCGGATGCAAGCCGCAGTTTCCCGCTTCCGCATCTGATTGCGCCGATGCCCGATGGCTTCGTCAAACGCATCCTCCCGCCAGCTGGCTTCTAGCGCTGGCGCCGATGAAACCGCTGCATCGCTCTCCCCGGCGATGCAGCGGATCGTTTCGCTGCTTCAAGCAAAAACGCCTCTCTCTCCCAAGGAGATCGCGCGCGACGCCTTCATTGCCCTGACCACCCTCGAAGGAGGCGGCTACCTGAGGAAAATGAAAGACCTCGGCCTGATTCGCATCGAAGGCTGGCTGAAGAACCACAACGGCTTTACCACGCCGCTTTACGCGCTGGGCCAAGGAGCGGATTGTCCGCGTCCGAAATTCGCGTCGATCGACCGTGACTCCCGCGGCATGGCAAAAATCGTCGCCATCCTCAACACCCGAAGCAATCTGGACTACCGGGAAATCGCGAAGCTGGCCGGCATCTCCGCCAACACGATCAAGAACGCCAAATACATGGACTCGCTTCTGGAACAAGGAAGAGTCCACGTAACGGCATGGCGGCGGGGCCGGAACGGCCACCTTTATCCGCTCTTCAGCGCCGGCGCCGGCGAAAGCGCCGTCAGGCCGGAACAACTGAGCCGACAGGAAATCATGAAGCGGCATCGAACCCGCCAAAGAATCCTCTCTGGAAAAGCCGCTGCCTTTGATCGCCAACTGAAATCCCTGCCCCAAGCGGGCCTGCCTGTTTCCCCTTGAGGCGGCTTGGGCCGGCAGCCTCCTCGACCGGTCAGTCATATCCGGAATCCATGCCCTGCTGCTAAAATCGCGGCTTGACCATCCGCGTCGCACCATCGCACTTGCCTGCCAACTCTCCACCCCCTGAAGTGCTGCGTCTCGCCATCAACGGCTACGGCCGGATCGGTCGCTGCTTCCTGCGCGCGCTGCACGAAGCGGGCGCCAGCCGGCGTTTCGAAGTGGTCGCCATCAACGAGCCGGCCAACCTCGACAGCATCGCCTACCTCACCCGCTACGACTCGACGCACGGCCGCTTTCCGGCTGAAGTCGGCCTCGGCGAGGGGCGACTGTTCATCGACGGTCAGCCGATCGCCGTCAGCCATGCGCGCGCGCCGGAGGAAGTGGATTGGAGCGAGCATGGCATCGACCTGCTCGTCGAATGTTCCGGTGCCTACGGCCGGCGCGACGAGCTGGCGCGCTTCCTGGCCTCCGGCTGCCCGCGCCTGCTCCTCTCGCACCCCGGCCACAGTGCCGACGATGTCGATGCCACCATCGTCGCCGGCATCAACCAGGACAGCCTGAACGGCGACCAACGCCTGGTTTCCGCCGCTTCGTGCACGACCAACGCGATCGTCCCGGTGCTCGACCTGCTCGACCGCGAAATCGGCATCGAGCAGACGCTGCTCACCACGCTGCACTCGGTGATGAACGACCAGCCGCTGATCGACGGCTACCACCACGACGACCTGCGCCGCACCCGTTCGGCGATGCAGTCGATCATCCCGGTGTCGACCGGCCTGGCGCGCGGCGTCGAGCGCCTGCTGCCGCAACTGGCCGGCCGCGTGCACGCCAAGGCGATCCGGGTGCCGACGCTGAACGTCTCGGCCATCGACCTCACCGTGCACACCCGCCAGGCGGTATCGGCGAAGACGATCAACCGGCTGCTCGCCGACGCCGCCGCCGGCCCGCTCAAGCGCCGCCTGGCCTGGTCGGATCAGGCGCACGCCTCGATCGACTTCAACCACGATCCGCACTCGGCCATCGTTGACGGCAGCCAGACGCGCACCGCCGGCAGCCACCTGCTGAATCTCTTCGTCTGGTTCGACAATGAATGGGGATTCGCCAACCGCATGCTCGAAGTGGCCGACCACTGGTCGCGCCACTGGACCGATTACCGACAATAACCCTTTGGAGAAGACCATGAACGTCATCAAGCTGACCGACCTCGATGTTTCCGGCAAGCGCGTATTCATCCGCGCCGACCTCAACGTGCCGCAGGACGAAGCCGGCAACATCACCGAGGACACGCGCATCCGCGCCTCGCTGCCTTCGATCCGCTACTGCCTGGAAAAGGGCGCTGCGGTCATGGTCACCTCGCACCTCGGCCGCCCGACCGAAGGCGAACTGAATCCGGAAGACAGCCTGACGCCGGTCGCCGTGCGCCTCGGCCAGATGCTGCACAAGCCGGTCCGCCTGATCGCCGACTGGGTCGACGGCGGTTTCGAAGTCAAGCCGGGCGAAGTCGTCCTGCTCGAAAACTGCCGCGTCAACAAGGGCGAGAAGAAGAACAGCGACGAACTGGCGCAGAAGATGGCCAAGCTCTGCGACATCTACGTCAATGACGCCTTCGGCACCGCCCACCGCGCCGAAGCGACGACCCACGGCATGGCCAAGTACGCCCCGGTCGCCTGCGCCGGCGTGCTGATGGGCGCCGAAATCGACGCCCTGGGCAAGGCGCTGCATGAACCGAAGCGTCCGCTGGTCGCCATCGTCGGCGGCTCCAAGGTCTCCTCCAAGCTGACCATCCTGCGCTCGCTGGCCGACAAGGTCGACCAGCTGATCGTTGGCGGCGGCATCGCCAACACCTTCCTGCTCGCCTCCGGCAAGCGCATCGGCGAATCGCTGGCCGAACCGGACCTGGTCAAGGAAGCACACGCCATCATGGACATCATGAAGGCGCGCGGTGCCGAAGTGCCGCTGCCGACCGACGTCGTCGTCGCCGACGAAGTCTCCGCCCTGGCCCGCGCCAACAAGATCTGCATCGACGACGTCAGCGCCCACGACCGCATCCTCGACGTCGGCCCGAAGAGTGCCGTCAAGCTTGCCGAAATCGTCGCCAACGCCGGCACCGTCGTCTGGAACGGCCCGGTCGGCGTCTTCGAACTGCCGCAGTTCGCCGGCGGCACCAAGATGCTGGCCTCGGCCATCGCCCACTCGGAAGCCTTCTCGATCGCCGGCGGCGGCGACACGCTGGCCGCCATCGCCAAGTTCAACATCGCCGATGATGTCGGCTACATCTCGACCGGCGGCGGTGCCTTCCTTGAATTCCTCGAGGGCAAGACGCTGCCGGCGATCGCCGTCCTCGAACAGCGCGCCGCCGGCTGAGCGCGATGAGCGACAAACGCCGCATCCTGATCGCCGATCCTTCGCGGGTTGCCAGGACGGCGCTGGTCAAGCTCCTGCGCGAGGACTTCGACATCCGCGAGGAAGCCGACGGCGAATCGGCCTGGCAGACGCTGGTGCTCGACGCGTCGATCGTCGCCGTCGTCTCCAGCATCAGCCTGCCGCGCCTGAGCGGTTACGAGCTGTTGTCGCGCCTGCGCCAGAACCGCCTGCGCCGGCTTGCCGACCTGCCCTTCTTCCTCCTCATCTCGAAGGACGAGACCGCCCCCAATCGCGAGGAAGCCAAGGGCCGCGGCGTCAGCGACTTCATTGTGCGCGGCGGCAGCGCCGACGAGATCCGCCGCCGCATCAGCCGCCTGGTCAATTGGGATCTCGACGCCAATCCCGACGACGCCGACAGCCTGGCGCCCTTCGGCAACCGTACCCTGGCCTGCCGCCATCTGTGCAACCAGATGGCGGAAATCGCCAACCCTGACACCTGGTCGGCAAGCGTGCTGGCCTTCGGGCTGGAAAGCGAATCGGCGATCAGCGAGCGCTTTGGCGCGGCGGTCATGCAGGACATCGGCCAGCGTTTCGCGCGGGTGATCCGCGCCAAGCTCGGCCCGCGCGACCTGATTGGCCACCTCGGCGGCTCGACCTATGTCGTCGCTTCGCCCGGCACCAGCCCGGCGACGGCGACCGCCTTCGCCCAACGCGTGTGCAGCGCCCTCGGCGAGCGCAGCATCCACATCGGCGAAGAAACGATGAAGGTCGCCGTCAGTGCGGGGCTCGCCGCGCTGCCGACGGAACAAGGCAAATCGGCGGCACAGTTGATCGAAATGGCGGTCAACCGCCTCGAACTCGCCCGCCAGACGCCGGGCAGCCACGTCGTCAGCAGCGATCCGCCGGCCGACGACCCCTTCGCCCGCATCCAGGCCCTGCTGCGCCAGGAAAACACCCGCGAACAACTCGGCGAAGCCGGCCAGCAGTTGCTGCCCATCCTGCGCCTGCTCGAACAGCAGTTCCACTTTGGCCTGCCGCTGACACAGATGGAAGAACAGTTGCGGAAGTACGTCAGTCCCCCAGGCACGCCCGATTGAATCGCCACCTCAAGACAGAACAAGCACACTGATAGACAGGAAGAGACAATGTCCCGCCACACCAAGATCGTCGCCACCCTCGGCCCCGCCTCGTCATCCCCGGAAGTTCTGGAGCGCATCGTGCAGGCCGGCGTCGACGTCGTCCGCATGAACTTCTCGCACGGCACCGCCGCCGACCACAAGGCACGCGCCGAAGGCATCCGCGCCGCCGCTGCCAAGCATGGGCGCGTCGTCGGCATCCTCGGCGACCTGCAAGGGCCGAAGATCCGCGTCGGCAAGTTCGAGAACAACCGCATCACGCTCGCCCCCGACGCCCATTTCATCCTCGACGCCGCCTGCCCGCTCGGCAATCAGGAGCGGGTCGGTCTCGACTACAAGGACTTGCCCAAGGACGTCCGCCCGGGCGACATCCTGCTCCTTGACGACGGCCGCCTCAAGCTGACCGTCGACGCCGTGCGCGGCACCGAAATCCATACCCGCGTGCTGGTCGGTGGCGAACTCTCCAACAACAAGGGGATCAACCGCCAGGGCGGCGGCCTGACCGCGCCGGCGCTGACCGCCAAGGACATGGACGACATCAAGACCGCCGCCGAAATCGGCGTCGATTTCGTCGCCGTCTCCTTCCCCAAGAGCGCCGCCGACATGTACATGGCGCGCCAGTTGCTGCGCGCCGCCGGCAGCGAAGCCGTGCTGATCGCCAAGATCGAACGCGTCGAAGCCGTCGACAACATGGCCGAGATCCTCGATGCCTCGGACGGCGTCATGGTCGCCCGCGGCGACCTCGCGGTTGAAGTCGGCGATGCCGCCGTGCCGGCGCTGCAGAAGAAAATGATCCGCATGGCGCGCGACAAGAACAAGCTGGCGATCACCGCGACGCAGATGATGGAATCGATGATCCATTCGCCGGTGCCGACCCGTGCCGAAGTCTCCGACGTCGCCAACGCCGTCCTCGACGGCACCGACGCGGTGATGCTGTCGGCCGAAACCGCCGCCGGCAAGTACCCGGTCGAAACCGTCGAATCGATGGCACGCATCTGCGTCGAAGCCGAACGCTCGGCCGAAGTGACGCTCGACCGCGAGTTCCTCGACCGCGTGTTCACCCGCATCGACCAGTCGATCGCCATGGCCGCCATCTGGACCGCGCACCACCTCAAGGTCAAGGCGATCGCCGCGCTGACCCAGTCCGGATCGACCGCGCTGTGGATGAGCCGGCTCAACTGCGGCGTGCCGATCTACGCGCTGACGCCGGATGCCGCTTCGATCGGCCGCATGGCGCTGTACCGCGAAGTCCGCCCGCTACTCATGCAACAGCAGCACACCGAGCGCGACCAGTTGCTGGCCGAAGCCGAAGCCCTGCTCATCGAGCGCGGCATCGTCGAGCGTGGCGACCTGATCGTGCTCACCATCGGCGAACCGATCGGCAGCATCGGCGGTACCAACACGCTGAAGATCGTGCGCGTCGGCGAGCATCTGCCGACCCGTCCGTAATAAAATAGCCGGTTAATTCAGCGACCCAACTTTCCAGGAGTTCCCATGCCGCTCGTCTCCCTGCGCCAACTGCTCGACCACGCCGCCGAAAACGACTATGGTCTGCCCGCCTTCAACGTCAATAACATGGAGCAGGTCTGGGCCATCATGGAAGCCGCCGCCCAGCTCGACGCGCCGGTCATCATGCAGGCCTCGGCCGGCGCCCGCAAATACGCCGGCGAACCCTTCCTGCGCCACCAGATCCTCGCCGCGCTCGAAGCCTACCCGCACATCCCCATCGTCATGCACCAGGACCACGGGCAAAGCCCGGCCGTCTGCATGGCGGCAATCAAGTCCGGCTTCTCGTCGGTGATGATGGACGGCTCGCTGGAAGCCGACGGCAAGACCGTCGCCAGCTTCGAATACAACGTCGAAGTGACCCGCAAGGTCACCGAACTGGCGCACAGCATCGGCGTCTCGGTCGAAGGCGAACTGGGCGTGCTCGGCTCGCTGGAAACCATGAAGGGCGACAAGGAAGACGGCCACGGCGCCGAAGGCACGATGACCCGCGAGCAACTGCTGACCGACGTCGAGCAGGCCGCCGACTTCGTCCGCCAGACCAACTGCGACGCGCTCGCCATCGCCATCGGCACCAGCCACGGCGCCTACAAGTTCACCAAGAAGCCGACCGGCGACATCCTCGCCATCGAGCGCATCGCCGAAATCCACGCCCGCATCCCGAACACCCACCTGGTCATGCACGGCTCCTCCAGCGTGCCGCAGGAACTGCTCGCCGAAATCCGCGAATTCGGCGGCGACATGAAAGAAACCTACGGCGTGCCGGTCGAGGAAATCGTCAAGGGCATCAAGCACGGCGTGCGCAAGGTCAACATCGACACCGACATTCGCCTCGCGATGACCGGCGCCATCCGCCGCTACCTGGCCGAAAACCCGGGCAAGTTCGACCCGCGCGACTACCTCAAGCCGGCCCGCGAAGCTGCCAAGAAAATCTGCCTCGCCCGCTTCGAAGCCTTCGGCTGCGCCGGCCAGGCGAGCAAGATCAAGCCGGTATCGCTGGACAAGATGGCCGAGCGCTACGCCAAGGGCGAGCTGAATCAGATCGTCCGCTGATCGCCCCGCCGCATCGACTGCAAAGCCGCCCGCGGGCGGCTTTGCCTTTTGGCGGAACGAAATCCCGCCAACGTCTTCCAACTCGCTTGTCCGCCCGCAGACACCGCCGATGACCGAAAGACCGCTCGCCGAGCTTTTCCAGTACCGCAGCTTTGCCGCATTCTTCTCGGCGCGGCTGGCGGCGACGCTGGCCAACCAGATGCTGATGGTCGCCGTCGCCTGGCAGATGTACGACCTCACCGGCAGCGCCTGGGATCTCGGACTGGTCGGCCTCTTCCAGTTCGTGCCGGCGCTGCTGCTGACGCTGCCGGCCGGCCACGCCGCCGATCACTTCAGCCGGGCGCGCATCTTCGCCGGCTGCATGTTCGCCCAAGCAGGCGTCGGCCTCGCGCTGCTGCTGGCGATCCATACCGGCAACGAAACGCGCGACTTGATCTTCGGCCTCTCGATCGTCCTCGGCATTGCCCGCGCCTTCCAGATGCCGGCGCAGCAGGCGCTGATCCCGCTGCTGGTGCCGCCGGCGCTGCTCGGGCGGGCGATCACGCTGGCCAGCAGCGGCATGCAGGCGGCCGTCATTGGCGGCCCGGCGCTCGGTGGCGCGCTCTACGTGTTCGGCGCCAGCGCCGTCTATACGCTGGCCACCGGACTGCTGCTCGGCGCCGCCGGGTTGATGCTGGCGGTCCGTTACGCGCAGGCGCCACCGCCGGCCAACACCGGCTGGCAGGACATCCTGGCCGGCGCCCGCTTCGTCTGGCAGAACAAGGTGCTGCTCGGCGCCACCAGCCTCGACCTGTTTGCCGTCCTGCTCGGCGGCGCTACCGCGCTGCTGCCGATCTTCGCCCGCGACATCCTGCACGCCGGGCCGCAGGAACTCGGCCTGCTGCGCGCGGCGCCGGCGGTCGGCGCGCTGGCGATGTCGATCGCCCTGCTGCGCTGGCCACTGCACCGCCGCACCGGACCCCTGATGCTCGCCTCGGTTGCGACTTTCGGACTGGCCACCGTCGTCTTCGGCCTGTCCACGCAGTTCGGACTGTCGCTGCTGGCGCTGGCCGTCACCGGCGCCGTCGACAACGTCAGCGTGGTGATCCGCCAGACCATCGTCCAGAGCGACACGCCGGACGAAATCCGCGGCCGCGTCTCGGCGATCAATTCGATTTTCATCGGTGCCTCGAACCAGCTCGGCGAATTCGAATCCGGCGCCACCGCCGCCCTCCTCGGGCCGGTCGGCTCGGTGGTGCTCGGCGGCGTCGGCACCGTCGCCGTCGCCCTGCTGTGGTGGCGGCTGTTCCCGGCGCTCGCCCGGCGCGACCGCCTGATCGGCGGCTGACCGGGATCAGGCGCTATGCGCCAGGCGCAAGGCGACCAATAGATCGGCGACCAGCGCGTCGCAGTCGGCGGCGCGGACCGGTTCGCCTTCGTTGTAGCCGTAAGGCACGCAATAGACGGCGCTACCGGCGTTGCGGGCGGTTTCGATATCGTGTTTCGAGTCGCCGATGTGCAGGTTGCTCGCCGCTTCGCAGCCGAGCGCCGCGCAGGCGTGCAACAACGGCGCCGGGTGCGGCTTGCGCTGCGGCGTCGTGTCGCCGGAGACGACGACCTGGAAGTAATGGGCGATACCGGTGCGTTCGAGCAGGACTTCGGTGAAGGCGGCCGGTTTGTTGGTCACCACGGCCAGCGGCAGGCCGGTGGCGTGCCAGGCGGCGAGGCCTTCGCGGACGCCGGGGAAGAACTGCGCCTGGTGTCCGTTGACCGCCGCGTAGTGGCGCTGGAAGGCGGCAATGCCCTGCGCCTGCAGCGCCGGATCGGGCGCTGTTTCCCAGGTCAGGCAGCGTTCGACCAGCACCGCCATGCCACGCCCGACGAAACGCCGGATTTCTTCTTCGCTGCGCGGCGGCTGGCCGAGTTCGGCGAGCATCAGGCGGCAGGCTTCGGCGAGGTCGGCAACGGTGTCGAGCAGGGTGCCGTCGAGGTCGAAGGTGATCGAGCGGAATTTCATGGCGTTTCCTTGAGGGCCGAGCGCAGCGCGGCAATGATCGTATCGTAGCGGTGCGGGTCGTCGTCGCGACCGGCACCGAACACCGCCGAACCGGCGACGAAGGCGTCGACGCCGGCGCTGGCGATCTGCGCAATATTACCCGGATTGACCCCGCCGTCGATTTCGAGGCGGATGCGCCGGCCGCTGTCGCGTTCGTAGGCGTCGAGCTTGGCGCGTGCCGCGCGCGCCTTGGCCAGCGTGCCGGGGATGAACTTCTGACCGCCGAAACCGGGGTTGACGCTCATCAGCAGGACGACGTCGAGCTTGTCCATGACGTAATCCATGTGATCGAGCGGCGTCGCCGGGTTGAAGACCAGGCCGGCCTGGCAGCCGCCATCCCGGATCAGCGACAGCGTGCGGTCGATGTGCTCGGAGGCTTCCGGGTGGAAGGTGATCAGGTCGGCGCCGGCCTGCACGAAATCGGGGACGATGCGGTCGACCGGCTTGACCATCAGATGCACGTCAATCGGCGCCGTCGTGCACGGCCGGATCGCCTCGCAGACCAGCGGGCCGATGGTCAGGTTGGGAACATAATGGTTGTCCATCACGTCGAAGTGGATCCAGTCGGCGCCGGCGGCGATGACGTTGGCCACTTCCTCGCCCAGTTTGGCGAAGTTGGCGGAAAGGAGGCTGGGGGCGATGATGAAATCACGGGCGGACATGGTTGCGCTCCGGAAAAAAGGGAAAAAAAGACCCCGGCGGGCGGGGTCGAAACGACGCAAGGGCCGTGCAGAGTTCGGTAATGCGCTTCAGCGATAGGCGGCGGCCATTTTTTCCAGCGACAGCGGCTTGATCCTGCTCGCCTGCCCGGACGAACCGAAGGCTTCGAAGCGCAAGCGGCAGATGTCGCGGGCAGCGACGACGGCCGCCTTGAGAAAGGCGCGCGGGTCGAATTCCTCCGGTCTTTCGGCCATTTCCTGGCGCATCGCGCCGGTCATCGCCAGGCGGATGTCGGTGTCGATATTGACCTTGCGCACACCATGGCGGATGCCCTCGACGATTTCCTCGACCGGCACGCCGTAGGTTTCCTTGATCGCCCCGCCGTAGCGGCGGATCACCGCCAGCCATTCCTGCGGCACGCTGCTCGATCCGTGCATCACCAGGTGGGTGTTGGGAATGCGCGCGTGGATCGCCTTGATGCGGTCGATGGCAAGGATTTCGCCGGTCGGCGGCCGGGTGAACTTGTAGGCGCCGTGGCTGGTGCCGATGGCGATGGCCAGCGCATCGACGCCGGTTTTGGCGACGAAGTCGGCGGCTTCGTCGGGGTCGGTCAGCAGCTGCGCGTGGTCGAGCTTGCCGGCGGCGCCGATGCCGTCTTCCTCGCCCGCCTCGCCGGTTTCCAGCGAGCCGAGGCAGCCAAGTTCGCCCTCCACCGAGACGCCGATCGCGTGCGCCATCTCGACCACCTTGCGCGTGGTGTCGACGTTGTAGGCATAGCTGGTCGGCGTCTTGCCGTCCTCGCCCAGCGAGCCGTCCATCATCACGCTCGAGAAGCCGCTGCGCATCGACTGCTGGCAGACCGCCGGCGAGGTGCCGTGGTCCTGGTGCAGGCAGACCGGAATCTCCGGGTACTGCTCGATCGCCGCTTCGACCAGCTTCCTCAGGAAGGGCTCGCCGGCATATTTGCGGGCGCCGGCCGAGGCCTGCAGGATCACCGGGCTGTCGCAGGCCGCCGCCGCCTGCATGATGGCGTGGATCTGCTCCATGTTGTTGACGTTGAAGGCGGGCAGGCCGTAATCGTGCTCGGCGGCGTGGTCGAGCAACTGGCGCAGCGAGATCAGAGCCATGCGTTTTCCTTTCGCGGATGGTGGCGGGTCGCCGCCGCTGCGAGCGCGGCGACGGCGGGCAGCGGCTTGCCTTCGAGGAATTCGAGGAAGGCGCCACCGCCGGTGGAGATGTAGTCGATGCGTTCGCCGACGCCGAACTGGCCGATTGCGGCCAGCGTGTCGCCGCCGCCGGCCACCGAGAAGGCCGGCGAATTGGCGATGGCACAGGCCAGCGCCGCGGTGCCGGCAGCGAATTGCGGGAACTCGAAGACGCCGAGCGGCCCGTTCCAGACGATGGTGCCGGCATCCTGCAGAATGGCGGCGATCGCACGCGCGCTGCGCGGGCCGACGTCGAAGATCATGTCGCCGGCAGCGACCGCGTCGACCGGGCACAAGCGGGCTTCGGCGCTCGGCGAAAACTCGCCGGCGACGACGACGTCCTCGGGCAGCGGAACGCAGGCGCCGCGCGCCGCCATCATGGCCATGATCGCCCGCGCCTCATCGACCAGGTCGGGCTCGGCCAGCGATTTGCCGATCGGCTTGCCGGCGGCGAGCAGGAAAGTGTTGGCGATGCCGCCGCCGACGATCAGGCGATCGACGCGGGCGGCGAGCGAACGCAGGATGGACAGCTTGGTGGACACCTTGGAACCGCCGACGATCGCCACCAGCGGCCGGCGCGGCGCCTCGAAGGCCTGGCCGAGGGCATCGAGTTCGGCGGCCAGCAGCGGACCGGCGCAGGCCAGCGGGGCGTAGCGGGCGACGCCGCAGATGCTTGCCTCGGCACGGTGGGCGGCGCCGAAGGCGTCGTTGACATAGACGTCGCAGAGCGCCGCGATGCATTCGGCGAGCGCCGGATCGTCGGCCTTCTCGCCGACGTTGCCGCGGCAGTTCTCGAGCAGGACGATCTGCCCGGGCTTGACGCTCCAGCCGTCGGCCAGCCAGTTCCTGACCAGCGGCACCGGCCGGCCGAGCGCTTCGGCCAGGCGTTCGGCGACCGGCGCCAGGGTGTCGCCCGGTTGCAGCGCGCCCTCCTTCGGACGCCCGAAATGCGAGGTCACCATCACCGCCGCGCCGGCGTCGAGCGCCAGCCGCATCGCCGCCAGCGAGGCGACGATGCGCGTCTCGTCGGTGATCCGGCCGGCGTCGTCGGTCGGCACGTTGAGGTCGGCGCGAATCAGCACCCGCTTGCCGGCAAGCTCGACCTCGGTCATGCGCAGAAAAGTCGTCATCGCCGCCCCCTCAGTGCGCGACATGGCGCGCCAGGCGCAGCATGTTGCAGGTGTAGCCGTACTCGTTGTCGTACCACGAGACGACCTTGACGAAGCTGGGATCGAGCGCGATGCCGGCCTCGGCGTCGAAGATCGAGGGTTGCGGACAGCCGCGGAAATCGGTCGATACCACCGCCTGGTCGGTATAGGCGAGGACGCCCTTGAGCGGTCCGGCGGCGGCTTCGCGCATGGCCGCGCAGATCTCGGCATAGGATGCGCTGTGCGCCAGTTCGACGGTCAGGTCGACCACCGAGACGTCCGGCGTCGGTACCCGGAAGGCCATCCCGGTCAGGCGCCCGGCCAGCGCCGGAATCACCTTGCCGACGGCCTTGGCGGCGCCGGTCGAGGACGGGATGATGTTGTCCAGGATGCCGCGCCCGCCGCGCCAGTCCTTGCCGGACGGGCCGTCGACCGTCTTCTGGGTGGCGGTCGCCGCATGCACCGTGCTCATCAGCCCGCGCTTGATACCGAAGCGATCGTCGAGCACCTTGGCCACCGGCGCCAGGCAGTTGGTCGTACACGACGCCGCCGAAAGAATTGCCTGGCCGGCGTAGCTGTCGTGATTGACGCCATAGACGAACATCGGCGTGTCGTCCTTCGACGGCGCCGACTGGACGACCTTGCGCGCTCCCGCCGCGATATGCGCCTGGCAGCTTTCCTGGGTGAGGAAGAAACCGGTCGATTCGATCACCAGATCGACGCCGATTTCGCCCCAGTTCAAGCGGGCCGGATCGCGCTCGGCGCTGAGCCGGATGCGCCGACCATCGACCAGCAAGTCCTTGCCATCGACGGCGACCGCGCCGGCAAAGCGGCCGTGTACCGAGTCGTGTTTGAGCAGATAGGCGAGGTAATCGGCATCGAGCAGGTCGTTGATGCCGACCACCTCGAGACCGGAAAACTCGTCTTCCTGGGCGATGGCGCGCAAGGCCATGCGTCCGATACGGCCGAAGCCGTTGATTGCCACCCGTATTGGCATGGGTTGTCTCCTGATTTTGAATGGAAATCGGTGGCTGCCGGGGCGCTCAGAAGTCGCCGTCGCTACCGCTCTCGCGGGCGATGGTTTCGACGACGACGCTCGCCAGATGGGCGGCGGTCAGCTTGAAATGTTCGTAGAGGACGCTCGCCGGCGCGGAGGCGCCGAAGCTGTCGATGCCGAGCACTTCGCCGACCAGGCCGACATACTTGCGCCAGGGATCGGGATGCGCCGCTTCGATGGCGATGCGCACCACGTCCGGCGGCAGCACCGCCTTTTTCCACGCCGTCTTCTGGCGGTCGAAGCGTTCGCAGCAAGGCATCGAGACGACGCGCACGGCGACACCGTGGGCGGCCAGCTCGCGCTGCGCAGCCAGGGCGATGCCGACTTCCGAGCCGGTGGCGAGGATCACCGCCTGCAGCGGGCCGTCCGCTTCGCGCAGGACGTAGCCGCCGCGGGCAATCTCATCGGCCCGGCCGGGGCGGTCGCCGCATTGTTCGAGGTTCTGGCGCGACAGGAAGAGGGCGCTCGGCCCATCGCGGCGTTCCAGCGCCTCGGCCCAGGCGACCGCCGTTTCCAGTTCGTCGCAGGGGCGCCAGACATCGAGACCGGGAATCAGGCGCAGGCTGCCGACGTGCTCGATCGGCTGGTGCGTCGGGCCGTCCTCGCCGAGACCGATCGAATCGTGGGTCAGGACATGGACGACGCGCTGCTGCATCAGCGCGCTCATGCGGATGGCGTTGCGCGAATAGTCGGAGAAGACAGCGAAGGTACCGCCGTAGGGAATCAGCCCGCCGTGCAGGGCGACGCCGTTCATGATCGCCGCCATGCCGAATTCGCGCACGCCGTAGGACAGGTAGTTCGCCGTCTTGTCGCCGGCCGCGTGCCAGGCGACGCTGCCCTTGCCGGCGGTCAGGTTGGAGCCGGTGAGGTCGGCCGAACCGCCGAGCAGTTCGGGAACGCGGTCGATCAGGAAATCGAGGCAGTTCTGCGACGACTTGCGGCTGGCGATACCACCGCTCTTCGCTGCCGCCTGGGCGAGCAGTTCGGCGCGGATTTCCGGCCAGGCTTCCGGCAGGCCGCCGGCCTGGGTGCGCTCGAACTCGGCGGCCAGTTCCGGATAGGCGGCGCGGTAGGCGGCGAAGCGCTGCCGCCATTCATCTTCCGCCGCCGCGCCGCTGGCGCGGGCGTCCCAGGCGGCGCGCAGCGCCTCGGGAATCTCAAACGGTGCGTGCGGCCAGCCGAGCGCGGCGCGGGTGGCGGCAACTTCCGCGGCGCCGAGCGGCGCGCCATGCACGTCGTGCG
>CAZFXO010000061.1:0-21154 GCA_964523045.1 uncultured Dechloromonas sp. | reverse complement strand
ACCTTCACCTGCTTCATTCTCCAGGGCTCGGTGAATTGTTCAGCGTTTCCTTAAACAAGTACCACGCGAATTCATCCGCGACCCGGTGATGCTCGAATTCCTCGGCTTCCCGGACAGCGGCAGGCTGCTGGAATCGACGCTGGAACAGGCGTTAATGGATAAGTTGCAGGCTTTCCTGCTGGAACTGGGCAAGGGCTTTGCCTTTGTCGCCCGTCAACAACGCATCAGCACCGAAAGCAAGGATTTCTACATTGATCTGGTGTTCTACAACTACCTGCTCAAGTGTTTTGTGCTGATCGACCTGAAAACCCATGAGCTGACGCATCAGGACATCGGGCAGATGGATATGTATGTCCGCATGTACGACGAGCTCAAACGTGGCCCGGATGACAACCCCACCGTCGGCATCCTGCTCTGCGAGCACAAGGATCATTCCGTGGTGCGCTACTCGGTGCTGCACGAAAGCGAGCAGTTGTTCGCCAGCAAATATCGCCTGATCCTGCCCAGCGAAGAAGAGCTGCGCTACGAGATCGAACGCGAACGGGCGATCCTGGACGAGGCCAAATCCACTTAGCAAAGCCCCCGACCAAGGCCGGGGGCTTTTGCTTTTCCGCCGGCAGAAACCGGCGTGATCGTCTTCCCGCTTACTTCGGAATCGCGCCTTCGACGCCTTCGACGTAGAAGTTCATCTGCTTCAGTTCCGGGTCGGTAAAGGTCTTGCCGGCGGCGAGGACGAGCTTGCCGGTCTGATCCTTGAGCGGGCCGCTGAACGGATGGAGGGTGCCGGCCTTGAGGGCGTCGCGGCTGAGAGGGGGTGAGATATTTCCCAACGTGGTCCAAAGATAAATGGGACTTGCTGGGAGGTTCGGCGGCATTGTGGAATGACCGCCGGGAAAATGCCTTGCAACGGGTGAAAGAAGGATATCAGGTCGAATAGACCCACTTCAGCAGCGATTCGGCGTGATTGGTCAGTGCTTCAGGGTCTTGGGCCTGGACAACACGACTGGCGGCCTCCAGGCAACGGAGCCGGGTCTCGACCACGGTCGGATCGTCTGCCGAGCGCTGGACGCACCTAATGGACGCCTCGAACGCCGTAGCATAGCGGTGGATCGATGATTTGGACACCGTGTGGCCGAGTGTGCCAAGCCACTCGGCATGGTCATCGTAGCCAGTGAATTTGTACTCGACCAGTCGGGCATTCAGCTGGTTAATGATCTCCGGCGGAAGATGCTGGATAGTTGAAAGGCGACCCATCGTCAATCCTCCTTGACGTCGTTGAACATATCGCCCTGGCGCCGCGCCGTCTCTTCCCGTTGCACCGTCTTCACGATCTTGTAAATCCATTGTAGGGAAACGCCGTACTTCCTGGCCAGCTCGCTATGATTGGCTCCGGTGAAGTCGTCGTAAATCTGCCGATCGCGCTGCGACAGCTTGTAGGACAAGCCCATCGGAAAATAGATGTTCTGGCCGCCCCAGTGTGCAGCCATACGGTCGGCAATCTCACGCCCGACCTGGTCGGCTTTGTCCCTGTCGAGGCCGGCACTCTCTTTCAGCGCCTGGGCGCACTGATCGGCCAGATCGACCAGCAGCTCCGGCCCCTTGCTCTTGAAGTCGCCCTTCTGGCGATCGTCTTGGAAACCTACGTCAGCCATATCTATTTTCCCCTCTTCAAGATGGTGGTTAAGCTATCCCAAGCGGAATGCATTGGGTCGAAAGTATTCCGGTCGAGCGCATTGCCCAGCACGTAATTGAGCCGGTCGCGTTCAAGATCGGACAGTTGCAGTGCTCTGACCTGTGGCACCAGCGCCTTTACGGCCTGCGGTAGGTAGCGCATGGCCCACTTCTTCATGGTCTCAATCAAACGCTCAGCCTGCTCGCCGTTGATCCACTGCAAAGCATCCACACCGGCGATGCGCTTGACGTAGGCCGCCAGCGCCTCCTCCGAGGGATTCTTGACGGCGCCCAGCTCATGCAGGAACAGCCAAAGGGCGCGGATTTTCTTGCTTGCCCCATCCTGGGCGAGCGGCCGGGATGACTTTGCCTGGGCCGGCTTGGCCTTGGAACGCACCTTGAAGCCACTGCGCTTCAGGTGTTCCAAAACCTTCTCTAGTTCTGGAATGGTCAGATCGGCCGACGACGCCTTCTTTCCAATCCGCTGCAGGATGGCGCGATAGGTCTCGTCGTCCATCGACAGGTCGCGTTTGGCCACGTGGATCAGGAGAATCAAGCGCTGACGATTGCTAGCGGCGGCGGTCACTTCCGGGCCTCCATCGCGGCGTCGGCTAAGCTGAATGCAATATCCAGCATCTCGATATCGCTCATCACCGGACTCCCAGGGCTAGCGGCCCGGCATCCGCACCGCAGCCGCGATTCAATTGCGCATCCTGGCCAGCCGAATGCCCCGCCCAAAGGTCGCGCTGTTCGTGATCGCGCAAGTTCCGTCCATCGTTGCGGTCCCTCGATTCGAGCGGCGCCACTTCGCCATACTGAGCCGCAACGAATGCCGAGATGGCGCGGGTTTCCGATTCGCTGCCAGCAAGGGCCGGCAGCAGTGCCGTCGCCGACCGTACCCATCCCTCGCAGAACAGATCGGCACGGCGCGTCTTGGTCGGCGTCTTGCAGCGGCGCATGGTCTTCTGGATGTACTCGGAACGGGCGGCGCGCAACTGCCGGCACAACACCACGAAAGCGTATTGTGCGACTTCGGGCGAAGCACCACAGCCGACGAACAGCCATTCCGCTCGGCGCGAAGACCAGCCAGGCGCGAAAATAGACCGGCAAGCGAAGGCGCGGGCCACTACGGATGCCAGCAGGTTTTCCCAAAGCGGTGGCTTGGTGGTTACGCCAGATTTCGCCTTCGCCTCGCCGGCCCGGCTGGCTTCGATGTCCTGATCGTCGACCTTGTATTCCTGCATCAGCTTCTGTGCCTGGCGCAGCGCGGCAGCGGCCTCATGCTCGTTGGCGCTCTTCGACAACGCAAGGCATTTCTTGATCTTCTCGATGGCTTTACGCGTGTCCATCATTCACCCCCCACAGCCCAGCCCCACAGCTCGGTCTGACCGCCGGTGCGCCGGTTGTCGAACACGGCCAGGCAGCGCCAGCCGGCCTTCTCCAGCACATGCTTCTGTACCGCGTTGCCAGCATCGACCGTGCAAGTTGCGTAGTCGAACAACTCGTCGAACAGCAGCTCCATCTGCTTTTCCTTGAGCTGGGTGCCGATGCCTCGACCACGCGCCTCCGGAATCACGAAGAAGCCGTGGCAATGCGCGATCTGCGGCTGGCCAGGAATGGGGGAAATTTCGAATGCCCCGAAATCCGATGCGTAGCGGGTCGTCATTTCACACCGCCGCCACATCGAGAGGAATCGGTTCGTACTTGTCGGTTTCACCAATCCGCTTGTAAAAGCGCACGTAGGATTTGCTGCCGATAACCTGGAGGCTTTCGCCGATGGCTTGCATGGCCTGCTGCCACTTCTCGTCCTGAATGTCGAGGCGGCGCAGCTCAAGCACGCGGCCGACGTTGATCTTGCCTTCCTTGTCGGTGTCGAAGGCCGACTGCACAAGCACCTTTATTTCGTCGCGGCTGCCCTGGCTCCAGTCGATGATGCATTCACCGATCAAGTGTTTGGCCGCCTGCAGGCGTTCGTCGAACACCATGTGATCTGCCACGGCAACGCTGACGCGGTAACGGCCGTCGAAGCTGTGCAGCGTCACGTTGCCCTTGGTGCCGCCGCGCTTGACGCCATATTTTTCGGCCGAAAGCGAAACGAAGGCGGCGACATCGGAAAAGGCGCGCTGCTTGAACGCGGCGAGGCTTTCGCTGGCATCCTCGGCACCCTTGACAAGTTCGAGCACAAGATCGTCGCGCATGCGGTCAATCGGCCCGATGAGGCTTTCCGGAACGAGCCGGCCTTGCGCATCCTTGCGATAGCCGGCGGGAATGGTTTGTTGATCCACGTAATTCTCCTAGTTAAAGTGTTTACTGCGGTTTCGGTTCGACCCAGCTGACCAGAACACCCATGAACTCGCCACTGATCACGGTGCAATGGCCATCCGGGCGGAAGCTGCGGGGCCCCATGCGGTCGAGCAGCGGTGCCAACGAAACGCCGTCGTCGCGGCGGATATGTGCCTGCGGCAGCGGGCCGGCCAGCTTCGACCAGACGATGTGCAGGCCGAGGGAACGCAGCTCGCGGGTAGCAGCGTTGAGCGTCGCTAGGCGATCGATGCAGGAGGGGGTCAGTACAGCCGGTTCTTGATGCCCATGCGAAACTGATGCAGCGGGCACAACCGATTTCTGAATTAGTTGCAAATGAGCTGCCATGTCACACCCCCTTCACCACATCGGCGGTCACGGTCGGCACGCCGATCTCGGCGGCCAAGTTCATGCACGCGGTCAGCAGGTTGCCCACGGCCAGCGGGTACAGCAGAGAGACCGTCTCCGGGCGATCGCGGCGGGCGCTGGTGATCGTCAGCTTGGCGCGAAGGGCGTCGATGCCGCTGGTGTCGATCACCTCATCGATCGGCTTGCCAAGGCGGTCAAACTTGAACTTCAGGTACTCGTCGAGGCGGCCACCATCGAGCGGAGCCAGTTCCACCATTTCGCAACGTTGCACGAATTCACGGACACTCGGGTTACGTTCCGACAGCTTGGCCTTCAGCTCGGGCTGGCCGATCAAGATGATCGACAGCAGTTTTCGGTAACCGAACTCCAGGTCATCGAAGAAACGCTTCAAATGCACGATGGTTGGCAGCGACAGAGAATGTGCTTCGTCAATCACCAGACAGTGCTGGTAGCCAGCCGCCTGACTGCCGCGAAGCGCCTTGTGCAGCTGCTCGAAGCGAGCCTGTGGGCTGGATTTAGGCCGTTCCAGTGGTGCAACCGCCGCCATGATCGCTTCCGCGATGTGAGTCGCCTTCAGCACCTTCCCCTTTGCATCGCTATCCTCCATCGCCAGCACATAAGGCCTGATCAGCAGGATCGGCAGACTCTCTCGGGCGATGCGATCTTCAAGATCGCGCCGCAACGTCGTCTTGCCGGCACCACTCTCGGCCACCACGGCCAGCAGCCCGCCATGCTTTGCCGTCTGGAACATCGTTTCGCGCGTGTAGCGAATGTCCGGGCTGACGTACACGTCCTCGTGGGACTGGATGTCATCCTGGAACGGGTCGCGGAACAGCCCGAAATGCTTGCGGGTGGCTGGATAAAGGGTTTGTTTGCGCAGTAACATGGATTCCTCCTGGTTGGATTCGATAGCGGACTTCGACTTGGGGACCGAGCGAGCTGCGTTGGCGCGCGGCTCGCTCACCTTTTCTTCAAGAACACTGGCCAGATCGGCCGGGTCGGCGCCGATCTCGGCGAGGAAGGCGCTGATGCGCTCGCGCACATCGGCCTGATCAACCTCCTCGAAGACGCTGGACAGCTCGGCCTGCGCGACGCCCTTGGCCTCCAGGAAGTCGCAAATGCGTTCCTGCAGGTCCAGTTCATCCAGGCTCTTCGGCCATTCGCCGTGATTGACGATTTGCGCCACGGTCGCCTGCGAGACGTTTAGCGCCTTGGCCAGGTCGGCCTGCTTGCAGCCGGCCTTCTGGAGCACGTTTTTCAACTTCAACATCACTCACCTCCTGCCGCACGAAGCAGTTGCAGCGGCTTCTGATGGCCCGCACGCGGGCCGGAAAGCTCGGCGACGATCGTGTCGAGCTGGTCTTCGGGAACACCTGCCGGGTAGCGCTGCTGCAGCCAGCGGAAGCGGTCGGCAGTCCATTCGCCGCCGGCAGACTCGACCCTCGGCTTGATCTGCTTGGCGGCATCCACGTGGGAAAGCGGCGGCAGCTCAACCCTAGGCGCCACCAAGTCGTGGGCGGTTCCTCGGCGCGGCAGGTAGGTCGGCAGCTCAATGTCCTTCAGGTAGGAATGAGCCTTGAGTTCGCCCTCGAACGGGGTTACGCGCTTGGCGCGAGCGGCCTTGACCTCGTCCGCCGACAAGCCGGGGTAGGCTTGCCCATCCATCGCGGCAGCAGCCTGCTCAATCGCGGTATGCGGCATTGCCTTGTATTCCTCACCGACGACGGCGGCGGACAGCGCCTGTCCGTATTCGTCAAAATCGCGCTTCGGCTCGACCTGGTAGATGCGGTCATCGCCGTTATAGATCGGCACGGTGACCTGGATCGCGCAATCGCCGAACACCATCGCGCACACCCCGACCTCGTCGCCACTGCATACGCCGTCCAGGCCGCGCAGGCTGTAGGTGGCAGAGCGATCGGCTTGCGGATGCTTGAAGCTGATCGTCAGGTCGGAGCGAACCTTGCGTGTTTCTTCCTTGGCCGTCATGAAGGCGCGGCAGACCTCCACCGGAGGCAGCAGCAGGAGTTGCTCTGCGCGAATCCGCTGCCACAAGTCGAAACGCGCCACCGGCTCGGCAAGCCCCTCGCGGCGCAGGCGCGTGTCCTGGCCGGGGATCAGGTTAGCGTTCCAGGCGTTGCACCAGGCGGTTGCCGCCGCATTCAACTGCTCAATGCTCTCCACCGGCTCAAAGCGCAGACGCGACTCGAACTGTGTTTCGACGATATTATTAGCGCCCTCCACACCGCCTTTGGCGCGGGCGTTGCCGGCCTCGTGTTCCAGCGTCTTCACGCCCAGCGCACGGCACAGGGTCTTGATCGCCGCGCTGGTATTGGCACTACCCTTGTCCCACAGCAGGAAGCGGCACAGGCCGTGGAACAGCCGGCCAGCCTGCTGCCCCCAGGCGAACATAAGAAAGTTGAACAGGTTGTGCTGGTTCTCGCCGGCCGACTCACAATACCAAACCACGATCACGCCACTGGCTCGGTCGTACAGGACGTAGCGCCAGACCTTGAACTTGACCTTGGCGTAGTTCTCCAGCTTGTTCTTGTAGAAATCGCGGTCGCGCATGATGTGCTGGCGCCCCTTGAGGTAATACACCAGACACAGCGACGGGTCGATCTCGTGGGTATGGTTCGGGTGCGGCGCGCGCAAGGCCTGTACCGGCTTGGCCTCGCGCTGCGCGTCGACATTGAGCTTGCGGTCGCGGATCAGCCGGTTGAGCTGGTCGTTACCAACTTTCAACTCCACACCGTTGCTCTCCAGGAGACCGCGTGCGGTCGTGGTAAACAGCGTCTGCTTGCCGTTGTCGCGCACCGCCTCGCGTTGCACGGCACCCAGCTTCACCAGGGCTTCCTCGCTCACCGAGGTGGTTCCCTTGTCCGAGCGGACCTTGCGGCCGGAACGCCAACCCACAGCCTCCTTCAACTGGCGGTAAACAGTCTGCGGCGACCATCCGAGAAACTTGGCAGACTGGGCCACCAATGCGGTCTGCTCGCCATGTTTGGCGACATCCAGCTTCAACGCTAGATCGCGTAGCACGTCACGTACTTCCGGGGTGATCGCCATGTCGTCCACCTCACACCTCGTCGGTCAGCACGTGCTGCCGCGCATCGTCGATGTCGGCGCCAAAGCGCAGGCGAAGCTCGCGCTGCATCTCGGCTGCGAGCGTCGCCGTGCGGCTGACTGCGTCATCCAGGTGCAGCACCACCGCGCGGATGGCCGGCGGCAGCTTGACGTGCGTTTCCGGGTCGTAGTCTGGCGCGCTGGTGATCTCGCTGGTCAGCCAGGCATCAAGCGCCGTGATCGCCTCCAGGTGTTTGGCAATAGCGGCGTCGAGCACCGATTGACGCTCAGTGATTTCCTTCTGGAACGGGGCGACACGCTCGTCCCAAGGGGTAACAGTCAAGGGCTTGGAAAGGCGCACCACTTCCCGCTGCAGCTTGTTGATGGTCTCTTCCTTACCCTTCGCCACGCGCTCGGTGGCCTCCTTTTCGGCGGCGATCTCCGCCATCTGGCTGGACAGCGTTTCCTTTTCCTTGGCGTGCTTGGCGATCAGGTCTTCGGCCAGTTCCAGGAAGGAATCCTTGTCGCCGCTCTTGGCCACCTCGATCAGGGCGGTTTTCTGGTCATCCGGCAGGCGGCGGAACTGGCGTAGCTCGCGGTAGCCGATGCCCATGCGGGACATACTTTCGAGGGCTTCTTCGCCGAAGGCGCGCAGGTTGGAAATATCCAGGTCTGCCTTCTCACGCGAGATACCCAGCAATCCACAGAACTCGTCCCATGTCCCGGAAAACTGGTAACCGTTACCACTTTCCCTTCCTGCCAATGCGCGGTAGAGCCTGTTTTCCTTGACGAAAGCCAGCTTAGAAGTGGTAACGGTTACCGAAAATTTGGCGAAGGCATCCGCCATCTGCGCCTGTCCGAGGAGCTGATTCAGCAGGTCGCGCTCCTCGCTGTAGTCCGCTTGCACAGCGGCCAAGACGTTCGCCGCCTCGGTCATCGCGGGCAACGCCGGTGTGTCAGCATCCGTCACCACCGCGGCGGTGTTCTCGGTCTGTCGTGGCTTTCGAGCCATCGTGTTCTCCTTATCGTTGAGTGGTCAGGCGGTTCTGGATTTCGTCGATCCGCTGGCGGGCAGAATCAAGCGAGCGCAGGATGCTCACGGCGTGCTGGGCGAAACGCGCCGAGGGGCGGATGCGGCCGGTCTCCGGGATGCGCTCGGCAAAACCGGCCGCTTCCAGCGTCGCGACGTAGCGGGTGATGTTCGAGGCCGACAGGCCGGTGGCCTTGACCAGATCGGTCGGCGTCAGCCCGTGGGCGAAGTGGCCGAGCAGCACATTCAGCACGTCAAGCACCTTGCCTGCGGATTGACTGGAGCCCTTGTCAGCAGCCATCGCCCATCTCCTTCTCGGCGGCGATCGCGTTCGCCAGTTGCTGAGTGAGCATCAGCTTCGCCAGGCGCTGAAATTGCTCGGCATCATCGGCGTCGACCTCGATGTCGCCGTAGCTGGTCGAGATCGTGAAGCCACGCGCCATTGCCGGCACCTGCTTGGCCAGCGCGTAGCTGATGCGCTCTTGTTCGGTACTCATGATCAAACCTCCTGAAAATCGAGTTCGGGCTGGGCGTGCTTTTCGACGTTGGTGCGATGCCAAGCCAGCATCTGCATGGCTTCCTGGATCGCGCTCATAACGTCGGCAACGTCGGGCCGTGGGGACTTCTCGTAGAAATCGAGAATCTGTTTGGCGGCCGCATTCATCACCGAATGCAGGCTCAGGATGTCCTCGGCGGTCACGCCGCGCCCGGTGGGAATGTCGATCAGCAGCCTGCCGGAGCTGGCAGCCTGCCAGCGGGTGACGAAGTCGATGCCGCAGGCAGCCTCGAAGGGGCGCACCAGGTTCAAGGGCATGCGGCCGTTCTGAAACCACTTGTAGAGCGTCCAGTGATCCGTCAGCCCCATCCGCTCGGCGATGCACTCAACGGACAGGTTGTGCCGTTCCTTCGCGTGGTCTTTGCACAGCTCCAAGGCGTGGCGCAGGGAGGTCGGCTGGATGCGTTTCCAATTGCGGCGGCTCATTGGAAGCCCCCAGAAATGGCGCCTTCCAAACAAATGCCGGATTTGCAGCTATCGGAAGCGATTTGCAGCAGATACGATGAAAAGCGGATAATTCGCACTTGGGAGAAAACCGTGGAATTCAAAGACCGAGAAGAACTTGCCGCCGCCTTCGCTGGCCTGCACAACCTGTTCGGCGTGCTGGTCAAGCGCTTGGCCGACACGCAGGCCATCGACCTACCCGATCTGATGGGAGACATAGACACGCTCATTGCACTACCCGATCAGCATCCGATGACGATTGCTGTCGAGCGAGATGCGCTTGAACTGCTGCACGGAGTGCTGCTGCGCGCGCCCCATGAGGCAGTTCGTCCAATCCGGCAGCAAGAGCTATCGAACGTAGCGCCTCTGCGCCGAACGCCCGGATTTGCTGGTGATAAGGACGATCAGGCATGACGGCCTCCCGAGATCGTCTCCTCCAGGTCGGCGAACAGTTCCATGCCCAGGGCGGTGAGCTTGGCGTAGGGGCCGACCTTAGCCACGAAGCCGCGCAGGCGCAGGCGGTTGCAGGCTTCTCTGGCATCCTTCGGTGCCACCTCGAACTCGGGGAGCCCTTTGTGGTTCAGGGCCGGCAGCGCGAAGCACAGGGGCATCGCGGTATAGACAGTGACGAGGACGGCACTCTCGGCGTGATCGAAGTTCATGGTTGGCCTAACGCTGCACGGCGCTCAGTACTGTGGCGGCGCTCCAGGGCACGCGCCGGGTCGGTGCAGATTTCACCTTCCTTGATGCCGAGCTTGACGGCGATCTCGTGGGCTTGGCCGCGCACGCACTTCTTGCGGCCGCCCAGAACTTCAAAGACGAGGTTCGGGGAGAACTTGTTGGCGATAGACCACTGGGTGATCGAGATGCCCTTCGCTTGAAGATCGGCGCGGGCTTCGGCAGCAGTACGTAGTTTCATTGCTGGCTCCTATTGAGGGGCGGCGGGCACTTGTTGAAGTGCCGTTTAGGTTGCCGTTCGTGGTTGGACGGTGTGAATGAATTATTGTGGAATAGTTCCACGCAGTCAAGCGGAGAATGTGGATTTGATACGCGTTCGTTTGAAAGATGAGCTGGACCGACTTGGCCTGAAGCCAACTGCGGCGGCAAAGGCCGTTGGCGAGCCGGATTCCCAGGGCCTGAGAGACGTTCTCGGCGGGAGGAAGCGCCTGTCGGCGGACCTATTGGCTGCTCTGGCAGCGACCGGCGTTGACGTCGCATACGTCTTGACAGGCCATCGTTCCGACATGTCGCTTACGGCTGAAGAGCGCGTGCTAGTCGAGCGGTACCGGGAAAGCCCAAAGCCACTACGAGACGCAGCATTGCGCGTGCTACTCAATGCCGATCAGTCCTCGGATGGTGCTGCGACGCAAAACTTCCATGCCCCTGTCAGCGGCGGCGTGGCTGGTCGAGACATCGTGAATAAGGGGAGGAAATGACGGTAGCGAAGCAAAAGTTTCAGGCGGCGGTCGAAGGTGACGTTTCCGGTAGAGACATCATCAACGAGGCCCCCCGTACCAGCATTCAGATCGGCGCCATCAACGGCGGCCAGAACATCATCGGACAGACAGGGGACATCAACCTGCAGGTGCAGGCCCGGCCACGCATCAAAGTCGTTATCCAGCCAGGCCCGGAGCACATCACCGATGCCCAGAAGGTTCGTTTGCGCGACCTGGTCAATGAGGTTGTCGAATTGGAGACCGCCATCAAACGCACCCCGAAGCGGCACGCCACCGTATGGTCGGCCTTGACAGGTAAGCTCAAGGTCACCAGCTATCACCTGATCCCAGCCACCGCCTTCGCCCAAGCCGAGACGTACCTGCAGACCTGGTGCGCCCGCCTGCGGTCATCAAAGAGTGCCCCCAAGAAAGACCCGGACTGGCGGAACAGCCGCTACCGCTACATCCATGCCGCTCTGAAGGAGATCGGACAGCAGGACGAACTGCCGCGACTGCTGGCGGATCGCTACAGCGGCCGGTCGCTGAAAGACCTTTCTGAGCTGGAGCTGGAAGCGGTCTACCGGACGGTCGCGGAGAGGAAAAAAGCAGCGCGCCGGAAAGGCGCCAACTAAATCCGCCCCGCAGGGTGTAGGGGCATCGCCCCTACTGCTGCCGCGTCGGAGAAAGAAAAAGGGAGTTATGGCTGAACAGAAATTTCACGGCGAGGTTGGCCAGGTCGCCGGCCGCGACATCATCAACGAGGCATCGCAGATGCTTTGGGACTGCGAGACGCCAGACCTAAAGCGCGAGTTCAGGCGGTGCAAGGCCAAGCTCTGGCAAATGCGCCGGGGCATCTTCCTCAACGTCCCGTTCTTTTGGTTCGTATCTGGGATGCTCGGGACGGTATGGCAGCTTTTGTCCGGAACTTGGTTCAAGAGCACCGGGCAGCTCTGGATGTTCACCTGGCTAATTGGCGCGATGATAATCCCGTCGCTGTGGCTGGCCGCCATCCGCCAGCGCAAGGGGAAGATGATTTCGTACTATCGCGAGCGCATCGAGATTATCGA
The DNA here is from genome assembly GCA_964523045.1 of uncultured Dechloromonas sp. Taxonomy (GTDB): domain Bacteria; phylum Pseudomonadota; class Gammaproteobacteria; order Burkholderiales; family Rhodocyclaceae; genus Azonexus. Next base: position 9,217 of record CAZFXO010000061.1, on the reverse strand, counting down.
CACGATCCTCCAGGATCGTACGTAGCGGCACCGCGCATTTCAAATTCAAGGGAGGAAGCATGTATTTCTTTGGACTATTCGTGGTTCTTGCGATATCGGCACCAGCATTCGCAGCAAGCCCAGACGATGCCAAGAGCTACGTGAGCGAACTGGACGCCGCCATCAAGGCATCAGAGCCAGCGCTGAAGAAGGGAGACCTCAAGACCATCCACGAGCACAGCAAACGGATGAACAAACTCAAGGAGGTCGGCGAAAAATTCGGTAGCTCGGTCTTCGATAGACCTTACGGCAGATGCTTCGGAGCTGGCGTAAGTGCGCAGAATTGGTGGTCCGCGCAGCTATCAGCAGCACAGCGCGGCGGCGTTGAAGCCAATCCTGGCTGGATTGCCGGCGCCTGGAAGGAATTTCAGGAAAATCGCTCCGAGTGCCTGACAGCAGCGAAAGCCGGCGGAAAAAGCACCGACACTGAACTGGTCGTCTCTACGAGCGAGACGCCACCACGCAAGGGATGTTTGAAAGTCTTGGGCGTTCGCCCAGACGGGCAAGTCGGTACCGTAGCCTACACCTGCCCCAAGAAGTAGATATCTATCTAAACCAGATTAAAAGACCCCACCCGCATGCCGCCCGAAGATGGCGGCATGCGCCTCTCGATCCGTCAGCACCTTCCTCGCTGGGTCCGCCGCCTTCTTAGGCTGGATGGCCCTGCATGCCTCGGCTGCCGTCACGCCTTCGTGACGATGGTCGGGGCGGGGTGTGTGCTTTCTCGCGGGTTCGGTCGGCGCTGTCCCGACTTTCAACCCATAGGAGGAAGCATGTCCCTGAAACGCATCCCGCGCATGGCCGGGTGGCTCTTGACCGCCCTGTTGCTGATCATTGCCATCGCGCTGATTTCCCCCCAGCAGCTCCCCGTCGCCCTCTACAAACTTTCCCTGATCAGCCTGGCGGCCGTTGTCGCTTACTGGCTCGACCGCTCGCTGTTTCCCTATGCTCGCCCCGACAGTTACCTGGAGCGTGACTGGAAGCATGGCACCGACGAGCCGGAAGGCGATGCTGACTTTCGCATTGCCGATGGATACATCATCCCGTTCTGCACCACCATGCTGCGCCGGGCGATCATCGTCGGCGCCGTGGTGGTCGGCGTGGCGCTTGGGCTCTGATCATGATCCGCCCCGTCAAACAGACGCCGGTCAGGGTGTTCTGGATCGGCTACCTGCTCGCCCTGGTAGTCGGTGGCCTGCTATGCATCCGCAATGCGGCCGCTGCCGATATCCCACACGGCGCGCAGAAGCACCGCGCCGACCTGATCCGCAACGCCCGCGCCGTGTGGGGCCTCGATGCCCCAGTGGCCACCTTCGCCGGCCAGGTGCATCAGGAAAGCCGTTGGCGTCCGGATGCCGTCAGCCCGGTTGGCGCCCAAGGCATTGCGCAGTTCATGCCGACCACTTCCTACTGGATTGCCAAAGCCTATCCTTCCCTGGCCACCCGGCAGCCATTCAACCCGGGCTGGGGTCTGCGCGCCCTGGTCACCTATGACCACCACCTGTGGAAGCGAATCAAAGCCGCCTCGGCGTGCGAGCGCATGGCCATGACCCTGTCCGCCTACAACGGCGGCCTCGGTTGGGTGTGGCGCGATCAGAAGCTGGCCGCAGCCCAGGGAGCCGACAGCGCCCGCTGGTTCGACCAAGTCGAGCGTTACAACGCCGGGCGCCACGCGGCCGCCTTCCGGGAAAACCGAGGCTATCCGCGCCTGATCCTGCGCACCTTCGAGCCGCGCTACGTGGCCGCCGGCTGGGGTCAAGGGAGCTGCGCATGATCCGCTACCTGCTCTCGCTACTGGACTTCGTCCCGCGCTTCTCCTTCCCGCTCGGCAGCGTGCCGGTGCCCATGATTCGCCAAGGCCGAATCTCTGGATTCCGCGTCGTTAAGCGCCTGGCCACCAAACGCAGCAATCCTCGGAGGGCTCGTCATGCTTGACACCCCATTCACCATCAGCCGGCTGAACGCCCTGCTGGCCGCCCTGGTACTGGCCGGTGTTTCGGCCCTGGTGGCGGGTGGTGGCGGCTATTGGCTCGGCCACCGCACAGCCAAGGCGGACGGCGATGCCGCCCTGGCCAAACTGCAACGCGACCACTCAACCCGTGAAACCAAGGTAGCCGAAGCCGCCCTGACTCGGTTCCAGGAAGCCCAGGCCCGTAGCAACGCCCTGGAAGCTCGCCTGGCTGCCGAAGAAGCCTCCCGACAAACCCAAGCCCTGGAGCATGCCCGTGAAATCAAACGTCTTACTACTGGCCGCCCTTGCCTCAACGCTGGCACTGTGCGGCTGCTCAACGAACCCGCCATCGGCCTCCACGCTCCAGCCCTGCCCGCGCCCGCCAGCGGGGCTACTGCAGCGGATGCCCCCGCTGCCAGCGATACCGATGTCGCTAGCTGGATCGACGAGGCCAGACACCAGTACGACGCCTGCCGAGACCGCCTCGACGCGCTGATCGATTGGCACCAGGACGGCACCGATGGACATCACTGACCAGGCCAGCGACCGCGAGATGGCCGACCGCGAATTCGCCCTCGCCGCGCAACGCGCCGCCCTCCCAACAGGGCGCTCGGCCTCGCACTGCCTGGACTGCGGGGAGCCGATCCCGGAAGGGCGTCAGCAAGCCATGCCCGGCGTCACGCTCTGCGTGGAATGCCAGACCATGCAAGAACACCAACGGAGAACCCACGCATGACCGTACAAGTTGAGTTCTGGCAGCTGATCACGCTGCTGCTCTCGTTCCTCGGCTTCCTCTTCGCTGCTGGGAAGCTGCTGCTGTCGCAGATCGACCGCCGTCTGAACGACCGATTCGAGGCACTCGAAAACGCCCGCGAACAGGCCAGCAAGCACTGGGACGAGAAGTTCGGTGCGGTGATTGATCAAAACCGCCGGGAGGCCGCAGGCTGGGCGGCATTGGAGCGCGAATTCCTACGCTTTCAGGCGGACCTGCCGCTGCAATACGTCCGCCGCGAAGACTACGTCCGGGGCCAAAGCGTTATCGAGGCCAAGCTGGACGCCCTATACAACAAGCTCGAAGTCGTTCAAATGAAGGGAGTGAGCAATGGTTGATCACGTCAAGGTGCGGCGCGAGTCCATGCGCTGGAACCTCATCAACACTCTGGACAAGGCCCGGCCGCATACGAGCAGCGAGCAGTTCCTGCTCGACGTGATGCGCGCCATCTACCCGGATGCCACCGCGCTTGAGGTCAGGCGCGAGCTGGATTACCTGGCCGACCGAGACCTGGTTGACCTGAACAAGACGCCCTCGGGCGCCTGGTTCGCCGATCTCACCCGCTACGGCGTGGACATCGCAGAATACACCATCGACTGTGAGCCGGGCATCGCCCGGCCGACCAAGTACTGGGCGGAAGGCTGATGCCACGCCGTTCAACCATTGACGGGCTGCCCGAAGAGGTGCGGCGCTGGCTCGGACAGGCCCTGCAGGAAAACAACTTCAGCGGCTATCAAGCGCTGGAGGAGATGCTGCGCGAACGCGGTTACTCCATCAGCAAGAGCGCAATCCACCGCTACGGCCAGAAGATAGAGCGCCGCTTCGCCGCCATCAAGGCCAGCACCGAGGCGGCCCGCATGCTGACCGAGGGCGCGTCCGACGACCAGGACGCCCGCTCCGAGGCGGTGATCGCTTTGGTGCAGACCGAGTTGTTCGAGTCGATCATCAACCTGCAGGAGGCCGGTGATGAAGAGATGGACCCGGCTGATCGCATTGGTCTGTTGTCCGCCGCCGCCAAGAACATTGCCACTCTGGCGCGTGCATCGGTCAATCAGAAAAAATTCCGCCTGGAAGAGCAGGCACGCATCGAGCGCGAAGCACGCACGAAGCTGCTTGCCGAACAGGAAGAAAAGCTCCAGGAGCTGCGCGGCGCTGACGGCATGAGCGAGCAGATGGAAGCTCGCATCCGCCGCATCCTGCTTGGGAAAGAGTGATGTCAAAGCAGGAAGTCGCCCTCAAACCGATCGGCCGTCCCCGCAAGATCGACCTGGCCGAGGAGATGGAGCTGGCCGGCGTCGTCGTGCCGCAGGAGGTGGCTGATGCCATCCCGGCTGAAGAGCCCGTCTTCCTGGGCTATCAGCAGCGGTGGTTTGAGGATGAATCCCAGATCATGATCGGGGAAAAATCCCGCCGTACCGGTCTGACCTGGGCGGAAGCCGGTCGCAACGTCGTGAAGGCTGCAAAGCCGCGCCGTCGCCAGGGCTGCAACACTTTTTATGTCGGCAGCAAAAAGGAGATGGCGCTGGAGTACATCGCCGCCTGCGCGCTGTTCGCCAAGGCGTTCAACGAACTGGCCCTGGCTGACGTGTACGAGCAAACCTTCTGGGATGAAGGAAAGCAGGAAGAAATCCTGACGTACATGATCCGGTTCCCCAAGTCCGGCTTCAAGATTCAGGCGCTGTCGAGTCGGCCGTCCAATCTACGCGGCCTGCAGGGCGATGTCGTGATCGACGAAGCGGCCTTCCATGAAAGCTTGGAAGAGCTGCTGAAGGCCGCGCTGGCGCTAACCATGTGGGGCAACAAGGTCCGGCTGATCAGCACGCACAACGGCGTCGAGAACCTCTTCAACGAGTACATCGAGGAGGCCCGTGCCGGCAAGAAGGACTACAGCGTTCACCGCATCACACTGGACGACGCCATTGCCGACGGCCTCTACAAACGCATCTGCTACGTCACCGGACAGACCTGGTCGCCGGAAGCGGAAAAGAAGTGGCGTAACGACCTGTACAGGAACGCCCCGAACCAGGAGAGCGCCGAAGAGGAGTACGGTTGCATCCCAAAAAATGGCGGCGGCGCCTGGCTGTCCCGCGCCCTGATCGAGTCGCGCATGTCGGCCGATACGCCGGTGCTGCGCTGGGAGTGCAAGGCCGGCTTCGAGCTGCTGCCCGACCACATCCGCGCCGCCGAGTGCCGCGACTGGCTGGAAGCCAGCCTGGCGCCGCTACTGGCTGCCCTGCCAGCAGACGCCATTTCATTCAACGGCGAGGACTTCGGCCGCACCGGCGACCTGAGCGTGCATGTGCCGCTGATCCAGACGCAGAACCTGGTGCGCCGCGTGCCCTTCCTTGTCGAACTGCGCAATGTGCCCTTCCGCCAGCAGGAACAGATCGCCTTCTACCTGTTGGACCGCCTGCCGCGCTTCACCGGTGGCGCATTTGATGCACGGGGCAACGGCCAGTTCCTGGCCGAGATTTGCATGCAGCGCTACGGGGCGTCACGCATCCAGCAGGTCATGCTGTCTGAGGGCTGGTACCGCGAGCACATGCCGCCGGTCAAGGCAGCCCTCGAGGACGGCAACCTGGACTGCCTGCCGCGTGACGCCGACGTGCTGGCCGACCTGCGGGCGGTGCAGGTCATCAAGGGCGTGCCGCGCATCCCCGAGACCCGGACGACCGGCGAGGACAAGGGTAAGCGCCACGGCGATGCCGCCGTGGCAGTGGCGCTGGCCTACTTCGCCAGCCGCGAGATCAACAAAGGCCCGGTAACGGTGAAATCACGCCACCGTCGCACCGGCGCCCGAATCACCCAAGGATTCGTATGAGCAGAGCCAAAGGCATGTGGGTTACCCCCACCGAGTTCGTCCAGTTCGGGGAGCCGCGCAAATCGCTGTCCGACCAGATCGCCACGCGCAGCCGTAGCATCGACTTCTACGGATTGGGCACCTATCTGCCCAATCCCGACCCGGTGCTAAAAGCACTGGGCAAGGACATCAAGGTCTATCGCGAGCTGCGCGCCGACGCCCACGTCGGCGGCTGCATCCGGCGCCGCAAGGCGGCCGTCAAGGCTCTCGAATGGGGGCTGGACCGCGACAAGGCAAAGAGTCGCGTGGCCAAGTCCGTCGAGGCCATCTTCGCCGACCTGGACCTGTCGCGGATCATTACCGAGATGCTGGATGCGGTGCTCTACGGCTACCAGCCAATGGAGGTGATGTGGGGAAAAGTCGGCGGCTATCTTGTGCCGGTCGACATCGTCGGCAAGCCGGCCGATTGGTTCGTGTACGACGAGGGCAACAAGTTGCGCCTGCGCACCAAGCAAAGCCCACTCAAGGGCGAGGAACTGCCGCCGCGCAAGTTCCTGGTGCCGCGCCAGGACGCAAGCTACGACAATCCCTACGGCTTCGCCGACCTGTCCATGTGCTTTTGGCCGACCACCTTCAAGAAAGGCGGTCTCAAGTTCTGGGTCCAGTTCACCGAGAAATACGGGGCCCCTTGGGTGATCGGCAAGCATCCTCGGAATACGCCGGATACCGAGACCGACAAGCTGCTCGATAGCCTGGAGGCCATGGTCCAGGATGCGGTGGCGGTGATCCCGGACGATTCCAGCGTCGAGATTCAGGAGGCCGCCGGCAAGACCGGCAGCACCGAGGTCTATGAGCGCCTGCTTCACTTCTGCCGCTCCGAGGTGTCGATCGCGCTGCTCGGCCAGAACCAGACCACCGAGGCTACGGCAAACCGCGCCTCTGCCCAGGCCGGGCTGGAGGTCACCCGGGACATCCGCGATGGCGACAAGGCCGTCGCCGTCGAAGCCTTCAACACCCTGATCCGCTGGGTGTGCGAGCTGAACTTCAACGACGGCGCCCGGCCGGTGTTCGAGATGTGGGAGCAGCAGGAGGTTGACAAGGTACTGGCCGAGCGCGACGAGAAGCTGGTGCGGTCCGGAGCCAAGCTGACCCCCGCCTACTTCAAACGCGCCTACAGCCTGCAGGACGGCGACTTGGACGAAGCGGCCAAACCCGCCACCCCGGCCGCCGAGTTTGCCGAGGGCGAGGAAGCACCCGACCAGGACGCGCTGGATGCCGCCATGGACGCACTGTCGGCCGACGCCATGAATGCGGACGCCCAGGCCATGCTGGCGCCGCTCCTAAAGCGGGTCGCCAAGGGTGCTCAGCCTGACGAGCTACTCGGCATGCTCGCCGAGCTGTATCCGGAAATGGACGCCACCGGCCTGCAGGATCGCCTGGCACACATGATCTTCGTGGCCAACCTGTGGGGACGGCTGCATGCCTAAAGAGGATCTAGCCTACTGCATGGCCCTGCCGCCCAGGAAGGCGGTCGAGTACCTGAAGAGCAAGGGCTACGCGATCACCTGGGACTGGGAAGAGCTTTGGCAGGAAGCACAGGCCCAGGCGTTCACCGTGGCCAAGGCCACGCGCCTGGACATCCTGCAGGACATCCGCGAGGCGGTGGAAAAGGCGCTCACCGAAGGCAAGACCCTTGCATGGTTTGCAAAGGAGCTGACACCGGTGCTCCAGGCCAAGGGCTGGTGGGGCAGGCAGGAACACGTCGACACCGAGACGGGCGAGGTCAGCCAGGTGCAGCTCGGCAGCCCCTGGCGCCTGCAGACGATCTTTCGCACCAACCTGCAGACCGCTTACATGGCGGGCCGCTTCCAGAGCCAACTGGAGAATGCCGACGATCGGCCATACTGGAAATACGTGGCCATCCTCGACAGCCGCACCCGGCCCACCCATCGCGCGCTGAACGGCAAGGTGTTCCGCTACGACGACCCCTTCTGGGGCTCGTTCTACCCGCCCAACGGCTGGGGCTGCCGCTGCCGAGTCACCGCCCTGTCGGACGGGGACATCGGGCGTGGAGTCAAGGTTGAAACCTCCGAAGGCAAGCTCGGCAGCACGATGAAGCTGGTTTCCGAGAAGAGCGGTGAAATGCGCGAGGTGGCCACCTACACGACCCAACACCCGGACGACCGGACCGGCAAGCGGCAGATCGTCATTTCGCCGGACGTGGGCTGGAGCTACAACCCCGGCGCCGCTGCCTGGCAGCCCGACCTCAATCGCTACACCGGCGACCTGGCCAAGCTCGCCAAGAAGGAACTGCCGTGAGCGACTTCGTCAGCATCACCATCGACGACAGCCGGCTGCAGGCGGCGCTGCAGCGGCTCGAATCATCCGTCCTCGACATGACGCCGGCCATGCGCAAGATCGCCGGCACCCTCGCGCACGTGGTCGAAGAGAACTTCGAGGCCGAAGGTCGACCGCGCTGGGAGCCGAGCGAGCGGGCGAAGAACGAGGGCGGCGTTACGTTGCAAAAGAGCGGGCGCCTGGCATCTTCGGTGGTCACGGACTACGACGCCAGCTCGGTCGTTATCGGCAGCAACGCCGAGTACGCGCGCATCCACCAACTCGGCGGCAAGACCAGGCCGCATACCATCCGGCCCACCACAAAGAAGGCGCTGGCCTTCGGCGGCCATGTGGTGAAGTCGGTCAACCATCCTGGATCGGACATTCCGGCTCGTCCATTCCTGCCGGTAACGGCTGACGGAAACCTGCAGCCTGAAGCCAGCAACGCGGTGCTCGACACCATCCTGCGGCACATCAAAACGGCGGCTGGCGTCTAGCCGCGCTGGCAGCGTTCGGGGCGCTCTGGGCGCCCGACGATAGCCCGACGCCCTGATCGGCACGCCCTAAGGTTTTATAAAGGCTTGGTGCGCAGCATGCCGGCCCACTTCTCCCGCGCGTTTTCACCGGGGCACGGAATTGTAAAGTCGATTAAAAGACCGGCCCCCACCCGCCGCCGATCATGGCGGCATGAACACGACCAAGCCCCTCCACATCTTCAAGCCCGGCCGCCAGACCGCGATGTCTGGTGTAACGCTGGAGTTTTCCGAGTCCGATCTTGAGGCGACCGCCCGTGCCTATGACCCGGCCAAGCACGAGGCGCCGATCGTCATCGGTCACCCCAAGCACGACGCCCCGGCCTACGGCTGGGTGAAATCGCTGGCCGCCGGAGCCGATGGCCTCAACGCCGATCCGCACCAGGTCGATGCCGATTTCGCCGAGTTGGTGGCCACCGGCCGCTACAAGAAGATCAGCGCCAGCTTCTATCTGCCCGACGCCCGCAACAACCCGGTGCCCGGCGTCTATTACCTGCGCCACGTCGGTTTCCTGGGTGCCCAGCCGCCAGCGGTGAAGGGCCTCAAGCAGGCCGAGTTTGCCGATGCCGAAGACGGCGTAGTCGAGTTCGGCGACTGGGGAATGGGGGCCAACGCCTCCCTCTGGCGGCGCATGCGCGAGTGGCTTCTGGCCAAGTTCGGCCAGGAGGCCGCCGACCAGGTCGTGCCCGACTGGCAGATCGAATCCATCCGCGAAGCCGCGCGCCAGGACGACGACACCCCGCGCACCGCCTTCGCTGATCCCAACGTTTCCCCGACCCACCCAC
>CAZFXO010000060.1:0-21654 GCA_964523045.1 uncultured Dechloromonas sp. | reverse complement strand
CGCCTGGAACAACGACGTCTTCCTGCCGACCGTCGGCAAGCGCGGCGCCGCCATCATCGACGCCCGTGGCCTGTCGTCCGCTGCTTCCGCCGCCAACGCCGCGATCGATCACGTCCGCGACTGGGTCCTCGGTTCCGACGAATGGGTCACGATGGGCATCCCGGCCCCGGCCGACAACGGTTACGGCATCCCGGAAGGCCTCGTCTTCGGCCTGCCTTGCGAGTGCAAGAACGGTTCCTTCACCCTGATCAAGGGCCTGGAAATCGACGAATACTCCAAGGGCAAGATCGCCATCACCCTGAAGGAACTGGAAGACGAGCGCGCCGCCGTTGCCGGCATGCTGTAATCGTTTTTCGGCACCAACAGAAGGCCGCGGTAAAATACCGCGGCCTTTTTCATTTGTCCGACGGTATTCCATGCGCCATCCCAAGCACGTCCTGTTCGCGGGCGAAAAGCCCTTCCCCATCCTGCCCGCCGTCGATCATTACGCCGGTTCGGAAAAGCTGATGCGCAAGGCATTGCAGTTGCAGCAGGAACTCGGGCCGATCTTCGACATCACTTGCGACTGCGAGGACGGCGCGCACGCCGGCGCCGAACGCGAACACGCTGCGATGGTGATTGATGTCATCAACAGCGCGGACAACCGCTTCAACCGCGTCGGCGCGCGCATTCACGACGTCACCCATAGCCACTGGCGGAGCGACCTCGAAATCCTGGTCGGCGGCGCCGGCAACCGCCTGCCCTTCATCACCCTGCCCAAGCCCTGCGGCGTCGGCGATGTCCAGACGCAACTCGAAGCGCTGCGCGAGATCGAGCGCGCCACCGGCGTCGAACGGCGGATTCCGGTGCATGTCCTGATCGAGACCCACGGCGCATTACGCGAAGTCTGGGAAATCGCCGCCTTGCCCGGTGTCGAATCGCTCGATTTCGGCCTGATGGATTTCGTCTCCGGCCATCACGGCGCGATTCCCGGCAGCGCAATGAAGAGCCCCGGCCAGTTCGACCATCCGCTGGTCGCCCGCGCCAAGTGCGAGATCAGCGCCGCCGCGCTGGCCAGCGGCGTCGTCCCCGCGCACAACGTCACCACCGAACTGAAGGATCTCGAATACATCCGCAACGACGCGCTGCGCGCCCGCCGCGAATTCGGCTACCTGCGCATGTGGAGCATCCACCCGAACCAGATCCTGCCCATCGTCGAAGCGATGCGCCCCGACTTCTCCGAGGTCGAGGCCGCCACGGAAATCCTGAGCGCCGCCCAGAACAAGGACTGGGGGCCGATTCAGCACGCCGGCAAGCTGCACGACCGCGCCTCCTACCGCTATTACTGGGAGTTGCTCGAGCGCGCCCACGTCACTGGCATGGACCTGCCCGATACCGCCCGGCAACGCTTCTTTGCCTGAGCAACTGCCCATCCTCTGGCGCGACGAACACATCGTCGTCATCGACAAACCGGCCAACCTGCTCGTCCATCGCTCGGAAATCGACCGCCACGAGACGCGCTTCGCGATCCAGCTACTGCGCGACCAGATCGGGCAGAAGGTCTGGCCGGCGCATAGACTCGATCGCGGCACCTCGGGCGTCCTGCTCTTTGGTCTTTCCGCCGAGATCGCCAGCGCGCTTGGCCGGCAATTTGCCGAAGGCGCCGTCGCCAAACGTTACCTCGCCGTCGTCCGCGGCCATCCGCCAGCAAGCGGCAGCATCGATCACGCGTTGAGCCGGCAGCGCGACGATTACGAATTCCAGGGCGAACGCAGCAGCCAGGAAGCGCAAGCCGCGCTGACCCACTACCGGCGGCTGGCGACGATCGAACTGCCGGTCGCCATCGACCGTTACCCGAGCAGCCGCTACGCCCTGCTCGAACTGCAGCCGGTCACCGGGCGCAAGCACCAGTTGCGCCGCCACCTCAAGCACATCGCTCATCCGATCATCGGCGACGCGACTTACGGCAAGGGCCGGCACAACCGCTACTTCGCCGACGAATTCGACTGCCGCCGGCTGCTGCTGGCCTGCACCCACCTCGCCTTCCGGCACCCGGTCACACAACAGGCGATCGCCATCGACGCCCCGCCGGGCGGCGAATTCGCCGCCCTGCTCGGGCGCTTCGGCTGGACGGACGCTCAGTAGCCGATCGAGCTTTCCAGCGCTTCCAGGCGCTCGATGTCGTGTTCGAGCTGGACCAGATCGCGGCCCAACGCGTCGCGCGCCGACACCATGCCGATCGCCCGCCCGTCGGCATCGATCACTGGCACATGACGGAAGCCGCCTTCGGCCATCAGCAACAGGGCATGGGCCAGCGGCCGGTCGGCCCGGACGCACTGCGGATCGCGCACCATCACCGCCGAAAGCGGCGTGCTATCGGGATCGAGCGCGCCGGCCAGCACCTTGTTCAGCGCATCGCGCTCGGTGAAGATGCCGACGGTCCGGCCGCCGTCGACGATCAGCAGGGCGCCGATCCGTTTTCCAGCCATCAGGCGGCAGGCATCGCGTACCGTGGTTTCCGGTGCCGCCGTCACCAGCGGACGGTCGGCAATGATTTCCAGCAAAGGGCGTGCAGTCATTTCGGGTCTCCTCATCGTTATGGGTCCGGGACGTCGTGTCGCCGGCCGGCGCCTGGCCAAGGCCAGTCTGCCGCTGCCATATTGAGATTTTATGAAGCCGACCGCAAGCCGTTCACGGCTTCAGTTCGTAGACCACGCGGACGCGGGCGTCGGCCCGGCTCAATTCGACGAAACCGATACCGCCGGGGCGCGCCGCCACCCATTTGAGGACATCTTCGGAGCTATCGACGCGCGGCGGCGCCTGCATGCGCCCGGTAAAAATCTGCCGCGACCAGTAGGCGTTGATTTCGGAAAGATCCTTGCCGACCAGCAAGCGGTAGAACTGCGCGCGCTGCGGGTTGGCGTCGACCAGGTCGACCGGTTGCACCTCGGTACCGTTGAAGAACTGGCGATTACGCCCGAAAAAGATGTTGATCACTTCGTTGCGCGTCATCGCCGCAACCCCGCTGCGCGCGTTGACGACGACGACCAGTTCGGCGGTCGCCACGCTGCTGCCCAGGCAAAAGGCAGTCAGCAGCAGGAATCTCAGCCAGCGTCCAATCATGCGTTCAGAAAACGAAGTCCAGACTCATCGAGAAAACGTTCATCCGCCCATCCCAGTTCGCCCGATCGTCGCGACGGTAGGGGAAGAGCGACGACGCCGAACCGCGCACGCCGTCCCACTGCGCCTTGAGCGCCACGTTGCGGGCGAAATCCCAGCGCACCCCTGCGAAGACGGTGTCCTGATCGGAATGCGAATCCTCCATCACGTAATTCACCACCGCGCTTGCCGAGCGCTCCCGGCGATGCGAACGCACCGTCGAATAGCCCAGGTAGGGTGTCCAGTCGGCAAGCCGGTAACCGAACAGGAAATAGGCGGCATCCGAACTTTCAAGCGCGTGCGAACCCTGCTCGATATGGTTGAGCATCAACTGCGCCTGGATCGGCCCCCGGTCATAGACCACGCCGACCGAGTAATAGTGGGTACGGGTGCCGCGCGCCCGCAGGTAATCGGCATCGGCGGCCGACAGCGTCAGCCCCTTTTTCGCCATCACCGGCGCCACCGGCAGATCATGCTCGAAGCGGATGTTGGCGTAGCTGCCACGCACCTGCCAGTGCCCCGACTGGTATTCCAGATAGCCGCCGGCCATCGGCGAATTGCGAATGTTCCACTGTTCGTCGCTCAGCGGAATGCTGCCGCGCGACAGGCCGTAGAACACCTTGCCGCGGACGATGCCCTCGCCGACCGGCAGGGTCAGCGCAACATCGCCGCCATGGATGCTGTAGAAAGGCAGGTACCAGAAATAATCGCCGGGCGGCCGCACGGTCAGGAAGGAATAACCGACCCAGCGCGAATCGGCCATCATGAAGAACTCGGTACCCAGGCGCCCGGCGCGCAGGCTCAGGTTCGGCGTCGGATCGTACTTGACGAAGGCCCAGGCCAGTTGCGGCTTGAAACTGCGGTGCTGATCGTAGCGGCTGATCGCCTGCACCGCCACCAGCCACTGCGGCGTCGCCTGCCAATCAGCCTGCAGGCCAAGCACGCTGTCGGTCTTCGCTGTCCATTCGTCGGTTGCCCCACGCGCCTGCGACAGATCGCGGACAAACTCGACATCATCGGTCGTCGTGCGCACCGCGCCCAGCGTACCGAAACCGCGAACGGTGAAATTTCCTTCGTCTTCCGCCTGAACGCCGCCAGCAGCAAACACCTGCAGGCAGGCCACCAGGATCACGGCACATCGGCCGGCACCGGATCGATCACTGCGTTTCAGCATGAACATTTCTGGCGAAATCTCCCGGCCGGATAGCGGCCCGCTCGTTACTCGAGAACCCGGCGGCACGCCGCCGGACTGACCAAGCTCAAGCCTGAACGACCGCCGGCAGGGCGATCTGGTTATCGGTACTGAATTGGTAATCCTTGAAGATGTGCTCGGCGCTCAACATCTGGTAGCTGCCGTCGGCCAGCTTGTGCGTGGTGTCCTTCAGACGCCAGGTGAGCTGACCACAGGTCCAGATTTCGAAGTTGCGCATGTGCGTGCACAGGCAGGTCTTGTCCATCACCTTGACCTTGCGCGCTTCCGGATGCAGCGCCACTTCGCGGTTGTAGGCGGTGATGTACGAGCACTTGCCAGCAGCGTCGAGCAGGTAGCCGTAGGCTTCGCAGTTCGGGCGGATGCCGTCGCCGATGCCGGGGCTCGACTTGATCATGCGCATCGGGTAACCGGTCGGCGAAATCTGGTTGACCTCGATATCGTCCTCGGTTGCCTTGAAATATTCCTGCTTGGCCGCTGTCGGCAGGCCGCATTCCTCGGCCACCGTGAAGCGCGTTGCCACCTGGACGGCGGCCGCGCCGGCGTCGAGGAACTGTGCCGCGTCGGTGCCGGTGAAGATGCCGCCGGCCGGAATCACCGGAATGTCGAGGTGTTCGTTCTTCAGATACAACAGAACTTCAGCGACGATGGTCGCCAGGTCGTACTGCGCCCAATCCATGCCGAAGCCGAGGTGGCCACCGGCGAGCGGGCCTTCGACGACGATGAAATCGGGCAGGCGGTTGGTGCGCGCGCTCTTCTTGAGGAAAAGTTGCAGGGCGCGCACGGAAGAAACGATGATGCCCAGCTTGGCATCGCGGAAGCGCGGGTGGTCCTCGATCAGCGCAAAGGAACCGAGGTGCAGACCGGCGGCCAGCGTGATGCCGTCGATGCCGGCATCGAGTGCGGCCGACATGCGGACCTTGAGGGTCTCGCGCGGCGCGTTCATGGTCAGCTTTTCCATGCAGTTGATGAAGACCATGCCGCTGCCCTGCTTGCGCGTCATCGTCGCTTCGACGTGCAGACGGGTGGCTTCCTCGAGACGGCCGAGGTCGAACTTGACCGACGACTTGTCCTCGTTGTTCACGTTGTACTTGTACAGCGCGAGCTTTTCCTTGACGTGCTTGGTGTCGTAACGGCGGTCGGAAACGGTGTTGATCATTGCGTCCGAAATATGGCCGACGCCGCCGAGCCGGGCGGCCTCCAGGGCCAGATCGGCCGTCGAGATATCGACGCCCATGCCGCCGATCATGATGGGAACCAGCTCGTGCTTGCCAAATCGCAAGCGGAAGTCATCCACACGCTTCATCTTCATCCTTGGAAAAACCGTCCGTCGCGATTCATCTCCCCCTCGCTGACGGGCAAGCTCGGGATTTTACGCCAATGTCCCGGCGCCTGCTTGCCGCCATCGGATAAATCAAAGAATCGACCACTCCCGCTTGGTAAAGTTGCGACGTATTTTGCTGATCCCTCCCGTTTCCCGGAGTTCCCATGTCGCTTCTCACGCACCCACTCTGGCGGGTCGGCTTCCGCCCCTTCTTCCTTCTCGGCATGCTCGCCGGCGCCATCCTGCCGGTTGGCTGGGCACTGCTCTTCGGCGGCCACGCCGGTCTTGCCGCGAGTCCGGTCGAGCCCTTGCGCTGGCACGCACACGAGATGTTCTACGGTTTCGGCTGGGCGATCCTCGGCGGCTTCCTGCTCACCGCCACCAAGAACTGGGTCAATGTGCGCGGCCACCACGGCGGCCGGCTCATCTTCCTCAGCGTTGCCTGGCTGCTCGAACGCACCACCCTGCTGCTCGGCGCCGACTGGCCGGTGGTGCTGTGCCTGCTCGGCGAACAGCTCTTCCTCGGCAGCATCGTCGCCCTGCTGCTGTGGACGCTGATCCGCCACCGCAACCAGGACAGCTACCGCGACAACCTCTTCTTCATCGTCCTGCTGCCGGTCTTCATCGTCGCCAAGACGCTGCTGCTGCATGGCGATTTCACCGCCGGCACGACGATGACCCTGGCCCTGTTCCGGCTCGCCTTCCTGCTCATGCTCGAACGCACGCTGACCCAGTTCATGCGCGCTGCCTTCCAGGTCGAGATCCGCCGCGACGCCCGGCTCGACTTGGCGATCAAGGGGCTCGGCCTGCTGCTGGTGGCCGCCCCCTGGCTGCCCGGCGCGCTGGCCGCCGGCCTGGCACTGGTGCTCGCCGCCCTGCTCCTGATCCGCCTGCCCTTCTGGCACCCGCTGCGCGCGCTGCGCCGGATCGACATCGGCATCATGTTCGTCGGCTACCTGGCGATAGCCGGGCAATTGCTGCTGCATGCCTGGGAATATTTCTTCGGCCCGGCCTGGGTCGGCACGCTGCCGACCCACCTGTTCACTTTCGGCGCGATGGGCTGCGTCATCCCGGCGATGATCGTGCGCATCGCCAAGGGACACACCGGGCGCAAAGTGAGTTTCGACGCCGCCGACCGCGGCGTGCTCTACCTCATGCTGGCGGCGCTGGCGATCCGCACCCTGCTGCCGCAACTGGCGCCGGCGCACTACCTGTTATGGATAGACGCCGCGGCCGCCGGCTGGCTGCTCGCCTTCGGCCTGCTTGCCTGGCGCTACGTGCCGCTCTTGCTGGCGCCGCGCATCGACGGCCGTGAGCACTGATCACTGATTAGAGCACGGCTTCGAACAACTCTAGTTGCGGCGGGCCGAGGTAGAAATCGCGCGGCGACTGGCCGGCCTGCATGTGCGCCTTGCGGAAGGCTTCCGACTTCGTCCAGTCGGCAAAGGCCTGCTCCGATTCCCAGACTGTGTGCGAGGCGAACAGGGTGCGCTCGTCGTTGCTGTCGCCGCGCAGCAGGTTGAAGGAGACGAAGCCCGGCACCTCATGCAGGTAGCTGTTGCGGTTGCGCCAGTGGGCGACGAAATCGTCCTCCTTGCCGAGGGCGATGCGGAAACGGTTCATGGCGAGAAACATGCGGGACTCCGGTGGATGACGAAAAAACGGCCTCAGTTTACCTCTGCCTGCTCCAGCGCCCGGAACATCGAGCAGCGCCGGAACACCGCCTCGCCCGCCGCCACCTGTTTCTGGCTGCAGTATTTGGCGACCAGCTTGGCCAGCCCCTTGATGTCGCGCCCCGACGCCTGCGGAAAGATGTCGGGCAGGCGGTCGAGCAGGGCCGCGTCGACGGCCAGCCCGAACTGCGCCGCCATCACCCCCCAGATTTTCCGGCGGTCTTCCCGGCTCGGCGCGTGGAAACGGATCAGCGCGATGCAGCGCGAAACGATCGCCTCGTCGATATCGTCCACACGGTTGGTCGTCAGGAACAGCAACCCGTTGAAATACTCCAGCACGCGCAGGAAGACGCCGACCACCGCGTTCATCGTGATGTTGTCGTCGCGCCGCTTGATGTAGACATCGGCCTCGTCGATCAGCATTACCGCGCCCCAGCGCTGGGCGCGGGTCAGCACTTCCTTGAGCGTCTTTTCCATCTCCGCCACGTTCAGGCCGAGCTGGCCGGAATGCACGCGGTAGAGCGGGCGGCGGATGATCTCCGAGTACACCTCGGCGGTCAGCGTCTTGCCCACGCCCGGTGGCCCGGCGCAGAGCACCGTCGTGCCGCCCGACTTGCCGGCGACGATGTCGTCCATCAGCACATCCATCTCGGCGGTCAGGATGTCGATCAGGTCGGTCTGCTCCGGCGGCAGCACCAGCTTGTCCTTGAGTTCCGGCTGGTAGGCGTAGGGCGCGATGTCGTCCACATGCACCCAGACGTAATGGTGCAGGTCGAGGTGGAACATCAGGATGAAGAAATGCACCGGCAGTTCGGTGAACAAGCCCTTGGCGATGCCGTCGCGGGTTTCCTCGACTTCCGCCTCCTCCTTGCCGGACAGGCGCGAGTTGCGCTGCACGCGACGCACGAACTTGGCCAGGATGTCGCCGGTGGCGTCCATCGCCAGCACGCGCTCGCCGAGGATGCCCTCGTCGTTGACCAGGCGCGCCGGCGAACCGGTCGACGAGAGGACGATCTGGTCCTTGCGCGAATAATCGGTGTCGCGGTGCGTCGCCGTCGGGTTCTCGGCGAACCAGCCGGTGCCGCTGCCGGAAAACTGCGCGCCGTACTGCGCCCGCCACTCGAAATAGCGCACCGCGCCCTCCTCGTAAGCGGCGAGCAAGGCCGGCGTTTCCTTGACGAAGCCCTTGCCGGCGAGGATTTCGGCCACCGTGTGGCCGGCGATGTCGGGGCCGGAAATGCGCAAGGTCGCCGTCGCCATTTTCGCCCGCGAATTGGCCCGCAGTTCGAGGAAAATCTTGCCCGTTTCCTCCTCCGAAGGCGGCGTGTAATCGAGCCGCGCCACCACCCAGGCCAGCGGCTTGCCGGTGATCGCCGCCGAGAACAGCCAGCCGCGTTCGCTTCCGTCGGCCAGGTAACGCGCGATGGCCGGCACCGCCATTTCCAGCTCTTCGGCCGCAAAGCGATGCCCGGTCTCGGCCAGCGCCGCACGTAGCGTCGCAATCTGCGCCGCCTGCGCGCGCAACTCGCGGTCGCCGGCCGCGTACTGCGCCTGCAACAGGTCCAGTTCGGCGGCTTCCAGTTGGGCGAAGGAAACCTCGACCCGGTTGCCGAAACGCAATTGCTCGCGCAAGTGCGCCAGACGCGGAAAGGCTTCGAGCAAAGGTTCGATATGGCGGCGTTCGATCGACAACTTCATCGGCGGATTCCCCGGAGATTGGCTTGTCGCTTCGTCAAGCCAGTTTCATGCCTTGCCGCTCGCCCGCCAAAAACCAGAAAAATCATGCGCTTGCGCGCCGACGATTTTGTCGCACCTGCAACACGTGGGACAATCGCGCCCCGTTCCCGGAAAGATCACCATGCACCCGCGCAACAAGAATGCCGACGGCTACGACCTCGCCGTCCTCACCGCGACCTCGGCCGCGCTCGCCAAATACCTGAAGACCACGCCGGCCGGCGAGCCGACCATCGACTTCGCCAACCCGGCGGCGGTCAAGGCGCTCAACCGCGCGCTGCTCATGCACCACTACGGCGTCAAGGGCTGGGAGATTCCGGAAGGCTACCTGTGCCCGCCGATCCCCGGCCGCGCCGACTACCTGCACGCGCTGGCCGACCTGCTCGCCACCTGCAACAAGAAAGCCGTCCCGACCGGCCCCGGCGTGCGCGCGCTCGACATCGGCACCGGCGCCAACCTGGTCTATCCGCTGATCGGCCACGCCGAATACGGCTGGTCCTTCCTCGGCGTCGACATCGACGAAGCGGCGCTCGCCAACGCCCAGAAAATCCTCGCCAAAAACCCGGAACTCGCCGGCAGCATCGAACTGCGCCACCAAACGGTCTGGGACAACATCTTCACCGGCTTGCTGCGCAGCGGCGAAAGCTTCGACGTTTCGCTGTGCAACCCGCCCTTCCACAACTCGCCCGACGAAGTCCTCGCCGTCAGCCAGCGCAAATGGAACAACCTGGGCAAACCCGGCGCCAGGAAGGGCAGCACCCAGCCGCGCCTCAACTTCGGCGGCGGCGGCACCGAACTCTGGTGCAACGGCGGCGAACGCGCCTTCGTCAAATCGATGATCGAACAAAGCACGCAGATTCCCAAGCGCGTGCTGTGGTTCACCTCGCTGCTCTCGAAAGCCGACAACCTGGTGCACATCGAAGCCGCGCTGAAAAAGGCGAAAGTCATCGAATCGCGCATCCTGCCGATGACCCAGGGCCAGAAACAAAGCCGCATCGTCGCCTGGACCTTCTGCGCCAACGGCGAACGGGAGAAATGGCGGCGGGAGCGGTGGGCAAAAGCTGAGGGAATCGCCGCTGAAAGCGGAGAAGATTTGCCGGGCGAAAACCGACGGCCGGCGCCGGCCGGGCGTGATGATCCGCGAATAAAATCAATCAAAACATGATGAATTATTTCAGTAAAACATGGTGATTTTTGTCGCCACGAAGGCACGCAGCGCGCATTCAACAAAGTAATCAGACTTGATTTTCCATTCTTGCCGAAAATCGAGGTTAGCCCCTTTATCTCCGCGTGCGGTGAAAGCGGGTTTGTCCGGGGGATAGCGATGAAGAAGGCGGGACGGAGAGTTGCTCCGACCCGAAATAGATACTCGTAGGTTCGACGCCCCTGCTGCAGGCTTCTGAGCGGAGCCGTCTGTTATGGCTGAAGGTGAACTACTCGGCCTTTGCTGTTATTCGGCCTGATGGCTGATTCGGTCAGCAATGAGTCGGCAAGCAGCCAGTCGACGGCCAGCCACGCTGAATGGCAGCCTTTCAGTCTAGCGAACTCATCCTCTCGACACTAATTGGTCCTTGACATGGCCAACTCCGACGGCTGCCATGTAGCGCCTGTCGTCGTCCAGCTATGATGGACTTGCTCAGGTTGTACGACGCATTGCAGCTATCATCGTGCTTGTATTAGGCGGATGAGTGCCTTATATCCCAACTCGAACCGAACAATGACTTCACACCCCATTTAGACGTTGCTGCTTCACCCTCATAGATTCCACAGCGCATCAAAATATCTCGCGGATAACACTGAACGGCCGTCCAGTGGCGGGTGTGGATCGCGTCCGCGCGCCACAAAATAGAAAAGCCCGTTGACCAAATGCAACCAGCTAATGAAAGCCTTTTCCCCATTGAAATGCGGCGACCAGAAGTACATTCCTTTCAAGCCAGAGTTAACCAGCTCCATGAACTTTTTGGGGTCAAGCAAATCTTCCAGTCTGTAGATCAATGAACCGTTAGGCATGTCTCTCGTCGAGGTCGGCGCGTGTTCAGGACAGAAAACTTGGATGCCAGATATATGGAGACGATTGCGAATGTCTCGCTCCGGATCACCTGAGGGGCGCATTGCCGGGCCATGAGTTGCTTCTACGACGATGGTGCCTTGCAGGTGCTCGAGGATGTTGATCTCGCACGTTTTGCAGAGGAAGACCGGACGTTTCGTGTAGATGTGACTCTCCGTCTGTAATCGTTGATGCGCCAAGGCGGCCATCGGGAAGTACTGCTTAACCAGTCGCTGGCCCTGAGCGAGTTCAAACAACTGCTTCCTGATGCCACTTCCGTCGAGGATCTCTGCACTGAAAGCTCTGGATCGATCAGGGTTCGTTGTCCAACCTTGGCAGTCGGTGACGAGTTGGTTGGTCGGGTGCGTGGAGTACACCCCGAGGAACGCGTTGCAATGATGCTTCGAGATCCGTCCCGGTACGTCTTGCTCTTCGCTTGTTCCAACGGCTTTGCCATTGGTGAAGTGCTTGCAGCTAACCAAGTAGCGAACCGTCGTGTCAGAGAGATTTCCTCGTCGAGTTTCCTCAACGATCATGTCACGTCCTCCATCCGGCCCCTCCCCGGGGCGAGTGATGATCTTGTAGTCCATGGACTGAAGAAGATCGCAGGTGAAGAGTTCAAAGTCGTTTGCTGTCCGTATCTCGGCGAAGTCAATAATGCCGCTGCCGGATGCCTCGTTTTTCATAGCCCTGTCTTTCGTTTTGAGCATTGTTGTTGCGCAGAATCGCAGTTGGGTGCTGCGGAAGGTTCAGATGCATGTAAGTCTCGCGCCCCACCATCGTTGAGCAACTGCTCTGGACGGCAGCCCGGCAGTCTGGGTCGCAATGGACTCGATGACAACTTGCCGCAGCCACTGCCATTCAGCAAACGTTGCAGACAAGTCTGAAGCGGCAGCTCACAAAACGAGCCAACCATCTGTTACTGGCCGACACGGTGAGTTCGCTCCCCCGCCAGTAAGCTGCCGCTTAACTTTTTACTCATGATGCCAACACCGGCTTTGTGTGAACGCAGCCCAACCATCTCTCGCCCATGACCAGCTGCTCAAAATATAGCTCCATTTTAGCCATTCGCCGTGACTTTGAATGACAAAAGACCACCCCCGATATTTCAATTGAATAGCGACAGAGTTGCAGGGTGAAAGCAATTTTCCCACAGAGACTTTATCTGATCGCTTCGGGCACGTAGTTCGCATTCGTTGGATGGGTAAGCTGCCATTCGTGGCCGCTCAAGTTTGAACGGCAGGTAAACGCCTGATTGCAGCCCGGTCCAGCGTATGAGGCCAATGGCCGGATTCGCTGACAGGCCGAAATTGAGCTTCTGGGGATGCCCCCCAATGTTTCACGCTTCCACAGCACGACACAAACCCAACATTCGTTGTAGACAAAACAACATAGCGAAGGCACAAACCAGACCCAAGTCATTGACCTTAATTACTTAATGCAGATGGCACGGGCTTCGCTTCCAGTGATGACGAACCCTATGGCGCTGATATTCCGAACGGCGCCCGCTCATTTTCAGGAGTCCGGCATGCAGGTTTTCAACGCGCGCAGTTATAACGAGAACACGATGAAGGGGCTGTTTCGCAAGATTTATCCGGTGATTGCCGGGCAGATTGTCAGCCGCACGGGGGTGCGGCAGGGGCATTGCATCGATCTTGGGGGCGGGCCGGGGATGCTTGGCATCCGCATTGCGCAGGCCAGCGAGTTGCGTGTGACGGTGGTCGATCCGCAGGCCGAATGCGTGGCGCTGGCGTTCGAGAACATTGCCGAGCATGGTCTTGGCGAGCGGGTCGAAGCGCGCACGGGTTGTGCCGAGCAACTGGATTTTGCCGACGATTCGGTCGATCTGGTGGTCAGCCGGGGGTCGATCTATTTCTGGACCGACCAGGCCGCCGGCCTGCGCGAAATCCATCGCGTCCTGCGCCCCGGCGGCTGGGCCTGGGTCGGTGGCGGTTTCGGCAACCGGGAACTGCGCGAGGAAATCCTCGCCGCGAAGGCGGCGGATGGCGATTGGAACCGCGCCCGCAAGGAGCGCGGCCAGCGCAACCCGCCCGAGCATTTCGCCCGCCTGCTTGGCGAACTGGCGATTGCCGGCAAGGTGCGTCACGACGACGAAGGAACGTGGATCGTCTTTCGCAAGCCGGCGGTGGCGGCATGAGCGGCTATGCGCTGTTTGCCAACTTCGAGAATCCGTTCGGCGATTCGACGCGGGCGCTGCACGAGTCGGTGGAAACCGTGCTGCATGCCGAGCGTCTGGGTTTCGACGAGGTCTGGCTGACCGAACACCATTTCAACACGTTCAGCGTCAGCGCCTCAATCTTTGCGCTGCTCGCCCATCTGGCGGCGCGTACCGAGCGCATCCGGCTGGGTGCCGGCACCGTGCTGCTGCCGTTTCACGATCCGCTGCGCGTCGCCGAGGACGTCGCCACCGTCGATGCCTTGTCGGGCGGCCGGCTGTTGCTGGGGATCGGTAAGGGCGGGCCGTTTCCCGACCAGTTCCGCCATTTCGGCGTCAGCCACGACGAGAGCCGGGCGCGCATGTTCGAAGGCTTGGACCTGCTGGAGAAGATTTTTGCCGAGACCAACGTCGACCACCACGGCACGCATTACCGTTACGACGATCTGTCGGTCTTTCCCCGGCCGTGGCGCCGGCCGCTGATCTGGCTGGCCAGTCTGGCGGACGATAGCCTGGCGCTCGCCGCGCAGCGCGGTTACGGGCTGATGGGGCCGTCGGCGGCGCCGGTGGCGCGGATCAAGGCGCTGCTCGATGCCTTCCGCGCCCTGCGCCCGGAGCGCAGCCCGCCCTACGTGCTGGCCCGCTATTTCCTCTGCGATCCCGAGCACGGCAAGGCACGCGCCACCGCCCTGCCCTTCATCCGCGATTTCGGCGCCAACATGCGCCGGGCGATCCAGCGCATTCCCGCCGCCCAGCCGGTGCAGCCCTTCCACCAGCCGGCCACGGCCTACGACGACACGGCGCTGCTCGACAACGCCATCGTCGGCGACCCGGCCGCCTGCGTCGAGCAATGCCTGGCGCTGCGCGAGCAGTTGGGCCCCTGCGTGCTGCTCCTCAAACCCGCCGCTTACGAGCCGGAGGCCAACCGCCGCGCGCTGACGCTGTTTGCCGAGCAGGTGCGGCCGCATCTGCCCGACTGAGCCCAGATTCAACGCAGACTCAACGCAGACTCAACCCAGATTCAGCCCAATATTTGGGCAGCACGCGGCGAGCCCGTATAATCGCCGGTTCTTCATCACAGGTTCGTCATGTGTCCGATCGCCTCGCCGTCCTGCCCCAGTACCTCCTGCCGAAGCTGGCGCTGACCCGATTTGCCGGCCGCCTGGCCAGTGCCGAAGCCGGCAAGGCGACGACCGCGCTGATCCGCCGCTTCATCCAGCGCTACGGCGTCAATATGGACGAGGCGGCCAATCCCGATCCGGCCGCCTACAAGAGCTTCAACGAATTCTTCACCCGGCCGCTGAAAGACGGCGCCCGGCCGCTGGCCGAGGCCGATTTCCTGTGCCCGGTCGACGGCGCGATCAGCCAGTTCGGCGGCATCGAGCGCGACCAGATTTTCCAGGCCAAGGGCCACAGTTATTCGACCACCGCGCTGCTCGGCGGCGACCGTGAGCTGGCGGCGCAGTTCGAGAACGGCAGCTTCGCGACGCTCTACCTCAGCCCGCGCGATTACCACCGCATCCACATGCCCTGCGCCGGCCGCCTGAGCCGGATGATCCACGTGCCGGGCGCGCTGTTCTCGGTCAATCCGACGACGGCGCGCGGCGTGCCCGGTCTGTTCGCGCGCAACGAGCGCGTCGTCTGCATCTTCGATACCGCCGCCGGCCCGTTCGCGCTGGTGCTGGTCGGCGCCACCATCGTCGGCAGCATGGCGACGGTCTGGCACGGCACGGTCAATCCGCCGCGCCCCGGCGTCGTGCGCGAATGGCGCTACGACGGCGAGACCTTGGTCCGCCTCGACCGGGGCCAGGAAATGGGCCGTTTCCTGCTCGGCTCGACGGTCGTCCTGCTCTTCCCCAAGGGCCGCCTTGCCTTCAACCCGGATTGGGCGCCGACCCGTCCGGTACGCATGGGCGAAGCGATGGCCAGCGCGCTGACGCCGTAAGCGACGCCCGAGCGGCGCTCAGCCGACGCGCAGGCCGCTGCCCTCGAGCATGCGGCCGATCACCGTCGCTTCGGCAAAACCCTTTTCCCGGAAACAGGCGAGCACGGCATCGACCGCGTCCGCCGCGCAACTGACCAGCAGGCCGCCCGAGGTCTGCGGATCGGTCAGCAGCTTCTGCTGCCAGATCGGGAAATCAGCGGGCAGCGTCACTTCGCTGCCGTAGCTCTGCCAGTTGCGCGTCGACGCGCCGGTGGCGATGCCGTCGCGGGCAAAGGCGACTGCGCTGGCGAGCAGCGGCAGATCGGCGAAGTTCACTGCGGCGCCGAGCCGGGAGCCGCGGCAGATTTCCAGCAGGTGGCCGGCCAGTCCGAAACCAGTGACATCGGTCAGCGCATGCACGCCGTCGATTTCCGCCAGCGCCGGTCCCGGCGTGTTGAGCAGCGTCGTCCAGCGCAGCATCTCGGCGTAGCCGTCAGCCGAAAGCTTGCCTTGCTTGAGCGCCGCCGAGAGGACGCCGATGCCGAGCGGCTTGCTCAGCACCAGCACGTCGCCGGCCTGCGCCGCGGCGTTCTTGCGCAGCTTGGCCGGATCGACGATGCCGAGCGCGACCAGGCCGTAGATCGGTTCGACGACATCGATCGAATGACCGCCGGCGACCGGAATGCCGGCCTCCCGGCAGACGCTGGCGCCGCCTTCGATGATGCGGCCGATGACCTCGAGCGGCAGCTTGTCGAGCGGCATGCCGACCAGCGCCAGCGCCAGGATCGGCGTGCCGCCCATGGCATAGACGTCGGACAGCGCGTTGGTGGCGGCGATGCGGCCGAAGTCGTAGGGGTCGTCGACGATGGGCGTGAAGAAGTCGGTGGTGGCGACGATCGCCTGCCGCTCGTTCAACTGGTAAACCGCCGCGTCGTCGGACGATTCGATGCCGACCAGCAGTTGCGGCGGAATCACGCCGGGGCCGACATGGGCCAGGATCTGGTTGAGCACGGCCGGAGAAATCTTGCAGCCGCAGCCGCCGCCGTGGGCGAAGCTGGTCAGGCGCAGGGTCGGAGTTTCGTCGTGGTTTTCCATATTCCGTCGCGGGGCTGGTTAAAATGCCGTCTTTTCGAACGTCGCGAAGGATAACGGAAGATGTCCCAGGCGCCCACCGCCGCCGAGAATCGTCGCCCCCGCAAGGGCATTGCGACGCTGGACGAATGTAGCACCTTCGCCACCATCATCGACGTCCGCTCGCCCGCCGAGTTCGCCGACGACCACCTGCCCGGCGCGATTTCCTGCCCGGTGCTCGACAACGCGCAACGCGCCGAGATCGGCACGCTGTACACCCAGGTTTCCCCATTCGTCGCGAAAAAACTCGGCGCCGCCTACGTCTCGGCCAACATCGCCCGTCACCTGCAGGAAAACTTCCTCGACCGCGACAAGAACTGGCGGCCGCTGATCGTCTGCTGGCGCGGCGGCATGCGCTCGGGTGCGATGACCACCGTCTTCCGCTCGGTCGGCTGGGACGCCTGCCAGCTCGAAGGCGGCTACAAGCGTTTCCGCCAGCAGGTGCTCGACGACCTGGAAACCCTGCCCGGCCGCTTCCGTTACGTCGTTCTCGACGGCCCGACCGGCTCGGCCAAGACGCGCGTGCTGCAGGCATTGGCCGAACGCGGCGCGCAGACGCTCGACCTCGAAGGTCTGGCCTGCCACAAGGGATCGGTACTCGGCCGCCTGCCCGGCCAGCCGCAACCGTCGCAGAAATGGTTCGAGACGCAAATCTGGGACACGCTGCGCCGCTGCGATCCGACCCGCCCGCTGTTCATCGAGGCCGAATCGCGCAAGATCGGCACGCTGCGCCTGCCCGCCGCGCTGTTCTCGGCGATGCAGGCCGGCCCGTGCTACGACATCGTCGCCGAGCGGGAAACGCGCGTCGCTTACCTGCTGCGCGACTACGCCTACTTCACCGCCGACGGCGCCGCCCTGAAAGCCCACCTCGACACCCTGCGCCCGCTGCTCGGCCACGCCCGCGTCGCCGGCTGGCAGGCGAGCATCGACGCCGGCGATTTCGCCGGCCTCACCGCCTCGCTGCTCGAACATCATTACGATCCGCTCTACTCTCGCGCCCGTGCCCGCGACTACGGCAACGCGGCGCACCACGCCTGCGCTGCCGACAGTCTCGACGACGCCGGCATCAACACCCTCGCCACCACCCTCCTGACCGCTACCGACCGCCCATGAAACCCGCCCAACTGCTGATGCGCGGCGTCAGCCTCGCCATCCTGTTCACCGTGTTTGGCTGGATTGCCTGGACGACGACGCCGGTACCGCTACTGATTGCGCTCGGCGTCGGTGCCGCGCTGTTCTCGCTGCGCGTCGGCGAGGCCGGCGAAGCGCGCTACGGCCGCCGCGTGCCGGTCACCGAAATGCTGCCGCTCGGCCGCCAGGGCGACCGCCAGATGCTCTACGGCGGCCTGGCCGGCTACCTGATGATCGCCTGCTTCGCACTCGCCGCCTGGTGGGCCTTCCATGGCTGAAATCCAGATCTGGGTCGATGCCGACGCCTGCCCCGGCGTGATCAAGGAAATCATTTTCCGCGCTGCCGAACGCCGGCAGATCCGCACCACGCTGGTCGCCAACCAGATGCTGCGCACGCCGCCGTCGAAATTCATCCGCGCCATCCAGGTCGCCCATGGTTTCGACGTTGCCGATGCCCACATCGTCAGCCAGGTGGCGCCCGGCGATCTCGTCATCACTGCCGACATCCCGCTCGCCGCGCTGGTCATCGAACGCGGCGCGCAGGCACTCAATCCGCGTGGCGAGTTGTACACCACGGCGACCATCCGCGAACGCCTGAACATGCGCGACTTCATGGAAGGCCTGCGCGCTGCCGGCATCGAAACCGGCGGCCCGGCGGCCTTCAGCCAGGCCGACCGGCAGGCCTTCGCCAACCAGCTCGACCGCTTTCTGGCGAAGATTCCGGGTTGAGCGCCGCGGCCCGCCCGCGTTGACGGACGGAAAACTGGCGCCAGTTACACAGCAGGCCCAGCCCGTTGCGTCAAATGTCAGCGGACGCTTCCTCGACCGTCCGCCACGCCGGACTCAGTCCTTGCGCCCGTGCCCGGTCGGCTTTTGCGTCGCCGACAAGATGCCGCGCAGGATGTTGACCTCGTCCTTCTCCAGCCCGGCGCGGCCGAACAGGCGGCGCAGCTTGGGCAGCAGGCGGCCGGGCTGTTGCGGGTTGAAGAACCCGCTGGCGGTCATCACCGCTTCCAGGTGGCCGTAGAAGCCTTCGACCTCGTCGTGCGTTGCCGGCGGCGAGGCGAACGGCGTTGCCCCGTCGCCGGTCAGCGGCGCGGCGCCGGCAAAGGCGGCCATGCGACATTCGTAGCAAAGGAGCTGGACGGCAGCGCCGAGGTTGAGCGAACTGAATTCCGGGTTGGTCGGGATGGTCACCGCCGCCTGGCATTGCAGGACTTCTTCGTTGGCCAGGCCGGAGGTCTCGTTGCCGAAGACCAGCGCCACTTCACCTTCCGCCGCTGCGGCGAGCAGGCGGGCGACGGTTTCGCGCGGCGTGCCGACCGGCGGCCCGAGATCGCGCCGGCGCGCCGACAGCGCCACCGCCAGCACCGTCCCCTGCAGGGCTTCGGCCAGCGTATCGACGACGCGGGCCTGCTGCAGCAGGTCGACGGCACCGGTCGCCCGGGTATCGGCTTCCGGGTCGGGAAACTGCTTCGGCGTCACCAGGCGCAGGTCGGACAAGCCCATCGTCTTCATCGCCCGCGCCGCCGCGCCGATGTTGCCCGGGTGGCTGGGACGACAGAGCACGATACGAATGCGTGACAGCAGGACTTCCGGTTTCATGGTGTAAAATTCGCGCTTTCCTAAAATCTGAATCGGACGGCCGACGAGACGCGGACCGCCCGATCGCTCTTTCAAAGCCATGCATCCAGCCATCAATATCGCCGTCAAGGCCGCGCGTCGCGCCGGCCAGATCATCAACCGCGCTTCCAACGACCTCGATTCGCTCAAGGTTGCCAGCAAGCAACCGAACGATTTCGTCACCGAAGTCGACAAGGCCGCCGAAGCCGCGATCATCGAAACCCTGGTGGATGCCTACCCGGCCTACGGGATTCTAGCAGAGGAGTCCGGCGCTTCCCCCGCGAAGACGGGCGATGGCGAATACCAGTGGATCATCGATCCGCTCGACGGCACCACCAACTTCATCCACGGCCTGCCGCAATACGCGATCTCGATCGCCCTGGCGCGCGGCAACGTGCTGGAACACGCGGTCGTCTTCGACCCCAACCGCAACGAACTGTTCACCGCCTCCAAGGGCGGCGGCGCCTTCCTCAACGACCGTCGCATCCGCGTCTCCAAGCGCATCCGCCTCGGCGAAGCGCTGATCGGCACCGGCTTCCCCTACCGCGAATTCGACAAGATCGACCTCTACCTGGCCATCTTCAAGGAACTGGCGCAAAAGACCGCCGGCCAGCGCCGCCCCGGCGCCGCCTCGCTCGATCTCGCCTACGTCGCCTGCGGCCGTTACGACGGCTTCTGGGAATTCGGCCTCGCGCCGTGGGACATGGCGGCCGGCGCCCTGCTGATTGCCGAAGCCGGCGGCCTGGTCAGCGACCTGCGCGGCGAAGCCAACTACCTGGAAACCGGCAACATCGTCGCCGGCACGCCCAAGGTCTTCCTGCCGCTGCTCAAGCTGATCGAGGAAAAGCTGCCGGAATCGGTGCGCGGCTGATTTCCCGCCGCTGCCCAGAAAAAGCGCCCGCCGGGCGCTTTTTTCATGTCCGCTCGAAAGCGTCGACGATCGCCGACATCGCCGCCGCGGCGCCCAGCGGCAGGTAGAAATCGACGTAATCGCTCAAGGGCGTGCGCGTCGGGTTGATCTCGACGGTCGGCACGCCGTCCTGCAGCGCCAGCGCGACCGGCTGGACGATGTAGGGAAAGGTCGCCGAGGTGCCGATCGTGAACACCATGTCGAAGCCTTCGTCGAGCGCCGCGTCGAGCCGTTCCAGCGCGGCCACCGGCAGCGCCTCGTCGAACAGCACCACCGCCGGGCGCAGGATCGCCCCGCAATCCGGACAGGGCGGCGGCAACTGGCGGCCGGCCAGCGTCTCGACCGCCTCGGCGTAGCCGCAGCGCGGGCAATACAGCTCGTGCAGGCCGCCGTGGATCTCGATCACTTCCTGGCTGCCCGCCGCCCGGTGCAGCCCGTCGACGTTCTGGGTCAGGGTCAGCACGTAGGGCAGACGGCGTTCGAGGTAGACGATGGCGGCGTGCGCCGCGTTCGGCTGCGCGCCGCGACAGGTTTCCTCGATCTGCGCCAGGTATTTCCAGGTGATTTCCGGGCGGCTGCGGAACATCGGCCCGGACAGCGCGCGCTCGATCGATATCCCTTCCTCGGTGTGGCGACCGTCGTAGAGGCCGCCGGTGCCGCGATAGGTGGGCAGGCCGGAATCGGCGGAAATGCCGGCGCCGGTGATGAACAGGACGCGCCGCGCCCGCGCCAGCTGGTCGGCGATTGCTTCGATCATGACGACTCCCTGAAAGCGATTCAGGCGTAAGTATCCAGCCGCGGCCCGCGGTCTGTCGATGACGGATTGCCGTAAGCCGCCTGCAGACGCTGCCGCTGGCTTTCCGGTTCGCCATTCTCGCTGCCGGAAAACTGCTGCTGCGCCAGCTCTGCCCGCGCCTGCTGCTCCATCTGCGCGGCCTGCGCCGCCACTGCCCGGTCCTGCCCGGAGGGATCGGCCGGCGCCATCGCCGCAGCGCGGATGCGCCGTGCCCGCTCGATGGTTTCCTGCGGCGTCTTGCCCGGCGAAGTGTCGATGCCGACTTCGCCGGCGACCGCGTAGCTCTGGCCGTCGGGCCCGCGTTCGTAGGTGTAGCTGGCGCCCGAGGTGATCATCCCGCCACCGGCCGCCATGTGCGCCATTTCGTGCTGGCGGACCTTGCGGTCGGTCTGCTTCAGTTCATCGACCAAGGCCAGTTCTTCGGCGTTTAACTGGCCGACCGCTTCGTCGGCCTGTGCCTTGCCGATCGCCCGCGCCTCTTCCCGGCCTGGGCGTTCGCCGTAGGTCGGATAACTCGAAACAGCGGAAGAAACCCCGGAAATCGTCATGAAATCAATACGATGGAATATAACTGGCTGTTTTCATGATAGGCCAGCCAAGGGCAAAAACCAAAGCTTTCGTTCAGTTGCAGAGAATCTGGTTGCCCTGCATGCGGCAGTTCTTTCCCCCACCCGCGCCGAGATTGATTGCCGGCGCCGCGGCGGGCTTGGCCGGTGGCTCGGCGCAACCGCCCTTGCTGCAGTCGCGCGGATTCTGGGGGTTCTGCGGCGGCCGATGCGGCGGCGGCGAAACGATCAACGGACGCGAGCTTTGGCGCCCCGCCGGTCGGGCCGCCGC
>CAZFXO010000059.1:0-22045 GCA_964523045.1 uncultured Dechloromonas sp. | reverse complement strand
GGTGCGGTGACGGAAGACGCGTCGAACCCGAACCTGACCGACACCGGCACGCTGCTGGTGACGGACGTCGATGGCCTGGACGAAGCACAGTTCCAGACCACGGGCATCGTTGCCAGCGCTGGCGCGCTGGGTGGCCTGACGATCACGGCGACCGGCGACTGGACCTACACGGTGGCGAACGCCGACGTGCAGTACCTGGGCGAAGGCGAGACCAAGATCGAGACCTTCACCGTGAAGACGGTGGACGGGACGACGCACGACGTGGTGATCACGATCACCGGCACCAATGACATTCCCGAGGTGCATGGTGACGATCCGTCGATCCACGGCGATCTGTTGCGCACGCCGGAAGATACGTCGCTGACCATCCTGCCGGGCATGCTGCTGGCCAACGACAGCGATGTCGATGGCGATCCGCTGACCGTGGTCGGGGTCGATAGCGTCGCCCGCGATGCCGGCGGCAATCCGGTCGGTACCGTGACGGCGACCTTCGACGGCAACGGTAACGTGGTCAGCATCGAATTCACGCCGAACAAGGATTACAGCGGCGAGGCGAAGTTCGATTACACCGTATCCGACGGCCACGACACGGCGAGTGCGACGGTGACGGTCGAGGTGACGCCGGTTGCCGACACGCCGCTGGTGACGATCCAGATTGGCGACGCGGTGACCAACAACGTCACCATCGACAACACCAACGTCCTGGCCGGCGCCGGCTTCACCGTCACCGCCTACAACCTGGACGGCAGTATCGGTACGGTCAGCGTTGTCGATAACGGCGGTTCCACCGGCAACGTGACCGGCTTCGGCGTCGATCAGGCGTCTTCCGGTGCCGATAGCGAAATCGGCCATGCCGCGGGTAGCAGCGAGATGGTCCGGGTGAGCTTCGACGACCCGGTGTCGAGCGCGACGATCCAGCTTGCCTGGCTGAATTCCAGCGAGCGTGCCAGCTATACGTTGTATGACAGTGCCGGCAACGTGATTGGCCAGGGCTCGATGAACGGTGTGACCGACGTGCTTGATGCGCCCTTCACGGTGGTCAGCGATAACGGTGAGCAGATCAGCTATATCGAATTCAGCGCCCCGCGCGCCGGCGACGATTACCTGATCCACTCGATCACCTTCGCCCAGACCAAGACCCAGGATCTGAGCATCACGGTGACGCCGCAGGACATCGACTACTCGGAAGATGTCGCGACGGTCACGGTGTCGGTGCCGGCAGGCGTCACGCTGTCGCACGGGACGCAGAATCCGGACGGGACTTGGACCCTGCCGCTGGTCAGCGACGGCGCCTACACCGTCACCATCGACCCGGTTACCAAGGCGGTGCAGATCACCGGCCTGACGATGACGACGCCGGTCGAGATGACGCAGTCGATGACCGTGACGGTCACCGCGACGGCGCGCGATGGTTCGGACCTCGCCGACGGCTCGGCCTCGATCTCGACGGTGGGGCTGGTTACCAGCATCGCCACGGTGTCCGAGGAAGGCTTGACGGGTGGCAATCCGGACAGCAGCGGCAGCCCGGACACCACCGACGCCGTCGTTGCCAGCGGCACGCTGGCAATCTCCGGCGATGGCGACCTCAGCATCACCTTCACGCCGCCGGCCGACGTGACGTCGAACGGCGCGGCGCTGACCTGGGTCACCTCGACCGTTGGCGATGCCACCATTCTGACTGGCTCGGCCAATGGCCAGGAGATCCTGACCGTGACGGTACAGCCTGATGGCGCCTACCAGGTCGAATTGAAGGGCCCGCTCGATCATCCGGTGACGGACCTCGAGGACATGTTGCGCCTGGATATCGGGGTGACGGTGAGCAATGGCACCAACAGCACGACGACGCCATTGACCGTGCTGGTCGAAGACGATTCGCCGGTTGCCGGAACGCTGACCCAGGATGTCGTGGTGACGCAGAACACCAACGTCATGATCATCCTCGACAACTCGGGCAGCATGAACGACACGGTCGGTTCGACGACGCGTCTGGCGCTGGCCAAGGCGGCGCTGATCAACCTCATCAACACCTATGACGGGTATGGTGAAGTGGCGGTCCAGCTGGTCACCTTCAGCACCGTTGCCAACATGTCGAGTGGTGTCTGGGTCAGTGCCAAGGACGCCATCGACTTGATCAACGCGGTTACCTCGACCAACAGCACCAACTACGACGCGGCGCTGGCGCAGGCGATCGAGGCCTGGGACAACGCCGGCAAGCTGACGACGGTGCCGCCGGGCGGCACGCTGCAGAACGTGGCCTACTTCCTGACCGACGGCGCGCCGAATGCCAACGACGGCGACGTCAACGCGCTGCTCAACCAGGGAACTTCCAACGGTGGTGCCGACCAGGGTATCCAGTCCGGCGAAGAGTCGATCTGGACGCAGTTCCTGACTGCCAACAACATCAACTCGATCGCGCTCGGCGTCGGTTCCGGCTTGAGCACCACGCAGATGGCGCAGATCGATCCGGTGGCCTACAACGGAACGACGGGGGCCAACACCAACGCCATCCAGGTGCTCAACGAGAACGACCTGTCGGCGGTACTGCAGGCAACGGCGATTCCGAGCAGTTCCGGCAACCTGCTCACCGGCGCCACGCCGGGTGCGGTGGGGGCAGACGGTGGCCACCTGGTCAGCGTTGCGATCGGCGCGGTCGGCGACCGCAGCACCTACACCTGGGACACGGCGAGCAACACCGTCTCCGTGGTCCGGGATGCCGGGGCAACGGGCAGCTACACCTGGGATGCGGCGACGCATGTGCTGACCATCACCACCGAACTGCAGGGCACCTTCACCGTCGATATGGACTCCGGCGACTACACCTACCGGCCGTCGGCAACGCTGACCGGTACGGTCCAGGAAGTTGTCGGGTTCACGCTGGTCGACAACGATGGTGACCGCGCCAACGGCGAACTGACGATGAACATCTCCCGCAACGCGGGCGGTGAAATCGACGGCAGCAGCGGTAACGACACCCTTGACGGCAGCGCCGGCAACGATGTCATCAACGGCCTGGCCGGCAACGATGTCATCAACGGTGGCGACGGCGACGACAAGTTGTCGGGCGGTGCGGGTAGCGACCAGCTGTCCGGTGGCGCCGGTAACGACATCCTGTCGGGCGGTGCGGGTGCCGATACCCTGGATGGTGGCGAAGGCAACGACGTCATCTGGGGCGGTGCGGGCAACGATCTCCTGACCGGTGGTCTGGGGGCCGATACCTTCCAGTGGGTGCTGGGCGACCGCGGTAGCATCCAGTCGCCGGCGATCGACCGGGTGACCGATTTCAGCGCTGCCCAGGGCGACGTGCTCGACCTGCGCGATCTGCTGCAGGCGCCGGTCAACGCTTCGGCGGCCGATCTCGACAACTTCCTGCACTTCCAGTACTCGGGTGGCAACACGACGATCTACGTCAGCACCAGCGGGGCGTTCTCCAACGGCAACACGGCCGGTGGCTTGCCCAGCAACGTCTCCAGCAACGATGTGATGCAGATCGTGCTGGAAGGGGTCGATCTGGTCGGTGGCGGCAGCCCGTCGGATCAGCAGGTGATCCAGAACCTGCTGAATCAGGGGCGTCTGCTGACCGATTGATTTCCCGGGACGGCAAAAGCGAAAGGGGCTGGTTGATCCAGCCCCTTTTTTTCGTCTGCCGGTTTCAGTCCAGGCTGGCGCGCAATCTCGCCAGGTCGGGGATCTCGATCTCCCGGCCATGGACGACGATCAGTCCTTCGTCGCTCAGTTCGTGCAGGATGCGCGAGAAATGCTCCTGGGTCAGGTTGAGGCGCGAGGCGACGATGCCCTTGGTGGTCGGCAGGGCGAGCCGGGCCGCATTGCCGGTCGCCGCGCAGGGCGCCAGTTCGCGCAACAGATAGTTGACGATGCGCTCCTTGCCGGAATGCAGCGAATAGCCTTCCAGGTCGTTGACCATCTGGTGCAGGCGGATCGCCATGCTGGCGAGCATCTTGCGCGCCAGTTTCGGGTCGTTGGCCAGTTCCTCGTCGAGCGTCGTTTTGGCGATGTGCAGCAGGTGGGAATCGGCCAGTGCCTGGGCGTCAACGATGTAGGGCGATTCCATGAACATCAGCGCTTCGCCGAAGCTTTGGCCGGGCCGGATGACCTCGACCACCTTCTCGTTGCCCTGGGCAGAAGTGAAGGAAAGTTTGATCTGGCCGGCCAGCAGCAGGTGGAAACCGACGCAGGGGTCGCCGCGGTGGAAGAGCAGGCTGCCGCGTGTGGCATGGATTTCCCGGCTGCCGCGGGCGATGCGCCGGATCTCGTCAGGCGTCATGTTGTTGAACAGCGGCAGATCGGCAAGCTGGGTCTTGATTTCCGGGGTCAGCATGGGCAGTGGATTTGGGTAAATGACGTTGCGGGTCGGTCAGGCGCTTGCCGTCGGAGGTACCGATTTGAGTTTACGGTAAAGCGTCTGTCGGCTGATGCCGAGTTGGCGGGCCGCCGCGCTGAGATTGCCGGCGTGATCGGCGATGGCCTGGTGAATGGCTGAAAGTGACAGGGCGGCGAGGTTCTGCTGGGTCGGTTCGAGCGGTTTGGCACGGGGTTGGCCGAAGGAGCGTTGCAGCGCATCGACCAGGTCGTCGGGCAGATGTTGCCAGTCGATCAGCGATTCGCCGGGGTCGAGCATGGCGCAGGCGGTGCGCAGCACGCTGGCCAGCTGGCGCAGGTTGCCCGGCCAGTCGAAACCAGCCAGGCGGTGCTGCAGGGCAGGCTCGATGGCGAGCGGCGCGTCGGGGAAGAACTCGGCCAGTAGCTTGTCGCACAGCGCGGCGAAGTCGTTGCGCTCGCGCAGTGCCGGCAGGTTCAGCGTCAGGCCGTTGATCCGGTAATAGAGGTCGCTACGGAACTGGCCGGCGGCGCTGGCCGCCGGCAGGTCGCGGTGGGTGGCGCAGATCAGCGAGAAGCGGACGTCGACCGCAACGCCGCCGCCGAGCGGCAGCACCTTGCGTTCCTGGAGGACGCGCAGCAGGCGGGTCTGCATCGCCAGCGGCATGTCGCCGATCTCGTCGAGAAACAGGGTGCCGCCTTCGGCTTCGCGCAGGCGACCGATGTAGCCTTCCTTGCGGGCACCGGTGAAGGCGCCCGGCTGGTAGCCGAAGAGTTCGGCTTCGATCAGGTTTTCCGGCAGCGCGGCGCAGTTGATGGCGACGAAAGGGCCATCGCGCTGCGGCGAGGATTCATGCACGGCGCGGGCGAACAACTCCTTGCCGACGCCGGATTCGCCGCTGAGCAACAGCGGGATGTCCTTGCCGAGGATGCGCCGCGCCTTGTCGGCGGCGGCCTGCCAGCGCCGGTCGCCGGTGTCGAGGGCGCTCAGCGCGTCGTCGCGTGGCGGCGGAGTGTTTTTCGGCACCGACAGGGCGCGTGGTTCGTGGCCGTCGAGTCTGGCATAGATCGCCTTGCCGTCGTGGCGCTGCAGGCTGAGGACCTGCCCAGGCCGGCGTCGGCTCTGGGCGACGATGTCGCCCAGATGGGCATCGATGCTCCTGAATAGCGGCGTGCCGCCGATATCGGCAGTCGACAGGCCGAGCATGCGCAGCGCGTTGCGGTTGGCGCCGACGATCCAGCCGTCCTCGGAGAGCGCGACGATGCCCTCGGCGACGGTACCGATGCCGGCCGGGTCCGGGTGCAGATAGAGACGCAGGTGGCGGCGGCAGGCGTCGGCGACCAGGCGGTTCTCGATCATCCGGGCGGCGGTGTTGACCAGGCCCAGGGTGTGCGGGTGACGGCTGCGTCGGTCGCCGGAAATGTCGAGGATGCCGAGCAGTTCGCCGGTGGCGGAGACGATGGGCGCGGCGGCGCAGGTCAG
The DNA here is from genome assembly GCA_964523045.1 of uncultured Dechloromonas sp. Classification (GTDB taxonomy): domain Bacteria; phylum Pseudomonadota; class Gammaproteobacteria; order Burkholderiales; family Rhodocyclaceae; genus Azonexus. The sequence goes on along the minus strand of CAZFXO010000059.1, from coordinate 16,227 downwards.
GAAGGTGTTGCGTTCGAGGAAATGCTCGTCGCCGTGGATTTCGATACCGCTCGCTTCGGCCAGCGCCGTGCCGATGGCGTTGGTGCCGCGCTGCCGCTCGTCCCAGCAGGCGCCCGACATGAGCGCGACGCGCTCGGCCTTGCCGAGGAAATCGGCGTCGCCCAGCGTGTGCATGAGGACGCCACGATTGTCGGCGAGGACAACGAGACTATGACTGTGGCGGACCTGTTCGAACAGGTATTCCATGATCGGCCGCGAGTGGTTGAGCAGTTCGCGGTTGCGCCCCAGGGCGCGCCCGAGTTCGCCGGCCGAGAGATTGTCCGGGACGGCCAGGCGACCGGTTGGCGTCAGTCCGGCAGCGAGGCTGCGCCGCCAGGAGCGGGCCAGGCGTTCGTCGATTTCGCTGTCGGAAAAGTTGCCGCCGTCGAGCAGCTTGAGTCTGGCCTGGCGCAAGAGCGGGCCGGCCAGCGGGGGATTTGCGTGCATCGGGATTGTCTCCTTGTCGGGTCGTCGCCCGTTTTTTGGCGAGTATAGGCCGCATGTCCGGCGATGCAAGCCTTGCACAGTCAATTGTCCAGGTCTGTTCCAAAATGTGACAGCTGTTCCCCGGTGCAACGTTCCTGCAACGATTATTTCCTTGCGCGCTGGCTTGCCGAGTTCAATGAAATCAATATCTTGTTCATCTGGCACGACCCTTGATATGGGATGGTGGCCGATAGGCAACCGATTTACCGATCCGTAAAAGACGAGGAGACAAAATGATCTACGCAGCCCCCGGCGCCGCTGGCGCAAAAATCGCCTACAAGGCCAAGTACGACAACTTCATCAACGGCCAATGGACCGCGCCGGTCAAGGGCCAGTACTTCGACGTGGTGACCCCGGTCAACGGCAAGGTCTATACGCAAGCCGCCCGCTCCACCGCCGAAGACATCGAACTGGCGCTCGACGCCGCCCACGCCGCCTTCCCGAAGTGGGGCAAGACCGACGCCGCGACCCGTTCCAACATCCTCCTGAAGATCGCCGACCGCCTCGAAGCCAACCTCGAACTGCTCGCCTACGCCGAGACCGTCGACAACGGCAAGCCGATCCGCGAAACCCTGGCCGCCGACATCCCGCTCGCCGTCGACCATTTCCGCTACTTCGCCGGTTGCCTGCGCTCGCAGGAAGGCGGCATCTCGGAAATCGACGAGAACACCATGGCCTACCACATCCATGAGCCGCTCGGCGTCGTCGGCCAGATCATCCCGTGGAACTTCCCGATCCTGATGGCCGCCTGGAAGCTCGCCCCGGCGCTTGGTGCCGGCAACTGCGTGGTCCTCAAGCCGGCCGAATCGACGCCGATCTCGATCCTGATCCTGGTCGACCTGATCGCCGACCTGCTGCCGCCGGGCGTCCTGAACATCGTCAATGGTCTGGGTCGCGAAGCCGGCATGCCGCTCGCCACTTCCAAGCGCATCGCCAAGATCGCCTTCACCGGCTCCACCGCCACCGGTCGCGTCATCGCCCAGGCCGCCGCCAACAACCTGATCCCGGCCACCCTGGAACTGGGCGGCAAGTCGCCCAACATCTTCTTCGCCGACGTGATGGACAAGGACGACGGCTTCCTCGATAAGGCGATCGAAGGTCTGGTCCTGTTCGCCTTCAACCAGGGCGAAGTCTGTACCTGCCCGAGCCGCGCGCTGATCCAGGAATCGATCTACGAGAAGTTCATGGAAAAGGCGCTGAAGCGCGTTGCCGCGATCAAGCAGGGCTCGCCGCTCGACACCGAGACAATGATGGGTGCGCAGGCCTCGCAGATCCAGATGGACAAGATCGAGTCCTACCTCAAGCTGGGCAAGGAAGAAGGCGCCCAGGTCCTGATCGGTGGCGAACGCGCCCACCTCGGCGGCGACATCGAAGGCGGTTACTACATCCAGCCGACCCTGTTCAAGGGCCACAACAAGATGCGCATCTTCCAGGAAGAAATCTTCGGGCCGGTGCTTGCCGTGACCACCTTCAAGGACGAAGCGGAAGCCCTGGCGATCGCCAACGACACGCTCTACGGCCTCGGCGCCGGCGTCTGGAGCCGCAACGGCAACGTCGCCTACCGCATGGGCCGCGCCATCCAGGCCGGCCGCGTATGGACCAACTGCTACCACGCCTACCCGGCGCACGCCGCTTTCGGCGGTTACAAGGAATCCGGCATCGGGCGCGAGACCCACAAGGTCATGCTCGACCACTACCAGCAGACCAAGAACCTGCTCGTTTCCTACGCCGAACAGAAGCTCGGCTTCTTCTAAACCAGCCACCGACGCCCGCCTTGTGCGGGCGTTTTGCCAACTACCGGCCGCTCTGCGGGTTCAAGGGGAACCTCGCGCGGTCGGGTCATCATTCATGGAGAACAAGCAAGATGGCACAAAGTGCGTTTTTCATCCCCGCCGTCAACCTGATGGGCGAAGGCTGTCTCGAGACGGCCGTCCAGTCCCTGGGAGGATACGGTTACCGGCGGGCGCTGATCGTCACCGATAGCTGGCTGGAGAAAGCCGGCGTCGCCGCCCGGGTGGCGGGTCTGCTGGAGAAGGCCGGGATCGGCGCCGAGATTTTTGCCGGCGCCCAGCCCAATCCGACCATCGGTAACGTCGAAGCCGGTCTGGCGCGTTTGCGCGCCGCCGATTGCGATTGTGTCGTCTCGCTCGGCGGCGGCTCGCCGCACGATTGCGCCAAGGGTATCGCGCTGGTCGCCGCCAACGGCGGCAGCATCGCCGACTACGAAGGTGTCGACCGCTCGGCCAAGCCGCAGTTGCCGTTGATCGCGATCAACACGACGGCCGGCACGGCGAGCGAAATGACGCGCTTCTGCATCATCACCGACGAGGCGCGGCACATCAAGATGGCCATCGTAGACCGCCACGTGACGCCGCTGCTCTCGGTCAACGACCCGCTGCTGATGCTGGCCAAGCCGCCGGCACTGACCGCGGCGACCGGCATGGACGCGCTGACGCATGCGGTCGAAGCCTATGTCTCCACCGCGGCGACGCCGATCACCGACGCCTGCGCCTTGAAGGCGGTGACGATGATCGCCGCCAACCTGCGCCAGGCGGTCGCCGACGGCCAGAACGTCGCCGCCCGCGAGGCCATGGCCTACGCCCAGTTCCTTGCCGGCATGGCGTTCAACAATGCCTCGCTCGGCTACGTGCATGCCATGGCGCACCAGCTCGGTGGTTTCTACAACCTGCCGCACGGCGTCTGCAACGCGGTCCTGCTGCCGCATGTCGAAGCCTTCAACGCCTCGGTGGCGAGCGAGCGTCTGGCTGACGTCGCGGCGGCGATGGGCGTGGCGGAAAGCGGTGCCGACAGCGCGGCCAACGCCCAGCGCTGCCTCGAGGCGATCCGCCGCCTGGCTGCCGACGTCGGCATCCCGCGCGGCTTGCTCGATCTTGGCGTCAAGGAAGCCGACATCCCGACCCTGGCCGCCAATGCGCTGAAGGACGCCTGCGGCCTGACCAATCCGCGGCGCGCCGACCAGGCCGATATCGAGGGAATCTTCCGCGCCGCCCTGTAAGTTTTTTTGTTGATAAGGTGCCGTTGAAGTCATGAAGTCAATTCAGGGAAGGATCTCGGTCCTGGCAGGCGCTTGCCTGCTTGGGTCGGTGATCAGCATTGTGGCCTACAGCGTGGTTTCCGAAGGGAATACGCGCAGCCTGATTTCGCAGCGGGTCGGTGAGCTGACTCAGGCAAATACGGTCGAGAGTCTGAAGAACCTCGCCTGGGCGCACGCCGGGGTGATTCAGAGCAAGTTCGATCTGGCGCTCAACGCCGCCCGCACCATGGCCCACACCTTCGAGGTGGGCAAGAAGAGCGGTGGGCTGGGGCGCGATCAGATCAACGACCTTCTTTATCACGTTCTGGTCAACAACCCCGAATTCAACGGCACCTACTCGAACTGGGAACCCAACGCGCTGGACGGCAAGGATGCCGCTTTCCAGACCGGCCGGGATGGCAACAATGCCCAGACCGGGCGCTTCACCCCGTACTGGAACCGCGGTCAGGATGGCAAGATCGCCGTTCAGCCGCTGGTCGAGTACGACACCATGGACCGCCACCCCAACGGCGTGCTGAAGGGGGGCTGGTACATCGGTCCGCGCGAGAATCATCGGGAAAGCGTGCTCGATCCCTTCCCGTACATCGTCCAGGGTAAGTCGGTGTGGCTGACCACATTGTCGGTGCCCATCATGGTTAACAAGCGCTTCGTCGGCGTTGCCGGTACCGATTACAACCTCGATTTCGTGCAGAAACTCGCCGTCCAGGCGGATCAGGAACTGTTTGAAGGCAAGGGCGGGGTCACCATCATCAGCAATGCCGGCCTGGTGGTGGCCGATAGCGAACATCCGGAGCGCATCGGGCAGGCATTTTCTGCGAGCAAGTCCACCGATGACAACGAGTTGCTCAAGAATGTCCAGGAAGGTCGGGCCAAGGGCTGGTTCGACGAAAGCAACAAGCACATGAAGGCGGTTGCGCCGATTACCCTCGGCCGCACCGGGAAACCCTGGGCGGTGCTGGTGAGCGTGCCGCAGGACGTGGTCCTTGCCCAGGCCCAGGGGCTTGATCAGGAAATCCAGGCGCGCGGTACTTCAAGCACCATCTGGCAGATCCTGGTCGGCCTGGTCGTCACCGCCGTGGCGACCGCCTTGCTGTGGTTCGTCGCCGGCAATATCGCGCGTCCGGTCCGGGCCGCTGCGGATTTTGCACGGGCCGTGCTGGCCGGCGATTTCTCGCGCCGCTTCCAGCACGAATCGAACGATGAAGTCGGGCAACTTGCTCGTGCTCTCGACGAAATGTCCCAGAGTCTGCTGTCCCGGGCCCGGCTGGCCGAGCAGATCAGCGAAGGCAACCTGGACATGAACGTTCGCCTGGCTTCGGAGCACGACCAGTTGGGCCTGGCCCTGCGCCAGATGCTCGATGGCCTGAACAGCCTGGTTTCCGAACTCAAGGGCGGGGCGGGGCGAATCAACAACAACGCCGGCCGCGTCACGACCCTGAGCAACACGCTCTCCGACGGGTCGGCGCGATCCGCCGAGTCGGTGACCCAGATTGCCGCCTCGATCGAGCAGGTCAGCGAGCAGATCAAACTCAACGCCCAGAACGCGACCAACGCCGAACAGTCGTCGGCGGAGTCGCGCGACGCGGCAAGAACCGGCAGTCAGCACATGACCGAGATGATGGATGCGATGGTCGAAATGCGAGTGGCGGGCGAGCGTATCAACGACATCATCAACGCGATCAACGAGATCACCATGCAGACTAACCTGCTGGCGCTCAACGCCGCCATCGAGGCGGCGCGGGCCGGCGAGCACGGGCGAGGCTTCGCCGTCGTCGCCGACGAGGTGCGCAAGCTCGCCTCGAACAGCTCCGACGCCGCCAGTCAGGCGGCGAAGCTGATCGGCGAGTCGGCCGCCAAGACCGCCAGAGGTATCGAGATTGCCGGGCGTACCGCGGAAACGCTGAACGGCATCGTGGTCAGCGCCGAGCGCGTCTCGGCCCTGATCACCAGCATCGCCGAAGCTTCGCAGCAGCAGGCGCTGGCTATCGACGAGGTCAATGTCGGCCTGGCCCAGATCGACGGCGTCACCCGGCGCACCAGCGACACCGCCGAAGATTGCAAAGAGGCGGCCGAGGAACTCCTCCAGCAGGCCGAGCATCTCAACGGCCTGGTCGGACGATTCAGAAGCCGGGGCGCGGGCTGATGACGCGCGCCCTGTAGTTTTGCTGTAGTCTCTGCGTGCCCTTGCGGGCTTTTCCGGGGGGCCTAGTGCCCCCCTTTTTTTGGAGAACACCATGGTCGATCGCGTTACCGCCACCCCCGAAGCGCTGGCCCTGATCCGGCAACTGCAGGTCCAGTACGGCGTCGAACTGATGTTCTACCAGTCCGGCGGTTGCTGCGACAACAGCAGCCCCAACTGCTACCTGCTGGGCGAGCTGACCATCGGTCCTTACGACGTCCATCTCGGCGCGATCGGCGGCGTTCCCTTCTACATCAGCGCGTCCCAGTACGAATACTGGCAGCATACGCAACTGATCATCGACGTCTTCGACGGCCAGGGCGGCACCTTCTCGCTCGAATGCGGCAGCGGCAAGAGCTTCATCACCCGCTCGCGCCTGTTCACCGACGACGAAGCGGCACAATTGCAGGGCGCCTGAGCCGGCCGGCGGTATACTGGCCGCCTTCTAAAGAACGGATCGACTTCATGGCCGCCAACGATACCGCCAGCATGGCGCTTTTCTGCGACTTCGAGAACATTGCGCTGGGCGTGCGCGACGCGCAGTACGAAAAATTCGATATTCGCCCGGTGCTCGAGCGCCTGCTCGCCAAGGGCAGCATCGTCGTCAAGAAAGCCTATTGCGACTGGGAGCGTTACAAGGGCTTCAAGGCGGCAATGCACGAGGCCAACTTCGAGCTGATCGAAATCCCGCATGTCCGCCAGTCCGGCAAGAACTCGGCCGACATCCGCATGGTCGTCGATGCGCTCGACCTCTGCTACACCAAGTCGCACGTCGATACCTTCGTCATCATTTCCGGCGATTCCGATTTCTCGCCGCTGGTTTCCAAGCTGCGCGAAAACGCCAAGAAGGTCATCGGCGTCGGCGTCAAGCAATCCTGTTCCGACCTGCTGGTCACCAACTGCGACGAATTCATCTATTACGACGACCTGGTGCGCGACCGCGAAGCCAGCCGTGGCCCGCGTCGCGAGCGCGAGAAGCGTTCGCCGGAAGAGGAAGCCAAGCGCAGCGCCAAGGTCGAGGAGCGCAAGGCCAAGGCGATCGAACTGGTGGCGGCGACCTTCGCCGACCTCATGGCCGACCGCGGCGAAGCCGAACGGATCTGGGCCTCGGTGCTCAAGGAAGTGGTGAAGCGGCGCAATCCGGGTTTCAGCGAGAGCTATTACGGTTTCCGCACCTTCGGCAACCTGCTCGAAGAAGCCGCCGGCCTCGGCTTGCTGGTCGTCGGTCGCGACGACAAGTCGGGCACCTATGTCACTCGCGCCCGCGCCCACGACGGTGAGGCGAACAATCAGGAAAGCGGCGCCTCGCCGCTTGCCGCCGAGACTGTCGAGCCGCTGGTCGCCGTCGGCGAGTCGGCGCCCGCGCCAGCTATCGAGGTGCCGCTTGCCGAAATCCCGCCGGCCGAGGAAAAGCCCGCCGCGCGGCGACGCGGCGGTCGCCGCACGCGCAAGGAAAACCGCGAGGAAGGCATCCCCATCGGCGAGACGGCGCTTGCGGAAGCGTCTCCGGCCAGCGTTGCCGACGAGCCGGTGGCCGCACCGGCGGCAGTCGAGCCGCCTGCGGTTGAAGAAGCGCTCGCGGTCGAAGCGCCGAAGAAGACCCCACGCGGCGGTCGCCGGACTTCGCGCAAACGCAGCGAGGTAGCAGCCGAAGCGCCCAGCGCTGTGCCGGTCCCGGAAGTTGCCAGCGAAGCTCCGGCCAGCGAGAAGAAACCGGCCCGCAAACCGGGCCGCAGCCGCAAACCGAAAAAGGCCGAGGACGGCGGCGCCTGATCCTTGGCGTGAACAGCCCCCGGTAGCAGAGGCTTGCCGGGGGGCTCACCAAAGGGCCGAGCTTGCCGGCGAATGCGGAAAATCAGCGAGCATGTCCCCCCGGACATGCCCGCCAGCGGCCTGCGGATTGCGCGCCGACCGGCGCCTTCAGATGACGCGCAGCAGCAGGGTGCGCAGTTCCTCGGCGCGGCGTTTGCCGTCGCGCGTCTGGACGATGGCGTGATACCAGGGCGCGAACTGCTGCCGTAACTCTTCGTGGCTTTTCGCGGCGTGCGCCGCCTCGACGATGTGCAGGTGGGCGAAGGGGCCGCAAAAGGTCTTCAGCGTGTTCTGGATGAAGTTGCGGGCCAGTTCCATCTCCTTGGTGCTGGGCGGAACCGGCATCGGCCGGAAGGCGTCGATGGGCGGTAGCGGCCCGGCGGGGGCTTCCTGAAGCGCGCCGGCGGCGTTCTGTACGCCGCCGATCTCAATGAAGCCGGATTCTTCGAGGATGCCGAGGGTGTGCTGCAGGTCGTCGTTCTGCAGCAGTTCACGCAACGCTTCGACACTGCGTTTGCCGTCGACCATGATCAGCACTCGCCGCTGGCGCGGCGTCAGTCCGCCGGATTTCTGCGTCAGCTCGGCCAGACCCTTGTCTGTCTTGGCGAAAATCACGCCCATCAATCGTCTCCGTCCTGTTGTTAATCATTGTGGAACGGATTGTACAGAAAAAGAAAAGCCCGCCAATGGGCGGGCCTCTTCGGCAGAACTTGGTGAAACCGCAGTCTTCAGGCGGCGGCCTGGACCGGGATCTTGTGACCGCGACGGACGATGCGGTTTTGCGAATCGACGTAGATCAGCGACGGCTCGTGCTTGACGAGTTCGACTTCGGTATACGTGGCGAAGGTGGCGATGATCAGGATGTCGCCGGGCGCGGCGCGGCGCGCGGCGGAACCGTTGACCGAGATGACGCCCGAGCCGCGTTCGGCGCGGATGGCATAGGTCGTGAAACGCTCGCCGTTGTTGACGTTCCAGATGTCGATCTGCTCGTATTCCTTGATGTCGGCCGCTTCCAGCAGGTCCTCGTCAATGGCGCACGAACCTTCGTAATGCAGATCGGCGTGCGTTGCCGTCACGCGATGCAGCTTGGATTTCAACAGGGTTCTCTGCATGGCTTTATTCATCCAGACAGTTGGGGGGAAGCGAATTTTAACGGCATTGCCCCCCTTGTCAACGATCTTTTTGGCGGATTTACTGCTCTCGGAAGGTGCGCGCGAGGAAGTTGCCGAGCGGTTGCACGATGTACTGCAACAGGGTGCGCTCGCCGGTCTTGACGATGACTTCGGCGGGAATCCCGGGCTGGATTTGCAGTCCCAGTTGTTGCAGCTTGCTGACGCCGGCCGCAGTGAGCTGGATGTGACTGTTGAAGTAGGGGAGGCCGGTGTGTTGGTCGACCAGGCGGTCGGCCGCCAGATAGACCAGCTTGCCTTCGACCACCGGCGTCGTCGTGGCCTTGAAGCCGGTGAAGCGGACGTCGGCGAGCTGCCCGGCGTGCACGGTATCGACGTCGGCGGGCGAGATGCGCGCTTCGACCAGCAACGCGGCGCCGGTCGGCACGATGTCGAGGATCGGCGTACCGGCGCGCAGGACGGCGCCCGTCGTGTTGACCTGCAGGCCCATGACCTGGCCGGCAACCGGGGCGCGGATGCTGGCCCGCTCGACACGGTCGGCGAACGACAGCGTCTTCTTGCGCATCTCGTCGAGGCGCTTCTGGATTTCGGTCAGGGCATCGACGTCCTGGGTTCGGAATTCGGCCTTGCGGAAATCGATCAGCATCCGGGTTTCCTGCTGCTGCACCTGCTGGTTGGCGATGTTGGCGTCGTTTTCGGCGATTTCGGCCTGCAGTTCGGAAATCAGCCGTTCCGTCTGGTTCAGCTTGTGGCGGCTGATGAAATTCTTGGCCACCAGGCGCTGCAGGTCGGCGAGTTCGGATTCGAGCGAGCGCAAGGTGTCGTTCTTGCTGCCGTTGATCCGGGAGAGACCGGCAATCTGCGATCCCGATTGCTGGATGCGTCCGTCGAGCACCCGCAGTTCGCCGCTGCGCGAGGCGCGGCGGGCGTTGAAGAGCGCGGTCTCGCTCTGCATCAGTTGGGCGATTTCGGGATCGGCGCTGTCGAAATCTTCCGGGAAGGTGATGCTGCTGGCACCTTGCAGTTCCGCCTTGAGCCGGGCTTCGCCGGCGCGCAGCGCCTGCGTCTGCGTGCGCGCGACGTCGAGATCGGCCTGGAACTGGGTCTGTTCCAGGGTGATCAGCAGTTGATTGCGTTCGACATGGTCGCCTTCGCGGACGTGAATCTGGTGGATGATGCCGCCTTCGAGATGCTGCAACGTCTTGCGGTCGAGTTCGACCTTGACCACGCCGGGCGCGACGACCGCGCTGCCGATCGGGGCGAAGGCGGCCCAGCCGCCGAACAGGACGAAGGTGCTGAAGATGACGAAGAAGCCGATGCGGCGCGCCCGCCCTTCCTCGACGATGCCGCTGAGCGAGCGGTCTTCGCCCAGCACCAGGGCCTTGCTGTGGAGTTCCTTGTGAGGGTGCATCTCAGACGACTTCCTTGAGCTTGGGCGGCGGCGCGTGGCGGTTCAGTTCGGCCAGGACGGCGTCGCGCGGACCGAACATCGACAGGCTGCCGTCGGCCAGGACCAGCAGCTTGTCGACAGCGGCCAGCACATTGGTCTTGTGGGTGATGATGAAGACGCTGGTGCCGTCGCGGCGCAACATCTGCAGGGTGTCGAGCAGGGCCATTTCACCCTGATGATCGAGGTTGGCGTTGGGCTCGTCGAGGACGACCAGACGGGGTGAACCGTAAATGGCGCGGGCGATTCCCAGACGCTGGCGCTGGCCGCCGGAAAGGTTGGCGCCGCCGTTGCCGAGCCGGGTGTCGTAGCCTTGCGGCAGACGCAGGATCATTTCGTGGATGCCGGCATTGCGTGCGGCGGCGACGACCTTGTCCGGGTCCCGGGGGCCGAAACGGGCGATGTTGTCGCCGATGCTGCCTTCGAACAGCTCGATGTCCTGCGGCAGATAGCCGATGTACGGGCCCAGTTCGGCCTTGTTCCAGGTGAAGATGTCGGCGCCGTCGAGGCGGACGCTGCCTTTGGCGCAGGGCCAGATGCCGAGCAGGGCGCGGGCCAGCGTCGACTTGCCGGCAGCGCTGGGGCCGATGATGCCGGTGATGGTGCCGGCGCGAATCTGGAAATGGAGATCGTGCAGCAGCACGGTGTTGCTGCCGGGCGCGGTGACCGTGATGTTGTCGACCAGCAGTTCGCCTTGCGGTGCCGGCAGCGACATTTCACTTTCCACCAGGTGGTCGTTGTGCAGGCTGGTGTTCAGGCGCTTGTACTGTTCCCTGGCCTCGGCGAACTGTTTCCAGATGCCGAGCATCTGGTCGATCGGCGCCAGGGCGCGACCGAGCAGGATCGAACCGGCGATCATCATGCCCGGCGAGATTTCCTGCTTGATCGCCAGGTAGGCGCCGAGGCCGAGGATCAGCGACTGGATGACGATGCGCAGGGTCTTGGACAACGCGGTCAGCATCGACGAGGTGTCGGCCGCCGCGTTCTGCTTGAGCATCGCGCTCTTGATCCGGTTCAGCCAGCGCTGCCGGATGTGGCCCAGCATGCCCATGGCGGCAATGACTTCGCCGTTGCGGTAAAGCCGGTTCAGGGATGCGTTGGCCTCCTCGTACTCCTGGCCGGATTCCTTCAGCGGTTTGCGGGTGATGCGTTCGTTGGCGACCGTGATGGCAATCAGGAGCAGCGCGCTGACCACGCCGGCAACGCCGATCCAGACGTCGAAGGCAAACATCACGATGAGATAGAGGGGCACCCAGGGGGCGTCGAAAAAGGCGAACAAGCCATTGTTCGAGACGAATTGCCGGACCACCTTCAGGTCGTGCAGGGGTTGTGCCCCGCTGACCAGGCCGCCGGAAAAAACGGCCTGCCGGTAGCCGACATCGAATAGCGGCGTGGCGAGCAGGATGTCGAGGCGGTTGGCGACCCGCCGCATGATGTCCTGGCGAGCCCAGTCGAGCAGGCCCATGGCGGCCATGAAGACGAGCATCAGCAGGGTCAGGACATAGAGGGTGGGCAGGCTGCTGCCAACGACGACCCGGTCATAGACCTGCAGCATGTAGATGGCCGGCACCAGCATCGCGAGATTGATGAACATGCTGAAGGCGGCGACGCTCAGGAAACTGCTCTTGCACAGCTTGAGCGCCTGTTCCAGGGTGGCGTGGGGATGCGGGAAATGCAGGGGCGGCAGGATGTGGCGGTTCATCCGTGGGCAGGCTCACGAAGCGGGGTTGCGAAAACCAAAAAAGGGGGCTTGCGCCCCCTGTGTCCGAGTTACTTGAATCAACTCGCTGCTGCTTGGCTCAGAAGATATCAGCGTTGAAGCAGGGAATGCTATAGACCTCTTCGATGAAGTTGGTATCGATGATGCTGTCGCTGGACGGAACGGCGCTGGCGTCCACGAATTGCAGATCCTCGAACCACCAGGCGGTCATTTTTTCGCCGGTGGCATTGTTGGTGATGTCCATCGAAGCACCGGTCCAGCTCTTCTTGACCGTGTAGTCGCTGGCGTCGCCGACCAGGACCAGTGTGTCCTTGCCGAGGCCGCCATCGACGACGCTGCGGTCGGTAAAGCTGCCCACGGTCAGCGTGTCGTCGCCCAGGCTCATGTAGACCCGGCCCTGATTCTCGCCGACATAGACGGTGTCGTTGCCGCAGCTAGCGTCGACGATGCCGGTGTTGGTGCCGATCCAGGCGGTGTCCTGACCATCGCCGAGGTTGGCGTGGCTGGAACTGCCCTTGACCACCAGTTGGTCGTCGCCGGAACCGAGGCAGGCGCTCTTCAGGTTGCCGTCGACCAGAAGATGGTCGCTGTCCCAGAAGCCGAGAACCGAGCAGTCAACGTTGCCCGAGACGTAGGCTTCGTTGTTGCCGCTACCCATGTTGATATGGTCGGCGTTGCCGTAGATCACGAAGCGGTCGTTGCCGCTGCCGCTGACCAGACAGCCGACGTCGCCGCCGGTAACGACGTTGCCGCCGCCAACGCCGACGAGGACGGCGTTGTCGCCATCGCCCAGGCAGGCATGCTTGAGGTCGCCGCCGGTCTTCACTGCATCGATGCCGCCGCAGCCGATCACCGAATCGGCATCGCCGCCGACGACGGCGCAGTTGTCGCCGCCGCCGAGGTTGGCGTGCTTGAGGTTGCCATCGACGAAGAAGTGGTCGCTGCCCTGACCGCCGACCAGGCAGTCGGCATTGCCGCCGGCGATGATCAGGTTGCTGCCGTCACCGACGCAGGCGTGCTTGAGGTCGCCGTCTACGGTGATGGTGTCGTCGTTCTTGCCGGTGATGATGCAATCGGCGCTGCCGCCGACGGTGATCGTGTTGTTGCCGTCGCCCAGATTGGCGTGGCCGAGGTTGCCGCCGACAGTGACTTGATCGTCACCGGCGCCACAGGCGTTGACGACGCAATCGAGGTTGCCGCCGACCTTCAGGGTGTCGTTGCCGCTGCCCAGAAGAACATGTTTGGCATCGCCGCTGATATTGATCTGGTCGTCGCCCTTGCCGGAATCGACGCAATCGACGTTGCCGAGGATGGTGATCTTGTCGTTGCCGTCCGAGGTATTTACATAGTTGGCATTGCCGCGCACGGTCAGCGTGTCATTGCCTTTGCCCAGCCAGACATTACGGATGTCGCCGGGCAGGTCGTAGGTGGAATCGATGGTGTCGCGATCGATGAGGTCTGCCGCCATTGCCTGAACTCCTTCAAAAATGCGCTTGGCGCGTGGTCAAGGTGATTTATGTCAGGAGTTTATGGCAAAAATGTATTTCTTTTGTAAAGAAATGCATGGGGCATTATCGGCAGGCTCAGACCTCCAGGTTATCGATCAGGCGGGTATTGCCGAGTCGGCTGGCGGCGAGGAGCACCAGCGGGTGGTCGAAATTCTGCGGCGGCGCCAGATCGTGACGGCGACGGATCGCGATGTAGTCAGTCTTCCACCCGGTCGCCGCCAGCTTCGCCGTGGCGGCTTGCTCGAGACCGGCGAAATCGGCGTTGCCGGTGCGCAGTTCGGCGGCAATTTCGTTCAGCGTGCGGTAAAGGCGCGGCGCTTCGGCGCGTTCGTCCGCTGACAAATAACCGTTGCGCGAGGAGAGCGCGAGGCCGTCCTCGGCGCGCACCGTTTCGCCGCCGACGATCTCGATCGGCAGGGCCAGCTGGCGCGTCATGTTGCGGATCATCATCAGTTGCTGGTAATCCTTCTTGCCGAACAGCGCGACCTGCGGCTGGACGCAATTGAACAGCTTGGTGACGACGGTGGCGACGCCGCGGAAGTGGCCGGGGCGGAATTCGCCGTCGAGGATGTTCTGGATGCCCGGCGGTTCGATGACGTATTCCTGCGGTTCCGGGTAGAGGTCACTTTCGGTCGGCGCGAACAGGACGTCGACGCCGGCGGCGGCGAGCTTGTCGGAATCGGCCTGGAAGGTGCGCGGGTACTTGTCGAAATCCTCGTTCGGGCCGAACTGCAGGCGATTGACGAAGATCGACGCGACCACGGTGTCGCCGTGCGCGCGCGCCTGTTCCATCAGGCTGATGTGGCCGGCGTGCAGGTTGCCCATGGTCGGGATGAAAACGATACGACCGCGCTGGCGCAGAGCGGCGCGCAGGTCGGCGATACTGGAATGGATTTGCATGATCTCGTTGAAAGCGCGTGGCTGGCGTCAGCCAGCGTAAGTGTGTTCCGGGCCGGGGTAGCTGCCGTCGCGGACAGCGGCGGCAGCACGGCAGGCGGCGTCGTGCAGCGAGCTGGCGCCGTCCATGAAATTGCGGACGAACTTGGCCTTGCGGCCGGGTGGGATGTCGAAGGCGTCATGGACGACCATGACCTGCCCGGAGCAGTCCTTGCCGGCGCCGATGCCGATGGTGATCAGGTTGAGTGCGGCGGTGACTTCGGCGGCCAGCGCGGCAGGGATCGCTTCGAGAACGATCATCGTGGCGCCGGCTTCCTGCAGCGCCAGCGCGTCTTCCTTCAGGCGCTGAGCGGCGGCTTCGCCCTTGCCCTGGACCTTGTAGCCGCCGAGCACGTGCACCGACTGCGGCGTCAGACCGAGATGGCCGCAGACCGGGATGCCGCGGCTGACTAGGAAGCGTACTGTCGGCGCCATCTCGGCGCCGCCTTCGAGCTTGACCATCTGGGCGCCGGCGGCCATCAGCGTGACGGCATTGCGGAAGGCCTGTTCGGGCGATTCCTGATAGCTGCCGAACGGCATGTCGGCGACGATGAAGGGGCGGTCGGAGCCGCGCTTGACGGCGGCGGTGTGATAGGCGATGTCGGCGACGGTTACCGGCAGCGTCGTGTCGTGGCCCTGCACGACGTTGCCCAGCGAGTCGCCGATCAGCAGGCAGTCGATCCCGGCGCCGTCGAGCAGGCGCGCGAAGCTGGCGTCGTAGCAGGTGAACATGACGACCTTCTCGCCGGCTTGGTAAAGCTTGGCCAGATCGGCCTGGGTCAGGCGGCGGGTGACGGTTTGTGCGGACATGGGGGATTCGCTCCTATGAATCGGACGCCTAGGATACACAGCGGCGCCGTGGGTGCAAGTGTCAGGCGTCGAGCCGCCGGATGCCCTGGGTGGCGACCGCCGGCAGCCAGGCGGCGAGCGTGCCGCGGCCGGGAATGCTCAGGGCATGATCGAGGTCGGCCAGCGGCAGCAGGACGAAGGCGCGCAGGTGCAGGCGCGGGTGGGGCAGGGTCAGGCGCGGCGTCGAGATGATCCGGTCGTCGTAGAGCAGCAGGTCGAGGTCGAGCGTGCGCGGACCGTTGCGTTCGCCACGCAGGCGACCGAACTGCTGTTCGATGGCGAACAGCGCGTCGAGCAGGGCTGCTGGGGCTAGCGTGGTTTCGATGCGGGCGGCGGCATTGACGAAGTCCGGCTGGCCGGTCAGGCCGACCGGCGCGCTCAGGTAGAGCGCCGAACGGGCGAGCAGGCGGCTGTCCGGCACGCAATCGAGCGCGGCAAAGGCGGCACGGAGCGTGGACGCCGGGTCGCCGAGATTGGCGCCCAGGGCGATGTAGGCAATGGCCATTTCAGGCTTCGGGGGTGACGGCCGGCTTCTTGCGTTTGCGCCGGCGCTTCTTCTTGTCGCCGGCGCTTTCCGGCAGCAGCATGTTGGCGCGGCCTTCGCCGTCGGCATGCTGGAAGCTGGTCCACCAGGCGCCGACTTCGCTGTCGATTTCGCCGGCTTCGCCGCGCAGCAGCAGGAAGTCGTAACCGGCACGGAAGCGCGGATGTTCGAGCAGGGCGTAGGGGCGCTTGCCGGTGCGCTGTTCGAAGCGCGGCTGCAGGGCCCAGATTTCCTTGATGTCGCCGGCGATGCGGCGGGTGATCGCGAGTTTCTCGGCCTGCACGTCGAGCACCGTGTCCATCGCCTGATAGAGCGCCGGAATCTTGGTTTCGCCGGCGGCCATGAGCTTTTCCCAATGCGCCAGGACTTCGTGCCAGAGCAGGGTGGCGAACAGGAAACCGGGCGAACTGCCC
The DNA here is from genome assembly GCA_964523045.1 of uncultured Dechloromonas sp. Lineage (GTDB taxonomy): Bacteria > Pseudomonadota > Gammaproteobacteria > Burkholderiales > Rhodocyclaceae > Azonexus. Next base: position 109 of record CAZFXO010000059.1, on the reverse strand, counting down.
TTGCCGCGGCGGATGCGTTCGTCGGTGTTGGCCAGCGCCGCCATCACGAAGCGTTCGCCCATCGGCTGTTCGAGGATCACGTCGAGCAGCGGCAGCAGGCCGTGGTGCA
>CAZFXO010000058.1:0-22724 GCA_964523045.1 uncultured Dechloromonas sp. | reverse complement strand
ACCCGATCAGCGCCATCTCGAGCGAACTGCACCGGATGGACCCGGCCGCCGGCGACCGCCTGCAGATCCCGGCCGGTCACGGCAAGACCGAAATCGGCCGCCTGGTCCGCGACGTCAACGCGCTGGCCGGCCGCCTGGTGCATGCACTGGACGAAGAACACGCGCTGCGCCTGCAGCGCGAGATCGACGAACGGAAATACCACGCCATCTTCGACAACGCCGAAAGCGGCATCTTCATCGTCGACCGCGATGGCCGGCTGGCCTCGTGGAACCCGGCGCTCGCCCGCCTGTTCGGGATCGTCGTCAGCGAACAGGTTGGCAGCATGCGCCTGGACGCCCTGCGCTGGGACAAACCGGAAATCATCGCCGAACTCCTCGACCAGGCCTTTGCCGCGCGCCAGCCGAGTACGCGCGAAGCCTGCCTGGAGCGGACGGACGGCAGCCGCTGCTGGCTCGACATCGTCCTCAGCCCGGTCGGCGAGGAGTTGCTGCAGGGCATCGCCCACGACATTTCCGAACTCAAGGCGGCCGAGGCCACCGCCCGCCGCCAGGCGCTGATCGACCCGCTGACCGGGTTGGCCAACCGCGCCGGTCTCGAACAGCATCTGAGCAACGCGATCCGCCAGCAAAACCGGCAGCCCGGCGCCGGCTTCACGCTGATCTACATCGACCTCGACCGTTTCCGACTGATCATCGAAGGTATCGGCGTCAGCGCCGGCGACGAGATCCTGCGCGCAGTCGCCGGTCGCCTGGGCACGACGGTCAAGCACAACGACATGCTGGCCCGGCTATCCGCCGACATCTTCGCGGTCATCCTGCTGGCGCTGCACGATGACGAAACGATCGGCCGGGTCACCGAGCGCATCATGGCGGCGCTGAGCCAGCCCTACCTGGTCGATGGCTCGCCGGTCCAGCTTAGCGCCAGTCTCGGCATCACCCGCTTCCCGGACGATGGCAACGACGCCCCGAGCCTGCTGCGCAACGCCGAACTGGCCTGCGACAAGGCCAAGGCCAGCGGCGGCAAGCGCAGCGAATTCTTCGACCCGGCCCTGGCCGAAGCTGCGGAACAGCGCCGCCACCTGGAAAACGACCTGCGCCAGGCGCTGCGCGAGCGGCAGTTCGAACTCTTCTTCCAGCCCATCGTCGACATTGCCGCCGCCAGGGTGGCCGGCGCCGAGGCGCTGATCCGCTGGCGCCACCCGGAACGCGGCCTGGTGCCGCCGGACCGTTTCATCCCGCTGATCGAACAATCCGGACTGATCGACGGCCTCGGTCTCTGGGTTCTCGACGATGCCTGCCGCCAGCTCGCTGCATGGCAGGAAGCCGGCCGCCCCCATTACCTGTCGATCAACGTCTCCGGCCGCCAGATCCCGCATGGCCTGCCACCGGCCGCCGTCGCCGAGGCGCTGGCCCGCCACGCCGTCCCGGCCAGCCGGCTGGCGCTGGAAATCACCGAGGGCATCCTGCTCAACAACATCGCCGAGGCCCTGGCCTGGCTGGAGGCGGTGCAAGCGCTCGGCGTGCGCGTTTACCTCGACGATTTCGGTACCGGTTACTCGTCGCTCTCCTACCTGAACCGATTCCCGCTCGACACGCTGAAGATCGACCGCTCCTTCGTCCAGGACATGGCGGTCGGCAACAATGCCCATTCGCTGGTCATCGCCATTGTCGCCATGGCGCGCAGCGTCGGCCTGCAGGTGGTCGCCGAAGGTGTCGAGACCGCCGGCCAACTGGAAATCCTCAGCGCCATCGGCTGCCAGTACGCGCAGGGCTACTACCTGTCGCGGCCGGTCACCGCCGGCGACTTCCCGGAAGTCGCCGGCGAGATCGACCGCCGCCTCGCCACGCCGGGCGCCTGATTCAGCCGGCGACGGCAGCGCCGATGAAATCGAAGATGTCCGCCTCGATGATTTCCAGGCCGATCTTCTTGCAATAGCGCCGTTCCTTGGTCGTCGGTTCGCTGATGAACACCCAGCCGGCCGGCTCGGCCGCCGACCAGATGATGTCGGCCATCACCATGCGCTCGGTGTCGCGGTTCAGGCGCATGCCGAGCAGCAGGTATTGCTTGCCCTTGCGCATTTCCTTGATTTCCGGCGGGATCGAGAAGCCACCCATGAGTTCGGTGATGAAATCGACGTAATCGGCGTCGGAAGCGATGTAGACGCCTTCCGGACGCGGCGTGCCCATCGGCTTGAAGAGCACCGGCTTGGCCAGGTCGATCGTCGTTACCGGCGTGTAGCTGCTGCCATCCCAGGCGTAGAGCTTGTAGCGGTAATCGGTGCCACCGATGCGGGCGATGCCGACGATCAGCGTGTGCGGCACGGCGGCGTAGGAATCCTGCAGTTGCGTGTCGCGGTTGATGTCGATCACGTAGTTGGGGGCGATTTCCTTCAGCCAGTCGTGAAGCGCGGCGCGCGTCCAGAGAGTTTCGCCGTAGGTACGATTGAGGAACTTGGTGACGGTGCTGCGGCCGCGTTTGAGTTCGACGTTCATCGCCGCCCGCGGAAATTCGTACATCAGCTTGGGCGCCATCGGCTTGCCGCCGTTCATGGCGATGATCAGCGAATCGCTGTCGGCCGGCATCGCCGCGCCGGTCGCCGCATCGCGCACGTCGGCCAGGACGCCGGGGCCCAGATAGGGAACGATGCTGCCGTCGCGCAGACCGGCGAGCAGTTTTTCACGCAATTCGGGGGTCATGGTTTTTTGCTCTGTGATTGGGGGTGAGCCGGTCAATGCAAAATCCACGCCCAGACAGCAGCCACGCCCCAGTGCGGGTTTCGCCGCGCACCGCCGGCGGCGGCCTGTCGGGTTTGCGACAAACTGGACAAGCCCGTTCCCCTGGCGCAACATCACCTCATCATAAGAGGCCGGCGCGGCCACCCGGCCGCCACCGCCAACGGAGAGGCAAACCCGATGCTCACTGCAGCGCGCCCGACCATCCTCGTCGTCGACGACACCCCGGACAATCTGGCGGTAGTCGCCGGCATGCTCGAACACGATTACCGCGTCCGCGTCGCCGCCTCGGGCGAGCGCGGACTGCGCATCGCCGCCGCCAGCCCCGCCCCCGACCTGATCCTGCTCGACATCATGATGCCCGGCATGGACGGCTACCAGACCCTCGAACAACTGCGCGCCAACCCGGCGACGGCCAATATCCCGGTAATTTTCGTCACGGCGATGGACAGCGACGCCGATGAGGCGGTCGGCCTGGCGCAGGGCGCCGTCGATTACATCGCCAAACCGATCCGCCCGGCGATCCTGCAGGCGCGCATCCGCACCCAGCTCGAACTGAAAGCGGCACGCGATCGCCTGGCGCGCGAGAACGAACGCCTGGAAGAAGGTGTCGCCCAGCGTACCCGCGAAATCGAACTGCTGCGCGACGTCGCCCTGCACGCACTGGCGACGCTTGCCGAGAAACGCGACAACGAGACCGGTAACCACCTGCTGCGCACGCGCTGCTACATCGAACTACTGATGGAAGATCTGGCGCTGCAGCCCGAGTTCGAACAGACATTGACGCCGCTGCGCCGCAAGGTGATCGCCAAGGCGGCGCCACTGCACGACATCGGCAAGGTCGGCATTCCCGATGCCATCCTGCGCAAACCCGGCCCGCTGCCGGCGGACGAGTTCTCGATCATGATGCAGCACGCGCAGATCGGCGCCGATGCGCTGGGCGAGGCGATCGACCGGGTGCTCGCCGAACACGCCAGCCAGCCGCAGCCACCGGCCGAAATCCACTACGCGCTGACCTTCCTCGAGGTGGCGCGCGAGATCGCCGGTTGTCACCACGAAAAATGGGACGGCAAGGGTTATCCGCGGCAACTGCAGGGCGAGGAGATTCCGCTGGCGGCGCGATTGATGGCGCTGGCCGACGTCTTCGACGCGCTGGTCTCGCGCCGCCATTACAAACCGCCGTTTCCGCTCGAACGGGTGGTCGACATCATCCGTGAGGGACGCGGCAGTCATTTCGACCCGCGCATCGTCGACAGTTTTCTCAAGCAGATCGACGCCTTTGCCGAAATCGCCGCCCGCCTCGCCGACCCCCACCCGGCCGACTGAAAGCCGGCGCTTCAGCGCGTCGACAGCGTGACGTCGACGACGCCGCCAACCGCCAGGAACTCGTCCTCGCCCTGCAGCACGCCGGGCAGCAGGCCGCAGTAGAAGAAGATCTTGGTCAGCGGCACTTCGACGGCGAGGATGTAGTCGCCGAACTCGCAGGCCCGCTCGCGGCTGCAGGTGAAGGAACTGAGGTTGTTGAGCAGCAGGGTGTGCCGACCGCCCGCGCCGCGCGCCAGGATTTCGTAGTCGGCGACGCGATTGACGCCGCGGTACAGGGTGACATGGCGGGCGCCGTTGTGGCGCCGCGCCAGTTCGTACTGGCAATAGGTGTAGACGAGGTCGAGCTGGGCTTCCAGCGCGTTCGTCCCGTACAGGCCGCTGGCGCGCATTTCCATGTAGCGCAGCCAGCTCTCGCCGCCGGCCTCGCGCAGCGGCGTGCCGTGCCAGCGCGGCAGCAGGCCGAAGCGCGATTCGACCCAGCCCTTCAGCACCGCCCCCTCGCGGCTGTCGGAATCGAAGCTCCAGCCGCGGATCATGCGCGCGTAGTTGGCCTTGGCGCGCCCCTTGCGCCGCCCGGTATAGCCCATTTCCTCGGGCCATTCGAGCTGGAAGCGGACGGTCAGGTAATCGCGGAACACCTCGCCGCGCCGCTCGACATCGTCGCCGGCCAGCGCCAGGCGGCGGAACAGGTCGTGGTGCAGTTCGGCCACGCCATCGAGCAGCAGCGGTGAGGGATGGCGCTGGTAGGTCAGGCTGCCCAGCACCACCGCTGGCAGGTTGCAACGATTGATCGGCAGCCGGGCATCGCGCGGCAGCGTCGCGCTGACGCTTGCGCCGGGCTGCAACCCGACAGTGCAAGGCAGGGAATCGGCAAGAAGAGAATCGTCAGGCAAACGCGGATTTGTCTCGCCGACACACGCCGCTTTGTCGTCACCCCTACACAAGCCAGGGGCTTTGTCGCAAACCCGCGCCCCTTCGAGCGGCCGCTCGGAAAAATTTTCCATTTAATAATCAGTTATTTGGGTTCTGTCAGCCGACCTGGCACGCTCCGTGCGATAGGTCAGTCGCGACACTCACCAATCATTTTCAAATCGACTGACAGTTCAAGGAGATTACACCATGGCTAAACTGCGTCAATGCGCCATCTACGGCAAGGGTGGCATCGGCAAGTCCACCACCACCCAGAACCTGGTTGCCGCCCTCGCCGAATCCGGCAAGAAGGTCATGATCGTCGGCTGCGACCCGAAGGCTGACTCGACCCGTCTGATCCTGCACAGCAAGGCCCAGACCACCGTCATGCACCTGGCCGCGGAAGCTGGCTCGGTCGAAGACCTCGAACTGGAAGACGTCCTTTCGATCGGCTTCGGCGGTGTCAAGTGCGTTGAATCCGGCGGTCCGGAACCCGGCGTCGGCTGTGCCGGCCGCGGCGTCATCACCGCCATCAACTTCCTGGAAGAAGAAGGCGCCTACGACGAAGACCTCGACTTCGTGTTCTACGACGTCCTCGGTGACGTGGTCTGCGGTGGCTTCGCCATGCCGATCCGCGAAAACAAGGCTCAGGAAATCTACATCGTCTGCTCCGGCGAAATGATGGCCATGTACGCCGCCAACAACATCGCCAAGGGCATCGTCAAGTACGCCAACTCCGGCGGCGTCCGTCTGGCTGGCCTGATCTGCAACTCGCGTAACACCGACCGCGAAGACGAACTGATCATGGCCCTGGCTTCCCGCCTCGGCACCACGATGATCCACTTCGTGCCGCGCAACAACGTCGTGCAACACGCTGAAATCCGCCGCATGACCTGCGTTGAATACGATCCGAGCCACAAGCAGTCCGACGAGTACCGCGCCCTGGCCTCGAAGATCGTCAACAACACCAACTTCGTCATCCCGACCCCGGTCGAGATGGAAGAGCTGGAAGAGCTGCTGATGGAATTCGGCATCATGGAAGCGGAAGACGAATCCATCGTCGGCAAGACCGCCGCCGAACTGGCCGCCTGATAGTCGCCAACGGGATCGCCGCCCCGGCGGCATCCCGGCAAAGTCTTACCAAACCATCTGTGGCGCCGTGCACGGATAGATGCCGGCGCAACGAAAGGAGTTTCAAATGGCAGCGCTCACCCGCGAAGAATCCGCCGCCCTCATTGCCGAGGTGCTGGAGGTTTACCCCGAGAAGGCCAAGAAGGACCGTGCCAAGCACTTGATGATCAACGACACCACGCTGGAGTCGTCGAAGAAGTGCATCACTTCCAACCGCAAGTCCCTGCCGGGCGTCATGACCATGCGTGGTTGTGCCTACGCCGGTTCCAAGGGCGTGGTCTGGGGTCCGATCAAGGACATCATCTCGATCTCGCACGGTCCCGTCGGCTGCGGCCAGTATGCCCGCGCCGGTCGCCGCAACTACTACGTCGGCACCACCGGCGTCGATGCCTTCTGCGAACTGAACATCACCTCCGACTTCCAGGAACGTGACATCGTTTTCGGCGGCGACAAGAAGCTGGCCAAGCTGATCGAGGAAATCGAAATCCTGTTCCCGCTGAACAAGGGTATCTCGGTGCAATCGGAATGCCCGATCGGCCTCATCGGTGACGACATCGAAGCCGTCTCCAAGAAGGCCGCCGCGGCCATCGGCAAGCCGGTCGTCCCGGTCCGCTGCGAAGGTTTCCGCGGTGTTTCGCAGTCGCTCGGCCACCACATCGCCAACGACTCCGTGCGTGACTGGATCCTCTCCAACCGCGACGGTCAAGCCTTCGAAACCACCCCCTACGATGTTGCCATCCTCGGCGACTACAACATCGGTGGTGACGCCTGGGCTTCGCGCATCCTGCTCGAAGAAATGGGTCTGCGCGTGGTTGCCCAGTGGTCCGGCGACGGCACCCTGGCCGAAATGGAAAACACCCCGAAGGTCAAGCTGAACCTGCTGCACTGCTACCGCTCGATGAACTACATCTCCCGCCACATGGAAGAGAAGTACGGGATTCCTTGGCTCGAGTACAACTTCTTCGGCCCGACCAAGATCAAGGAATCGCTGCGCAAGATCGCTTCCTTCTTCGACGACAAGATCAAGGAAGGCGCCGAGCGCGTCATCGAGAAGTACACCCCGATGATGGACGCCGTGATCGCCAAGTACCGTCCCCGCCTCGAAGGCAAGAAGGTCATGCTCTACGTCGGCGGCCTGCGTCCGCGTCACGTGGTCGGCGCCTACGAAGACCTCGGTATGGAAGTGGTCGGCACCGGTTACGAATTCGCCCACAACGATGACTACGACCGCACGATCAAGGACATGGGCGACGCCACCCTGATCTACGACGACGTCACCGGCTACGAGTTCGAAGAGTTCGTCAAGGCCTGCAAGCCTGACCTGATCGGCTCCGGGATCAAGGAAAAGTACGTCTTCCACAAGATGGGCATCCCGTTCCGCCAGCTCCACTCCTGGGATTACTCGGGCCCGTACCACGGCTGCGATGGCTTCGCCATCTTCGCCAAGGACATGGACCTGACCCTGAACAACCCGTGCTGGAACATGATGAAGGCCCCGTGGGACAAGGCCGCCGTCGAAGCCGAACAGAAGGCTGCCTGATCAGGCGGCAATCCTAAACTTACGCCCGTATCCACGGATTGGTGGTGCGGGCGAAGGAGATCAAGATGCAAACCGTAGAGAAGATCAAGCCGTGCTACCCCTTGTTCCGTGACGACGACTACAAGGCGACCCTGACCAACAAGAAGGCCCAGTTCGAGGAAGGTCATTCCAAGGAAAAGGTCTGGGAAATTTTCAACTGGACGACCACCCAGGAATATCAGGAACTGAACTTCAAGCGCGAAGCGCTGACGGTCAACCCGGCCAAGGCCTGCCAGCCGCTCGGTTCCGCCCTGTGCGGCCTGGGCTTCAAGAAGTCCCTGGTCTACATCCACGGCTCGCAAGGCTGCGTCGCCTACTTCCGCACCTACTTCAACCGCCACTTCAAGGAACCGATCGCCTTCATCGCCGACTCGATGACCGAAGACGCGGCCGTGTTCGGTGGCCAGAAGAACGTCCATGAAGGTCTGGCCAACGCCACCCGCCTCTACGGCGCGGAAATGATCGCCATGTCCACCACCTGTATCGCCGAGGTCATCGGTGACGACTTGAACGCGTTCATCAACAACGCCAAGAACGAAGGTTACCTGGACAAGGACTTCCCGGTGCCGTTCGCCCATACCCCGTCCTTCGTCGGTTCGCACGTGACCGGCTGGGACAACATGGAAGAAGGCATCCTCAAGTACTTCACGCTGAACAAGATGGAAGACAAGGTCGTCGGCTCCAACGGCAAGATCAACATCGTGCCGGGCTTCGAGACCTATCTTGGCAACTACCGCGTGATCAAGCGCTACCTGAAGGAAATGGGCGTCGATTACACGATGCTCTGCGATCCGGAAGAAGTGCTCGACACCCCGGCCGACGGTGAATTCCGCATGTACGCCGGCGGCACGACGATGGACGAAGTCAAGGACGCGCCGAACGCCAAGACCACCTTCCTGGTCCAGCCGCTGGGTTGCGACAAGACCAAGAAGTTCGTCGAGAACACCTGGAACCACGAAGTGCCGAAGACCAACATCCCGATGGGTGTGGAATGGACCGACGAATTCCTGATGAAGGTTTCGGAAGTCACCGGCAAGGAAATCCCGGCCTCGATCAAGCTGGAACGCGGTCGCCTGATCGACATGATGACCGACTCGCATGCCTGGCTGCACGGCAAGAAGATGGCCCTCTACGGCGATCCGGACTTCCTGATGGGCATGGTCAAGCTGCTGCTGGAGTTCGGCATCGAGCCGACCCACGTCGTCTGCCACAACGGCAGCAAGAAGTGGGCGAAGGCCATGGAAAAGCTGCTCGCCAGCTCGCCCTACGGCGTCAATGGGAAGGCCTACCCGGGCGCCGACCTGTGGCACCTGCGCAGCCTGTGCTTCACCGACAAGCCTGACTTCCTGATCGGTAACAGCTACGGCAAGTACATCCAGCGCGACACCGTGCATAAGGGCAAGGAGTTCGAAGTTCCGTTGATCCGCCTCGGCTTCCCGATCTTCGACCGCCACCACCTGCACCGGATGACGACGCTGGGCTACGAAGGCGCGATGTACGTCCTGACCACCCTGACCAACGCGGTTCTCGAACGCCTCGACGACCAGACCCGCGAAATGGGTGTCACCGACTACAACCACGACCTGGTTCGCTAACCCGCCGCCAGGGACCGGGCGGCACCCGCCGCCCGGTCCTGCCACCGGAGTGCCTCATGGCCAACATCATGATTCGCCAGAATGCCGCAGGCGGGCTGGTTTTCTACCTGCCCAAGCGCGACCTGGAAGCTGCCATCGAATCCATCGAGTTCGACACCGCTGAAAAGTGGGGTGGCGTCCTCATGCTGGAGAACGGTGGCAGCTATTACGTTGACCCGATCGCCAAACCCGCCCGCCTGCCCATCTCGGTCCGGGCCAGGCGCCTGGGCGCGGCGGAAGACTGAAGACAGGAGAAACATCATGGCAATGTATATCGATCCCGATATGTGCACCGCTTGCGACGATTGCCGTCCGATCTGCCCGACCAAGGCGATCAAGAAGGGCAAGGTGTTCTACACCATCGACGCCGCCACCTGCACCGAATGCGAAGGCGAAAACGACACGCCGATGTGCGTGAACGTCTGCCCCTCGGGCTGTATTTCGCCCGCCTGAGAGCCGGCAACCGAGCGTCCGGCCCGCCGGGCGTTCCATTACCCGCTTTCACGCCAGGAGATAGTCATGAGCCAACCCGTCGCTTCCCGCGAAGCCGCCTACCGTATCGCACTGGCCGCCAGGGCCCTGGAAGGTCTGGAAGTCCGCGCCCTGGTCAACGCGCTGGCCGAAAAACTCGAGCTGCCGATCACCGAAAGCAAGCTCTCCCGCCTGACCGTCGAGGACTTGCGCGAAATCCTCGCCGGCGACCATGCCGACGAGAACTGCACGGTCGGCGTCAGCCCGGAAGCGCTCAAGGAAACCGTGCGCATCCTCTGGGGCCAGGACGTCGCCGGCAGCGACAAGCCGACCCCGGAGGCCTACCAGGAAGGTGACATGCCCGGCTCGATCCGCGTCGCCATCGCCGCCAACCGCGGCGAGAATCTCGACGGCCACTTCGGTTCCTGCGAGAACTTCCTGATTTACCAGCTCTCGCCGACCGAAATCCGCCTGATCGACGTCCGCTCCGGCCTCGACGCCGATGCCGCCGAAGACCGCAATGCGGCACGGGCGGCGGTGATCAACGATTGCCAGATCGTCTATCTGCAATCGATCGGCGGCCCGGCGGCGGCCAAGGTCGTGCGTGCCGGCGTCCATCCGCTGAAGAAGCCGAAGGGCGGAGCCGCCCGCGAAGTGCTCGGCGAACTGCAGGGCGCCCTGCTCAACCCGCCGCCCTGGCTGGCGCGGATCATGGGCATCGCTCCCGGTTCGCTCGCCCGCTACGCTGAAGCGCTCGACGCCGAGGAGGCCTGAGATGACCCCCGAACGTCTGGCCGAAGTGGTGAGCGCCGTCGAGCGCGGCGACAGCGCCAGCACGCTGCGCGCCAGCTTCAGCGAACTGATCTTCACCGAATGCAGCGAAGACGACATCTCGCCGCGCCTGCAAGCAGTGGCCACCACGCCGGCCGCCCTGATCTACCTGATCACCGGCATCAGCGGCCACTGCCTGGAAGCGACCAGCGACCTGGCGGTTGCCAACGGCGTGATCATCGCCAGCCGCGACAGCGACGAATAAACGCCGCGCAAACGCCGGCTTGTTGCCCTCCAGGGCGCCAGGCCGGCGTTGTCGCATCTACGCCCCGAATTCGTGCGAAGCCGCCAAGCCACCTGTCGCATTCCCCACAAAGACCCGACAAACCATTGAAAAACAACGATTTCATGAGTGGCACCAAATTTGCTCATCATGAATGCGTGAGCCAGGAAGGACGTTCCGGAAGAAACCGGCCGCCGATCTGGCAGATGACATCATTCAACCACTCGCGGCCGGCAGCCACCGGCCGGAACACTGCTTAGAAAGGAAGTAGCATGGCTGACTACACCGCGCTGACCCGGGCCGGCAACCCCTGGATTCCGCAATTCGTGACCGCCCTGGACGAGGAAAAGTGCATCGGCTGCGGTCGTTGCTACAAGGTCTGCCCGCGCGACGTGCTCAACCTCATCGATTCCGACGAGGACGACGACGAGGACGAAAGCGCCGCCGCCAAGATGACCCTGAAGGATCTCGGTGACTGCATCGGTTGCAGCGCCTGCGGTCGGGTCTGCCCGAAGAACTGCTTCACCTACGAAGCGCTCGCCGCCTGAGCCGGACCATGGGTTGCCGGTCGCCCGGCAACCCGCCTTTTCATCCCGCCAGGAACAGGCCGCGATCATGGCCGAGCCGCCAAACCAGAAAGCCGTTGCCAACGGCCTGTGCGCCCATTGCCCACTGTACCCGTCCTTTCTTGAGGCGGGTCGCTGCCAGCCGGGCGAGGCCTGCATCCGTGCCCACAGCGGCCGGCAGATCGACCGTTTCCTGCGCCGCAACCCGGACGAGGCCGAGCACTACCTCGACGACATCTTCTGGGAACGCCGCGCCATCGCCGCACGCCACGCGCCGGTAGAGCACATCTTCCGGCTCCGCTCGGACAGCGACGAGGTGGTCCGCCGCGTCGTCGCCAGCCGCCTGCCGGTCGACCAGCTGGCGGCGATGGCCGACGATCCCGACCGCGAAGTCCGCCTGTCGGTGGCCGCCCGCCTGCCGGAAGAGCAATTACCCCAGTTGATCGACGACGCCGACTACCTGATCCGCGCCACCGTCGCCCGCCGCCTGCCGCACGGCCAGCTCTCGCGCCTGGCCAAGGACCCGGAACGCGAGGTACGCAAGGTCGTCGCCAGCCGGCTGCCAGCCTTCGCCCTGTACCTGCTGGCCGACGACCCGGAACCGGAAGTGCGCGCGCTGGTCGCCGAACGCGCCTTGCCCGGCCTCGCCATCGCCTTGCTCGGCGACCCCGAGTGGTGGGTGCGCCTGGCCGCCATCGACAACGTCCCACCCGAACAGCTAGCCGCGCTGGCCGACGACCCGGAACCCGAAGTCCGAGCCGCCGCCCTCGCCCGCCTCAGCCCCACCACCGCCGTCCGCCCCGAGGAAAGAACATGAGCAAGGAAAGCACCGCCTGGACCGAATACTGCAAGTCGCTGTCGCCTGCCATTGCCGGCGCCTGCGCCAGGACCACGGTCAGCGCCGGCCCGACGGCGCTGGTCAAGGCGCTCGACACGGCGCTGGAAGACTGGAAATTCCGCCACGCCTTTGCCCGCGGCGGCTGGTACCGCCTGGGCGGCGTCGTCGACGGCAGCGGCGAACGCGTTTCCGACAATCTCGAGACCTGGCTGGAACAGGAACTCGCCGCCCGCGACGGCGACATCGACCACCTGGTCGACGATTACGCCGACCAGGAACTCTACGCCACCCGTCTGGTCGGCCAGACCCATTACCTCACCGCCTGCGTCGGCGACGCCCACGAAGACTTCCTCCTGCTCGAAATCGAGGATCTCCAGGAAATGCGCGCCCACCGCCTGTTTGCCGGCGAGCCGGGCTCGCTCGAGGAGTTGACCGATCCGCGCAGCGGCAGCGAGAAACTGCAGCCGCTTGATCTGCCTTTCTACACTTTCCGCCGCCTGCAGCACATCGGTGCCCTGCTGCAGCGCATGCTGGTCCAGAAACCGGAAGCAGCGCCGATCCACCGCATGTTCGAGGACTGGACCAAGAGCAGCGCCGGGCAGACCAGCGCCTACAGCAACCACTGGGTGATCGCCACCCGCGAACACCTCGACCGCTATCAGCAACCGATCATCCGTGCCCAACCGATCGCCACCCTGGCCGGCGAGCCGCCGACTTTCGGCGCGGCGGCGACGACACGCCAGCTCGAACTGCACCAGGCACTGACCCAGTTCGACCGCGGCGTCGGCTTCCCGATGGCCTGGTATTTCCACATGCTGACCAGCAAGGCCGTCCCGCACTGGGTGGCGCAGGCGGTCATCGAGGACGCGCTCGACGGCTATGCCTACCTGCCGCCGCGCGACCTGGAAGTGGTCCGCCACTGGCTGCACGCGCCCTACACGCTATAGGACCAGCCGCCACCGACGCCCCGACCGTGACCCGGCCGGGGCGTCGTCGCGTTGACCGCCGGCGCCGTGTAGGAATCACGACATGACATTGACAATGGCGCCCCAAGAAAATAAATAACACAATAAAATCAATCATGTAAAAGCTGGCACCGGGCTTGCTAAGAAAGCAGCAAGGAGCCATCCATGACCCAGCCCTTCATCACCATCAACGACACCACGCTGCGCGACGGCGAGCAATCCGCCGGGGTTGCCTTCTCGCTCGACGAGAAGCTGGCGATCGCCCGCCGCCTTGACGCCATCGGCGTTCCCGAACTGGAAGTCGGCATCCCGGCGATGGGCGAGGAAGAGCGCGCGTCGATCCGCGCCGTCGCCGGTCTCGGCCTCAACGCGAAGCTGATGGTGTGGAGCCGCATGCATCCGGACGACATCGCCGCCTGCCGCGGTCTTGGCGCCCACCTGATCGACATCTCGGTGCCGGCTTCCGAACAGCACCTCGCCTACAAGTTGAAGCGCGACCGCCAGTGGCTGCTGCGCGAACTGCCCAAGTACATCGGCGCCGCCCGCGACCTCGGCCTCGACGTCGGCGTCGGCTGCGAGGACGCCTCGCGCGCCGATCCTGACTTCCTCTGCGCGCTGGCTGAGGTTGCCGAACGCAGCGGCGCCCGTCGCCTGCGCTTCGCCGACACGCTGGGCATCCTCGAACCGTTCACCACCTTCGACCGCATCGCCCGCCTGCGCGCCAATACCGGCCTCGAAATCGAGATGCACGCGCACGACGACATGGGCCTGGCCACCGCCAACACGCTGGCCGCCTGCAAGGCCGGCGCGACGCACGTCAATACCACGGTCAACGGGCTGGGCGAACGCGCCGGCAACGCGCCGCTGGAAGAAGTCGTGCTCGGTCTGAAGAAATTGCACGGCATCGAAACCGGCGTCGAACTGCGCGGTTTTCCGGCGCTCTCGGCGCTCGTCGCCAGCGCTTCCGGGCGCGCCGTGCCCTGGCAGAAGAGCGTCGTCGGCGCTGGCGCCTTCACCCACGAAGCCGGCATCCACGTCGATGGCCTGCTCAAGCACCCGGACAACTACCAGGGTTTCGACCCGCAGGAAGTCGGCCAGGCGCACCGCATCGTGCTCGGCAAGCATTCCGGTTCGCGCGCCGTGCAGGTGGTCTATGCCGGCCTCGGCGTCGACCTCGACGAAGCCCAGGCGCAGGCGCTGCTGCCGCAGGTGCGCGCCTTCGTCGCCAGCCACAAGCATCCGCCCGAGACGACCGACCTGATCGGCCTGCTCGCCTCCCTCAGGAGCCCGCTCCATGTCTGACACCCTGACCATGACCGCCCCCACCGTTCCCGCACCGGGCCTGCGCGCCACGCTCCGTGAAGACCTCGCCTGCGTTTTCGAACGCGACCCGGCGGCCCGCTCGACGCTCGAGGTGCTGACCACCTATCCCGGCCTGCACGCCATCCTCGCCCATCGCATCGCCCACCGTCTGTGGCACAGCGGCTGGCGTTACGCGGCGCGCTTCCTCTCCTTCTTCGCCCGCATGCTGACCAACGTCGACATCCACCCGGGGGCGACGATCGGCCGCCGCTTCTTCATCGATCACGGCGCCTGCGTCGTGATCGGCGAGACCGCCGAGATCGGCGACGACGTCACCCTCTACCACGGGGTCACGCTGGGCGGCACCTCGTGGCGCAAGGGCAAACGCCACCCGACGCTGGAAAACGGTGTCGTCGTCGGCGCCGGCGCCAAGATTCTCGGGCCGATCACGATCGGCGAACGGGTCCGCGTCGGTGCCAACTCGGTGGTGGTCAAGAACGTCCCGGCCGACCGCACCGTGGTCGGCATTCCCGGCCGCATCGTCGATACCCGCGCCGCGCGCAAGCCGGGCAGCATCGACCTCGAACACAACGTCCTGCCCGACCCGGTGGCACGCTCGATCGCCTGCCTGATCGAACGCATCGAGACGCTGGAGAAGGATCTGGCGCTGCTGCGCAACGAACCGGCGCCAACGACCAGCGGCGATTGCCAGACCTGCAGCGCCGGCGACCTGTGCTGCGAGAGCGAGGCGATGCGCTGACATGGACCTGCTCGATTTCGCCGACGACACGCTGTACTTCGAGGAGCCGCTGGCCACCGAGGCCGCCGCCCTGCTCGTCCAGGCAGCCAACGCTTACGGCGAGCCGAGCGCCGAACTGTCGCTGCTGCGCGCCCACCTGCTGGCTCCGGACAGCCTGACCGTGCTGGTCGGCATCTACCGCTACTACTTCTACCAGCACCGTCTGGAAGACGCGCTGCAGGTCGCCGAACTCGCCATGCAGCTCTCCGGCCGCCGGCTCGGCCTGCCGGCCTGGGAGCGTATCGACGAAACGCGGCTGGCCGCCGCCGCCAGCTCCTTCGGCATGCTGCGCTTCTACCTGCTGGCGCTCAAGGCGGCCAGCGTCGTCCTGCTTCGTCTCGGCCGCATCGCCGATTCCCGCCAGCGCCTGTGCAAGTTGGCCGCGCTCGACAGCCGCGACCAGCTCGGCGCCGGCAAGCTGCTCGAAGTGGTCGACGCCTTCCGTGGCAACACGGAAGACGAAGAGAACATTCCCGATCTGAAACTTGTTGCAGCCTGAGGAGGCATCATGGAAGACACCCTGACCCTAGCCGAAGCGATGGAAGACCTGGTCTCCGCCGAAGACTTCCTGGACTATTTCGAAATTCCCTACGACGCCTCGGTGGTCCATGTGAACCGCCTGCACATCCTGCAGCGCTTCCACGACTACCTGGCCCGTCAGGCGCCCAACCTGCCGCCGGAAGAGGAACAGCAGCGCGCCATCTACCGCCTCTGGCTGGAACGCGCCTATCTCGACTTCACCGTCTCCGACGCGCTGACCGAGAAGGTCTTCGCCGTCTTCCAGCACGTCGCCACGCCGGAAGGTGGCATGAGTTCCTTCGTCTCGCTGGACAAGGTCTTCCGACAATGAGACCACGCTGGGAATATGGCGACACCGTGCGCCTGATCCGCAACGTGCGCAACGACGGCACCTACCCTGGGCTCGACCCCGGCGAGCCGCTGGTGCGCCGCGGCAGCACCGGCGTCGTCGTCGATGTCGGCACCTTCCTGCAGGATCAGATCATCTACTCGGTGAACTTTCTCGAACTGGGCAAGATCGTCGGCTGTCGCGAGGAAGAGCTGATCGACATCGACGAAACCTGGACGCCGTCGCGTTTCGAATTCCGCGAGAAGGTACGCAGCGCCCGCCAGCTCGCCGTGGACGGCAAGGTCCTGGTCGAACTCGGGGCGATCGGCGAAGTCATCAAGGTGATCCGCGACGCGCCGGGCGGCGTTGCCTATCACATCCATTTCGACAGTCTGCCGGGGCGCCTGCTACAAATCCCGGAAGCTACCCTGGAACCCCTTGTCGACGGGGAGTAAGACCATGTTGCATGCCTATCTCGAACTGAAACTTTCCTGGGAACTGTTTCAAAAAGGGCCGGAAACGCTCAGCGACCCGGAGCGCAACCGCCTCAGCGAAGTGGCGACCCGCCAGGACGGCATCGAACAGCGCATCCTGGCCAGTCCGCAGGCAACCCACGTGATGGTGCCGGGACCGACGCTACAGACCCGCATCGCCGAGATTCGCGGCCGCTACCCGGACGCCGAGGCTTTCGCCCAGGATCTCGAACGCATCGGGCTGAGCGAGGCCGAGCTGGAGAAGGCGGTCGCCCGCGACCTGCGCGTCGAAGCCGTGCTCGACCGCGTCGCCGCCGCCGAGGCGCCGGTCAGCGAGGTCGATGCGGAAATCTACTACCGCCTCCACCAGGAAGCCTTCGACCGCCCGGAAGCGCGCCGCCTGCGCCACATCCTGATCACTTACAACAACCCGCAACAGGCCACCGACGCCCGCCGGACGCTGGAAAAACTACGCACGACGGCGCGCGACCGCGAGAAATTCGCCGCCGCCGCGCTGCGCCACTCGCAGTGTCCGACCGCGCTCGAAGGCGGCCTGCTCGGCGTCGTCCGCCGCAAGCAACTGTTCCCGGAACTCGAAGCCGCGGCCTTTGCCCTGCCCGAGGATGGGCTCAGCGCCGTACTCGAATCGGAAGTCGGCCTGCACATCCTGCGTTGCGACGAAATCCTGCCCAGCGGCCTGCTGCCTTTCGCCGAGGTGCGCGAACGCATCATCGAACGGCTCACCGACAAGCGCCGCCGGGAAGCGCAGAAACGCTGGATCAGCGGTCTGCTGGCGCAGCGTCGCCAGGCCTGAGGTCGGCCGCGAAGTCCGCTTCGACCCGGTTGCGACCGGCCTGCTTGGCCCGGTAGAGCGCCTGGTCGGCGCGCCGCAAGGGCTGCTCGGGACAGCCATCACCGGCGCCGAACAGGGTGACGCCGATGCTGATGGTGACGGTGATCTCGCCCGCGCTGGTCGGCGCCGCCTCGTTGGCGACGTTCTGGCGCAGGCGCTCGGCGGCGGCAAGCGCGGCCACCTCGTTGTCGCCGGGCAGGAGCACCGCGAACTCCTCGCCGCCCAGGCGACCCGCGACATCGACGCGGCGCAGCGAACGGCGCAGGACCTCGGAAAAATGGCGCAGCACCTCGTCGCCGACGGCGTGGCCCCAGGTGTCGTTGACCCGCTTGAAGCAGTCGAGGTCGATCATCAACAAGGCCACGTGGTGTCCGTTGCGCTGCCAGCGACTGATCTCGATGCCGAGCAGTTCGAGGAAATAACCGCGATTGTTCAGCCCGGTCAGCGTATCGGTACGCGCCAGCCGGGTCAGTGCCGCTTCCTTCTCCTTGAGTTCGCCGATGTCGTGGAAAACGACGACGGCGCCGCCATAACCCAGGCCTTCGCGGATCGGCGACACCGTCATGCGTACCGGGAAAATGCCGCCATCGCTGCGGCGCAGCCACTCTTCCTGGGTCCGCGTCTGGCCGTCGACCAGGGTCAGCACCACCGGGCAGGCGGCCTCTTCGCAAGGCTGCCCGTCCGGACCGCGCATGTGGATCAGCGCGTGCAGACGCTGACCGATCACGGCATCCTGCGCGTAGCCCAGCATCTTCTGCGCCGCCGGGTTGATGAAGGTGACCACCTGTTCGCGATCGACCCCGAAAATCCCTTCGCCGGCCGTGCGCAGCAGCACCTCGTTCTGATGCAGCAATTCGCCGATGCGCGCCGTCTGCCCGGCGAGCTGGTTCTGCCATTCGCGGCGCGAAGCCCGGACCAGGAAAAACAACAGGCATTGCGTGACGACATAGGCGATCAGCAGGTTCTGCATTGCCCGTTGCTTGAATTCGCGCGTGCTGTCGATGATGGCGCCGACGTCCTGCCAGATCACCACCGAACCGATGGCCGGCCGCGCCGGGTCGAGGCGGCCGGGATAATCGCGCAGCGGGAAACGGATCAGCTGGAAATCGTGCCCCTCGTGGCGCAGCAGGTCGCTGCGGAAACTGCCGGCGTACTCGGGCAAGGTGCCGGCGGCCATCCACTGGGCCAGCTCGCCGCGCGAGGCGGCCAGCAGGTAACAACAACCGCCCGGTCGCTCCGCCGTCGTCGGTCGATAACGCTCCCACATCGACCCGGTGACCGCCTGCGGGTCGAGCAGCACGCCGAAGCCAACCGCGGTGCGCGCGCTCAGACGCTGGATATAACCGTCGAAGGCGATGCCGATCTCCAGCAGGCCGACCAGATTTTCCTGCCCGTCGGGCAGCCGCTCGATCACCGGCGCCGCCCCGCGGATTCCGGCAAAGGTCCGGCCGGTCTCGAAACCGCCGGCCGCCTGCCGCAATTCCTCGACGTTGCGCAACAGATAGCGCAACTCGCCCAGGCTGTCGCCGAACTGCGTCGGCGCGTGAAAACGCAGGAAGGAGCTGAGATCCGGCAACAGATACTGCATCTGGCGGACGCCAACCTCCCGCTGCAGGTAGTTCCACTGCTGCTGCCGGTGCGCCGCCAACGCGGCGCGCACCGCTGCCGCCTGGGCGCCACCGCCACCACCGCCCTCGGCCGCCACCGTTTCGCCGGCAGCACGCATCAGGCGGATCGTCTCCGGGTCGGCGGCAACCATCCCGGCCAGCGCCATCATCTGCTGCTCAAGTTCGCCCTGCGACAACTCGTAAGCGGTCTTCAGGCGCCGGGCCTCACCGTCCAGGCTTTCCGCCAGCCGGCTATCGGCCAGCCGCGAACCAAGCAGCGCGACACCGGCAAAAACCGACATCAGCAACAGACTGGCCAACGCGACGATGACGCGATAGGACATGGCTTCCGGATAGCTGAAATTGAACTCGGTCCATTATAGGCACCGGCCATCCGGTCGCAATCGAAGTTTTTTTGCCGAAAAGTCTCACCAAGCCGGGGTTTCGACCGCCGGCGGCGGCGGTGGCGGCTCCGGCAACCAGCTACCGCTGGCCAGAAACACGGCGAACCCGGCAATCGCCAACGCCACAATCAGCGCCACCCAGCCGCCGCCTTGCGCCGTCTCGCCTTCTCCGACTTCCTTCCAACCGGTCAGCATCGGCTTGAGCAGGTTGTCCTTCTTCACCCGGGCATAGAAAACGATGGCCGCAACGTGCAGCACCACCAGCAGGATCAGCAGATTGACCACTGCCTTGTGCCAGCCGGTCGCGACGTTGCTCAGGTCACGGCCAACCAGTTCGAAGAGCGGACCGACGAAGGCGATGTCGTCGTTGGCCACCAGGCCGGTCAGCAACTGGATGGTCAGCAGTCCGAGCAGCGCGAGCACCGACAAGGCACCCAGCGGGTTATGGCCGACGCCGCGATGGCCGTCGCGCAGGTAGGCAGCAATCCGCGCCGGCGTCGGAAAGAACTGGCCGAAACGGGCATAGGTCGAGCCGGCGATACCCCAGACCAGGCGGAAGGCGATCAGTCCGGCGAGCCCGACGCCGATCCGGCCGTGCCAGTCGATCAGGTTGCCGCCGACCTTGCCGGTGACCACCAGAGCGAGCACCACCAGCACCAGCAGCCAGTGGAAGAGACGGGTCGGCAGATCCCAGACCCGGATTTTCTTGCTGTTCATCGCATACCTCTTTTCACAGTCCTTCAGCAAACGACAAGGGCGCCTCGCGGCGCCCCCGATCCCTGCGTTGAGAACGCCGGAACCTTACTTGTGATCCTTGCGGAAATCCTCGTGGCAGCCCTTGCAGGTGCTGCCGACCTTGCCGAACGCCGCCTTCACCGCTGCCGCGTCGCCGCTGGCGGCAACCTTGGCCAACTCGTTGGCGGCCTGGTTGAAATCACCGGCCAGCTTGCCAACCTTGGGACCATCGGTAAACAGTTCGGGCTTGACGCGGGTCTCGACCCAACCCTTGCCCTTGTCGCTGCCCGGCACGTAGAGCGCGCCCATCCCGGAATTGGCGATCGCCTGGATGACGTTGGCGGCCTTGACCACCTCATCCTTGTTGTAGGTGCCTTCGAGATTGGCCTTGATCCGGCCCATGCTCCAGCCCATCGTGGCATATGCCGACTGGCGCCACTTGATGGCGTCCTCAGTCTTGACCTGAGCGTGAGCGGTAGCGACGGTTGCGGTGGCGACCAAGGCTAGCAGCAACTTGCGTTTCATATGTTTTCTCCGTTATGTTGAAGGAAAATGATTGATTGAGCGAACCACTACTCCCCCGAAGTTCCCCGGCGATTATACGCGCCCGCCCTGGCCCCGGAGAAAAGGCTCGCTGACCGATATTCACGAAAACGTTGAATGAATTCGAACAATAGGCCAATGGCAAGCGGCTGCCGAGACAATATGGGCTGCACTGGAAAGACTTCCGCGCTAAGCTGGCGAAACGACATCCTGCCGGAGTACGCATGAAACGCGACGCCAACTGCCCACTCTGCGGCGCCAAACTGCCACCGCCCGCCTGGCTCGACGCCTGCGACGAACTGCTCGACAGTGCCCGCGGCATCCTCGCCGCCCGCTGCCCGGCCTGCCAGGGCCGCCTCGAAGTCCTGGCGCAAACCGGCAGCCTGCAGCTCGGCTACCGCAACGGCAAAAATTTCACCGCGGCGCTCTGCCTCGACTACCCCGGGCTGCAGGTCGAAATAGCCGACGATCGGCTCTACCTGCGTGCTGATGAACGGGAGTGGGTATTTGTCGAGGCGGAAGACTGAACGGTTTCCGAATTCAGATACCCCGCCTGACGAGCGAGTGAGTTTGGTTGCTGCGCCGCCGGATATTCCGCTGTTGACCGGCGGTCGGAATTGGTTTCTTGACTGCCGGGTTCCGCGCCTGACGCGCGGGCGTACTTTCTTCTTGCTTCGCCAAGAAGAAAGTAGCCAAAGAAGAAGGCGACCCTAGGTCGGCGCCCGCTGCGCGGGTGCCCTGCGCTACTCGTCGTTGGCGGGGGCTGCGCAACTCGGGGCTTTGCCCCTCAGACAGTGCTCGCCCTTTTCCCGCCAACGCCTGCGTTGCTCGGCGCCTCCCAAGGGGCCCAAAAAACCGAGCACTGCGAGAAGCACCGCAGATTTTTCAACCGCCAGTTTTCGTGAACCGCCGGTTTTCGGGGTCCCCCTGAGAGGCGCTGAGCAACGCAGGCGGGCCGGGGGTAGTCGGCTGGCGTTGTTTGAGGCCCGCAGGGCCGAGTTTAGCCAGCCGCCCGGACCGGCGAGTAGCGCAAGGGACCGGGCGCAGCCCGGCGCCGACCTGGGGGTGGCCTTCTTTTTGGCTACTTTTTCTTGGCCAAACAAGAAAAAGTACGCCCGCCGGTCAGCGGCGGAACCCAGCGGTTCAACAACCAAGCACGCCCGCGCGTCAGGCACGGAAACCGCCGCATCAAAAAACCAAACCCGCCCGCAAGAAAATCAAAAATCAGGAAGCCTGAAACACAAAGGACAGCTTTTCAATCTTCCCGAATTCGATCTGCTGTTCCAGCGGAATACGAAAATACTTCCCTTGCTCCGCATCCAGCGCAAACGGGATCTTCGTCCTGCCGATCTCCTTGCCCAGCACGTCATACACCGTGACCTTGAGCAACCCTGCCACCTTCCGTTCGGCGACGAGATAGGCGTCGATGCCGCGACTCTCGAGTTCAGTCCCCGGCGGCGTTTCCTGGACCGCCGTCACTTGAAACCCGGCCGCCGCCAGCGACGCATCGCTGACGATGCGCTTGTCGGATTTCGCGACGCCTTTCTTGACCCCGCTTACGATACTGCCAAGGCCGCTGGTCACGGATTCGGCCGCTGCGCCTCCCTTTTCTTCGAGCGCAGCGCCGACCCCTTTGACGAGATCGATTTTCTCCGATGCCATTTCCTTGCCCTTTTCTTCCGCTGTCTTCGATGAACAGCCAAGCGTCATGCAGGCAAAAAACACCGAAAACGCGGTCAGAACGACCTTGCCCCGTAGATCACGAAATTCCACACTGCCTCTCCCTGATAAAAATTATCGAATCGGCATTATGAAATAAAACCCGGGATCAGGGATGCACCGCGGACATCAATCCCCGGGCGCCGCGGCTATCACACCGCGAACACGTGCTTCACCCGCAAGGCCGGCGCGCCGGCCTCGATCTGCAGCAGACGGGCGATGTTTGGATGCTTGCC
>CAZFXO010000057.1:0-23323 GCA_964523045.1 uncultured Dechloromonas sp. | reverse complement strand
AATCGTGCCAACGTTGACGTGCGGCTTGGTACGCTCGAATTTTTCCTTAGCCATTCCAGTTCCTCAATAATCAAATTAGCAAACAGTCCAGAATCAAAGCTAATCGGTGGTGCCCATGGGCAGGATCGAACTGCCGACCTCTCCCTTACCAAGGGAGTGCTCTACCACTGAGCCACATGGGCCTACCTTAAAACTCCAGCCGTACCGCGTCGTGGAGCGGGTGAAGGGAATCGAACCCTCGTCTTAAGCTTGGAAGGCTTCAGCTCTACCATTGAGCTACACCCGCTTAACCCCTGCCCGCAGCACAAACCGCTACAGCATCACTCTGGTGGAGGGGGAAGGATTCGAACCTTCGAAGGCAGAGCCGACAGATTTACAGTCTGTTCCCGTTGACCGCTTGGGTACCCCTCCGGGAGAAGCCGGGATTATCCAGACCACCCGCACCCCTGTCAACAGGCCAAACGCGAATTGACAATAAAAAAGCCGGCTCCTGCCGGCTTTTTCAAAATCAAGGTTGCTTCGTCAAATCACTTGACCGTCAGCACCCAGGTCACGAGCTTCTTGGCTTCGTCTTCGGTAACCTTGTTCGGCGGCATCGGCACCGCGCCCCAGTTACCCTTGCCACCGGCGATCACCTTGGCAGCGAGGGTCGCAACAGCGCCCTTGTCACCCTTGTACTTGGCAGCAACGTCCTTGTAGGCCGGACCAACCAGCTTCTTGTCAAGCGCGTGGCAGGCCATGCAACCCTTGGCCTTGGCCAGGGCTTCGTCAGCGTGCGCCTGACCGGCCATAACGACACCAGCGGCAACCATCATGGCAATGTAAGCAGATTTCATATTTCTCGCTCCGTTTTGGATAGGTTGATACTTTTGAGACTTGGCGTTATTTCATGAACGGATGATATAGACCTTCATCGCCAACCGCAATTCTCAGTTACAAGATTTCACATCCACCGGCCTGTCGTCAGTCGCATCCCCGGTTGCTGGATTAACGGCCAGCAACCGGAAAAAGTTGACCCCGGATCATTTGCGGCGCTGAATTTGCGTCACATCGCGCACCGCCCCCTTGTCTGCCGAGGTCGCCATCAGCGCATAGGCCTGCAAAGCTGGCGACACCACGCGCTGCCGCTGCAGCGGCTTCCAGGCCGCTTCGCCTCGCGCCTCCATCGCCGCCCGCCGTCCATTCAATTCCTCGTCGCCAATCGCAAGATGGATACGTCGCCCCGGGATATCGATTTCGATCCGGTCTCCTTCTTCGACCAGACCAATCGCCCCGCCATCCGCCGCTTCCGGCGAGGCATGACCGATCGACAAACCGGAAGTCCCACCGGAGAAACGGCCGTCAGTGAGCAGGGCGCACTCTTTGCCCAAGCCCATCGACTTGAGATACGACGTCGGGTAAAGCATTTCCTGCATGCCCGGACCGCCTTTCGGCCCTTCGTAGCGAATCACCACGATATCACCCGCGACAACCTTGCCCCCCAGGATCGCCTCGACTGCCGCATCCTGGCTTTCGAAAACGCGGGCGCGCCCAGTGAATTTCCAGATCGACTCGTCAACGCCGGCGGTCTTGACGATGCAACCGTCAAGCGCGATGTTGCCGTAAAGCACGGCAAGGCCGCCGTCCTGGGAATAGGCATTGTCCCGGTTGCGGATGCAGCCATTGGTGCGGTCGAGATCGAGTTCGGGATAGCGGCGATCTTGGGAAAACGCGGTCTGCGTTGGCACGCCGCCCGGCGCCGCCTTGAAGAATTCGAGCACGTCCGGCGCAGCACTGTGGGTGACGTCATAGGTGTGGATCGCCTCGCCCAGCGTCTTCATGTGCACTGTCGACACATCCGTGTGGATCAGGCCAGCGCGTGACAGTTCGGCAAGGATACCCATGATGCCGCCAGCGCGATGAACATCCTCGATGTGGTATTTCTGCGTTGCTGGCGCCACCTTGGCCAGGCAAGGCGTCTTGCGCGAGATGCGGTCGATGTCGGCCATCGTGAAATCGACTTCGGCCTCGCGAGCGGTCGCCAGCAGGTGCAGCACGGTATTGGTCGAGCCGCCCATCGCGACATCCAGCGTCATCGCGTTCTCGAAGGCGGCCTTGCTGGCAATCGCTCGCGGCAGCACCGAAGCATCGTCCTGCTCGTAATAGCGGCGGCACAGCTCGACGGCGAGGCGGCCGGCACGCAGGAACAACTGCTTGCGGTCGGCATGCGTGGCGACGACGGTACCGTTGCCGGGCAGGCTGAGACCCAGCGCTTCGGTCAGGCAGTTCATCGAATTCGCGGTGAACATCCCGGAGCACGAACCGCAGGTCGGGCAGGCCGAGCGTTCGAAGCTCTCGACCTCGGCATCGGAAACGCTGCGGTCGCCGGCCTTGATCATCGCGTCGATCAGATCGACCTTGATCGTCTGGTCCTTCCAGCTCACCTTGCCGGCTTCCATCGGGCCGCCGGAGACGAAGACGACCGGGATGTTCAGACGCATCGCCGCCATCAGCATTCCGGGGGTGATCTTGTCGCAGTTCGAGATGCAGACCATCGCGTCGGCGCAATGGGCGTTGACCATGTACTCGACCGAATCGGCGATCAGGTCGCGCGACGGCAGCGAGTAGAGCATGCCGCCATGGCCCATGGCGATGCCATCGTCGATGGCGATGGTGTTGAATTCCTTGGCGACACCGCCGGCGGCCTCGATCTCGCGGGCGACCAGTTGCCCCATGTCCTTCAGATGGACGTGACCGGGAACGAACTGGGTGAAGCTGTTGACGACGGCGATGATCGGCTTGCCGAAGTCGCCGTCCTTCATGCCGGTCGCGCGCCACAGGGCGCGTGCGCCGGCCATGTTGCGGCCATGGGTGGATGTGCGGGAACGGTACTGGGGCATGCTCACTCTCCGTTTGAATCTGGCGCCGGCACGAAGCTGTCACGGTCGCGATCTATAATCGGCCAATTCTAGCCGAATCGATTCGACCATGCTGATCCATCCTCAGTTCGACCCCGTCGCCATTTCATTGGGCCCCATCGCCATCCGCTGGTACGGCCTGATGTACCTGCTCGCCTTCCTGCAGTTCATCGCGCTCGGCCGTCTGCGTATCCGCTACAAGCTGGCACCGGTCAGCGCCGAACAACTCGACGACCTGCTCTTCTACGGCGTTCTCGGCGTCGTGCTCGGTGGCCGCCTCGGCCAGGTACTGTTCTACGAGCCCGGTTACTACCTGGCCAACCCGTTCGAGATCCTCGCCGTCTGGAAAGGTGGCATGAGTTTCCACGGCGGCTTCCTTGGCGTGCTGGTGGCGATGACGCTATGGGCGAGAAAAGCCGGTTTGCGCTGGCTGACCGTCACCGACTTCATCGCGCCGCTGGTGCCGCTCGGCCTCGCCGCCGGGCGCGTCGGCAACTTCATCAACGGCGAACTCTGGGGCCGGCTGGCCGACCCGGCGCTGCCCTGGGCGATGGTCTTCCCGCAGTCAGGCAGCCTGGAGCCGCGCCATCCGTCGCAGCTCTACCACGTCGGCCTCGAAGGCCTCGCGCTGTTCGCCATCCTCTGGCTGTGGACCGCGAAGCCGCGGCCGACCGGGGCCGCCTCGGGCGTCTTCCTGATCGGTTACGGTGCCTTCCGTTTCATCACCGAGTATTTCCGCGAGCCCGACCACGGCATCTTCGGCCAGTCGTACACGGTCAGCATGGGTCAATGGTTGTCATTGCCGATGATCGTCGCCGGCATCGCCTTGCTGGTCTTTGCCTACCGCCGGAAATCCCTATAATTATGGATTACTCAAACCACAGCCCGATAGGGAGATAACGCATGACTCGTCCGTTCAAGGTTCTCGGCATCCAGCAAATCGCCATCGGCGGCCCGTCCAAGGAAAAACTCAAGACCCTGTGGGTCGACCGGCTCGGCCTCGAGGTCACCGGCACCTTCATGTCGGAGCGCGAGAACGTCGACGAGGACATCTGCGCGATGGGCAAGGGCCCGTTCAAGGTCGAGGTCGACTTGATGCAGCCGCTTGACCCGGAAAAGAAGCCGGCCGTGCACACGACGCCGCTGAACCACGTCGGCCTCTGGATCGACGACCTGCCGAAGGCTGTCGAGTGGCTTTCCGCCAACGGCGTGCGCTTCGCTCCCGGCGGCATCCGCAAGGGCGCTGCCGGCTTCGACATCTGTTTCCTGCACCCGAAGGGCAACGAGGAATTCCCGATCGGCGGCGAAGGCGTGCTCGTCGAACTGGTACAGGCACCGCCCGAAGTGGTCGAGGCTTTCGCTAAACTTGCGGGGTAATCACCACACAGGAGCGAGGACGATGGCCCAATTTCCCGACGACGATATCGAGAAAACCCGTTCCGCCCTCGCTCCGACGATGGACGCCATGGCGTCCATCCTGCCCTGGGTCGGCAAGACCCAGCCGGCGCGCTACCCACCTGAACTCAACAAGCGCTGGCAAGCCGCCTGCCGGGCATTGGCCGATGATTGGTCGAAGCACGGGCGCAGCGATCCGGAAATAATACGGCCCCAAGTTTTCGCGCTGCTTGCCGTCGCTATCGAAACCGGCGAAGCCGACTGCCTGCGCTTTGGCGAAACCCTGGCCAGCGTTGCAGATCACCTCGAGCACAAGGCACCGGGCAACCGCCTGAGCGCCGCCCTGAGCGCGGCTACCGAAGCCCTGCTCGACGAAGGCGGCCTGGAAAACCCGCATTTCGGCGAACGCCTGCGCCATTTCACCGGCCGCCTGGAAGCCGCCTTGCGCCCATCGAGCAAACCCGGCGAGCGTTCCGATGTACTCGACCGCCTCTTCGTGCAGGACGCCGAAGAGCGCGTCGCCCGCATGCACGAGGCGCTAGAAGTGCTGCCGATCGACGTTTATGCGATCGAACTGGAAGCCAGCGAACTGATCCAGCACGCCGAGCAGATCGAGATGTGGGGGATTTATCACCTGACCCGGCAGGTGCTCAATTTCGCGCTGCAACTCGGCGACGCAAGCGAAGCAGTGCAAGACCAGGCCGTCCGGGATATCGAACAGCAGTTGCGGCTGATCGAGCAGGCCTTGCACAGCATCGACTACTGACCGCACACGACAGGCGCAAAAAAAGGGAGACCGCGGTCTCCCTTTTTTGCTGCCTAGTCAGCGTCCGCCGAGAGCGGCGATGCGCTCCTCAAGCGGCGGGTGGGTGGCGAAAAGCGCCATGAATCCGCCCTTGCCACCGGCGATACCGGAAGCCGCCATGTTCTGCGGCAAAGGTTCGGTATGCAGGTTACCCAGGCGACGCAGCGCGTTCTGCATCGGCACTGGTGTGCCCATCAACCCGGCGGCACCGGCGTCGGCCCGGAATTCACGCTGCCGTGAGAACCAGGCGACAACGATGCTGGCCAGAATGCCGAAGACGATCTCGCAGACCATGCTGGTCACCATGTAACCGATGCCCGGGCCACTGCTTTCCGAATCGTTGCGGCGCAGGAAGGAATCGACCAGATAGCCGACGACGCGGGAAATGAAGATGACGAAGGTGTTTACGACGCCCTGGATCAGCGTCAGCGTCACCATGTCGCCGTTGGCAATGTGCGCCACCTCGTGCGCCAGCACCGCCTCGGCTTCCTCGCGGGTCATGCTCTGCAGCAGGCCGGTGGACACCGCGACCAGCGAACTGTTCTTGCTGGCACCAGTGGCGAAGGCGTTGGGTTCGCCGTCGTAGATCGCCACTTCGGGCATCGGCAGATTGGCGCGCTTGGCCAGGCGGGCGACGGTATCGACCAGCCAGACTTCGGTAGACGACGACGGGTGCTCGATGACGCGGGCACCGGTGCTCCACTTCGCCATCGATTTCGACATCAGCAACGAGATGAAGGAACCGCCGAAGCCGATCACCGCGGCAAACGCCAGCAACATGCCCAGATTGAGACCATTGGCGGTCAGGAAACGATTGACGCCGAGCAGACTGGTCACCACGCTGAGCACCAGCATGACCGCCAGGTTGGTCAGCAGGAAAAGTACGATGCGTTTCATGTTGAACTCCGTGTGGGATGAAAACGGCGAAATGTTAACACGCGTTGGAATAACGAAAAAAACGTAGCAAAATTGAGGCGAACTTCGTTTTTTTCGAAAGCCATGCTCAACTACAAACATCTCCACTACTTCTGGGTTGTCGCCAAGGAAGGCAGCATCACCCGCGCCGCCGAACGTCTCGGCGTCGCCGTGCAGACGATCAGCGGCCAACTCGGCCTGCTCGAGCGGCAACTCGGCAAGACCCTGTTCAACAATCAGGGACGCGGCCTGGTCCTCAGCGACGCCGGGCGCAAGGCGCTGACCTATGCGGACCAGATCTTCCTGCTTGGCGAGCAACTGGAGGAAGCATTGCAGCACGATGGCGACGACACCATCGTGCGCCTGCGCGTCGGCATCTCCGATGGCATCCCGAAGCTGCTCGCCTACCGGCTGCTCAACCAGGTCAGCGCGATGCCGGGCGACGTCCGCCTGATCTGCGATGAAGGAGAGTTCGAAAACCTGCTCGCCGAACTGGCGCTGCACCGCCTCGATGTCGTGCTCACCGACCGGCCGGCCCCGGTCGGCAGCAATCTGAAGGTATTCAGCACCCACCTTGGCGAATTTCCCACCGCCCTCTTCGCTACCGCTGCCCTGAGCGGACACTACGGCGACGGCTTTCCGGATAGTCTGGCGCACGCACCGCTCCTGCTGCCGACGCGGCACAACGCGCTGCGCAACCGCATCGATCGCTGGCTCGAGGAAAACCGGATTTCCCCGCGCATCGTCGGCGAATTCGAAGACAGCGCCCTGCTCACCACCTTCGGTCGCGGCGGCCTCGGCATCTTCCCGGCGCCGCTCGCCCTTGCCGCACAACTGGCCAGTGAATACGACGCCCGCCTGATCGGAGAGCTGGAAGGAGTCAGCGAGCATATCTACGCCATTTCCAACGAGCGACGCATCCGCCACCCGGCGGTCGAGGTCTTGTGCCGTGCCGCTCCGCAGCCAGCGACGACGGGAGCGGTATAATCCGCACTCCATTCCCCACCCTAATCCCCCCCAATGCTTTTCCGCAAACTGGCCGCGCTGGCGGCCGTTCTCATTCTTTCCCTTCCCGCCTTCGCCCAGGAACAGGCCACACCACCACAACTTGCCGCCAAGTCCTGGCTGCTGATCGAAATGGGCTCGGGGCAGACCCTGGCCGCCGAAAAACCCAATCAGCGATTGGAACCTGCCTCGCTGACCAAGCTGATGACCGCCTACCTGACCTTCTCGGCGCTGCGCCAGAAGACGCTGAACCTGCAGCAGACCCTGCCGGTCTCGGAAAAGGCGTGGCGCATGGGTGGCTCCAAGATGTTCGTCAAGGTCGGCAGCCAGGTAGTGGTGGACGAACTGATCAAGGGCATGATCGTGCAGTCCGGCAACGATGCCTGCATCGTCCTCGCCGAGGGCATTGCCGGCAGCGAACAGGGCTTCGTCGAACTGATGAACCGCGAAGCCCGCCGCCTCGGCATGTCCGCGACCAGTTTCCGCAACGCCACCGGCATGCCGGATCCGGCGCATTACACCACCGCCCACGATCTTGCCCGCCTCGCTGCGGCGCTGATCCGCGAATTCCCCGAGGAATACCGCCGCTATTACTCGATGAAGGAATTCACCTACGCCAACATCACCCAGCCCAACCGCAACCGCTTGCTGTGGACCGACCCCAGCGTCGATGGCGTGAAGACTGGTCACACCGACGCTGCCGGCTACTGCCTGATTTCGTCGGCAATCCGCAACCAGCGCCGCTTGCTGTCGGTGGTCCTCGGTACCGCTTCCGACGCCGAGCGCGCCAGCGAATCGCAGAAGCTACTCAACTGGGGCTTCTTCGCCTACGACGCGGTGACGCTCTACAAGAAGGGACAAGCGGTGTCGACGCAACGCGTCTGGAAGGGCGAAGAAGACCAGGTCGCAGCCGGTTTCGCCAACGATTTCATCGTCGCCGTACCGAAAGGCCAGGCTGCCAAGCTGCAGGCGCAACTGGTGAACCAGCCGCGGCTGATGGCGCCGGTCCAGCAGGGGCAGGCGGTGACCACGTTGAAGCTGACCCTGAACGGGAAGCCCTATGGCGAATATCTCGTCCCGGCTCTTGAAAATGTGCCGCTCGCCGGCATCTTCGGCAGAGCTTTCGACACCGTCCGACTCTGGTTCAATTGATGCCATGACCGCCTACGTCGCCGATCCCGTCTATCTCAACGGACTATTCCTGCCGCTGGCGCAAGCCGGCGTGTCGCCGCTCGACCGTGGGTTTCTCTACGGCGACGGCATCTACGAGGTGATTCCCGTCTATTCCCGGCGCCCGTTCCGGATGGCGGAGCATCTGGCACGGCTACAGGCGACGCTCGCCGGCATCCGTCTCGCCAACCCGCTGCCGCTCACCGAATGGCAAGGCATCGTCGAGCACCTGATCGAACAGGCGCCATGGGACGACCAGTCGATCTACCTGCAGGTGACGCGCGGCGCCGACGACAAGCGCGACCACGCCTTTCCGCCGGCCAGCGTACCGGCAACGGTGTTCGCCTTCGCCTCGCCGCTGGTCACGCCTTCGGCCGCCGTCCGCGCCGCCGGTGTCGCCGCGATCACCGTGCCCGACCTGCGTTGGGCTCGCTGCGACCTCAAGGTGATCTCGCTGCTGGCCAACGTGCTAGCCCGCCAGCAGGCGGTCGAACAAGGCTGTGCCGAAGCGCTGCTGATCCGCGACGGTTACATGAAGGAAGGCGCGGCGTCGAACATCTTCATTGTCAAGGACGGCTTGCTGCTGGCCCCGCCGAAGACGCAACTGATGCTGCCCGGCATCACCTACGACGTCATCCTCGAACTGGCGAAACAACATCGGCAACCGATCGAAGTGCGCGAAATCAGCGAAGCGGAACTTCGCGCCGCCGACGAGGTCTGGATGACCTCGTCGACCAAGGAAGTGCTGGCAATCACCGCACTCGATGGCGCACCGGTTGGCAATGGCACCCCCGGCCCGGTCGGCGAACGGATGTGGCAGTGGTATCAGGAATTCAAGAACACGGTAATGCGCAAAGGCTGAGATGGCTTCGTACAAGGACACCCTCCTCGAATTTCCCTGCGACTTTCCCCTGAAGATCATGGGCAAGGCGCACGACGAACTCGCCCAGGCGGTGCTCACCATCGTCACCCGCCACGCCCCCGATTTCGACGGCGCGACGATGGAAATGCGCGCCAGTTCCGGCGGCAACTACCTGAGCCTGACCTGCACCGTGGTCGCCACCTCGAAGCCGCAGTTGGACGCGCTGTACA
Source organism: uncultured Dechloromonas sp. (assembly GCA_964523045.1). Taxonomy (GTDB): domain Bacteria; phylum Pseudomonadota; class Gammaproteobacteria; order Burkholderiales; family Rhodocyclaceae; genus Azonexus. Next base: position 14,044 of record CAZFXO010000057.1, on the reverse strand, counting down.
TGGAGCTGACGTCGCACCCGCTGGTCAAGGTCGTCCTCTGACGTGAACATCGTCGTCAAACGCCTGGGCCGGGTCGATTACGCGCCCACCTTCCAGGCCATGCAGGATTTCACCGCCGCGCGCACGGCCGAAACGCCCGACGAGTTGTGGATCGTCGAGCACCCGCCGGTGTATACACTCGGTCAGGCCGGCAAACCCGAGCACATCCTGCGCGACGTCGGCATTCCCCTGGTGCAGATCGACCGTGGCGGCCAGGTCACCTACCACGGCCCCGGCCAGGTGGTGATCTACCTGCTGCTCGATCTGCCGCGACTGAAGATCAAGGTACGCGAACTGGTCAGCGCGATCGAAGAGGCGGTGATCGACCTGCTGGCCAGCCACGGCGTCAGCGCCGAACGGCGCGACGGCGCCCCCGGTGTATACGTGGGACCAGCCAAGATTGCCGCGCTCGGCCTGCGCATCCGCAACGGCTGCTCGTATCACGGCGTTTCGCTGAACGTCGACATGGACCTGGCGCCGTTTGCCGCGATCAATCCCTGCGGCTATCCTGGCCTGCAGGTCATCCAGACCAAGGACCTGGGCATTCCGCTCACCGCTCATGAGGCGGGCGAGCAACTCTCGCAGCACCTGCTGCAGCAACTGGACAAACAACATGGCTGAAACCAAGCAAAAAGGCGTCAAACAAAAGGGCGAACTGAAGACTGCGCGCATCCCGATCAAGATCGTCCCGGTCGCCGAACCGCTGAGAAAGCCCGAATGGATTCGCGTCAAGGCCGGCAACAGCGCCGGCCGCTTCGGCGAGATCAAGACCATGTTGCGCGAGAAGAAGCTGCACACCGTCTGCGAGGAAGCGACCTGCCCGAACATTGGCGAATGCTTCGGCCGCGGCACCGCCACTTTCATGATCCTCGGCGACATCTGCACCCGCCGCTGCCCGTTCTGCGACGTCGGCCACGGCCAGCCCTTGCCGCCCAACCCGGACGAGCCGCGCGAACTCGCCGAATCGGTCGCCGCATTAAAGCTGCGTTATGTCGTGATCACCAGCGTCGACCGCGACGACCTGCGCGACGGCGGTGCCCAGCACTTCGTCGATGTCATCCGCAACGTCCGCGAGCTGTCGCCGACGACCACCATCGAAACCCTGGTCCCTGATTTTCGCGGCCGCATGGACGTGGCGCTCGACGTCCTTGGCGGCGCCCTGCCCGACGTCCTCAACCACAACCTGGAAACCGTGCCGCGCCTCTACAAGCAGGCCCGCCCCGGCGCCGACTACCAGCACTCGCTGGCATTCCTCAAGCAGTTCAAGGCACGCTACCCGAACGTCTCGACCAAGTCCGGCCTGATGGTCGGCCTCGGCGAAACCGACGAGGAAATCCTCGACGTCATGCGCGACCTGCGCGCCCACGACGTCGAGATGCTGACCATCGGCCAGTACCTGGCGCCGTCCGGCCATCACCTGCCGGTGACGCGCTACGTCCACCCGGACGTATTCAAGATGTACGAGGAAGAGGCGAAGAAAATGGGCTTCACCGGCGCCGCCTGCGCGCCGATGGTCCGCTCAAGCTACTGGGCGGACCAGCAGGCGCACAGCGCCGGCGTCGCCTGAGTCAGCGCACGCCGGGCGGCGCCGCCGGCGGTTTGCCCGCCGGTGGCGCCGGAATTCCGGCGTCCTCGGCGCGCTGAGCGCGCCCCTGACTGAAATTGCCCGACACCGGCACGCGGTGTCCCTTGGCGTACATGCACTGGACGTAGGCATTGTCGTACTGGCGCTGCGTGCCAACCCGCGAAGCCCGACCATGCTCGGCGCCGGCTGCGGTTCCGCCGAGCAGCCCGACCCCGGCACCAACCCCGGCGCCCCGGCTGTTGCCGCCGATCGCCGCGCCAGCCAAAGCACCAACCGCGGCACCGACGGCGGCGCTGGTCACCGCCGATTCGCGTGCCGCCTCGCCGGCATTGGTGCCGCCGATCTGGCGCATCGCGTCGTCCTTGCACCAGGCCTCGTCGGCCCGGAAACTCTCGATGCTGCGGCCGCTGCCCGGCAGGACCATGACACTGGGACCGGTCGGCAATACCGTGCAGGCGCCGAGCGCCAGCAGGCAGGGAAGCAGGGAAAAACGGAATGCGCTGGACATGGTTTTCAGCCTTTCATTTTCCGGTCCGCGGCAGCACCGGTAGCCAATCTTCGGGACAGGAGCGGACATCGGGGTAATAGCCCCGGGCGCTGCTGCAGTAATACCAGTACTCCTCGCTGGCCGGCGCCGGCGCCGGTTCGGCCTGCTCGATATAGACAGGCGGCGGCGGAGGCGGCGTGACGACCAACGGCGGATAGGGAGGATAGTAGGGATACCAGGGGAAGGGGTCCCAGAACGGCCCCCAGAGCGGCGCTCCTATGACCACACCGACGTGGGTCCGGTGTCCATGCGCCAGTGCTTCCTGGCCACTCAATGCGAGCAGGCCGCAGCACAGCAAAAAGACTTTGGCGTATTTCATCGAAATCCCCTAGCTAATGGGGAAAGCTTAAGTGCTCGAACCTGCCGGAGCCAATTGAAAATTGCTACAGATTGTAATTGCCGACGGATCAGGAAATATCCCGTTCGAGCAGCTCAGCCCGCTTGCGGCGCAGCCCTTCCGGCATCTTCAGTGTCTGCCGGTCCCAGCCTTCGAGCGCCAGGACCTGCTCCAGGCAGACCTCCATGATGGCGTGCGACTGCGCGGTCGCTGCGGCGATGTGGCTGTGTACGCTGCCGTCATTTTCCGGCGCCGTCTCGCAGCACATCTGGTAGCGGTACAGTTCGCGCAAGCTGCGCAACTGCACCGCCACCTGGCCCGGACAGGCACACATGTAGATGGTTGCCTCTTCGACAATCTGTTCCAGTTCCTGGTCGGAAAATCGCTTCGGCAACGTCATCGCAGTACCTTAAAGGAGATTCAGCTTCTTCGCCGCCGCCCGCAGTTCCTCGCGGAAATTGGGATGGGCGATGGCAATCAGGGCTTCGCAGCGCTGCTTGGCGCTCTTGCCGCGCAACTGGGCAACCCCATGCTCGGTGACGACGTAGCTGATATCGTTCTTGCTGGTGCTGACGTGCGCCCCCGGAGTCAGCGTCGGCACGATCCGGGAAATGGTGTCGTCCTTCGCCGTCGACGGCAGCACGATGAAGGCCTTGCCGCCGTTCGAGCGGTTGGCCGCGCGAACGAAGTCGGACTGGCCGCCGGTACCGGAATAGGGTTTTGGCCCCAGGCTTTCCGAACCGCACTGGCCAAGGAAGTCGATCTGCATGGTGGCGTTGATGCAATGCAGGTTGTCGTTCTGGCCGGCCAGGAAGGGGTCGTTGGTGAAATCGACCGGGTGCATTTCCAGCGCCGGGTTGCGGTGCATGAAATCGTAGAGCTTCTTCGAGCCGAGGGCGAAAGTCGCCAGCATCTTGCCGCGATGGACGTTCTTGCGCTGGTTGGTGACGACGCCGGCTTCGACCAGGGTCATGATGCCGTCGCCGATCATTTCGGTGTGGATACCGAGGTCACGCTTGTGGGTCAGTTGCATAACCACCGCGTCGGGAATGCCGCCGTAGCCGATCTGCAAGGTGGCACCGTCGGGAATCATCTCGGCGACGTGAGCGCCGATCGCTTCCTGGACCGGGCCGATCTTCGGCAGGCCGACTTCGAGCAAGGGATCGCTGCTCTCGGTCAGGGCCGCAACGCGGGAAACGTGAATGTGGCAATCGCCGTTGGCAAAAGGCACGTTCGGATTGACTTCGAGCACCACCGCCCGTGCCTTCTCGATTGCCGCCATGGTGTAGTCAGGCGCCAGCGACAGCGAGAAATAGCCGTGTTCGTCCATCGGCGAGGCCAGCGAGAAGACGACGTCGGAAGGCGTCAGGCCACGCTTGAGCAACATCGGCAGTTCGGAGAAGTAGGCGGGAACGAAGTCGATCCAGCCCTCCTGACCACCCGGACGGGTCGCACCACCGAAGAAATAGGCGCTGTGACGGATATGCTCGACCGTCTCCGGGTCGATGTAGCCGTACTTGCGCAAGGGAAGGATCTGCGAAACCGTGACCCCGCGGTAGTTGCGACGCGCTTCGGAAAGCGCGGTCAGCAGACTGGGCGGTTCGCCAACGCCGGTCGGGACGACGATGGTGTCGCCATCCCGGACTACCTGGATGGCGTCGGCGGCCGACATGCGCTTGGTTTCGTAAAGATTCTGGACGGACATGCTGTTCTCCTGTGTTGTTTTTTATTTTGAGCCGGACGGCTCGCTCCGCATTGTCGCGGAAAACTTCGGAGAAACAAACACTGCTGCAGCGCTAGCGAAGAAACGTCAGCGATCCCGGTTACTGCCCGCCACCATGCGGATCTCGAACAGCCGGCATTCGAGCGGCCCGTTGAACAGCGGCGTCTTGCGGCTCGGCTTGAGGCCGACCAGCTTGGGCAGCCGCAGGTCGGCGGTGAAGAAGAAACAGTTCCAGCCCGCCCAGCGCCGCTTCAGGGCGCTGCCCAGCAGGGGGTAAAAAGCCGCCAGCTCTTCCTGTTCGCCGATGCGTTCGCCGTAGGGCGGATTGCTCAGCATGACCCCCGCCGGTGCCGGCGCCTCGATGTCCAGCAGATCGGCGAGTTCGACCCGCACGCAGTCGGCGAAACCGGCTTCCTGCAGGTTGCGCCGGGTGGCCCGGACGGCGCGCTCGTCGTTGTCGGAACCGTAGATCGCCAGCACTCCCGCCGGCTTCACCCGGGCCTCGGCGGCAGCGCGAATCTGCGCCCAGTTCAGGGCGTCGAACTTCTTCAGCAACTCGAAGGCGAAGCCGCGATCGAGACCGGGCGCCCGGTCGAGCGCCACCTGGACGGCTTCGAGGAGAAAAGTGCCGCTGCCGCACATCGGGTCGATCAGCGGCGTCCCCGGCTGCCAGCCGGTCAACTTCAGGATGCCGGCGGCGAGGTTTTCCTTCAGCGGCGCATCCACGCTGGCCTTGCGGAAGCCGCGCTGCCACAGCGGCCGGCCGGAGGTGTCGAGATACAGCGTGCAGCGGTTCTCGGTCAGGAAGACGTGGATGCTGACGTCGGGATCGCGCGTCTCGATGTTGGGGCGCTCGCCGAAATCCTCGCGGAACCTGTCGCAGACCGCGTCCTTGACGCGCAGCGTGACGTAGTCGAGCGATTTGAGCGGACACTTGATCGCCGTCGTTACCACGCGCATCGTCCGCGTCACCGCGAAATGGTTCGGCCACAACTGGCGCAGCGCCAGTCGGTAGATGTCGTCTTCCTTGACGTAAGGCCCGGTCACCAGGTGCCAGAGGATGCGCGTTGCCAGCCGCGACTCCAGGTTGGCGCGGTAGCACACCGCCCAGTCCCCGGAAAAGTGGACACCGCCATGGGTGGTGCGCAGCTCTTCCGCACCGATGCCCCGCAGTTCTTCGAGCAGGAGTTCTTCGAGGCCGCGCGGGCAGATGGCGAAATATTCGTTCATGTCAGAAAGGCTTGAGGACGACGAGGAAAAGGACGACGAGCAGGACAATCACCGGGATTTCGTTGAAGAAGCGATACCAGACGTGCGACTTGGTGTTGCGTCCGCGGTTGAAATCGCTGAGCAGGCGACCGCAATACAGGTGATAGATGGCGAGACCGACGACCAGCGTGGTCTTGGCATGCAGCCAGCCGCCGGAAAACTTGTAGGCGAACCACAGCCAGAGGCCGGTCGCCACCGCCAGCACGCCGAGCGGCGTCATGAACTTGTAGAGTTTGCCCGACATCAGCAGCAGGCGTTCGCGCTCGGCGACGCTGTCGGCTGGCACCATCGCCAGGTTGACGTAGATGCGCGGCAGGTAGAACAGGCCGGCGAACCAGGAAATGACCATCCAGATATGCAGGGTCTTCACGACGAGCATGCGTTTCTCCTTGAGATGGCCTCGGCGATTCCGACGTCGACCGTCGGGTAGGCGAGGCTTAGTTTTAATTCCTGCTTCAACCGGCGGTTGCCGATGCGGCGCGACTCGCGCATGAACGACAACTGCGGCGCCGAAAGCACTTGCGCCAACTCTGCCAGCGGCAGGCGCGGCGGCCGCGGCAGGAGGAAGGCGTCGGCGACGCGGTCGAAGTAGTCGGCCATTTTCAGGTCCGAATCATCGACCACATTGTAGGCGCGATTGGCGGCGCCGCGCCGGATCGCCGCGCGACAGGCGGCAGCCAAGTCGGTGGCGTGAATGTGGTTGGTGAATACATCCTCGTCGCCAGGCAGCGCCGGCGTCCCTTGTTCCAGGCGCTGCAGCGGCAGGCGATCGGCGGCGTAGATGCCGGGCGCGCGCAGGATGCTGACGCTGACGCCGCGGCGTGCCCCCCAGGCCCGCAAGCGACCTTCGGCATCGACGCGGCGTTGTGCCCGCGCGTTGGCTGGCGAGCAAGGCCGGGTCTCGTCGATCCAGGCACCGGCACAATCGCCGTAAACGCCCGTGGTGCTTACGTAGATCAGACGACGTGGTAGACTTTTCGCGCTTTCCAGTGCCGCCAGCAGGTGCTGCGTCCGCGTGTCAAGACGGCCGCTTGCCGGCGGTGGCGCCAGGTGCAGGACGATATCGGCGAGGCCGCCCAGGCGACCGAGACTGCGCCGGTCGTCGAGATCGCCGGCCAGCGGTACGGCACCGGCGCTGCGCCACAGCGCATGGCGCGCCGTGTCGCGCAGCAGGGCGTAGACGCGGTAATGCGGCGCAAGCTGGGTAAGGATGCGGCGGGCGACGTCCCCGCTGCCGACAATCAGGATTTTTTGCACGTCGGCATTGTAGCCGACGACCAAGGGGAACCGATGCGCTACCAAGTGACAGTCCAGCCGAGCGGCCGCCAGTTCGAGGCCGAGAACGATGAATCGCTGCTCAACGCCGCACTGCGCCAGGGGCTGACCATGCCCTACGGCTGCAAGGACGGCGCCTGTGGTGCCTGCAAGGGCAAGGTGCTCGACGGCACCGTCGAACACCGTCACGCCGCCGCCTTGAGCGAAGACGAAAAGGCTGCCGGTCTGGCGCTCTACTGCTGCGCCCACGCCAGTTCCGACCTGGTCATCGAGTGCAAGCAACTGCGCTCGGCGCACGACATCCCGGTCAAGACCCTGCCCGCCCGCATCGAGAAGATGGAAAAACTGGCGCCCGACGTGATCGACATGCACCTGCGCCTGCCGGCCGCCGAACACCTGCAGTTCCTCGCCGGCCAGTACATCGACATCCTGCTCAAGGACGGCCGCAAGCGCAGCTTCTCGCTGGCCAACGCGCCCTACGAGGACAACCTGCTGCAACTGCACATCCGGCACGTTCCCGGTGGCTTCTTCACCGAACAGGTATTCACCACGATGAAGGTGCGCGACATCCTGCGCTTCGACGGCCCGCACGGCAGCTTCAGCCTGCAGAACGACGCCGGCAAGCCGATCATCCTGCTCGCCGGCGGCACCGGTTTTGCGCCGATCAAGTCCATCGTCGAACAGGCGATCGCCGACCGCTACCCGCACCCGCTCCACATCTACTGGGGCGCCAAGGCCCGCGTCGACCTCTACCAGAACGCGCTGCCGGAAATGTGGGCGGCCAACCACGCCAACATCCACTACGTACCGGTCCTTTCCGAACCGGCCGCCGACGATGCCTGGACCGGCCGTACCGGTTTCGTCCATCACGCGGTGCTGGCCGATTTCCCCGATCTCTCCGGCCACCAGGTCTATGCCTGCGGCTCGCCGGTGATGATCGACATCGCGCGCAAGGACTTCATCAGCCAGTGCGGCCTGCCGGAAGAGGAGTTCTTCTCCGACGCCTTCACCTTCTCGGCGACCTGAGCATGTTCGGCGTTGCCGATTACGGCGCGTTTGTCGTCGCCGTGCTGATCTTCCTGGCGATTCCGGGTCCGGGCAACCTGGCGCTGCTCACCTCGACCGCCAAGGGCGGCGTGCGCGGCGGCCTGGCGGCGACGTTCGGCGTCATCCTCGGCGACCAGGTGCTGATGTGGGCCGCGGTGGCCGGCGTCGCCGCGCTGCTCGCCGCACACCCGGCGGCCTTTGCCGCCATCCAGTGGAGCGGCGCCGCCTACCTCGCCTGGCTCGGCCTGCGCATGCTCTTCGCCAAGCCGGGCGCCGCGCCGCTGCTCGACATCAAGCCCTACCATTACCTGCGCCAAGCGATGACGATCACCCTGCTCAACCCGAAGGCGATCATCTTCTACATGGCTTTCTTCCCGCTCTTCGTCGATCCGGCGCAGCACCGCGGCCTGCTGACCTTTGCCTTCATGGCCGGCAGCATCGCCACGCTGACCTTCCTCTACTGCATCACCGTGATGACGCTGTTCCGCAAGCTGGGCAACCGCCTGCAAAGCGGTTCGCCGCTGGCGCGCTGGCTGGAGAAGCTGGCCGGCGTGGCGCTGATTGCCTTCGGCGTCCGCCTCTTCGGCGAACGCTGAGACTCACTCGCCGAGATAGGCGGCGCGTACCTTGGGATCGTGCAGCAGGGCGGCGGATTCGCCGTTCAGCGTGATCTCGCCGCTTTCCAGCACGTAGGCGCGCTGGCTCGATTCGAGCGCCAGCTTGGCATTCTGCTCGATCAGCAGGATGGTCATGCCGGCGGCGGCGACGTTGCGTACCACCTCGAAGATCTTCTGCACCATGATCGGCGCCAGTCCCATCGACGGTTCGTCGAGCAGCAGCATCTTCGGCCGGCTCATCAGCGCGCGGGCGATCGCCAGCATCTGCTGCTCGCCGCCGGAAAGCGTGCCGGCCAGCTGGTCGGCGCGTTCCTTGAGACGCGGGAAATAGCCGTACATGCGCTCGGTGTCGGCGGCGATGCCGTCCTTGTCGTTGCGCAGGAAGGCGCCCATGCGCAGGTTTTCCAGCACCGTCAGGCGGGGGAAGACGCCGCGCCCTTCCGGCACCAGCGCGATGCCCTTGCGGATGATGTCGTGCGGCGCGATACCGACGATCTTCTCGCCACAGAAATGAACGTCGCCGCCGGCGATTCCGATCATCCGGGAAATCGCCTTCAGCGTGGTCGTCTTGCCGGCGCCGTTGGCGCCGATCAGGGCGACGGTTTCGCCTTCGTTCACATGGAAGGTGATGCTGCGCACCGCCTGGATGCCGCCATAGGCGACGCGGAGTCCGGTAACTTCAAGCACCTAGGTAAGCCTCAATCACTCGTTGATCCTTCTGCACGATCGCGGGTACATCCTCGATCAGCAGCGCCCCGTATTCGAGCACCGCGACCCGGTCGCACAATCCCATCACCAGCTTGACGTCATGCTCGATCAGCAGCACCGTCGTGCCGTCCTTGCGGATGCCTTCGATCAGCACGCGCAGTTCTTCGGTTTCGGTGGCGTTCATCCCCGCTGCCGGCTCGTCGAGACAGAGCAGCTTCGGTTCGGTGGCCAGCGCCCGGGCGATTTCCAGGCGGCGCTGATCGCCGTAGGAAAGGTTCTTGGCCAGGTCATCGGCGCGGTCGGCGATATCGACGTAGTGCAGCAGGTCGAGCGCACGCTGGCGGATCGCCGCCTCTTCGGCGCGCGTCTTCGGATCGCGGAAGATCGCGCCAAAAACGCTGGCCTTGGTCCGTACATGGCGGCCGACCATGACGTTCTCCAGCGCCGTCATGTTGCCGAACAGGCGGATGTTCTGGAAGGTACGGGCAATGCCACGCTCCGCCGCGCGCTGTGGCGCATCGGCCTGCAACGGCGCACCGGCGAAGGTGAAACCGCCGCCGTCCGGCACGTAGAGGCCGGTCATGCAATTGAAGAAGGTCGTCTTGCCGGCACCGTTCGGACCGATCAGACCATAGACCTCGCCCTGGCGGATCGACAGCGAGACGTCCTGCAGGGCCTTGACCCCGCCGAAATGCTTGGCGACCGAACGGGCTTCGAGAAGGATGTTGCTCATTTCGCCGCTCCCGCCGTCTTTTCTGCCAGTTCACGCGTGCGCTCGGGCGACGGCCAGAGGCCGGAAGGCTTGAAGCGCATGACCAGCACCAGCGCCAGCCCGAACAGCAGCATGCGCAGGCTTTCCGGATCGATCAGCACCTTGCCGAACAGCGCCACCTGCGCCGGCGTCACCGCATAGCGCGCCATCTCCGGCAGGAAGGTAAGCAGGATGGCCCCGAGAATCACCCCGGGAATATGGCCCATGCCACCGAGCACGACCATCGCCAGCACCATGATCGATTCGATCAGCGAGAAGCTCTCCGGCGAGACAAAGCCCTGCATCGCCGCGAAGATGCCGCCGGCGATACCGCCGAACGAAGCGCCCATCGCGAAGGCCAGCAGCTTGACGTTGCGCGTGTTGATGCCGACCGCCTTGGCGGCGATCTCGTCTTCGCGGATCGCTTGCCAGGCGCGGCCGATACGGGAATCCTGCAGGCGCAGGTTGACGATGACGATGAGGATCGCCAAGGCCACCAGCAGGTAGTAGTACTTGTACGGACCGGTCAGTGTCACCCCGAAGAACTCGCTGCGTGACGCGAAACTGAAATCGCCGAACTTCACCGGATCGATCAGCGTGATCCCCTGCGGACCGTTGGTGATGTTGATCGGCGCATTCAGGTTGTTCATGAAGATGCGGACGATTTCGCCGAAACCGAGCGTGACGATGGCCAGGTAGTCGCCCCGTAACTTCAGGGTTGGCGAGCCGAGGAGCACGCCGAACATGCAGGCGAGCAGCGCGCCGACCGGCAAAATCGCCCAGATCGGCCAGTGCAGGCCGAAGTGAGGACTCGCCAGCAAGGCCCAGGTGTAGGCGCCGACGGCATAGAACGCGATGTAGCCGAGATCGAGCAGGCCGGCAAAACCGACGACGATGTTCAGACCAAGCGCCAGGAAGATGTAGAGGATGGCGAAATTGAGGATGCGCACCCAGGCCTGACCGGCCATGCCGACGACGAACGGCAATGCCACCAGCGCAGCAGCGATCAGGAAGATCCCCAGTGCGGAGCGGGGGTTAAGCAAGTTCTTCATGCCCGATCCCCCGTCTTTTCACCGAACAGGCCGGAGGGCTTGAACATCAGCACGACGATCAGGACCGCGAAGGCAAAGATGTCCTGATAGTGACTACCGAGAAAATCTCCAGTGAAATAACCGATATAACCAGCGCCGAGTGCTTCAATCAAGCCGAGCAGGATGCCGCCGACCATCGCCCCGACGAGGTTGCCGATGCCACCGAGAACGGCAGCGGTGAAGGCCTTCAGGCCGAGGACGAAACCCATCTGGTAATGCGCCACTTCGTAGTAGCTGCCCACCATCACGCCAGCTACCGCCGCCAGCGCCGAGCCGATGACGAAAGCCGCCGAGATCACCCGGTTGATATTGACCCCCATCAGGCTGGCCACCTCGGGGTTCTGCGCCGTGGCACGCATTGCCATGCCCAGCTTGGTGCGATAGACGAGCAGCACCAGACCGCTCATCATCAGGGCCGAAAGCAACACGATGACCACCTGGACCAAAGTGAAGTAGGCGCCTGCGAATTCGAAATTGACCTTGGGCAAAAGCGGGGGAAAGGTCATGTAGTTACGTCCCCAGAGAATCATCGCCAGGTTCTGCAGCACGATCGACATGCCGATGGCGGTAATCAGCGGCGTCAGCCGCGGCGAACCGCGCAAGGGGCGGTAGGCCACCCGCTCCAGGCTCCAGCCGATCGCCATGCAGGAAAGGATGGAGACGACCAGACCGCACAGGCCGGCGATGCCGACCGGCATGCCGGCGGCGGCCAGTAAACCGGTGACGGTGATGGCAACCAGGGTACCGATCATCACCACCTCGCCGTGCGCAAAATTGATCAGGCCCATGATGCCGTAGACCATCGTGTAGCCCAGCGCGACCAGCGCGTAGATACTGCCCTGGACAAGACCATTGACAACTTGCTGCGGAAATTGCTGGAGGAGCTGATGAAGGGAAATATCCATTTGGAATCCATTGACTGCAAGATACGGAAACGGCACCTTGCGGTGCCGTTTCATTGAGCAGACAGGCTGCTTACTTCTTCGCTTCGGCCGGGGCCGCAGGAGCTGCCGGCGCGGCGGCGGGCTCGGCCGGCGCCGCCGGGGCAGCTTCCGGAGCCGGGGCACCACCCAGGGTTTCGACATAGCTCAACGTGCCGCCCTTGTACTGGTAGAGCGAAATTGCGCCGCTCTTCAGGTCGCCGAATTCGTCGAACTCGATCTTGCCGGTAACGCCTTCAAGGTTGGTCTTGCCAACTTCCGGCAGGTACTTGGCGGGCTCGACCGAATCAGCACGCTTCATCGCATCGGCAATCACCATCACCGCATCGTAGGCGTTCGGCGCGTAGAGTTGGATGTCGTAGCCAAAGCGGGTGTTGAACTTGGTCTTGAATTCCGGACCCTTTGCCAGTTGTTCCAGCGGCACGCCCGGCAGCGAGCAGAACTGGCCGTCGGCAGCCGGGCCGCCCAGCTTCATGAACTCCGGCGTGCAGACGCCATCGCCGCCGAGGAACTTGGCCTTGATGCCGAGTTCCTTCATCTGCTTGACCATCGGCCCGCCCTGCGCGTCCATGCCGCCGTAGAAGACCAGATCGGCCTTGGTCGACTTGATCTTGGTCAGGATCGCCTTGAAGTCGGTCGCCTTGTCGGTGGTGTATTCGTTAGCCACCACCTTCAGGCCCAGGCCTTCGGCCGCCTTGCGGAACTCGTCGGCCAGACCCTGACCGTAAGCGGTACGGTCGTCGATGATGGCGACGGTCTTGACGCCCTGCTTGGCGGCAAACTCGCCGAGCACCTTGCCTTGCTGGACGTCGTTGGCCATCACGCGGAAGGCCGTCTTGAAACCTTGCTGGGTGTACTTCGGGTTGGTCGCCGACGGCGAAACCTGCGGCAGGCCAGCATCCGCGTACAGCTTGGAAGCCGGGATCGTCGTACCGGAGTTGAGGTGGCCGACAACGCCATTGACCTTTTCGTCAACCAGCTTCTGGGCAACGATGGTGCCCTGCTTCGGGTCGGCCTGGTCGTCTTCCGATACCAACTGGAACTTGACCTTGGCGCCACCGATTTCGAGACCCTGAGCATTCAGCTCCTCGACGGCGAGAACGGCACCGCTCTCGTTGTCCTTGCCAAGGTGGGCCTGCGGGCCGGTCATCGGCGCGACATGGCCGAGCTTGACGACGACTTCGGGCTTGGCGGCGGGTGCGGCGGGCGCGGCGACCGGCGGCGGCGCCTCTTCCTTCGGTCCGCAAGCGGACAGCGCGAAAGCGGCGGCAATGGAGAGGGCTACTGCGGAAAGCTTGGCTTGCATCGGTAAGTCTCCTGAATTGGGGGGCGGGAAATCTGCTCGAAACAACAGGGACCGATTCTGCGCATACAGATAGCGCATCGTCAATACGGAATATCCCTAAAATCGCGGCGGCTGGCGCGTTTGGACTGATTGTCGCCGAGAAGCGGGGTTATCCGCGCTGATATTCGGGCAGGATTGGTTTCCGAGGCGGCGGGGTCCGCTTTTGCCAGGGGGGCATTTGTTATTGCTGAAGCGCTGTGTTTCGCGCCTGACGGGCGGGCGGCTTTGGTTGGTTAGCCGCTCGGTTCCGCCGTTGACCGGCGGGCAGCTTTGGTTGATTAACCGCCGGGTTCCGCGCCTGACGCGCGGGCGTACTTTCTTTTTTTTGGAAAAAAGAAAGTAGGGCGGGGTTCATCGCTGCCGAAGGCAAAAAGCCACCCCCAGGTCGGCGCCGGGCTACGCCCGGTCCCTTGCGCTACTCGGCGCGCCGGGCGGCTGCGGAACTCGGCCCTGCGGGCCTCAGACAGTCCTCGCCGACTTCCCCCGGCCCCCCTGCGTTGCTCAGCGCCTCTCAGGGGGGCCCCGAAAAACAGCGGTTGGCCAAAGTTTGCGGTTGAAAATGCGTTGTGCTTTCAGCAGCGATCGGTTTTCCGGGCCCCTTGGGAGGCGCCGAGCAACGCAGGCGTTGGCGGAAAAAGGGCGAGCACTGTTTGAGGGGCAAAGCCCCGAGTTGCGCAGCCCCCGCCAACGGCGAGTAGCGCAGGGCACCCGCGCAGCGGGCGCCGACCCAGGGTCGCCTTCTTCTTTGGCTACTTTCTTCTTGGCGAAA
>CAZFXO010000056.1:0-23892 GCA_964523045.1 uncultured Dechloromonas sp. | reverse complement strand
CCGAATTCCTCAAGGCCAAGATCGCCGCCTTCGGCGAGAAGGTCAAGCCGGGCGGTCTCGGCAGTCTGCAGCTGCAGCTGTTCGAAGCCTGCGCCGAAGCCCAGTGCTGGGAGCCGACCTTCATCATCGACTACCCGGTCGAAGTTTCGCCCTTGGCCCGCGCCTCCGACAGCAACCCGGAAATCACCGAACGCTTCGAGCTGTTTATCGTCGGCCGCGAAATCGCCAACGGTTTCTCCGAGCTGAACGACCCGGAAGACCAGGCCGCCCGCTTCCAGGAGCAGGCCAAGGCCAAGGATGCCGGCGACGAGGAAGCGATGTACTACGACGCCGACTACATCCGCGCGCTGGAATACGGCCTGCCGCCGACCGGCGGCTGCGGCATCGGGATTGACCGGCTGATCATGCTGCTCACCGACAGCCCGGCGATTCGCGATGTGATCCTCTTCCCCCAAATGCGCCCCGAGTAAGGCATGGCTGCGCTTGGCGATACGGCGTTGCATCCGGCCTTGCATAGCGCTGCTATGCGGCGGCCGGCTGCGCCTTGTCTCGCCTGCGCTCGCTCATGCCTTGGATGCGTCGATCAACAGTTGCACGAGATCGACTGATGCAAATCCGCCAGCTCCAAGTTGCTCGCGACGCCGTTCAGGATCGCCTGACGCTGCGCGTGGCGACGCAGGCAAACGAGGAATATCGGGTCTGGATCACGCGGCGCTATCTGCGCGAGTTGTGGCCGCACCTGACGGCGATGCTCGCCGGGCATCTTGTCGCCCGGCCGCGGCCAGCTTCCGAGGCGCCAGCGAAGGCGGCGCAGGCGAGTTTCGAGCAGCCGTTCAAGGACGACAACCCGCTCTATCCGCTCGGTTCGACGCCGCTGCTGGCCAGTGAGGCGACGCTGTCCGAGGCAGGTGAAGGCCTGGCTCGCCTGACTTTCCGCGAAGGTCGCGAACGCGCCTTCAACCTGAACCTCAACGCCGAACTGATGCAGGCGCTGTGCGCCATGCTGCGTGCGGCGGCCGATCAGGCCGCCTGGGATCTCGCCCTCGACTACGCGCCGGCGGTACCCGGGGAAACCCCGGCCATGCCGGCTGGCGACAAGAAGCCCGGCCTGCTCCACTAGTGGAAGCGCTGCGCCCCGCCCGGCTCGAATTCGCCGACGACGGCACGCCCTGGTCGAGCGCCTACGGCGATGTCTATCACTCGGCCCACGGCGGCCCGGCGCAGGCGCGCCACGTCTTTCTCGGCGGCAACGAACTGCCGCAGCGCTGGCAGGGGCGCGACCGTTTCGTCATCCTCGAAACCGGCTTCGGCCTCGGGCTGAATTTCCTCGCTACCTGGCAGGCCTGGCGGGCCGACCCGCAACGCTGCCGGCGGCTGCACTTCGTTTCCTTCGAAAAGCACCCGTTCTCGGCCGCCGACCTCGCCATCGCCCAGCGCGCCTGGCCGGAGTTCGCCGAACTGGCGGCGCAACTGCAAGCCTGCTGGCCGCTGCTGACGCCGGGCGTGCATCGGCTTTTCCTCGACGACCGGCAGGTCATCCTGACCCTGTTCTTCGGCGACGCGACAACGCAGTTGCGCCAGCTCGACGCCTCGGTCGACGCTTTTTTTCTCGACGGCTTCTCGCCGGCCAGGAACCCGGAACTATGGACGCCCGAACTGTGCCGCGCGCTGTCGCGCCTCGCCGCGCCGGGCGCCACGCTGGCCACCTGGTCGGTTGCCGGCCACGTCCGGGCGGCGCTGGAAGCCGCCGAGTTCGACCTGGAAAAACGCCCCGGCTTCGCCGGCAAGCGGCAGATGCTGCACGGCCGTTTCCGCTCGCGCCGCCCCGACCGCCACCGCCCGCCGACCGAACGGCGCGCCATCGTCATCGGTGCCGGCATCGCCGGCTGCGCCACGGCCAGCGCACTGGCCGGTGCCGGCTGGCAGGTCGAGGTGATCGACAGCGCGGCGACGCCGGCTACCGGCGCCTCCAACAACATCGCCGGCGTGCTGCGGCCGCTGCCCAGCGCCGACGACAACCGCCTGTCGCGCCTGACCCGCGCCGGTTACCTGGCCACCCGCGCCCTGCTGCAGACGCTGCCCGACGCCCGCTGGTCGCCGTGCGGCGTGCTGCATCTCGGCCGCGACGCGGCGCATGAAGCAACCCAGCGCCGCGTCGTCGAGCGCCTGCAACTGCCGCCCGAACTGCTCCAGTTCGCCGCCGCCGACGCCGTTGCCGAACGCCTCGGCCGACCGGTGGAAACCGGCGGCTGGTGGTTCCCGCAGGGCGGCTGGGTCAATCCGGCCTCGGTCTGCCGCGCCGCGCTGGCGGCTTTTCCGCAACGTATCGCCACGCGCTACGGCGTCGCCGTCGACCGCCTGGAAAGAACGGACGATGACTGGCGCCTGCTCGCCGCCGACGGCAGCGAGATCGCCCGCGCGCCGGTGGTGATCCTGGCCGCCGGTGCCGGCGCCACGCATTTCGCGCAGTTCGCCGGCCAGCCGCAGAAAGGCGCCCGCGGCCAAGTCAGCCACCTGCCGGCCGCCAGCATCGCGCCACTGCCACACGTCGTCTGCCGCCATGGCTACCTGATGCCTGAGATCGACGGCATCTGCCTGACCGGCGCCACCCTGCAGCCGGGCGAAGCCGACCTGACCTTGCGCCCGGCTGACCACGCCGAAAACCTGGCCCGCCTGCAGCGCAGCCTGCCCGGCTTGGCCACCGCCATCGACCCGGCGACGCTCGACGGCCGCTGCGGCGTCCGCCCCATGTCGCCCGACCGCCTGCCCATCGTCGGCCCGCTGCCCGACCTCGCCGCGCTCAAGGGCCAGCCCCGCCTGCCGGCTCTGCCCCGCCACCCCGGCCTGTGGTGCGTGCAGGGTTTCGGCGCGCGCGGCATCGTCTGGTCGGCGCTGATGGCCGACCTGCTGCTGTCGCGCCTCGAAGGCGAACCGCTGCCACTGGAGAACGATCTGGTGGACGCCATCGATCCCGGCCGCTTTCTGCTCAAATCAGCCAGCCACCTAGCGGAAGATGACGGCTTCGATGACCGGACATGAAAACCGAATAAGCTTAGCTTCTATTGTTATTGGCAGCCCGCAAGCCACCCGGTTAATCTGCCCGGGCTCCAGTAAACTTCACTTTTTCAAACACAAAAGAGAGACACGCGGATGAAGATCGAAACCCTCGCCGTTCATGGCGGCTACAGCCCGGACCCGACGACCAAGGCAGTCGCCGTGCCGATCTACCAGACCACCTCCTACGCCTTCGACAGCACCCAGCACGGTGCCGACCTGTTCGACCTGAAGGTGCCGGGCAACATCTACACGCGGATCATGAATCCGACCCAGGACGTGCTGGAAAAGCGCGTTGCCGCGATGGAAGGCGGCGTTGCCGCGCTGGCCATGGCCTCCGGCATGGCGGCGATCACCGCCGCGATCCAGACGATCGCCGAAGCCGGCGACAACATCGTCACCTCGTCTACGCTCTACGGCGGCACCTACAACCTGTTCGCCCACACCCTGCCCCAGTACGGCATCGACGTGCGCTTTGCCGACTACCGCGACCCGGACGCCTTCGAAAAACTGATCGACGCCAAGACCAAGGCCGTTTTCTGCGAATCGGTCGGCAACCCGCTCGGTAACGTCACCGATTTTGAAAAACTCGCCGAAGTCGCCCACAAGCACGGCGTGCCGGTCATCGTCGACAACACCGTGCCCTCGCCCTACCTGTGCCGCCCGTTCGAACACGGCGCCGACATCGTCGTGCACGCGCTGACCAAGTACCTGGGCGGCCACGGCAACAGCATCGGCGGCATCATCGTCGATAGCGGCAAGTTCCCGTGGGCCGAGCACAAGGCGAAGTTCAAGCGCCTCAACGAGCCGGACGTCTCCTACCACGGCGTCGTCTATACCGAAGCGCTCGGTGCCGCCGCCTACATCGGCCGCGCCCGCGTCGTGCCGCTACGCAACATGGGCGCCGCGATCAGCCCGTTCAACGCCTTCCTGATCCTGCAAGGCATCGAGACGCTCGCGCTGCGCATGGACCGCACCTGCGAAAACGCGCTGGCCATCGCCCAGTTCCTGCAGAAGCACCCCAAGGTGAGCTGGGTCAACTACGCCGGCCTGCCCGACCACAAGGATTACCCGCTGGTGCAGAAGTACATGGGCGGCCGCGCTTCCGGCATCCTCAACTTCGGCGTCAAGGGCAACAACTGCAGCGGCCTTGAAGCCGGCGGCAAGTTCCAGGACGCGCTCAAGCTGGTCACCCGCCTGGTCAACATCGGCGACTGCAAGACACTCGCCTGCCATTCCGCGTCGACCACGCACCGCCAGTTGTCGCCGGAAGAACTGGCCAAGGCCGGCGTGTCGGAAGACATGATCCGCCTGTCGGTGGGCATCGAGCATATCGACGACATCCTCGCCGATCTCGACCAGGCGCTGAATGCCGCCTGAGGCGAAGCAGATCCCACGAAAGCCCGGCAATGCCGGGCTTTTTTTCGCCCGCAATCAACCCATGCATAACGCATTGAATTATATGTAACTCAATGATTTTAAAAATAAAACCAGAAGAGTTGACCTAAATCAGACAAACCTGAAATGCCCCCCACGAAAATAGCCCGGATCGTCCAAACGATCGTTTGACGCAATGCAGCAAAACAATCACAACCGACTAGAGGGAGCGCGTATGCAACAAGTCACAGAAACCAAGATTGTCATGTCCGACCCGACTGCCCTGGGGGTATTCGGCCTTTCGATGGTGACCTTCGTCGCCGCATCGGCCAAGATGGGCTGGACCACCGGCGTCGCCTACCTGATTCCGTGGGCGCTCTTTCTCGGCTCGCTGGCCCAGATCTGGGCGTCGATGGTCGACTTCAAGAAGAACAACTATTTCGGCGCCATCGTTCTCGGCGCTTACGGCCTGTTCTGGATCGCCGTCGCCATGCACTGGGCGATCAGTCTCGGCTGGCTGGGCGAAGTCGGCGCCAATGCCGACCCGAAGCAACTCGCCTTTGCCTGCATCGGCTATTTCATCTTCTCGCTCTTCATCATGGTCGCCGCCTTCGAAGCCAACAAGGTGTTCGCCGTCATCCTGGTGCTGATCAACGTCCTGCTGCCGTCGCTGGCGCTCTCCATCCTCGGCGTGAACAAGGAACTGTTCGGCCCGCTCGCCGCCTGGTCTGAACTGGGTATTTCGCTGCTTGGCTTCTACGCCGCTGGCGCCGTCTTCCTGAACAACTTCTTCGGCCGCACCCTGCTGCCGCTCGGCAAGCCGCTGGGCCTGATCAGCAAGGGCCCCGCGCCGGTCGTCACCCCGCTGCCAGCCAAGGCCGCCGCCTGAGACAGCACAACGGCAAAAAACAAACGGGCCGCATCTGCGGCCCGTTTTTCATTCGACTTCCTCGACCCGCAACCAGATCGCCCGCTGCTCGCGCATCTGCCCGGTGCCGACACTGAATGAACCATCACGCTGGTTGCCGGCTTGCTGGCCGGTGCCGCCCAGTTCTATCCATTCGCCGAGGCGGCCGCTGACCGTGGTGCTCAAACGTTGCGTGGCGATGCTACCGGGCCGCCCGCGCTCCAGTTGCTCCGTCTGCTGGGAAATTTCCAGCGTCACCCGGTCGCCGGCCAGCCGCGGCGTCGCGTAGAAACCGCTGCCGATGTCGCGGTAAACGACGCCTTCGTTGACCACCGCCGCCCCCGGACCGACCGCCACCATGCGCATCGGCACCGGCAGCGAACGACCAACCTGGATGAAGGCCCGGCCCCCCTCGACCGTCTGCACCCGTTGCGCTGCCTTTTCCTCGCGCTGGCTCTGCGTATCCCAGACCCGACCTTCGACTTCGACCCGGCTGTTGCTGCCGAGCACCACCTGGCCGATGGCTTCCGCCTCTCGCTGGGCATTCATCCGCTTGCGGTCATGGGCGACGTAGATGATCAGCCGGCGCGCCGGCTTGTCGATCGCCGCCAGCGCCCGCTTGATGTCCTCGCGGTTGCGCGGCGAGGCGCGCAGGAAGAGCTGGTTGTTGAGGCCGCTCAGGATACCGCCGGGTTCGACCAGCGGCAGCAGCACTGGCAGGACTTCGTCGGCCGTCTTGCCCTTCAGCTCGATGACCTCCAGTTGCGCAGCGGCCATCCCGGCCCACAAGACGAAGAACACCGCAAGCAGGAACTTCAGGACGGATCTCATGGCGTTCTCCTCAGGGGGCGACGATATGCGGTTCGGCGAGATAGGCGCGCGAATTCATCTCGGTCAGCCGGCTCACCGTACGCTTGAACTCGCTGGCCTGCGTGCCTTCCGTATACAGTTCGTCGGCGGCGCAGTCGGCGGTGGCGATCAGCTTGACCTTGTTGTCGTAGAAGACGTCCACCAGCCAGGTGAAGCGGCGGGCTTCCGAAGCCTGGTGCACGGTCATCTTCGGGATGTGCGACAGCAGCACGGTATGGTAGCCGCGCGAAATTTCCAGGTAATCGTTCTGCGAACGCGGGCCGCCGCACAGGGTGCGGAAGTCGAACCAGATGACACCGTTGCCCCGGCGAACGGTATCGATCTGGCGGTCGAGGATTTCGATCTGCCCGCCCTGCTCGCCCTCTTCGCCGGCCACCATGCGGAAGTAATCGAGCATCTTGCGCTCGGCCGCGGCGTCAGCCGGATGGTGGTAAATCTCGACCTGCTCCAGCGCGCGCAGGCGGTAATCGACACCGGCATCGACCTCGAACACGTCGAGATGCTTCTTGAGCAGGGCGATCGCCGGCAGGAAGCTCTCCCGGTGCAGGCCATTGGGATAAAGCATGTCCGGCGGGTAGTTCGAGGTCATGACCAGGATCACGCCATGGCTGAACAAGCCTTCGAGCAGGCGGCCGAGGATCATCGCGTCGGCGATGTCGGAGACGTGGAACTCGTCGAAACAGAGCAGGCGGACGTCCTGGGCGATCGCCGCCGCCAGCTTCAGCATCGGATCCGGCTCGCCCTTGTACTTGTCGAGGTCGCGGTGGATCTGCTGCATGAAGGAATGGAAATGCAGGCGCTTCTTGCGCCGGTAAGGCACCGAGGCATAGAAGCAATCCATCAGGAAGCTCTTGCCGCGCCCGACCCCACCCCAGAAATAAACCCCCTTGGGCGGCCGGGGCGGCTTCAGCAGGCGCTTGATCGTACTGCCACGGTCAACCTTGAAGGAAAGCAGATTTTCATAAAGCGCCTGCAGCGCATCAGCCGCCGCCTGCTGCGCCGCGTCGGCAACATAACCACGCTCGGCCAGCACCGCGTTATACGCGTCGATCATGCCGGTCGGCGAGACATTGAGTTTTCTGTGGGGCATCGTCGCTTGTCGTTGTTCTCGGGTCCGCTATTTTCGCAAATATTGGCTGGATTCTGCAGCCACTGATCATCAAGCACTTCGATGGGCTTTTTGCAAAAAAACAACACCATCGGAATCCCTTGCTGCCGACGATGACAATCGGGTAATCATTCGATACAGTTATGACCGAAAAATAACCACACCGGCCGCCATCTTGAACCAGTTGCGCTACTTCCTGAGCATCGCTTTTATCGCCACAACAGCGGCGACCGTTCACGCCGCCGACCCGATAACGGAACGGAGCGGCCTCGCCCCCAATCTGTTGCGCCAGGACCCAAGCGGCGTTGTCGTCGCCCAGACGATCACCCCGATCGGCCGCGAGTTCTACGATGGATTCGTCACGGCATGGCGCGAAAAAGATGGCGACAGTCGCTTCTCGATCGCCATTGCCGAACACCCCAGTGCCCGCTGGGGTAGCCAGATTTTTGTCAATTACGGCAGCCGCCGTCTGTTTCAAGCTTTCCTGCCAGCTAACCGGGCACGCGTGCGCGAGGTAGCCGGCATGGCAGCTGACGTCGTATTCCAGCGCATTATCGAATCGCAGGTCGCTCAATTATTCGGTGACGCCGACCTGGCCAAGGACGAATTTTGAAAGGGAATCCCGTGAGATATTTTCATAACGCTAGACTGCACAGCCAGTTATTGACCGCTTTTCTGAGTTGTCTGCTGGCAGCTCCAGCCACCGCCACCGAACAGGTCTACGTACCGGTCAATCCTTCCTTTGGCGGAAGCCCGCTGAACGGCAGCGTCCTGCTCAGTTCAGCGCAAGCCCAGAACCGCTTCAAGGAAGATAGCAGCGGCGCCCAAGGCCAGCAAAGTGCGCTCGAGCAATTCAACGACAGTCTGCAACGCGCGATCCTGAGTCGTGTCGCCTCAGCTGTTTCGTCGAATGTTGTCGGCAATAACGGGCAACTGGTTCCGGGCACGGTCGAAACCACCGACTTCCGCATCCTGATCAGCGATCTGGGCGGCGGCAAATTACAAATCACCACGACTGACAAGGCCACCGGCCAGACCACCATGTTCGAGGTCAGCCAGTAACTGCGAGTAACCCCCATTCAACGCTTCCCGGAGATTATTGAAATGAAATTCCAGCCCACCCTCATTGCACTGTCCATCGCCGCCTTCTTCGCGCAACCGGCAATGGGCGACATTTACTCTTATCAGGACGGCCAGTTCAACCAACTCAGCGCCGAACAGATTGCTTCCGACAGTTCCCGTGTGCAAATCAACCAGGTGGGAGACAGCCAGTCAGCCACCGCCTCCCAGCAATATGCCAATGAAAGCAGCCTCAACCTGAACCAGAGCGGCAGCGGCAACGGCGCCTACATCACGCAGAGCGGCGAATCGAATACGATCCAAGCCGATCAGAACAATTCATACAACATTTCCCTCACCATCAGTCAAGGCGGTACTGGCAACACCGCAGAAATATCTAGCGAAAGCAGCAACGGCAACTATTGGTATTGGTCGCCGAACACAATTTCGCAATGGGGCTATTACAGCTCGGCAACAATCAACCAGAAATATGCTTTCGATTCGACCGCCAGCATTTATCAAGGTGGCTATTTCGATCAAGCACGAATCAATCAGGACAGCACGTCCGGGAGCCAGGCCTACATCAATCAATATGGCGGTGACAGCAACTTCGCCCAGATTGATCAATTTGGCGGCTCCTGGGGTTCGGCCAACATCAACCAATCCTGGTCATTTCAAAATACCGCAAACATCTGGCAACAGGGCAGTTCTTGGCATGCCAACGTTAGCGCGAACATCTCCCAGTCCGGTTACATGCAAAATGCGAGCATCGACCAGAACTACAATTCTTCGACGGCAGCCAACGCCAACCAATCCGGAGACTACCAGCGAGCGGTGATCAACCAGGAAGCAAACAGCGGGGCGTACGTCAACTCCTCATACTGGTGGCAGGAATTCCATTACACCCAGGCCAACATCAACCAGTACGGCTGGGGCAACCTGGCAGCCATCAACCAGCTTTACAACCAGGGTAGTGCTGCGCAAATCGTCCAGCAAGGCAATAACAACTACGCCAGAATCTGGCAGGCCGACAACGTTGGCGGCATGATCGAAAGCTATTTCTGCACTAACTGCCAGACCTATGGTGTTGCCATCAGCCAGTATGGCGAAGGCAACCATGCCGCAACCTTTCAATACAACACGACGGCCGCCAGCGCCTCGATCCAGCAAGGGGTGACCGACTGGTGGTGGAACACCCCAGGCTTCGAAAACCTTGCTTTCGTCGAACAATACTACGGCGAAAACATGCATGCAGACATTCGTCAGAGTGGCGACATCAATGTTGCGCTGATATCCCAAACCGGCAACTGGAATGAAGCCGCCATCACTCAGGACGGCTACAACAACCGCGCTGACATTTGGCAGAACGGTAGTGGCTGGAACGGCCGGGAGCGAAACTACGCCAGCATCACGCAGGCCGGCTCCAATTTCTATGCCTCGGTATACCAGAATGGCGCCGGCAACTCGGTTTCCATCACCCAGCGCTGATCTTCATCAATCTCACGCTCCGCCGCCAACCCGGCGGAGCGGATAAACCTCTCTCGAACGAATCATGCGCCTGCCCACCCTTTTCCTTGTCACCGCTTGCTGCGTCGCCATCGCCGGCTGTGCCAGCTCCAATCCTGCCGCCACTCGTAGCCCAGCTTCGCTGGCGCCGCCCACACATGTTTCCCGCGATCTGACGAACCTGCCCGAGCCGCGCGGCCGGATTCCCGTCGCGATCTATGGTTTCCGCGACCAGACGGGACAGTACAAGCCTTCGCCGGATAGTTCCTTCTCGACCTC
Source organism: uncultured Dechloromonas sp. (assembly GCA_964523045.1). Taxonomy (GTDB): domain Bacteria; phylum Pseudomonadota; class Gammaproteobacteria; order Burkholderiales; family Rhodocyclaceae; genus Azonexus. Next base: position 13,732 of record CAZFXO010000056.1, on the reverse strand, counting down.
TGTCACTCAGGGGGCGGCCTCGATGCTGATCAAGGCAGTTCGCGATTCCCGCTGGTTCATCCCGGTGGAGCGGGAAAACCTGCAGAACCTGCTGACCGAACGCAAGATCGTCCGGGCCCTGGAACAACCTCAGGACAAGGCAGCTCCCGCCCAGCAAATTCCGCCGTTGATGCCGGCCAACCTGATCCTCGAAGGTTCGATCATCGGTTTCGAGAGCAACGTCAAGACAGGCGGAGCGGGGATCCGTTATTTCGGCATCGGCATCTCGGATTCCTACCGCGTCGATCAAGTCACGGTCAATTTGCGCGCGGTCGACATCCGGACCGGGCAGATCGTGGAAAGCGTCACAACCACGAAAACCGTATATTCGATTCAGCTTGATGGCGGCGGCTACCGCTTCATTTCCCTGAAGCGCCTGCTCGAACTCGAAGGAGGATTCACCGAAAACGAGCCGGTACAGCTTTGCGTCCGCGAGGCCATCGAAACCGGACTGGTTCATCTGATCGTCCAGGGAATCCGCGACAAGGCATGGGTGCTGCGTGACGAAGCCGAGATCCAGTCACCGTTGATCCAGTCCTACCTGAAGGCTTTCGACGAGCAATTGCAGATGACGCCGCAGGAATACGCGGCGAAGGATTTGCCACAAACATCTGCGTTGGCTTCCGGCTCGCTGAACGATGGCATTCGTGAACATGTTCGCTGACCGAGGGCTCGACAGTTGCTACCGCTTCGCCCGGATGGGCGTGCGACGCCTCGTGGGCTGCGGCTGCCTGCTGATCGCCGCCACTGCGACCTCGGCAGCCCACGCTGGCGACCTGCTCGCGGAAGCCCGCTATGCCGACCTGTTGCCCGGCACAGGGCTGCGGGCGAGCAGCGAGCAATTCGGTTCTGCTAACGTTGCCAACGTCGAGCAATCGGGTGATCGCAACACCCTGAGCCTGCTCCAGCACGGCAGTGCCCAGACGGCATCGCTCAGCCAATCAGGACTCGACAACCAAATCGCGCTCAGGCAGGTAGGCATGGAAAATGAAATACTCGCCAGCCAGTCCGGCCTGGAGAATCGGGCGAGCATTTACCAACGCGGCGACCATAATCGGGTTGAACTCGAACAAGCTGGCCGAAACAACGAAGCGGCCATCGCCCAGGTTGGCCAGGACAATTTCACCGAAGTCACGCAACTTGGCGAAAGAGGCAAGGTAAGCCTGACTGTAACCGGAGACCATCGTGTGGTCCGGGTAACTCAATGGTGAGCGAGCCCGATCGAATCGCAGCCCCTTGATCGCTCGAGGGATCGCCAAAAGGAAAAGGGGGCCAGAAGGCCCCCTTTCTATTTCTGGGAAAAGCGTTGCTTAGAAGTGCAGCGAGCGCTTGTCGCAGGCCAGCGCAGCTTCGTGCACGATTTCCGACAGGGTCGGGTGGGCGTGGCAGATGCGGCCGAGGTCTTCGGAGGCACCGGCGAATTCCATCGTGACGACGGCTTCGGCGATCAGTTCGGAAGCGTTGTTGCCAATGATGTGCACGCCGAGGATGCGGTCGGTCTTGGCGTCGGCCAGGACCTTGACGAAGCCGCTGGCGTCGCCGTGGCCGAGCGCCCGACCGCTGGCCAGGAAGGGCACCTTGCCCGGCTTGTAGGCGATGCCTTCGGCCTTGAGTTGCTGTTCGGTCTTGCCGACCCAGGCGATTTCCGGGTGGGTGTAGACGACGCCCGGAATGGTGTTGAAGTCGCAGTGACCGGACTGGCCGGCGATCAGTTCGGCGACCATGACGCCTTCTTCGGAGGCCTTGTGCGCCAGCATCGGACCGCGCACGACGTCGCCGACCGCCCAGACGTTGGGCAGGTTGGTCTGGCAGTGGCCGTTGACTTCGACCTGGCCGCGCTCGTTGATCTTCAGGCCGACGGCATCACCGTTCAGACCGTCGGTGTTCGGGATGCGGCCGACCGAGACGATCAGCTTGTCGCATTCAAGCTTCTTGGCGCCGTCCTTGTCTTCGTACTCGACAGTGACGCCCTTCTTGGCGACCGAGACCTTACCCAGCTTGATGCCGGTGGTGATCTTCAGGCCCTGCTTGGTGAACAGCTTGAGCGCTTCCTTGGAGATATCCTGATCAACGAAGGGCAGGAAATCCGGGGCGGCTTCGAGGACGGTCACGTCGGTACCGAGACGGCGCCAGACCGAGCCCATTTCCAGGCCGATGACACCGGCGCCGATGACGCCCAAGCGCTTCGGTGCGGCGTCGAAATCGAGCGCGCCGACGTTGTCGCAGATCACCTTGTTGTCGACCGGGATGCCGTCAAGATGGCGCGGCTTGGAGCCGGTGGCGATGATCACGTGCTTGGCCAGGACTTCTTCCTCGCCAACCTTGACCTTGTACAGCTCGCCTTCCTTGCCGGCAAAGCTGGCGTGGCCGTTGAGGCCGGTGACCTTGTTCTTCTTGAACAGGCCGCGGATGCCGCCGGTCAGTTGGGTGACGATGGTGTTCTTGCGGCCGACCATGGTCGGCACGTCGATGGCAACGCCCTTGGCCGAGATGCCGTGCATGGCGAAGGAATGATTGGCTTCCTCGAAGAGTTCGGAGGAGCGCAGCAGGGCCTTCGACGGGATGCAGCCGACGTTCAGGCAGGTACCGCCGAGGCGCGGTTCGCCCTTCGGGTCAGCGTAGGCGTTGGATTCGGCGCAGGCGGTGTTGAAACCGAGCTGGGCGGCGCGGATGGCGGCCACGTAGCCGCCGGGACCACCACCGATAACGAGCACGTCAAATTGCTTGGACATGGATCAACCTTTCAAAATTCAGATGTGCAAAGGCGCCAGCGCCCGTGCGGGAACACTGGCGCCGGCGATGCAGGCTTAGACGTTGAGCAGCAGGCGGGCCGGATCTTCCAGCGCTTCCTTCATGGTCACCAGACCGAGGACGGCTTCGCGGCCGTCGATGATGCGGTGATCGTAGGACATCGCCAGATAGTTCATCGGACGCACGACGACCTGACCGTTTTCGACAACGGCACGGTCCTTGGTGGCGTGAATGCCGAGGATCGCGGACTGCGGCGGGTTGATGATCGGGGTGGACATCATCGAACCGAAGATGCCGCCGTTCGAGATCGAGAAGGTGCCGCCGGTCAGTTCTTCGATCGACAGCTTGCCGTCCTTGGCCTTGGCGCCGAATTCGGCGATCTTCTTCTCGATGTCGGCGATCGACATCTGGTCAGCATTGCGCAGGATCGGCACGACCAGGCCACGCGGCGAACCGACGGCGATACCGATGTCGACGTAGCCGTGATAGACGATGTCGTTACCGTCGACCGAGGCGTTCAGGATCGGGAACTTCTGCAGCGCGGCAACGGCGGCCTTGACGAAGAAGCCCATGAAGCCGAGGCGGACGCCGTGGGTCTTCTCGAACTTCTCGCCGTACTGCTTGCGCAGCGCCATGACCGGAGCCATGTTCACTTCGTTGAACGTGGTCAGGATGGCGTTGGTCTGTTGCGACTGCAGCAGGCGCTCGGCGATGCGGGCGCGCAGACGGGTCATCGGCACGCGTTCTTCGGTGCGATCGCCGAGGGCGACACCGGTCGGCGGCACCGGCAGCGAAGTGGTCGACTTGGCAGCAACGACCGGGCCGGCAGCCGGCTTGGCCTGGGCGGCGACGGCGTCTTCCTTGGTGACGCGACCACCACGGCCGGAACCGGCGACGTCGGCGGCAGGGATGCCCTTCTCGTCGAGGATCTTGCGCGCGGCCGGGCTGGCCGTACCGGCCGGGGCAGCGGCAGCCGGCGCCGTGGCGGCGGCCGGCGCGGCGGCAGCCTTCGGTGCTTCGGCGGCCGGGGCGACGGCACCGGCAGTGGCGGCGGTGTCGATCTTGGCGATCAGTTCGCCGGAGACGACGGTTTCGCCATCGCCCTTGATGATTTCGACGAGAACGCCGGCGGCCGGCGACGGCACTTCGAGGACGACCTTGTCGGTTTCGATGTCGATCAGGATTTCGTCGCGGCCAACCGCTTCGCCGATCTTCTTCTTCCAGGAAGCCAGCGTGCCTTCGGCAACGGACTCGGACAGTTGCGGAACTTGGACTTCAATGATGCTCATGGGTGACTCCACTCTGCTTTCGTTATTAGTAGTCGATCTTGCCCAGCGCGGACTCGACCAATGCTTTCTGCTGTTCGTTGTGCTTGGCCAGATACCCTACCGCCGGCGACGGCGAAGCGGGACGCGCAACCAGCAGCAGCTTCTGCTTGGCGTCGAGGCCGCTGTCCAGATGATGGCGCGAGGCGAACCAGTACCAGGCACCCTGGTTGCGCGGTTCTTCCTGCGCCCAGACGATTTCCGTCGCCTTCGGATACTTGGCCAATTCCTTGGACAGGGAACCCGAGGGGAACGGATAAAGCTGTTCGATACGGACGATGGCGATATCCTTGATCTGCTTCTCACGACGTGCGTTGACCAGGTCGTAATAGACCTTGCCGCAGCACAGCACAACACGCTTGACCTTTTTCGCGTCGATCTCGTCGACTTCGCCGATGACACGCTGGAATTCGCCATTGGCCAGTTCGTCCAGCGACGAAGCGGCATCCTTGTGGCGCAGCAGCGATTTCGGCGACATCACGACCAACGGCTTGCGCTGCATGCGCACGCCCTGCCGGCGCAGCATGTGGAAAACCTGGGCGGCCGTGGTCGGGACGCAAACTTCCATGTTCATTTCGGCGCACTGGTTCATGAAGCGCTCGAGGCGAGCCGAGGAGTGCTCGGGGCCCTGGCCTTCGTAACCGTGCGGCAGCAGCATGACCAGACCGCAGGCGCGGCCCCACTTGGCTTCACCGGAAGTGATGAACTGGTCGATGACGACCTGGGCGCCATTGACGAAGTCGCCGAACTGGGCTTCCCAGATCACGAGTTCGTACGGGTTGGCCGAGGCGTAGCCGTAGTCGAAAGCCAGCACGGCTTCTTCAGACAGCACCGAATCGAAGCACTGGAAGCCCGCCTGCTTTTCCTGCAGGTTCTTCAACGGATGATAGGTACCGGCATCCCAGCTCGTGCGGTTCTGGTCGTGGAAGGCGGCATGGCGGTGGAAGAAGGTACCGCGACCGACGTCCTCGCCGGAAATGCGCACGCCGTAACCGGAAACCAGCAGCGACGCGTAGGCCAGGTTCTCGGCCATGCCCCAATCGACAGGCAGCTTGCCTTCGCCCATTGCGGCACGGTCCTCGACGATCTTCTTGACCCGCGAATGCAGCGTGAAACCTTCCGGCAGGGTGGACAGACGTTGCGCCAGACGCTGCAGTTCGGCCTTCGGCACGGTGGTGTCGCAGGTCTCGATGTATTCCTTGGTCAGGAACGGCGTCCAGTCGATCGTCATCGGGTGCTTGTAGCCGGCCAGCACCGGGTTGTAGAGCAGTTCGCCCTTGTCCAGGTGAGCGCGGTATTCGGCGATCATCTGGTCCGGACCGTCAGCCGGCAGCGTGCCTTCGGCGATCAGCTTGTCGCCGTAGAGCTTGCGCGTCCCCGGGTGCTTGCTGATGATCTTGTACATCAGCGGCTGGGTGACCATCGGCTCGTCCTGCTCGTTGTGACCGAGCTTGCGGAAACAGATGATGTCCACCACGACATCCTTGAGGAAGGTCTGGCGGTACTCGATGGCCAGTTGGGTAACCAGCGCCACGGCTTCCGGATCGTCGCCATTGACGTGGAAGATCGGTGCATCGACCATCTTGAAGATGTCGGTGCAGTAATGACCGGAACGGTAGTCGCGCGGGTCGGAAGTGGTGAAGCCGACCTGGTTGTTGACGACGATGTGCAGCACGCCACCGACGCCGTAGCCACGGGTCTGCGAGAAATTCAGCATTTCCTGGTTGACGCCCTGACCGGCGACGGCGGCATCGCCATGGACCAGGATGGGCAGAACCTTGGACTTGCTGCCTTCGCCGCGGCGGACCTGGCGGGCATAGACCGAACCGGCAACCACCGGGTTGACGATTTCCAGGTGCGACGGATTGAAGGCCAACGTCAGGTGGCAGGGGCCGCCCGGCGTTGCGACGTCGGACGAATAGCCGAGGTGATACTTGACGTCGCCAGCGGTGAGGTCGCTCTTCTTCTTGCCTTCGAACTCGGCGAAGAGCATCGACGGCGCCTTGCCCAGGGTATTGACCAGCACGTTCAGGCGGCCGCGGTGGGCCATGCCGACCACCACTTCGTCAACGCCATTGGCGCCGCCGGTGCGGATCGCTTCGTCCATGGCGACGATCAGCGATTCGCCACCTTCGAGCGAGAAGCGCTTCTGGCCGACGTACTTGGTATGCAGGTAACGTTCAAGCGTTTCGGCTGCGGTCAGACGCTCGAGAATGCGTTTCTTCTGGTCGACCGTGTAGGACGGACGGGAACGGATGCCTTCCAGCTTTTCCTGCAGCCAGCGCTTCTCGTTGTAGTCGGTCATGTACATGTACTCGACGCCGATCGTGCCGCAGTAGGTCTGCTTCAACGTTTCGAGAATGTCGCTGAGCTTGGCGTTTTCCGGCAGGCCCTTGAGCGAACCGACGTTGAAGGTCTGCTTCAGGTCGGCATCGGTGAAACCGTAGAACGACGGCTCCAGTTCGTCGAGTTTCGGACGTGGCAGGCGCTTCAATGGATCGAGATCGGCCCAGCGGGTACCGAGCGAACGATAGGCGGTGACCAGTTGACCGACTGCGGATTGCTTGCGGTGCTCGGCGGAAGACGAGGCCGGCGCACTCTGCTTGAAGCCACCATCCTTCGCCAGTTCGGCAAAGGCGGCAACGACCGGCGCATGCGCCACGTCACGTGCGACAAAGCCCGGCATCTGGGCCAGGCGATCAAAATAATCCCGCCATTCCAGCGAAACGGAGGTCGGATCGTTCAGGTAGCTTTCATATACTTCTTCGACAAAAGGCGCGTTACCGCCAAAGTAAAGCGTGCTGTCGAACTTGTCATTCATCGTAGTCATAGGCGTCCCCTATATGGGTTTTATTTTCCTACAGTGCACATGGACGCGCACCGGTGATGCTCCGCATGTAAAAAAGGGCGGCCCGCGAGCCGCCCGTTTATTGTATTAGCCGCGCTGGGCAAGCGGTACCACGTCGCGCTTGGCTGCACCAACGTACAGTTGGCGCGGACGACCGATCTTGTATTCCGGATCGGAGATCATTTCTTCCCACTGCGTCATCCAGCCGACCGAGCGGGCCAGCGCGAAGATGCAGGTGAACATCTCGGTCGGGATGCCGATCGCCTTCTGGACGATGCCGGAGTAGAAGTCGACGTTCGGGTAGAGCTTCTTCTCGACGAAGTATTCGTCTTCCAGAGCGATCTTTTCCAGTTCCATCGCCAGCTTGAACAGGCGATCGTTTTCCAGACCCAGTTCCGACAGCACTTCGTTGCAGACCTTGCGCATCAGCTTGGCGCGCGGATCGAAGTTCTTGTAGACGCGGTGACCGAAGCCCATCAGCTTGAAGGAATCGCTCTTGTCCTTGGCGCGCTTGATGTACTCGCCGACGCGCGAGACGTCGCCGATTTCTTCCAGCATCTGCAGGCAGGCTTCGTTCGCGCCGCCGTGCGCCGGGCCCCACAGACAGGCGATACCGGCCGAGATGCAGGCAAACGGGTTGGCGCCCGACGAACCGGCAAGGCGGACGGTCGAGGTCGAGGCGTTTTGCTCGTGATCGGCGTGCAGGGTGAAGATGACGTCCAGGGCGCGGACCAGCACCGGGTTCGGCACATACTTCTCGCACGGCGAACCGAACATCATGCGCATGAAGTTGGCGGTGTAGTCGAGATCGTTGTCCGGGTACATGAAGGGCATGCCACGGTTGTACTTGTAGGCCATGGCGACGATCGTCGGCAGCTTGGCGACGATGCGGTTGAAGCTGATGTTGCGGTGTTCGGCGTCGGAGTAGTCCATCGCTTCGTGGTAGAAGGCGGACAGGGCGCCGACCACGCCAACCATGACGGCCATCGGGTGAGCATCGCGACGGAAACCGTTGTAGAAACGGGTCAGCTGATCATGCACCATCGTGTGCTTCTTGATGGTGTTTTCGAACTTGACCTTCTGGGTGGCATCCGGCAGTTCGCCATTCTTCAGCAGGTAAGCGACTTCGAGGAAGTTGCAGCTTTCCGCCAGTTGCTCGATCGGGTAGCCGCGATAGAGCAGTTCGCCCTTGTCGCCATCGATGAAGGTGATCTTGGAACGGCAACTCGCGGTCGACAGGAAACCGGAGTCATAGGTAAACAGCCCCGTCTTGCCGCCCAGGCTACGAATATCCACGCAATCATTGCCATGCGTCGGGGACATGATCGGGAAATCGACAGGTGCTAGTCCGTCGATGCTCAGGGTTGCCTTGCGTTCGGTCGTCATGGTTTTTCCCTTGTCAGGTGTTGGTTATCACTGCACTGCCAAAATTTGGTCAATGTCACAACTTAGTGCATCAACCTTACTTAAGACTTACTTAGGGCTGCTGTAAGTTTCTGTTAACTCTCACGTATCGCCAGCAGGATCGGAAGATAGCGGGGATCCTCGCACTCCGTCTGACCACTGATCAGGTACCAGAGATCGTGGTCTTCCATGTCGGCCATTTCCACGAACACCTGCTGCTGCTCGTCCGACAGCTTGGCGAACCCGTTATCCAGGAAACGCGTCAGCGCGATATCGAGTTCGAGCAGGGCGCGGCGGATGCAACGCCAACGCAGGCGTTCGTAGTCGGCTCTTTCCATCAGACGGCGCGGCGAACCATCAGGTCTTTGATCTTGCCGATGGCCTTGGTCGGGTTGAGACCCTTCGGGCACACGTCAACACAGTTCATGATGGTGTGGCAACGGAACAGGCGGTACGGGTCGTCGAGGTTGTCGAGACGCTCGTTGGTCGCCTGATCGCGCGTATCGGCGATGAAGCGGTAGGCAGCCAGCAGGCCGGCCGGGCCGACGAACTTGTCCGGGTTCCACCAGAACGACGGGCACGACGTCGAGCAGCAGGCGCACAGGATGCACTCGTAGAGACCGTTCAGCTCTTCGCGATCTTCCGGCGACTGCAGACGTTCGCGTTCCGGCGGCGGATCGTTGTTGATCAGGTAGGGCTTGATCGAGTGGTACTGCTTGAAGAACTGGGTCATGTCGACGATCAGGTCGCGGATGACCGGCAGGCCGGGCAGCGGACGCAGCACGATCGGCTGCTTCAGCTCGTCGATGTCGGTCAGGCAGGCCAGACCGTTCTTGCCGTTGATGTTCATCGCATCGGAACCGCAGACGCCCTCGCGGCAGGAACGACGGTACGACAGCGTGTCGTCCTTCGCCTTCAGCTTGGTCAGGGCGTCGAGCAGCTTGCGGTCGGTCGGTTCGAGTTCGACCGAGATGTCCTGCATGTAGGGCGCGTCGTCCTTGTCCGGATCGTAGCGGTAGATGCTGAATTGAACCATGCGTTTGCTCATGCTCTTCTCCGTTAGTACGAACGCGTCTTCAGCGCGATGGGTTCGACGGTCAGCGGCTGCATGGTGACCGGCTTGTAGGTGATCGAGTTATCCACCGGATTGAACAGGGTGTGCTTGAGCCACTCGGCATCGTTACGACCGTTCGGGAATTCCGGGGTATCCGGGGCATCGTCGCGGACGTGGGCGCCGCGCGATTCCTTGCGGGCCTCGGCGGAGAGCATCGTTGCCTTGGCGACTTCGATCAGGTTTTCCATTTCGAGCGCTTCGGTACGCGCCGTGTTCCAGGCCATCGACTTGTCCTTGATCTCGAGCGCGCGTGCCGCCTTCTCGACTTCCAGGATCTTCTCGACGCCGGACTTGAGCAGGTCGCCGAAACGGAACACACCGGCGTGGTTCTGCATCGTGCGTTGCATGGCGAGACGGGTTTCGTGCACGTTGGCACCGCCCTTGCGGTTGTCGATGGCGGAAATCCGGGCCAGCGACTTCTCGGCAGCGTCCTTCGGCAGATCGCGGTGAGCCTGGCCGGTCTTGAGATCTTCGACGGCGGAGTCACCGGCCGACTTGCCGAAGACCAGCAGGTCGAGCAGCGAATTGGTACCGAGGCGGTTGGCACCGTGCACCGAGGCACAGGCGCACTCACCGGCGGCATAGAAGCCCGGGACGACGGTGTTGTGATCGCCGTTCTCGCTGACCACGACACGACCCGAGTAATGCGTCGGGATGCCGCCCATCTGGTAGTGGCAGGTCGGCACCACCGGCAGCGGTTCCTTGATGCAATCGACGCCGGCGAATTGCAGGCCGATTTCGCGGATACCCGGCAGGCGCTTCATGATGGTGTTCGGGTCGAGGTGGGTGATGTCGAGCAGGACGTAGTCCTTGTTCACACCGCAACCGCGGCCTTCGTTGATTTCGGTGGTCATGGCGCGGGAAACCACGTCACGCGACGCCAGATCCTTGGCGTTCGGCGCGTAGCGCTCCATGAAGCGTTCCTTGTTGGCGTTACGCAGGATACCGCCTTCGCCACGGACGCCTTCGGTGATCAGCACGCCGGCACCGGCCACGCCAGTCGGGTGGAACTGCCAGAATTCCATGTCTTCGAGCGGGATGCCGGCACGCGCCGCCATGCCCAGGCCGTCACCGGTGTTGATGAAGGCATTGGTCGAGGAGTAGAAGATACGGCCGGCACCGCCAGTCGCGAAGATGGTGGCACGGGTGTGGAAGATGACAATCTGGCCGGTCTCCATTTCCATCGCCGTGACGCCGACGACGTGACCTTCCGCGTCGCGGATCAGGTCGAGCGCCATCCATTCGACGAAGAACTGGGTGTTGGCCTTGACGTTGCGCTGGTACATGGCGTGCAGCATGGCGTGACCAGTACGGTCAGCAGCAGCACAGGAGCGGCGCACCGGCTTTTCGCCGAAGTTCGACATGTGGCCGCCGAACGGACGCTGGTAGATCTTGCCGTCGTCGGTACGGTCGAAAGGCATGCCGTAGTGTTCGAGCTCAACGACGCACTCGTTGGCCTTGCGCACCATGAACTCGATCGCGTCCTGGTCGCCGAGCCAGTCGGAACCCTTGACGGTATCGTACATGTGCCAGTGCCAGTGATCTTCCTCGGAGTTACCGAGCGAAGCGGCAACGCCACCCTGAGCGGCAACGGTATGGGAACGGGTCGGGAAGACCTTGGACAGGACGGCCGTCTTGAGGCCGGCTTCGGACAACTGGATCGCGGAACGCAGACCGGCACCACCGGCACCGACGATGACCGCATCGAATTTCAGAACAGGAATACTCACGCTTACAGCCTCCAGAGAATCGCAGCAGCCCACGCGGCGTAACCCACCAGCGCGGCAATGGTCAGGACATGCAGGGTCAGGCGCAGGCCGACCGACTTGACGTAGTCCATCCAGATGTCACGTACGCCGATCCAGACGTGATAGACCAGGCTGACGAAGAACAGGAAGGTGAAGAACTTGATGACGCCGTTGGCAAAAACCGCCTGCCAGGCTTCAAAGGTGGAAGGACGGAAAACCAGCAGCACGACGGCCAGGATGACCGAATAGACGGCCATGATGACGGCCGTTGCGCGCTGCGCGATCCAGTCCTTGAGGCCGTAATGGGCACCGACAACGATACGGTTGATCACAGCAGGACTCCCCACAGAATGATGCTCAGCGGAATGCTGACCGCGAATACGGCAGCGGCGGACTTGCGTGCCTGCGGCTTATCGACGCCGACATGGACGTCCATCAGCAGGAAACGGATGCCGGCGCAAAAGTGATGCGCGTAGGCCCAGATCAGACCCGCCAGAATCAGCTTGACCGGCCAAGATGCCACCAACCCCTGAAAGACCGCAAAAGTCTCCGGCGAGGTCACGCTAGCCTGAAAGAGCCCGAGAATGACCGGCAACATCAGGAACAGCCCCGCCCCGCTCACCCGGTGAAAGATGGAAACCTTGCCCGGAAGCGGCAATTTGTAACTACGCAGCGAAGCCAGGTCCAAATTTCTTGGACGCTCCTTCTTTATCATCATCTCTGCCATGAAGATATTCCCTCGCGAAGAGTGCGGATTTCCGCTTGTATGTGGTTTGAAAAGAGCCGTAATTATACAGTCAAACGAGCCCCGATGCGCCAGTTGGCGGCCTTTGCAGCAGTTTCAGCGATCACCCCAGTTCGTTTCGATAATAATGGTTGCGCGTGCAGTACAGGCCCTTGCGCCATTCCACCGGTCGATTGCCGTAAGTGTAGGCGGTGCGCTCGACCAGCAACAGGGGCTCGCCGCACTGCACGCCGAGCAGTGCGGCGCACTCCTCATCGGCGGCCACGGCACGCAAATGTTCTTCGGCGCTGATCATGCGCACACCGAAATCACTCTCCAGCAGACTGTATAGAGAACGCTCGCCGGCACGCAGCAGTTCGAGCGTCAGCCCCGGGAAAAACTCCGCCGGCAGGAAAATCTGGTCGAAGACCACCTTCTCTCCGCCGAAACGCAGCAAGCGCTTGATGTGCACCACGGGACTGCCCGGCAGCAGACCGAACACCGCCGCCACCTCGGGCGGCGCATCGACCACCTGACAATAGAAGGGCTCGCTGACCGACGGCACGGCGATGCCGTCATTCGGCATCAGACGCAGGAAGCGGTAGTAGGCGCGAGGATCGCTATGGGTAGAAACGAAGGTCCCCTTGCCCTGCCGACGCACCAGCAGGTTTTCCGCCGCCATCTCGTCGATGGCCTTGCGTACCGTGCCCTGGCTGACATTGAAGCGCTGCGCCAGCTCACCCTCGCTGGGAATCACGTCGCCCGGACGCCATTCGCCGCGCTCGAGACAGCCGATCAGGAAATCTTTGATCTGGCGGTACAACGGGCTGAAGGTCGGCGCGGATGCGCGAGCAACGGAACGCAGGGTCTCTCGGGTCATGGGCCTCGATTTCAGCATAATTCGGCGCCAGCGTCCACCAAAAGTTGTCTTATATAAGACACATGAATCAATTGACACGAATAGATCGAACTTCTACCATCGCGAATTCCGCTAGCCGATCCGACGCAAGGAAAATTCGTCGGCTCCCGGAATCGACCAATAATTCAACCAAGCTGCTTTAAATTCAGGAGCGATACATGTCCAAAGCCCCCATGCGCGTCGCCGTGACCGGCGCCGCCGGTCAGATCGGTTATAGCCTGCTGTTCCGCATTGCCTCGGGTGAAATGCTCGGCAAGGACCAGCCGGTCATCCTGCAACTGCTCGACCTGCCGCAAGCCCAGAAGGCCGTGCAAGGTGTGATGATGGAACTCGACGACTGCGCCTTCCCGCTGCTCGCCGGCATGGTCGCCACCGACGACCCGAACGTTGCCTTCAAGGATGCCGACGTCTGCCTGCTGGTCGGCGCCCGTCCGCGCGGCCCCGGCATGGAACGTGCCGACCTGCTGCAAGCCAACGGCGCGATCTTCACCGTTCAGGGCAAAGCCATCGCCGAGAACGCCAAGGAAGACGTCCGCGTGCTGGTCGTCGGCAACCCGTGCAACACCAACGCCTACATCGCCCGCGCCGCGGCGATCAAGGTTGGCCGCACCAATCCGGCCAACTACCATGGCATGCTGCGTCTCGACCATAACCGCGCGCTGACCCAGCTGGCCCAGAAGTCCGGCCGCGCCGTCTCCTCGCTCAAGCAACTGGTCGTCTGGGGCAACCACTCGCCGTCGATGTACGCCGACTACCGCTTCGTCACCTCGAACGGCGACAGCGTCAAGAACATCATCAATGACGCCGCCTGGAACAACGACGTCTTCCTGCCGACCGTCGGCAAGCGCGGCGCCGCCATC
>CAZFXO010000055.1:0-24039 GCA_964523045.1 uncultured Dechloromonas sp. | reverse complement strand
CGGTCTCACCGATCAGGATGCCCATGACTGCCGAAGCCGTCGCATGTGCCACTTCGCGCATCGCCACCTATCGTCGTCGCCAGCCTGAACGCAGCGTGCTCTACCGCGCCGTGCAGTCTTACCTGGCCACTTGGCTCGAACTGGCGCAGGATGAATCGGGCCGTTCGGCGCCGGCTCATGTCGAACGGGAATTTCGCCGCTACCTCGAATGTGGCATCCTCGCCCACGGCTTCGCCCGCGCGCGGTGCGTCGGCTGCGGGCACGATTTTCTGGTCGCCTTTTCCTGTAAGGGGCGGCCTTCGCGCTCGAACGGTTGCGCCAGATCGATCCCGAGCACCTAGTCTACGAGAGCCTTAAACCCGGCCCCGGCGGCAGTGTCAGCCTGCTCCTGACGCCGCTCGAACTGATCGAGCGTCTGGCGTCTCTGATTCCGCCGCCGCGTCGGCATCTGCATCGCTACTACGGGGTGCTGGCGCCGAATGCGCCGCTGCGGGCTGTAGTGACGGCCCTGGCAGTGGAGAAGCTTGAGGCGACCCAGCCGACCGCGATGACCGAAGCACTGCCGGCAACCGAACCGGGCGCAACCGACGAGCCAATCCATCGCAAGGCCGCGCGTTGTGTCTGGGCGCTACTACTGGCGCGCATCTATGAAGTGCTCCCGCTGGCTTGCCCGAAGTGCGGCGGTGAGCTGCGGATCATCGCCTTCATTAACGAAGGTCCGGTGATCCGCGAAATTCTCGGTCACCTAGGTGAGCCAACCTCAGCTCCACGTCTGGCACCGGCGCGCGGTCCGCCACTGTGGGCGTTGGCGGCGACCGAACAGGCCGAACGGGAAACCGACCCGCAGGCCCAGCCGGCACCGGACTACGAATTTGATCAGCGCGTCGCTTGGTAGGGACGAAAAACGACAAGGGTTGAGGCTTGTCGCGGGATGGCGCGTAGCTGAAAGCTCAAAGCCGGCCGAATTTGGCCGGCTTTGAGCTTTCAGGTGATGGTTCCGCCTGGGCGAGTGCGATTTCCGGGTGAATGTTCCCGTTTTTCTCGTTTGACATGAAGCGAAAGGCGCGCTGATTCTTGCCTTGGGGGCGTTGAATTTCCTATCCTTTATCCTTCTCACACCAGAGATGCGCAAGCAGTGCTTTCCTGAAAACCCTCTTCACAAATGACAACGGAAAGCGGAAAATATGCCGCCGTCAGAGCAGCGCCACTCGCATTGCATGCTCGGTTACGCAACAAGAGTTGGCGATCTCCTGTCATCGACTGACACGAGCGATCAATCCAGCTTTCCCGACACCAGCCCGATTCCGGAGAGACAAGCGACTGAATAGATAATTTTTCACCAACTCGAAAACAAGACATATCAATTACTGAATCAGGGATTTCCACATGAAAAAAATAATTCTTGGACTATTCGTTGTCCTGCTTGCCGCTGCGCCTTCCTTGTCGTTTGCCAGAGGGGTTCCACTGTTCTTCCAGACGGGAGACGAGTTGTTTGAAATTGAAGGTGCGCCCGCGCTCGAAGAAGGCTATTCCGTCGGTTACGCCTGCAAACGCTTCGGGTTGTTCGGCGCCGATGTCTGGACTTGGGATTGCAATTTGATGGCAGTGAATCTGGACAAGTTTTCGGCTGGTAACCTCGATGATCAGCTCAAGACAGAAATGTCCGCCAAGTACAGCCTGAGCGACCGCAAGCGTAATCCGTGGAACCACTACGGCATCGCAGGATTCGTCGTACTGCTGCTTGGCGCAGGCGTCGTCGCAAAAGCAAAAAGCTGAAAAATCAGTCGTGGCGCTGCGCGTCCAGTCCGGTAGTCAGTCACCAGAAATCGAACTGATCATTGGCATGCGGCGCTCAGCGTACCGGCCCTACGCCATTCGATGAAGAATTCAGCCGAGAGTTGGCGAACTTGCGCCAATGCTCTTGACTGCACTGCATGAGCTTGCTGGTTAAACAGCATTCGACCCCAGGTGCCATGGGCAATTCTTCGTCAATACCCGATAAAGCCTTGAGCCCAGACAACGCATCCGTTGCGAGCGTGTTCATTTGCGAATGGCAAGTTCCATCTCGTTGAGGCTTAAGCGGATAGCCTCGACCACCTGCTCGATCTCGCACGTTGAAATGGCGCCGATGCAACCGACGCGAAAGGTTTCGACTTCGGTCAGCTTGCCGGGGTAGAGGATGAAGCCGCGATCGCGCACCAACTGGTAGAAGGCCTTGAAGTCGTAGGCCGGATCGTCCGGTGCATGGAAGGTGACGATGATCGGGGCCTGCACCTCGGTCGGCAGGAAGGGCCGCAGCCCGAGTTGCCGCAGGCCGTCGACCAGCGCCGCGCAGTTTGCCGAGTAGCGGGCGCCGCGTGCCGCCAGTCCGCCCTCTTCCCGGTACTGGTGCAGCGCCGCATGCCTTTCACGAAATGCCGGCGCTGGATGTGCAACGACTTGCCGACATCCAGAGCAATATCCGCCGCTGACTGCTCCGCGCACTCACCAAACGCGGGCTCCTTGAGCCCGAGGTCGCAGAGAAAATGGTGGCCTGGGAACACGGCGGCGGCTTTAGTCTTGACGCTGGCGTTCGCATCGAAGCCGAAGACCGATCCGGCCTGGAACGCCTGTTGCGCTACTGCGCCCGTCCGGCCTTCGCGCTCGAACGGTTGCGCCAGATCGATCCCGAGTACCTAGTCTACGAGAGCCTTAAACCCGGCCCCGGCGGCAGTGTCAGCCTGCTCCTGACGCCGCTCGAACTGATCGAGCGTCTGGCGTCTCTGATTCCGCCGCCGCGTCGGCATCTGCATCGCTACTACGGGGTGCTGGCGCCGAATGCGCCGCTGCGGGCTGTAGTGACGGCCCTGGCAGTGGAGAAGCTTGAGGCGACCCAGCCGACCGCGATGACCGAAGCACTGCCGGCAACCGAACCGGGCGCAACCGACGAGCCAATCCATCGCAAGGCCGCGCGTTGTGTCTGGGCGCTACTACTGGCGCGCATCTATGAAGTGCTCCCGCTGGCTTGCCCGAAGTGCGGCGGTGAGCTGCGGATCATCGCCTTCATTAACGAAGGTCCGGTGATCCGCGAAATTCTCGGTCACCTAGGTGAGCCAACCTCAGCTCCACGTCTGGCACCGGCGCGCGGTCCGCCACTGTGGGCGTTGGCGGCGACCGAACAGGCCGAACGGGAAACCGACCCGCAGGCCCAGCCGGCACCGGACTACGAATTTGATCAGCGCGTCGCTTGGTAGGGACGAAAAACGACAAGGGTTGAGGCTTGTCGCGGGATGGCGCGTAGCTGAAAGCTCAAAGCCGGCCGAATTTGGCCGGCTTTGAGCTTTCAGGTGATGGTTCCGCCTGGGCGAGTGCGATTTCCGGGTGAATGTTCCCGTTTTTCTCGTTTGACATGAAGCGAAAGGCGCGCTGATACATGCCTTGGGGGCGTTGAATTTCCTATCCTTTTCGACACCATGCAATGCCTTGCCCTGTTTTTCCTGGCGTTGCCCGTCCTTGAACTGTTTGCCGAGCCGCTGAGCCAGTTCGCCATGCCGGCCAACTGAACGCTTCGTCGAGGAGCCGGGATGAGCTTGCTGGTTGTTCTGCCGTTAGCCGGGCTTTGTTCCGTGGCCAGGCGGCAAGCTGTTGATCACCGGTCAGCCTGCCATCCGGCCGATTGACTGCGCCGGCAAGGCTGGCCGATACTCCGCGGGCATATGTAATTTTCCCAATATCATAAAAGGCAGGTTGTCATGACAAACCCGATCATTCCCGATGTCGCCCTGGTTGATAACTCCGAGCAGCGCACGCCGTTGGTTCTCGTTCTTGATACCTCCGGCAGCATGGCTGGTTCGCCGATCGCGCAGCTCAACCAGGGCTTGCAGTTGCTTGAACAGGAATTGAAGGACGATGCCATCGCCGCCAAGCGGGTGCGTGTGCTGGTCATCCAGTTTGGCGGCTACGACGACGCCAGTGTGGTGGCTGACTGGCAGGATGCGATGGAATTCACGCCGCCGACGCTGGATGCGAATGGCACGACTCCAGCCGGTCAGGCAGTGGATCTGGCGCTGACTTGCATCGAAGACGAAAAGCAGCGTTTTCGCCAGGCTGGCGTCGCCTATACACGGCCCTGGATGTTCCTGATGTCGGATGGTGAGCCGACCGACGAATGGGCGGGGGCCGCAGAGCGTTGCCGCCATGCCGAGGCCGCCAACAAGGTGGCTGTCTTTCCCCTCGCTGTCGGACAGGGGGCGGCAGTCGAAACGCTGGCCCAGTTCAGCAACAAGGGGATGGCGGCTGTGAAGCGCCTCGATGGCCTGCGTTTCAAGGAACTCTTCCTGTGGCTCAGCGCCAGCATGAAGGTCGTCTCGCAATCAACACCCGGTGGCACGGTACAGTTGCCCTCGACCGATACTTGGTCGCAAGCGCCGGTCTGATTTCATGAGTTGGCGTGTTTTTGCCGCAGCCGAGATGGGCAGCGGGCATCTTGAATCGGGCCTGCCGTGCCAGGATGCCTTTGCCTACGAGGTGGCGGGCGAGATCCTTTGTGCGGTGGTGTGCGATGGGGCGGGGTCGGCACCGGCCAGCGATCAGGGCGCCCGTCTGCTGGCCAGGCGCGTGGTCGAGGTCTTGGCTCGACGCGCAGGTGAGGATCCTGGCTTCGCGAGATTGGCCGTCGACGATCTGCGGCGTGAGTTGCTGTCCATCGTCGACAGGGTGCGCGGCGAGTTGCAAGCCCGCGCCGATTCAGCCGGCCTCCGGCTGAATGATTTTGCGGCGACGCTGGTCGGCGTTCTGGCGAGCAGCGAAGGCGGCTGCCTCTTTCACATCGGCGACGGTGTCGGTGTTGCGAGGCCAAAAGCCGGTGCGGCAGAGATCATCTCACTACCGGAAAACGGCGAATACGCCAACGAAACCTATTTCGTGACCGGCAGCGAATGGCCGGCGCATCTGCGCCTCTTGCCGATCATGGCACCGCTCGGGACGATTGCGCTGATGTCGGATGGTGCGGCACCCTTCGTCATGCAGCGCGGCCTGAGCGGACTCTTCCGGCCGTTCATGGACCCGGTGGAACACTACCTGAACAGCGCGACGCGGGCGGCGGGCAACGCCGCCCTGGCCGGTCTGCTGAACGATCCGCGCACCCAAGCCATCACATCGGATGACAAGACCTTGCTGATCGCCCGCTGGCAGGAATGAAGCAGGCTGGCAGCTCCCTCGGTCCGGGCAGCCGCGTCCAGGCGGACAACGGCAGGCAACTGGAACTGGGCAAACTCGTCAAGAGCGGTGGTGCGGGCAGTGTCTATCTGGTGCCCGCAGAACCGCAGCAGGTTGCCAAGATCTACCATGCCGAGGTCGATCTGGCGCTGTACGAGTGCAAGATTCAGGCGATGCTGCAACTCAGACCGGACTTGCCCGAGCTGAAGAACGGCGCCACTCCTATTTCCCAGATTGCCTGGCCGCTGGCGCTCCTGCGCGACAAGGGCAGGCATTTTCGCGGCTTTACGATGCCCCGGCTGGCGCTCGACGAGACCATCGAGCTGGAGTATGTACTACAGGAACGACAGGCCCACGCCGCCGGTTTGCCGGTGGGGCTGGGCGCGCGCGTCACGCTCGCCGCCAACCTCAGTGCGCTGGTTGCCGAACTGCACCGGCAACAGCACTACGTCGTCGACCTGAAGCCGGTGAACATCCGCTTCTATCGCCAGTCGCTCCATCTGGCGATGCTCGACTGCGATGGTTTTTCCATCCTCGGCGAGAAGGAGCGTTTCCCGGCGCCGCAATACACGCAGGACTACCTTGCTCCCGAGTTTCATCGGCAGGGCCTGAAAGTTGGCGCAGAGGAAGCCCAGGACCGCTTTGCGCTGGCCGTCATCATCTTCCAGTTGCTCAACTTCGGCATCCATCCCTTCTCCGGCCGCCCGCTCGGCAATAATGTGCCCACCGACATCCCGGGGCGGATCGCCGGGCGTTACTACGCCTACGGAGTGCAAGCGCACAAGGGCATGCAGCCCAACCCGGCGAGCGGGCACGAGCAGTTGCCGCAGGAACTGCGTCATCTGTTTGATCGGGCCTTTGGCAGCAACGGGCAGTCCCGGCCGGCGGCGAGCGAATGGGCCCGGGTGCTGGCACCGTATGCGCTGAAGTCGTCCGGGCGTTTGCTCGCCTGCGCCCGCAACCGGGAGCACCAGTACTTCGCTGACAGGAAATGTGCGGCCTGCGCCCGGGCCGCGCTGATGGAGAAGGCGGCCAAGGCGCCAAGAGCGGCGCCGACGCTCGGCAAGGCTCCGCCGCAAGGCCGACGCAAGAAAACTCAGCCGCGTGCGACCATGCCGCCGCAAGCGCCGGCCGCATCATCACCAAACAATAAGATCTATTGGTGGGTGATGCTTCCCATCCTGATTCTCATGGCGCCGCTTTTCCTTTGGCAGGCGCTCAACAACAGGCTGAGTTCGCATGCCCCTCTAGCGCGGGTGTTTGTCCGAACAATCGCTCTTGCCGTTTTCTCGATTTCCCTGTTTGTGCTGCTGGCCTACCTGATTTTTTTCCGGCCGCTGCTCGATCATGGCGAGCCGCCTGAAATCCCGGTTCCTCCTGCCCAGGCAACGCAGGCCCCGGCGGCTCGATCAGCGCCGGCGCCATTTTCGCGTGCAAATAAGAAGCCGCTCGGGGAGGTTCATGTGGCCTACGACGAATTGCTGAACGCTCAACGCCTGGCAATGATCGATGCTTTGCTCGAAACGGCGCAACAAGGCAATGGCGTTGAGCTTGACAGGCAATTGTCGGGGCTGGCTGACCTGGTGGAGTCTCGAAACCGCGGGACATCGGCTCAGATCGTTGCTGCCGTTGATGAGTTTGTGGCGTATCGAAAGGCAATCCAGCAGCGTCCTGAAGCAGGATATGCCTACCGTGGAATATTCGACGGTACCGACTATATGATGACCCAGGCAATTGAATACTGGATGATGACCCGGACGACTCTGGACAGGACGGAGATGCAGAAGGACATCGACCAGTATCTCGAGCACGCCGTAATGGCAGCGCCACACAATTCGTGGGTGCTGTCGGAAGTGGGCTTTATCCGTTTGATGGCCTTTGGCGACCTGGCGAACAAGGTTCCGATGGAACAAGCGCGGAGTGCTTGGGAAACGGCCCGAAAGACTTACTATCTGGCGATAGCGGCCGAGCCAGCCGATTACACACATTGGTTCGGCTTGGCAATGGTTTGTGCCGCGATGGAGGGTAACGCGCGCTGTGCCGAGAGCGCGTTCGCCATTGGCAATTATCTGATGCGCAAGTATCAGGCCGCGAAGGCAGGACGCCAGGATGACGATGGATGGGATCGCAAGGAATTCAGCTATTCGAGATTCGAATTTGTCGAGCCACTTTTGTCCAAGGAGCGGAAAGCTGGCTTGAACAAGCAGAAGAAGCGCGGCAGCGCTCTGGCCAAAATGCTCAAGAAGACAGCCGAAACGCGGCAAAGCCAAGCCATGGGTGAATGATGAGCTGAATATGCCAAAAGTATTATCCGCCCTGCATTGACACCCCTTGGCCTGGCTGCCAGAATTCGCCGCCATTCCGATCAGTTCATACCTCATGCGTATCCTTGTTCTCAGCGTTTCGGCCGGGGCCGGCCATGTGCGTGCCGCTCAGGCCATCGAACAGGCCGAACGGGAAACCGACCCGCAGGCCCAGCCGGCACCGGACTACGAATTTGATCAGCGCGTCGCTTGGTAGGGACGAAAAACGACAAGGGTTGAGGCTTGTCGCGGGATGGCGCGTAGCTGAAAGCTCAAAGCCGGCCGAATTTTGCCAGCTTTGAGCTTTCAGGTGATGGTTCCGCCTGGGTGAGTGCGATTTCCGGGTAAATGTTCCCGTTTTTCTCGTTTGACATGAAGCGAAAGGCGCGCTGATACTTGCCTTGGGGGCGTTGAATTTTCTATCCTTCTGAATTTCCTATCCTTTATTGCTTTTGGGATTGCCCTCGGAGCACGCACGCCGCTTGTGTTGAATAACTTGCACGCTGTCGACCAGCGCTGCAACATGCTCCCCTCGTTGGCCTGGCGCAACCGAGCGGCTGCGGGTCACATCTGCCGGAACAGGTGCGCGTAGCTGCGACTGACCGCGATCCGCTCCGGGCGGTCGCGCAGACTGAGGGACAGTTTGCCGGGGATTCCGTGGTGGGCGGCGACGATCTGCCGGACATTGACCAAGGTACCGCGGTGCACTTGCCAGAACTGTTGCGGGTCGAGCTGGTCGATCAGCTCCTTGAGCGGGGTGCGCAGCAGCAATTCGGCGTCGCGGGTGAGGAGCAGCGTGTATTTGTCGGCCGATTGCAGGTAGCAGACATCCTCGACGGCGACCAGGCGAACGCTTTGCCCGACCTGGGCGCGCAGCCAGCGCAGCGGTTCGGGCTTGGTCGGGGGCGCGAGCAGGCGTTGCAGGCGGCCAAGCAGTTCGTCGGTGGCGGTGCCGGTGTGCTGTTTCAGCCGTTCGACGCAGCGCGCCAGGCGCTCGTCGGAGACCGGTTTGAGCAGGTAGTCCACCGCCGCCTGTTCGAAGGCCTGCACGGCGTGCTCGTCGTAGGCGGTGACGAAGACGATACGGCAATGGGCGGGCGCCGCCCGCGCCGCTTCCAGGCCGCTTTGAGCCGGCATGCGGATGTCGAGGAAGGCGATGTCGGGCTTGAGATCGGCCAGTCCGGCGGCTGCGGCAAGTCCGTCATGAACGATGGCGACGATCTGCAGTTCCGGCCATAGCTGCCGCAGCCGACGCTGGAGGTCGGCGGCGAGATGTTTTTCGTCCTCGGCGATGAGCGCTTTCAAGTGCCAGCTACCGGCGCGGGGAGCGTCAATGTCGCGCTGACGCCGCCCGCGGCGTTGGCGCTCAGCGTCAGTTTTCCAGCCTGGCCGAACAGGCTGTCCAGGCGCGCGCTCACGTTGCTCAGGCCGGTACCCCGAGCGTTGCCGTTCAGCCCCGAACCGTCGTCGCTGACGTCGATATGCAGGCTGTTGCGGTCAATGCCGATGACGATGCCGATGGTCCCTCCGCCCAGTTTGGGCTCGATGCCGTGGCGAACGGCGTTTTCCACCAGCGGTTGCAGCAACATCGGCGGGAAGGGCAGGTGGCGGGCACTGTCCGGGACGGCGATGTGCCAGTCCAGCCGTTCGCCGAGGCGGATCTTCATGATCTGCAGGTAGTCTTCCAGCGTGTCGAGTTCGTCGCCGAGGCTGGCTTGCGCACTGCGGGTGCGCGCCAGCGCCACGCGCAGCCAGTCGTTGAGGCGTTCCAGCAGGCGCTTGGCGAGTGCCGGATCGCTGTCGATCAGGCTGCTCACGTTGGCCAGCGTGTTGAACAGGAAATGCGGTTCGATCTGCGCCTGCAGCAGCTTGAGATGCGCCTCGATCTCCCGTTTTTCGCTTTCACTGGCAAGCAGCGCGCCTTGCTTTACCTCGGCGTCGATCCGTTCGGCAAGGAGTAGGGCGATGGCGCCGATCAGGCCGAAGAACAAGCCGATCGCCATCGCCTGTGCAGCGCGCGGTTCGTTCCAGGTGCTCAAGCCGGTGATGCTGAGGGCGAGGCTGACACCAATCGCCACGCTGACGGGGAGCGCCAGCGCCAGCACGCTGACGCGGCGGCGAGCTTCCTTGATGCGGGCGAGAATCAGCAGGCTGAGCAGCGCAATGCTGAGGCCGATGCAATGGGCAAAAATGAAGTTGTCCCCAAAGCTCACATCGGGCAGCAACAGCGTCAGCAAGCCGGCGATGGCGGTGTTGAATGCCAGGGTGGCGAGCAGGTAGGAGAGCCGCTTGTTCATGGGCGGATTATCCGTGCCCTTTCAGGGCAGGGCAATTTTGACGCCGAGCGTGAGGCTGCGCCGGAGCAGGGCGGAGAACTCCTGGTCGGCCTTGCCCCGGGGAAGAACGGCCAGCGCATAGGCGCTGATTGTCGGGCTGAGGACGGTTTCGCCGTAGGCGGCGAGTTCGCTGCTGTGGTCGTTCAGGTTGTGGCTGAACATCAGGCGCCAGTAGCCGGTTTCGGCCATCAGGTTGCTTTGCCAGACGAGATGCAGGTAGTCGCGGCCGAGCAGGCGCGGCGCCAGGCCGAGGGCGATGCCCGGTTGCGCGCTGGCGCGGCGGAAATAGGCGCTTTCCTGCGCTGCCGTGTAGCCATGGCCATCGCGCAGGTAGTCGACGTTCAGCGACTGGCCGTTCTCGAAGGTGTAAGCGGCACCGAGCAGCGCGGTGGCGCGGCGGGGCGAGTTGGTCTGCACGGTGAATGGCAGGCCGGGATCGGCGGGCGATTGCAGGGCCTTGGCTTGCGTCGAGGAAGCGAGTTCGCCATAGAGAAGGAGCGCGTCGCTGACGGTTTTCTGGCCATAGGCGCCATGGAAGGCTGGGGTGTCCGGCGCCTTGAGGGCAATCAAGCCGAGCGCCCACTCGTCGCCACGGTGGTCGAATCTGCCGAGCCAGGCGGCTCGCCAGGCATCCGTCCGGCCTCTGTCGTGGCCGGTGCCGAAGATATGAACGAGGCTGGTGCTGTTTTGCATGTCCGGCGTCCAGGTGACTTTTGCCGAATCCATGCCGACCAGTTCGCGCATCGGATTGCGTCGGCTGTTGTCGAAATAGAACGGGTTGGACGGCGAACGGAATTGTCCCGGCCCCCAGCTCAGGACATCGCGCCCGGCCGCGACATGCCAGCCCTCGGCGGCGCGGACGCGAAGCTGCCACTGGCTGAGATAGGCTTCATTGCTTTGCTGCGTGGCGGAGCCCGTGGTGCTTTCCTGCCACTGGGCGATGAGGCGCGCCGTCAGCCGCGCGCTTTGCTTCTCCGCCTTGAGGTTGAGGCGAAGTTCGCCGACGGTGCTGCGTTCCGGCAGCCGGGCAAGGCGATTGCCGGGGTTGAGCAGGCTGTCGTCGCGCCAAACGCTGTCGTTGCCGTAACCGTAAAGCATGCCGTCCCAGGTACCCGTCCAGTCGCTGGCCGCCACCGTCGCGCTGAGCAGCGCGCTGGCGAAGGCGAAGAGGGGCGTTTTCACTGCATCTGCCCGAGGTCGAACTCGGCAGGGGCGATCTTCTTGACTTTCACCGCGCCGAATTCCATCGTCGTTTCGGCGTCGATCAGCGCGTCGCGGATCGTCATGCGGCTGACGAAAGGCGTGCGCCGGCCTGCGTGCTCGATCGTGTTGTCGTACTGGAAGAGCGCAGTCTTCAGCAGTTTGCCGCTCACCGAGTAGAACTCCGCCTTGACGCCGACATTGCGTTTGGCGGACACCCAGTAGCGGATGCGGTCGTAGGTGGCGCGCTGGTGTCGGGCCGTCAGGTCGAGCACGTGGCAGGGCTCGCCGTCCAGCGTTTCGCTGCCGTCCAGCCGGGCGTCGTAGTCGCCGGCATAGTTGGTCGCGGCGATGTCGCCATTCGAGGCTTGCCCGCTCATCCGCTGGCGCGGCGAGATCGGGATCGGTTTCGAGAGGCCGGGCCGGGTCAGCCACATGCTGCGCGCCACCTGCAACAGCCGGGAACCCTTGAAGCGAACCGGCTCCTGCGTCTCGGCAACGCTCGATTCGTCGACCGCCTTGACGATCAGGCGTTGTGCTTCACCAAGGCGTTCGCCGTCGCGCGAGCTCAGTCGGATTTCCCACTCGATGCCGGGCAGCCCACCGCCGCGGGCGCGATCGGACGCCTGCAGGATGGCCTGGGCATCGGGGGCGGCCATGGCATGTTGGGCGAGGGCGCAGAGGCCGAGCAGCGACAGCTTGAGAAACTGGTTCATGG
The DNA here is from genome assembly GCA_964523045.1 of uncultured Dechloromonas sp. Lineage (GTDB taxonomy): Bacteria > Pseudomonadota > Gammaproteobacteria > Burkholderiales > Rhodocyclaceae > Azonexus. The sequence continues at coordinate 12,286 of CAZFXO010000055.1, read as the reverse complement.
CGTACTCCTCAGACGTGCCCGAGGGCGTCGATGATGTCCTTGCGCGCGGCGCGCCGGGCCGGCATGTAGGCCGCCAGCGTGCCGACCACGCACATCAGGACGAAGGTGAAGCTGACGCGGGCGCTGTCCATGTCGACCCGCAGCGGCACCGGGGCGACGCTGTTGGGCGGGATGTAGGAGATGTCGGCGACGTTGATGCCCCAGCGCACGGCCAGCGTGATGCCCAGCCCGAGCAGGCAGCCGATCAGGGTGAGCAGCAGCGATTCGGTGGTGAATAGGCGGACGACGCCGCTGCGTTTGAGGCCGATGGCGCGCAGCGTGCCGATTTCGCGGGTGCGTTCGATGACGGTCATGCCCATCGAGTTGGCAACGCTCATGACGACGACGGTCAACACGATGGAGGCGATGAAGCCGAAGATCATGTCGAACATCCCGTGTACCTGGTTGTAGAAATCGGACAGTTCGCGCCAGGTCTGGATCTCGACATCGAAGCCGGCGGCATTGAGCTTGGCCTGCAGGCGGGCGCGCAGTGCATCGGTTTGCGCCACCTCGGCGAGCAGGACGGTCAGCCGGTCGGCGCGTCCCTCGGCATCGAGCAGGGTGCGCGCCAGATCCAGGGTCAGGAAGGCGAATTTGTCGTTGCTGCGGGCATTGCCGGTGTTGAAGGTGTGCCCGACGCTGACGTCCAGCGCATTGGCCTGGCCTCTCAACGTATTGACCAGCATCGCGCCCTGGTCGCCGGCCGCCAGATGCAGCATGGCGGCCAGGCCTTCGCTCAGTTCGACGACCTCGGGGCGTCCGGCGGCGAGTTGCTTCTTCATCTTCGGATTCGGCCCGTTTTCCTGCAAGCGTGCCATGGCCAGCGGCTCGACGCCTTCGGCAATGAAGATGGTGCTGGCGCGGCCGTTGCTGAGCAAGCCGCTCAAGGCCAGACGAGGCGCGACCAGTGCGACCTGCGGCTCGTCTTGCAGCAGGCGGCTGATGGCATCGACCTCGCTCTGGGTGAGCAGGTAACGTTCCGGGTCGAGTTTGCCTTGCTGGCGCATGCCGCGCTTGCTTATCGTCAGATGGCCGATCATCTCGTCGTGGATGGATTGGCGCGCCAGTCCGTCATACACGTTGTGCGTGTAGCCGGCGAAGAGGGCGATGGCGGAAAATCCGAAGGCGATGGCGAGCAGCGTCACCAGTGAGCGGCGGCGGTTGCGCAGGAGGCCGCGCAAAGCCAGTTTGAAGGTGTTTTTCATGCCATCACCTCGTCGCTTTCGATGCTGCCGTCACGTAGCAGGATCTTCCGGTCTACGTGATCGAGCAGGCGCGGGTCGTGGGTGGTGAATACGAAAGTCACCTGGCGGGCCCGGTTCATCTGGCGCATCAGGTCCACCACCATGCGGCTGTTTTCGGAATCGAGGTTGGCGGTCGGCTCGTCGGCAATCACCAGCTTGGGCTCGACCACCAGCGCCCGGGCGATGGCGACGCGCTGGCGCTGGCCGCCGGAGAGCCGGTCCGGCAGTGAGTTCCGGAAACGTTCCAGGCCAACCTCCTGCAGCGTGGCGGCGGCCAGGGCGCGCGCCTGGTGTTCGGCGACGCCGCGAATCTGCAGCGGCAGCATGACGTTTTCCAGCGCCGAGAGGACCGGTACCAGGTTGAAGTTCTGGAAGACGAAGCCGATGTTGCGGGCGCGAAAATCGGTCAGGGCGTCGTCATCCATGTCGGCGATTTCCTGTTCGCCAAAATGGACTTCGCCGGCGCTGGGTCTGTCGATCAAGCCGACGATGTTCATCAGGGTCGATTTGCCGCTGCCGGACGGTCCCCAGACCGCGAGAAATTCACCGGCATGGATGTCCAGGGAAACCGCGTTCAGCGCATCGATCATGGTTTCGCCGAGATGGAAGCGGCGGCGGATATCGCGCAAGCGGAGCAGTGGCGGTGGAAGAGGGGGATGGCTCATGCGTACCTCGTCAGCGGTTGATTGGCTTGCCTGGCCGGAGCAGGGCGAGCGCATTCTGGGCAAGCGCGCCCCGAGCGCGGCATGAAATGCGACGAGTTGCCGGAATCGGGGTGCGAACCGCTGTTTTGGGGTCAGCTCAGGCGGGTTTCTTGAGCGCCGAGAGGACGGGCGGGAAGAATGTCTTCTCTGGCCACGACGTGAATTCGTGAAAATCGGCTGTCAGGAGATTTAAAGGAAGCGCAGCAGCAGATAGATCTCGGCGCCCAGGAGCAGCAAACCGCCGCCCAGCAGCAGTCCGAACAGGCCGGCAAGCCAGGGGCGCTTCTTTTTCAGTTGGTCGCCGAAAAGCAGGGTCAGCAGGCCGACGACGATCAGGCTCGGGCTGATGAACATGACACCGATCAGCAGGATGAAGAAACCGCTGCTCCAGCCGCCCGGGCCAGCGTAGCCGGGCGTGCCGAAGTAAGTCGCGAGGAAGATGCTGAACGGCGCGAACAGTCCGCCTGTCCACCAGAAGATTTTGGCCAGCGTAAGGAGCGGACTTCCCGGAGGGCTGGGTCGAGGCGGGCGACTTTTCGCGGAAGGCTCGGGGGCGATGCCGTTCTTGAATGCGGCCAGTTCAAACCCGGTGGCGCTGGCCGGAAAACCACAGGCGACGCAGGAATCGGTGTTGGCAGCGTTGTCTTGTTGGCAATTCAGACAAACCCAAGGATAGGATGGAGGGGGCATCGAAGGAGCGCGTCCGTCGTGTGTGGAGCAGGAGATTATCGGTTCATGACGTTGGCTTGTGTGGCTTTGCGTGAGTAGCGAAGAGAGAAGTGCTGTTAAAGATAGATTTGACGTTTTTGTTGTTTTGAGCGAATATTGACGTCGAATTTTCTGTTTCGTGTTCACTTGGAGCATGGGCGGAAAGCTATCGAGGACAGGCAATGAAGCACGAAAGACCCCTATGCATCGGACAGTCGCTGGCGATGGAGGCAAGCGTCGCCGTTGAAGAACTCCACGGGCAACTGGCTGGACAGCCGCTGGCGCTGGTCATTTTCTTCTGTTCGGCGAGTTACGACCTCGAGCGGCTGAGCGCCGAAATCAACCAGCGTTTTGCCGGGGTTCCGGTGATCGGCTGTACCGCGGCGGGAACCATCGGGCCGCAGGGTTACGGCGAGAGCGGCGTGTCGGGAATCGCCTTTGCGGCGGCCGATTTCACCGTCGAGTGCGGACGTTTCGACAAGCTGCAGGAATTCGAGGTCGACGCCGGGCGGGATCGGGCGCTTGAGCTGATGCTGCGTCTGCGTGAGCGCCAGAAAGGCGGGGCGGGTTGCGGCTATTTCGGGCTGTCGCTGATCGATGGCCTGTCGATGCGCGAGGAGCAGGTCGCAATGGCGCTGCAGGATGGCCTGGGCGGCATCCATGTGATCGGCGCCTCGGCCGGCGACGATCTGCGTTTCCAGCATACGCGCGTTTTCCACGATGGCTGTTTCCACGACGATGCGGCGGTCTTTGCCGTGCTGGCGACGCGTCTGCCGTTCCGGCCGCTGCGCGCCCAGCATTTCGTCGCCGATGGCGAAAGCCTGGTCGTCACCGAAGTCGACAGCGAGCACCGGGTGGTCCGCGAGATCAACGGTCTGCCCGCGGTCGACGAGTACGCCCGGCTGATCGGCGTCAAACCGAACCAGCTGACCCCGGTCAGGTTCGCCGCCCGGCCCGTGGTGGTGAAGATCGACGGCCAGGACTATGTGCGCTCGATCCGCAACGCCAATCGCGATGGCAGCCTGACTTTTTTCTGTGCCATCGACGAAGGGGTCGTGCTGCACGTTGCCCGCGGCCAGGATCTGCTCGGCAATCTGGCCGAGGCGCTGGATGAGGCGCAGGCGGAGGTCGGCGCGGTGGCCGGCGTGCTGCTTTTCGACTGCGTGCTGCGCGCGCTGGAAATTGCCCGCGCTGGCCAGCAGGAAGCGGTCGGGGCGATGTTGCAGGCCTGTCCGGCGGTTGGTCTGAGCACTTATGGCGAACAATGCGACGGCGTGCACATCAACCAGACCTTGACCGGCCTGGTTATCGGCGAGCGGGGGGCTGGCGATGAGTGAGCGTCATCCAGCGCTCGGCGAGGCCGCGCTGCAGGCCGAAGTCGATCGCCTGAACAAGGTGGTCAAGGCCTTGCTGCACCGTGTCGAGCGGGATTCCGGGGTGCGTCGCGGCAATTACGGGATGTTCCACGACTCGGTCGTGCTGGAAAGTCAGGTACGACGGCGCACCGCGGAACTGGAAGCGGCGCTGCGCGAGAACGAGCGGATCAACCAGGATCTGACCCGGGAACGCGAGGAACAGCGCGAACTGATCAGGAAACTCGAGGAAGCGCACAACCAGTTGCTGCAATCGGAGAAGCTTGCTTCGATCGGCCAGTTGGCGGCCGGCGTCGCCCATGAAATCAATAACCCGATCGGTTTCGTCAGTTCCAACCTGGGCACCCTCAAGACCTATGTCGAGGACCTGCTGGCGGTGCTCGACGCGCATCTGGCAGTCGAGGCAGAGTTGTCGCCAGCGTCGCGCGAACACCTTGCCACGTTGCGGCAGCGGGTCGACATCGATTATCTGCGGCACGACATTGCCGACCTGATCGGCGAGTCGATCGACGGTACCCAGCGGGTACGCAAGATCATCCAGGATCTGCGCGACTTTTCGCGCAGCGACGCCGCCGAGTGGCAACTGGCGGATATCCACGCCGGTCTGGAGAGCACGCTCAACGTGGTCTGGAACGAACTGAAGTACAAGGCCGAAGTGGTGCGCGATTTCGGCGAGCTGCCGGAAATAGAATGCCTGCCCTCGCAATTGAATCAGGTTTTCCTGAACCTCCTGGTCAACGCCGCGCAGTCGATTACCGAACATGGGCGGATCACCATCCGCACCCGCTGCCTTGGCGAATTCGTCAGCATCGCGGTGGCCGATACCGGTTCCGGTATCGCTCCGGAAATCCGCGACCGCATCTTCGATCCCTTCTTCACCACCAAGCCGGTCGGAAAAGGAACCGGTCTCGGTTTGTCGGTGACCTACGGGATCGTCGATCATCATGGCGGACGTATCGAAGTCGATAGCGAACCCGGTCGGGGAAGCGAATTCGTGGTTTACCTGCCGCTGCGCCAGGGATCAGTTAATGACAACGGTAATGTCTGTTTTTAAACGTAAACTTTCTCTGGCGCATGGCGGTAAATGGTGTAAAGTGAGTTCGTGGCAGTACTAGTCAGGAGATCATCATGGAACTTGCATCCGTAGGCGCATCCGGTGCATATGCCAATGCCGCCGTCCAGCAGACGCGCCCTCAGCCGGCGCAGGAACAGCAACAGGTCGAACAGCGCCAGCAGCAATTGCGGCCGGAACAACAAGTGCAGCAGGTTGGGCAGACCCCCGCGCCGGTAGTCAATGCCCAGGGGCAGGAGACCGGCAGGTTGATCAACACCACGGCCTGATGTCGAGGCTTGCCGCAAGTAACAGACTTGCGGTGGGGAGAAAATCATGATCTCCGGTGCACAGGGCAGTGCATCAAGCGCGATGAGCCAGTTGCAGATGCAGCAGGCGCAACGCAATGCCGAACAGGCGGAGCAAAAGGCGCGCGCCTTGCGGGCGCAGGCAAGTGTTGCCCAGACCGAAGCCGACCGGGCCCAGGAAAACGCCAGCCGCCTGCAGGGCAGTTCGTCGCAGGCCAGCAACGACGCCGCCAGTGCGCGGCGCAACCTCTCTTCGCTGGAAGCCTTCGGCGGCATCAATGCCGGTCTGGCTGATTTGCGTACGCAGATCGCCGCTGTCCTGGCGCCGAGCGAGGCGCCAGCGACAAACGCCGCCTTCATCAACAGCGAAGGCCAGACGACTGGAACCTTGGTCGACGTGACAGCCTGAGTTTGCCGTCGTCTCCGAAATGCTTGGCGACGGCTTTTTTGTGCGCGTCCGTCGGCGCTCTGGTATTTTTCGTCTTCCCCAATACTGCAAGGAATGCCATCGTGCCCGCCAATCATTGGTGTGCCTCGGTCGACGCGACGATACAGTTGCGCACCGGGTGCAATCCGCTGGAAAAGCACGGCCCGCAGGCCGTCGTCGTGCATGCCGACGCCTGGGCGCCGGTCGATGCCATCGCCAATCCCCACGACATCCGCGAGGTTGTCGACTACGAGATCATCTATCTGGCGATCCTGCGCCTCGAGGAGAATGCCCATTGCGAGTGCCTGGAATCGAGCATCCTGGAGGTCATGGATGCGATCTTCTCGATCCCGGTGGTGACTTCGGCGCTGGTTTCGATGCACAAGCCGCATGTGTACAACGGGCGGGCAACGCCGGCCATCACCCTGAAACTGAGTCGCGAGCAATGGCTGAAAACGCGGGGGTGATCTCCGCCATTGGCGCTGTCGATGCCAATGGCATGCTTGGGCTGGACAACTGGCTGCCCTGGGACATTCCCGAGGAACTCGCCTTTTTCGAGCGCACCGTTGCCGGCGCGGCACTGCTCGTCGGTCGTGCCACCTATGAGTCGATGGCCGAGGTGCCGCCGGATACCTTCGTTCTCAGCCGCGATCCCGCTTTTGCGCCGCGACCCGGCTGTCATCGGGTGGCGTCGGTCGAAGCGGGCTTGCGCGAGGCCGTGGCGACCGGCAAGCCGGTGTTCGTGATCGGCGGTGCCTCGGTGTATGCGGCGGCCTGGCCTTACTGCCGTTATTTTTACCTGACTCGCATCGAGCGGGATTTTGCCGGCGATGTGCGTTTCCCCGATACGATTCCGCTGGCAGACTGGCGCCTGATATCCGACCGTCGCGAGCGCTACGTCGAGCGTAAGTCCGGTGCGCCAGTCGATTGCCGTTTTCAGGTGCTCGAGCAGCCGCAATACCTGCCACTGCCGCTTTCCTGATTGATGTTTGCGCGCCAAGTGCGCAAAATGACGCAAAGAACCAGATAAAAGGACCGCATGACATGAGCGGGCGCCAGATCATCAAGCCGGGGAGGGGCTATGCGCTGTTGGCGCTGGCCTTGCTCGTCAGTGGCCTGCTTTCCATGCATCTTGATTATTTCGTCGCCTGGCTGCTGGTGGTTGCCGGACTGGCCGTCGTTGCCTGGATGCTGTGGAGCCGGCAACGCAACAACCAGCGGGTGATCGCCGAGTTGCGGCAGGGGCGTCAGCAGTTGCGGGAGGCGCAGCGACTGGCGCAGATCGGTAGCTGGGAACTCGAGATTCCGACCGGCCGTCTGACTTGGTCGGAAGAGCTCTACCGGATTTTCGGCATCGATCCGCAGGCGGGGCCGGGTGACTATCAGCGCTTCCTGCAGATGGTGCCGGCCGAGGATCGCGAACGCGTCGACGAGGCCTATCGTGCATCGTTCCGGGAGCGTGAACCGCAGGAAGTGGAACATCGACTGATTTCCGGCAGCGGTCAGATCAAGCAGATTCGTTCGCGTTGGGAAACCCACTTCGACGCGCTGGGCAATCCCTTGCGCACGATCGGTACCGCGCAGGATATTACCGACCTGCGGCGCATGGAATCGCAGATGCAGTTGCTGGGCACCGCTTTTCACCACAGCGGCGAAGCCATCGTCATCACCGATCACGACAACCGCATCGTCACCGTCAATCCCGCCTTTACCACGCTGACCGGCTATTCCCTGGAAGATGTGGCCGGAAAGAATCCCAGCTTGCTGTCGGCAGGTCGTACCACCCTCGAGGAATACGAGCGGATGTGGGCGGCGATCAAGCAGAAGGGCTACTGGCAGGGCGAAGTCTGGGATCGGCGCAAGGATGGCGGCGTCTATCCGAAATGGCTGTCGATTTCGGTGATGCGCGACGACGCCGGCGAAATCCGCTATCACATCGCCCATTTCACCGACGTTTCGGCGGAGCGCGCGGCCGAAGCTCGCCTCCACCACATGGCGCACCACGACATGCTGACCGGCTTGGCCAACCGCTTCAGCCTGAAGGAGCGCCTTGAGCACGCGCTGGCGATGGCGCGTCGGGAAAGCTCGCGGGTCGCGCTGCTGTTCATCGATCTCGACCGTTTCAAGGTAATCAACGATACGCTGGGGCATCACATCGGCGACGAACTGCTGATCCAGGTCAGTCAGCGCCTGCGCAGCGCGGTCCGCGACAGCGATCTGGTCGCCCGCCTCGGCGGCGACGAATTCGTCGTCATGGCCACCGGCGTCGAGCAGATGAGTTCGGTAGCGACGGTGGCCGAGAAACTGGTCAAGATCGTCGGCGAGCCCTATGCGATCGGCCCGCACACGCTGTACACGACGCCGAGCATCGGCATCGCCGTTTATCCGATGGACGGCGAGAACGGCGAAGCGTTGATGAAGAACGCCGACGCCGCGATGTACCACGCCAAGGCCGCCGGGCGGAACAATTTCCAGTTCTTCGACGCGCGCATGAACGAGGCGGCGATCGAACGCCTGAACATCGAACACGCCTTGCACCAGGCGCTAGAGCGCGACGAATTCGTGTTGTACTACCAGCCGGTGATCGACCTTGGCAGCGGCAGGGTTTCCTGCGTCGAAGCCCTGATCCGCTGGCAGCACCCGGAACGCGGATTGGTGGCGCCGGGTTTGTTCATCGCCGTCGCCGAGGAGACCGGCCTGATCCAGCCGATCGGCGACTGGGTAATCTGGAGCGCCTGTCGCCAGCTCGTTGCCTTTCGCGCGGCGGGTATTGCCGATGTCAAGATGGCGATCAATATCTCGGCTGTGCAGATGCGCAACAGCAGCCTGCCGGTTGTCGCCCGCGGTGTCATCGACGCCTACTCGCTGGCCCCCGGTGACCTCATCTTCGAAATCACCGAATCGGTCGCGATGGAGCAGCCGGACGAAACCATCCGCGTCCTCGATATCCTGCGCGGCATGGGGGTGACCCTGGCGCTCGACGATTTCGGTACCGGTTATTCCTCGCTCAGCTACCTGCGCATGTTCGCCCTCGACAAGCTCAAGCTGGACCGTTCCTTCGTCGAGGAAATCGGCGAGGACATCGACGGTCAGGTGATCTGCGACGCGACGATCGGTCTCGCCCACGCCCTGGGTTTGACGCTGGTCGCCGAAGGCGTCGAGACCGATGCCCAGCTTGATTACCTGCGGGCTCGCGGCTGCGACCTGGTGCAGGGTTACCTGTTCAGCAAGCCGTTGCCCGCGCTCGAGGCGGAAGCTTTCATCCGCCAGCGTAACGGTCTGCCCACCTGACTTTTAGGAAGGCAAAACAGAAATAGGTGATGCAGAAATAAAAAAGCTGGTGTGATGGAAAAAAACCGGTAGTAGCGCCGGTGCCAGTCCAGCCGGTCATTCGCCCACAGCGATACGGTCTGGCATTTCTGTCACATCGTTGGCGGTATTTGCCACGTAGCCGGTTTTGTGTGGTCTTTCCCGGTTTGATCTGATGCACCGTGAAACGGTACTTGCCGGCCTGCCGACTTGCACACAGATTTCTCCAGGGCGGTAGCCAAGAGCGTCAAGACGCAGGATTTCAGCGATCTCGTCCCGAGTCATCCAACTATGGGGCCGAATCTTCGGAGGTGGTTGGGCTACGCTTGTCGAGACAGCATTAGCTTTGCAGCGCAGTAGCTCTATGTATTCGTCCTTGGAGATGGACACGGTTTCCATTTTCGACCTTAAGTCATGGGCGTCTACGGCGCATGGCTTCTCGCTTCAACGGCCCCAGATTTGATGTGCCAGTTGCTCCCCTCTCGACGTATTCGTCAAGAGGGGAGCGGCCATGCACGCTTTGGATCAAAGAAGCGACTTGAACACGCTGGCGTTCCATGGCGTCGCGGATCAACGGATTCGAATAGTTGCAACTATGAGCGGCGCTCATGCTGTCTTTGCCCATCGTTGCTCCAACGATTTTGGTGACAACTCCGCTCTGGTAATCGAAAACTACTGTAATTCCGGATGTTCTACCGTTGATCATCAAATCAATGGTACTTCTCGGAAATGCAATATGGCCTATAACAGCGCCGTCTTCCTCCTCGACCGCGCGGATGAGGCCCGCGCCTTCTCCCGTATTTCCGAAGAGGATGGGGATGTCCTCTTCGAACGATTTGACAATTCGTGCCGGATCGGAGAGATAGGGCCCAGAACCATCATTCGCGTATAACCTTCCCGCAGGAAGCAGAGTCATGATGTGCCAAGCTTCCAACTGATTTCCGAGTTGGCGTGTATAGCTGTTTTGCATAGAGAAGGTTCCTTTTGAAAATGTCTCTGCTCAGTTCAGATGCCGTGACGGTGTGCCAAATGTCGTGCAAAACTTGATGCATATAGGGTGTTGGCATGGGTGGGGCTCACGGCCTGCAGCGCTATGCCAACCCTCGCGCTGGTGCTCTGGCCCTCCACATAGGGAGGCGTGGAATTTTTGAACGTATATTGCAAGCGCACCATCACCGGTTTCCAAAACCCAATGCCGCCTTGCGAAGGGTTTTCGCGATTTCGGCGGCGACATTCTGTGCCGCAGAGGCTTTGTGCTTGCCGAGTGCGCCAAAGTCGAGGACCAACGGCGTCTGATTTTTTTCGGAAATTCCTTGGTCGATATTTCGCTGTAGCCGGGGAACGGAAACACGCGCCGCAGCACTGCCAAGGGCTCCGCCCGTTGCAAACTTGGGTAGGCGCATCGAGTTGATCGCAGCCAGGATTCCGGCGCCGTAGTGCCTCACGGCGGGCCGTTGAATAACCCACTCTCCCGGGGTTCCCCAATAGAGCATATTGTCTGCACGGTCATGCGGTGCGATGCCGGGTAGCGGGCCACCGTATGCGCGGGCAGGGGTTGAGTCTGAAACTGGCGAAGATGCCCCAGCGCTCGGGATGCTGCCATTTTGGACGAAGTTGTAGGTGAACGTTTTTTCGGTTGGTAAGGCTGCGATTTTGGCTTCGGCGCTGTTCAACTGATTCATCAAATCAGTGATTTCTGCGTTGACCTTGATAGTCGCGGCCTCGCCCTTCATCTCCGCCAGCTTCGCCTCAACCTGGTTGAGCTGCTCCATCAAATTTGCCGCCTGCTGCTCAGCCTCTGCGGCACGCTTGTCCTCAGCCTTGGCGTTGGTCTTCTGGAGATTTTCCTGCTGGCCGCCAATATCCTCGACGAGGTTCGCATCCTTCGCCGACTCGGCAAACTCCATTGCCCGATCCAGAAACTTTTCCGCATCCTTGGCGTAGCTCTTGAACTGCTCGCCGCGCCCGTCTAGCTGAGCAGCGGCCGCGGCTGCAGCGTAGTAGGCGCCCTCGGACTGGGCTTCAAGCGCCCGCTGCCGGTCATTGCGCTGACGCTGCGCTTCCGGCAAACCTTCCTCCCGAATTTGCGTTGCCTTGTCCTGCGCCGACAACTTCTGATCCGCTCCCTTAGACCGAAATTCCTCGGCGCGTTTCTTGGCTTCGACGGCCTCATTCTGCGATTCTTCGCGTGCCTTGCGAATCGCTTCACCCAGTTTCTCGTAATCCTTGATCTGGGAATCAAGCGCTTCTTTTCGGGTCTGCTTGACCTCGCCTGCCAGCAGCTTTTCGCGCTCAGCCTCTTTTTCTACAATCTGTCCAGTCAACCGGAGATGCTCACGACGCAGGCGCTCGCCGGCAATGATGGTGTCGATGTATTCGTTGTAAGCTGCAGACTGCTGGCGGTAGAAGGCGATCGCCTCATCAAAACGACCATCTGCATTGTCTTGAGAGAGTTGAACAACCTTCGCGCCGGCATAGTCCCGCGCGCCCTCTATGGCCTTTTGATAGGCTTCAAACGCATTGTCTCCAAATTCCTTGACCCCATCTGCATCGCGCATCGCTGCGCTGGCGTGCTCGTCGTTCTCAGCGATCAGGGCTCTCAAAGCACCTTGAAGCCCCTCGACCTTTGCCCGTGCCTCGCTTGTTTCCGCACCCCACTCGACCAGCTCATCAACCGCGTAGAGTAGAGCACTGCCGATCGCCAGCCCCGGAATAAGCCTCAACGCACCGGCCAGCAGCCGGAATTTCGGTGCGGCGGCAGCAGCAGCGGCTCCAGCCTCCGCAATGCCGGGGCCAGACCCGGCCACCAAAGCCAGCGCCCGGCCGCCCACGACAACAGCGGCGAGCGCCTGAGCCAGCGTGCCAATCGTGCCGGCAAACTGTGTGGCCATAATGCTCGCATCGGCCATGAACTGGATGACCGCGCCAAAGGTGCTCGCGAACGCTTCAGCCATCTGATCCAACTCGCCTGAATCCGCCATGTTGCCGATGTGCTCAAGCAATCGTTCTAGCTGCTCCGCAACCTTGTCCAGCAAGCCCGAGTTCGCGATTCGCAGCTTGAATTCCGTAAAGGCATTTTCCAGCCGCTGCAACTGAGCCCGGGCCGATGCCTCGGCTGCAGGC
>CAZFXO010000054.1:0-25021 GCA_964523045.1 uncultured Dechloromonas sp. | reverse complement strand
CTTCTTCAGGCGGTTAGCTCAGTTGGTTAGAGCGCCACGTTGACATCGTGGAGGTCGTTGGTTCGATTCCAATACCGCCTACCAAATTCCTGACGGAGTCGTTTTGATCACTTTCCGAACTTGCACTGCAGTTCAGAAACTCTAATCGAGTCGGCTTTCGTTCATCCAAAAAAAGTGCGGCTCAGCCCGCACTTTTTTTTCGTCCAGAGAATCCTGTCATGCCCGATATCAAACTTCCCGATGGTTCCATCCGTTCCTTCGAGCAGCCGGTTACCGTCACCGAAGTGGCGGCCAGCATCGGCGCCGGCTTGGCGCGCGCGGCGCTGGCCGGCAAGGTCAATGGCAAGCTGGTCGATGCCTCGTACTTGATTGAAGAAAATGTCGACCTCGCCATCGTCACCGATCGTGACGCCGATGGCCTGGAGCTGATTCGCCACTCGACGGCGCACCTCCTGGCTTATGCGGTCAAGGAGCTGTTCCCGGATGCTCAGGTGACCATTGGTCCGGTCGTCGAAAATGGCTTTTACTACGATTTCGCCTACAAGCGTCCGTTTACGCCGGAAGACCTGGCTGCCATCGAAAAGCGCATGGCCGAACTGGCCAAGAAGGACATCCCGGTGATGCGCGAGGTCTGGGAGCGCGACGCGGCGGTCAATTTCTTCCTTGGCCAGGGTGAAAAGTACAAGGCCGAGCTGATCGCCGCGATTCCCGCCGACCAGCAGGTCTCGCTCTACCGCGAAGGCGATTTCATCGACCTCTGTCGCGGCCCGCACGTGCCGTCGACCGGCAAGCTCAAAGTGTTCAAGTTGATGAAGGTGGCCGGCGCCTACTGGCGTGGCGATCATCGCAACGAACAACTGCAGCGTATCTACGGCACCGCCTGGGCGAAGAAGGAAGACCTCGACGCCTACCTGCACATGCTGGAAGAGGCGGAGAAGCGCGATCACCGTCGTCTGGGCAAGCAGTTCGACCTCTTTCATATGCAGGACGAGGCCCCAGGTCTCGTTTTCTGGCACCCCAAGGGTTGGTCGGTGTGGCAGGAAGTCGAGGGGTACATGCGCAAGGTGTATCGCGACAATGGCTACCAGGAAGTCCGTTGCCCGCAGATTCTCGACCGCTCGCTGTGGGAGAAGTCGGGGCACTGGGATCACTACAAGGACAACATGTTCACGACCTCGTCGGAAAATCGCGATTACGCGGTCAAGCCGATGAACTGTCCGGGTCATATCCAGGTATTCAATTCCGACCTGCGTTCCTACCGCGAACTGCCGTTGCGCTACGGCGAGTTCGGCTCCTGCCACCGCAACGAGCCGACTGGCGCGCTGCACGGCCTGATGCGCGTGCGCGGCTTCGTCCAGGACGATGGTCACATCTTCTGTACCGAAGACCAGATCGAATCCGAAGTGACGGCGTTCAACGCGCTGGTCAAGAAGGTTTATGCCGATTTCGGCTTCAATGACGTCGCCGTCAAGCTAGCCCTGCGTCCGGAAGGGCGGGTCGGTTCCGATGAGGTCTGGGACAAGGCCGAGGACGCGCTGCGTCAGGGGTTGCGTGCCTCCGGGCTGGAGTGGACCGAATTGCCGGGTGAGGGCGCCTTCTACGGTCCGAAGATCGAATTCCATATCAAGGATGCGATCGGCCGCTCCTGGCAGTGTGGCACGATGCAGGTCGATTTCTCGATGCCCGGGCGCCTCGGTGCCGAGTATGTGGCCGGCAGCGACGAGCGCAAGGTGCCGGTGATGTTGCACCGTGCCATCCTCGGTTCGCTGGAGCGCTTCATTGGCATCCTGATTGAGAACTTCGCCGGTGCCTTGCCTTTGTGGCTGGCGCCGGTGCAGGCGGTGGTGCTGAATATTTCGGAAAAGCAGGCGGATTACGCGGCCGATGTCGCACATAAGCTGCATCGGGCGGGTTTCCGGGCTGAGGCGGATTTGCGCAACGAGAAAATTACCTATAAAATCCGAGAACATAGCTTGAACCGGCTGCCTTATCAGCTTGTCGTCGGCGACAAGGAGAAGGAAGCTGGACTGGTGGCCGTGCGTACACGCGGTGGTCAGGATCTCGGTCAAATGACGGTCGAGGCACTGATCGAGCGACTCCAAGGGGAAGTCGCAGCGCGTAGTGGCACGGCCTAATTATTGATATTTCGGGGGTTTTACCATCGCTCAGAACAAGGCCCATCGTTTAAACGATGAGATTACGGTGCCGGAGATTCGTCTCCAGGGTTTGGAAGGTGAACAGCTAGGAATCGTCAGCATCCGTTCCGCGCTGCAGATGGCCGAAGAGGCCGGTGTCGATCTCGTCGAGATCGCGCCGACGGCGAAGCCGCCGGTCTGCCGCATCATGGATTACGGCAAGTTCAAGTACCAGGAACAGAAGCGCGCACACGAAGCCAAGCTGAAGCAGAAACAGGTGCAGGTCAAGGAAGTCAAGCTGCGCCCGGGTACCGACGAAAACGATTACCAGATCAAGCTCAGGAACATGACGCGTTTCCTGGAAGAAGGCGACAAGGTCAAGGTGACCCTGCGCTTCCGGGGCCGCGAAATGGCGCACCAGGAATTCGGTATGCGCCAGTTGGAACGGATTAAGGCCGACCTCGACGCCATCGGTGCGGTCGAGCAGATGCCGAAGATGGAAGGGCGCCAGATGATCATGATCATCGGGCCGGCCAAGAAGAAGTAAGTGCAGTAAAAAGCAGTTATTAGTGCTTTCGGGTAGTACAAGCGTTCCCGCCGGGAACCACCTGACGGCATGACATTAAGGAGCATCAAAATGCCCAAGATGAAGACCAAGAGCAGCGCCAAGAAGCGTTTCTCGGTCCGCGCAGGTGGTTCCATCAAGCGTGGCCAAGCCTTCAAGCGTCACATCCTGACCAAGAAGACCACCAAGGTTAAGCGTCACCTCCGTGGTGCCGCAGCGGTGAACGAGCGTGACGTCGCATCCGTTCGCGCCATGATGCCCTACGCGTAAGGAGATAGCACATGTCCCGAGTCAAACGTGGTGTAACCGCCCGCGCCCGTCACAAGAAGGTCCTGGCCCAGGCCAAGGGTTATCGCGGTCGTCGCAAGAACGTCTATCGCATCGCCAAGCAGGCGGTGATGAAGGCCGGTCAGTACCAGTACCGCGACCGTCGTCAACGCAAGCGTCAGTTCCGTTCCCTGTGGATCGCCCGTATCAATGCCGCCGCTCGTGAGCTGGGCATGAAGTACAGCACCTTCATGAACGGTCTGAAGAAGGCCAACATCGAAGTCGACCGCAAGGTCCTGGCCGATCTGGCCGTCTTCGATCAGCCGGCTTTTGCGGCCCTGGCTGCGCAAGCCAAGGCCAAGCTCGGCGCCTGAGCTTAAGCTCTTGAAAAAAAAGGAGGCGCAAGCCTCCTTTTTTGTTTCCTCACGGTGTAATCGTTGGTAGAAGTCCATGGACAATCTCAAACAGATCGTTAGCGAAGCGAAGGCTGCCTTCGCCGCCATTTCCGACCCGGATGCGCTGGAGCAGGTCAAGGCCCGTTTCCTAGGCAAGAGCGGGCAGATCACCGAGCTTCTGAAGGAGTTGGGCAAGTTGCCGCCCGAGGTCAAGAAGACTGCCGGTGCCGCGATCAACGTTGCCAAGACGGCGGTCGAGTCAGCGCTCAACGAACGCCGTGAAGCCATCCGCAAGGCGGCGCTGGCCGCCCGTCTGGCCGAGGAAGCACTGGACGTCACCTTGCCCGGCCGCAGCGAAGCGCGCGGCGGGCTGCATCCGGTGACGCGCACCTTGGAGCGCATCGAGTCGCTGTTCGCCTCAATCGGTTTCGAAGTTGCCGACGGCCCGGAAATCGAAGAGGATTTCTTCAACTTCACCGCGCTGAACACGCCCGAGGATCACCCGGCGCGTTCGATGCACGACACCTTTTATCTGCAGAATCCGGACGGCTCGCTGGCCGACAAGGTGCTGCTGCGCACGCATACTAGTCCTGTCCAGGCGCGTTACATGCAGGCGCATGTCGCCCGTTACGGTCAACTGGAGAAAATGCCCGAAATCCGCATCATTGCGCCGGGCCGCGTCTACCGTGTCGATTCCGATGCAACGCACTCGCCGATGTTCCACCAGGTCGAAGGCCTGTGGGTCGGCGAGAATGTTTCCTTCGCCGATCTCAAGGGCGTGATCGCCGATTTCCTCCGGAGTTTCTTCGAGACCGACGATCTGACCGTGCGTTTCCGCCCGTCTTTCTTCCCGTTTACCGAACCGTCGGCGGAAATCGACGTTGCGTTCATGAGTGGTGCGTTGAAGGGTCGCTGGCTGGAAATCGCCGGTTGCGGCATGGTCCATCCGAACGTCCTGCGTCATGCCGGCATCGATCCGGAAAAATATACCGGCTTCGCCTTTGGCATGGGGCCGGACCGCCTGACCATGCTGCGCTACGGCGTCAATGACCTGCGCCTGTTCTTCGAAGGCGATCTGCGCTTCCTGCGCCAGTTCGCCTGATCCCCTTTTTCGGAACACGTCCATGAAATTCTCCGAATCCTGGTTGCGTACCTTCGTCGATCCGGCCCTGTCGAGCGACGAACTCTCTCATCTGCTGACCATGGCCGGCCTCGAAGTCGAGGACCTGTCGCCGGTCGCGCCCGCCTTCAATCAAGTGGTCGTTGCTCAGGTGCTTGAAGTCGTCAAGCATCCCGATGCCGATCGCCTCAACGTCTGTCAGGTCGATATCGGTACCGGCACGCCGCAGCAGATCGTCTGCGGCGCCCCCAATGTCGCCGCCGGCCTGAAAGTGCCGTGTGCGCTGCCCGGCGCCGAACTGCCCGGCGATTTCAAGATCAAGGTGGCCAAGGTGCGCGGCATCGAATCCTCGGGCATGCTCTGCTCGGCCAAGGAACTCGGTATTGCCGAAGACGCCTCCGGTCTGCTCGTGCTGCCTGCCGACGCGCCAGTCGGCCGGTCGATCCGCGAATACCTTGATCTCGACGACCAGGTTTTCGAGATCAAGCTGACGCCCAATCGCGCCGATTGTTTGTCCTTGCTCGGCGTGGCGCGCGAAGTCTGCGCCATCACCGGCGCCGCAACGAAGCTGCCGCAGGTCGACGCGGTGCCGTCCAGCATTGCCGACACGCGCGCCGTCGTGCTCGACGCGCCGGCCGCTTGTCCGCTTTACTGTGGACGGATCATCAAGGACGTCGATGCCAAGGCGCCGACGCCGGAATGGATGAAGCGCCGCCTGGAACGCAGCGGTATCCGCTCGATTTCCGCGCTGGTCGACATCACCAACTACGCCATGCTCGAACTGGGCCAGCCGCTGCACGCCTTCGACAACACCCATCTTGAAGGTGCGGTGCATGCCCGCATGGCCTTGCCGGAAGAAAAGCTGCTTCTGCTCAACGAGCAGACCATTGCGGTCGACGCCGATATTCTGATGATTTCCGACGACGCCAAGCCGCTCGCCATGGCCGGCATCATGGGCGGCGAGGAGAGCGGTATTACGCTGGAAACGTGCGAACTGTTCCTTGAATCCGCCTTTTTCGCGCCGGCTGCCATTGCCGGCCGTGCCCGGCGCTACGGTTTTGCGTCGGACGCTTCGCACCGCTTCGAACGCGGCGTCGATTTCGGCGGCACGCGTCGCGCCATCGAGCGCGCCACGCAGCTGATCCTCGCCATCTGCGGCGGTCAGGCCGGTCCGGTGGTCGAAGCCAAGGCCGAGCTGCCGGCCCGCCAGCCGGTCCGCCTGCGCACCGCGCGCGCTGAAAAGGTGCTCGGTCTGCCGCTCGGCGCCGAACGCATCGCCGGCCTGTTCAAGGGGCTGGCTTTGGACTTCACGCAAGAAGGCGACGAATTCCTCGTCACGCCGCCAAGCTGGCGCTTCGATATGGAGATCGAAGAAGACCTGATCGAGGAAATCGCCCGCCTGTACGGCTACGACAACATTCCGTCGCCGGCGCCGCGCGCCCGCATGGCGATGCTGCGCCAGCCGGAGGCGCAGCGGCCGGCTTACCGCATCCGCCAGATGCTGGCCGATCGTGGCTACCAGGAAGTGGTCAACTTCGCCTTCGTCGAATCCTCTTGGGAAGCCGATTTTGCTGGCAAGACCGAAGAAGCGGATCTGATTCGTCTGGCCAACCCGATTGCCAGCCAGATGGCGGTCATGCGCTCGACGCTGATCGGCGGCTTGGTCGCCAATCTGGTGACCAACCTCAAGCGCAAGCAAACCCGCGTTCGCCTCTTCGAGGTTGGCCGCACCTTCCATCGCGACATCAGCGCGCAACCGGTGGCCGGCTATCGTCAGCCCTGGCGCCTGTCCGGCCTCGCTTTTGGTGGTGCCTTGCCAGATGGCTGGGCGAACGGTGGGCGCAAGGTCGATTTCTTCGACGTCAAGGGCGACCTAGAGGCATTGCTGGCGCCGGCCGCGCTGCGCTTTGAAAAACTTGACCATCCGGCCCTGCATCCCGGCCGTGCCGCCCGCATTCTGCTCGACGATCGCGAAGTCGGTTGTCTGGGAGAGCTGCATCCGGAGTGGGGGCAAAAATATGAACTGACGACAGCGCCGGTATTGTTCGAGCTCGAATTTGATGTCCTTAAGGCGGTTTGCGTGCCGGCTTACGTCGAGGTTTCCAAGTTCCCGACGGTGATTCGCGATCTGGCGATCGTCGTTGATCGAGGCTTGGCTTTTCAGGCGCTGATCGACGGGGTGAAACAGGATCTTCCGGGGCTGATAACCGACCTCCAGTTGTTCGATGTTTACGCCGGAAAAGGGGTTCCGGAAAACAAGAAAAGTCTTGCGTTACGGATAGTTATGCAAGATACTCAACGCACTTTGCAAGATTCGGACGTTGATGCAGCGATGCAGCAACTGATCGCAAGTCTGGAGCGAAATTTCGCTGCCCAGCTGCGAGCCTGAGTAAGAATAGATAACATGACGCTGACCAAAGCCGAACTCGCTGACCTGCTTTTCGAGAAAGTGGGTCTCAACAAGCGCGAGGCCAAAGACATGGTTGAGGCCTTTTTCGAAGAAATCCGCAATGCCCTGGAAACCGGTGACGGGGTCAAGCTTTCCGGTTTCGGCAATTTTCAATTGCGCGACAAGCCGCAGCGCCCTGGACGCAATCCAAAGACCGGGGAGGAAATTCCCATTACCGCGCGGCGTGTCGTTACCTTCCATGCCAGCCAGAAGCTGAAGTCCGATGTTGAAGAGGCCTTCGATGGAGTTACCGCCTAAGATGTCAGGTAAGGAAGAGCTGCCGCCAATACCAGCCAAACGCTATTTCACCATTGGTGAGGTCAGCGAACTCTGCGGTGTCAAACCGCACGTATTGCGCTACTGGGAGCAGGAATTCAATCAGCTTAAGCCAGTCAAGCGGCGGGGCAATCGGCGCTACTACCAGCATCACGAGGTTCTTCTGGTGCGGCGTATCCGTGAGTTGCTTTACAATCAAGGTTTTACCATCAGTGGTGCGCGTAATCGCCTGGATGAAGGCGTGCCGCTTGAACAGATCGAAGTCGCTGAGGCGGAAACCTCAGGCAAGATGGCGAGCGGTCTGCGGGGCGAATTGCAGGCAATTATCGATATGTTGGCTGTTTGAAATAGCGATATTGCGGTATAATGCTCAGCTTGTCGGGGCGTAGCGCAGCCTGGTAGCGCACTTGCATGGGGTGCAAGGGGTCGCGAGTTCGAATCCCGCCGCCCCGACCAAAAAAACAAAAAAAGCCAATCTTCGGATTGGCTTTTTTGTTTTCCCCGCGAATCATCTGCGATGTCTTGGATTTTGCTGGCGGGTTTTTGATTCCATTTGACAGGTCGTTCGAGAAATAGATGGGGCAACAAGTCTATTTCCGGAAATTGCCGGACATATTCTCTGATGAATATAGAATCCGGATTTTGTTCATGCGGCTTCAGCTATTGAATATTTGTTTTTGAAATTTGCCTTATAATCGCAAGCTCTTTGGTCAAGGAGGTTGTTATGGATCTGTCTACGCTTACCCTCATCCAGCTTCGCGATCTTCAGCAGCAAATTCCTGCCGAATTGAAGCGCCGCGAAGCAGCAGAAAAGGTGAATGTTCTCAACGAAGTTCGTGCTTTTGCCAAGGCTCGTGGTTTTGCCATCGAAGAACTGCTGGGCAAGGAAGTCAAAACCCGCGTCGTCACCGGCGGCAAGGTCAAGGTCAAGTACCGCCATCCGCAGAGCGGCGATGAATGGACCGGTCGCGGGCGCAAACCGAAATGGGTTGAAGCCTGGTTGGCTGAAGGCGGTAGCATGGATGCGCTGTTGGTCTGATGCGTATCCTGCTCAGTAATGACGACGGTTATTTCGCGCCGGGGCTGGCCGCGCTGGCAGATGCCCTAGCTGGTTTGGGCGAGATCGTCGTCGTCGCGCCGGAGCAGAATCGGAGTGGCGCCAGTAATTCATTGACGCTGGATCGGCCGCTGATGTTGAAACAGGCGGCCAACGGATTTTATTTCGTCAACGGCACGCCAACCGATTGCGTCCATCTGGCGGTAACCGGGATGCTGGATTACTTGCCGGATATCATCGTTTCCGGGATCAATTCGGGCGCCAATATGGGTGACGATACGATTTATTCAGGAACCGTCGCGGCGGCCATGGAGGGGTATCTGCTCGGCATTCCGGCGATTGCGATGTCGATGACCAGTTTTGACGGGTTGAATTTTGCCAGCGCCGGCCGGGTTGCCCGTGAATTGGTCGAGCATTATCTCGATAATCCGATCGAGGGGCCTGTTCTCTTGAATGTCAATGTGCCGGATATTCCCTACGAACAATTGACAGGTCGGGAAGTGACACGTCTCGGGCGCCGGCACAAGGCGGAGCCCGTCGTGCGTATGACCTCGCCGCGCAAGGAAACGGTTTACTGGATCGGTGCCGCGGGTGCCGCCGCCGATGCCGGTCCCGGGACAGATTTCCACGCCGTTGAACAGAAGCGGGTTTCGATCACGCCGCTGCAAATCGACCTGACGCAGGTCAGTCAGTTGCCAACAATCCGGGCGTGGTTGCAATGACGGTTCGTGCTTTGCAGGGGATCGGCATGACTTCGCAGCGCACGCGCGCGCGAATGATCGACCGCCTGCGCGAAAAGGGTATCCGCAGCGAGAAAGTCCTGGCGGCGATGGCGGCGGTGCCGCGCCATGCTTTCGTCGAAGAGGCACTGGCTTCCCGCGCCTACGAGGATACGGCCTTGCCGCTGGGCATGGGGCAGACGATTTCCCAGCCCTACATTGTCGCGCGGATGATCGAACTGTTGCTGAACGGTCGTCCCGGCTTGGGCAAGACGCTCGAGGTCGGCGCCGGTTGCGGCTACCAGGCTGCGGTACTGGCGCAGTTGAGCAAAGATGTCTTTGCGCTTGAACGGATTGGCCCCTTGCTGGAGAAGGCCAAGGCCAACATGCGTACGTTGCAGCAGTTCAACGTGCGCCTGAAGCTGGCTGACGGCAATTTCGGTTTGCCGGAAGCGGCGCCTTTCGACAGCATCATCGTCGCTGCTGCTGGCCCGGTTATTCCACCGGAATTGCTCCGTCAGTTGGCGCCCGGTGGTCGAATGGTCTTGCCTGTCGGGGGGCAGGAGCAGTATCTTTGCCTTGTCGAACACACCCAAAACGGGTTTACGGAGACGCGATTGGACCCCGTCCGGTTCGTGCCTTTGTTATCCGGAATACAATGATCAAACCCCTTCTCCTGGTTTCACTCCTTCTTTCACTCGCCGCCTGTTCGCAGGCGCCCGCGCCGCTTGCCAACCCTTCGCCGACGGCCCAGAGCCGTGTCGCCGGTCCCGGGGAATACCTGGTCAAACGCGGCGACACCCTGTATCGCATTGCGCGCGAGAACGGCCTCGACCATGTCGAACTGGCCGCGCTAAACAACATCGAAAATCCTTCGGCCTTGCGCGAAGGGCAGATTCTGCGGCTGCGTCCGGCGGCTGCGGCGGCAACCTCGTCGAACGCACAGGCGACATCGGTGGCCAGCCCGATCGGGATCGACACTGGCATCGAATCACGGCCGCTCGATGCGACGCCGACAGGCGCAACGGTGGCAGCGCCGGCCAAGGGCGCGATCAGCGAGCCGCGCGGCGGCAAGGAACCTTATTCGGACGAAGCCTACGCCCGATTGAACAAGCAGCCGACGACAGTAGCGGCCAGTACACCGGCGGCGGTGCCCACGACTCCCGCAGCGACGCCGGCGGCGACGCCAGCTACAGCGGAAGCCGAGGCGGGACAGTGGGCGTGGCCGAGTGCCGCGGCGCTCAAGTCCGGCTATAACGGCAGCAGTAACAAGGGTATCGATTTCGGCGGCAAATCCGGCGATCCGGTGCTGGTAGCGGCCGACGGCAAGGTGCTCTACGTCGGCGACGCGCTGGCCGGCTACGGCCGACTGGTGATCGTCAAGCACAGCGCCGACATCCTCTCCGTCTATGCGCACAACCGGCGCATCCTGGTCAAGGAGGGGCAGGCGGTAAAGCGTGGCCAGAAGATCGCTGAAATGGGCGATACCGGGACTGACAGCGTCAAGCTGCATTTCGAAATCCGTAAGCAGGGCAAGCCGGTCGATCCGATGCCCTTCCTGCCGAAAAGATGAGTCACGATGAGGACGATGAAGACGAAGCGGCGCTGACCGGCGCCGCGGAAAGTGATGGTTTTCTGCAGGCGCTGGGCGATCTGCCATCGGTCGAAGGCAGCCTGATCGAGGATGTCACCCAGATCTACCTCAACGAAATCGGCGCCAGGCCACTGCTGACGCCTGACGAGGAGCTGGCGAAAGCTCGCCTGGTGCGTGGCGGCGATTTCGTGGCCCGCCAGCAGATGATCGAGCACAACCTGCGCTTGGTGGTGAATATCGCCAAGCACTACCTGAACCGCGGCATTCCCTTTCTCGACCTGATCGAGGAAGGCAACCTCGGTCTCATCCATGCGCTGGAGAAGTTCGACCCCGAGCGCGGTTTCCGCTTCTCGACCTACGCGACCTGGTGGATCCGCCAGAGCATCGAACGCAGCATCATGAACCACGCGCGGACCATCCGTCTGCCGGTGCATGTGGTCAAGGAAATCAACCTCGTGTTGCGCGCCATGCGCCACCTGGAGTCCGCCGACGGCCGCGAATCGACGGTCGAACGGGTGGCGACCTTGCTCGACCGGCCGGTCGCCGACATCCGCCGCATCCTGTCGCTCAACGAACACATCGCCTCGCTCGACGCGCCGCTCGACATCGATCCCAATCACACGATGGCCGAGTTCATTACCGACGACAGCGGGGCGGCCGATCCGGAACTGTTGCTGCAGTCGAGCGAGGTCGGCGTCCTGCTCGAAAGTTGGCTGGGTGAACTGGGCGAACGCCAGCGCCACGTGATCGAGCGCCGTTACGGTCTGAACGGCAACGAGATCGCCACCCTCGATGCGATTGCCGGCGATCTCGGCTTGACCCGCGAGCGCGTCCGGCAAATCCAGCTGGAAGGCCTCGAACGCCTGCGCCGCATGATGCGGCGCGGCAAGGTGACGCGCGACTCGGTGCTGTAGGCGCTGGCTACTGCGCCTGGTTGAGCGCGGTCTGCGTTTCGGCGCGCGCCTGGCGGATCGCCTCGGCCAACTGGAAAACCGACATCGCGTAAAAACTCGAGCGGTTGTAGCGGGTGATCACGTAGAAATTCTCGAATCCCAGCCAGTATTCGGTCGGCGCATCCGGCGTCACCAGGTCGACCAATGTCACCGTTGCCTCGGCTGGTGCCGCGGCCAGGATGCCGCGCTCGAACAGGTCGCTGGCCCGCAGGCTGGGGCGGATGCCGGCTTCGATCAGCGAGGCGTCCGGCGTTCCCGGCAGGTTGGCCGCTACGGCGACCGGCTGGCCGGCCTGCCAACCATGCTGTTCGAGGAAGCGGGCGACGCTGCCGATCGCGTCGTCGACGCTGTTCGCCAGATCGACGCGGCCGTCCCGGTCGAAATCCACGGCAAAGCGGCGCTGGCTGCCGGGCATGAACTGCGGGATACCGATCGCGCCGGCGTAGGACCCACGCACGGTCAGCGGATCGAGGCTGTTCTCGCGGCTGAGCAGCAGGAATTGTTCGAGTTCGGTGCGGAAAAAGTCGGCCCGCCGCGGGTACTGGAAGGCCAGCGTCGCCAGCGCCTCGAGCACGCTGAAACCGCCGGTGTTGCGGCCGTAGAGGGTTTCGACGCCGATGATGGCGACGATCACTTCTTCCGGGACGCCGTAGAGTGCCCGGGCGCGGGCCAGGGTCGCCGCGTGCTCCTGCCAGAAATCGACGCCGCCGGCGATGCGCTGCGGATTGACGAAGCGGGCGCGGTAGCGCGTCCACGAGCGCTGCGTCGGCAGTGTCGGCGGGGCGATCAACGACAGCACGCTGGCGTTCTGCTTGACTTTGGCGAACTGGGCGAGCAGTTCGTCGGCGTCAAAGCCATGGCGTTGCGCCAGGTCGCGGGCGAAGACTTCGGCTTCCGGCAGTTCGGCGATGCTGCCGGGCGCGGCAGACGCGCATTGGCTGAAGGTGGTGAGGGCGGTGAGGGCGCAGGCGGCCAGGGTCTTGATCAAACGATTCTCCGTCGGGGCAGGCGATTGACGGCAGCGCGCAGCGCCGCCAGGTGTTCGGGGTCGGTGCGGGCATAGCGGGCGAGCAGATAATGGCGGACGACCGCATCGATAGCGGGGGTCAGCGCCGGATCGGTCCTGCGCACGCGCTCGGCAAATGCCAGCGGGGTTTCCTGAGGCGCGCAGTTTAACCCGATTCGGCGCTGGGCACGACGCCAGAGCCGGCGCGCTTCGTCGACGCGCGGCCGGTGCCACAGGTTGAGCAGCAGAATGGCGGCGAGCACGCCGCTGGCAGCCAGCCCGAGCAGGGTGGCGAGCAGCCGCCAGTCGACGTTGACGAAACCCAGTTGCGACAGGAATTGACGCTGGCGCTCGCCGTCGTAACCGAGGATGTACTGGTTCCAGGCGTTATTCACCGCTTCCCAGCGGTGGCGCAGGTCGCGCAGCCAATCAGCGCGGTTGAGCAGGAAGGCGGGCAGGGGTTCGCCGGCCGGCAGGGCGCTGACGATGCCTTGCTCGATGCGCTCCGGGGCGACCGCCGCGGTCGGGTCGACCCGCGTCCAGCCACGCCCGGTGAACCAGACCTCGGCCCAGGCGTGGGCTTCCGACTGGCGGACGACCAGGTAGCCGTCGAGCGGATTGAACTCGCCGCCCTGGTAGCCGCTGACGACGCGCGCCGGCAGGCCGGCGGCACGCATCAGGAAGACGAAGCTGCTGGCATAGTGCTCGCAGAAGCCACGGCGGCTGCGGAACAGGAAGTCGTCGATGGCGTCGCGTCCGAGCAGCGGCGGACGCAGGGTGTAGTGGAAGGCTTCCCGGGCGAAATGGCCTAATGCCAGATCGACCAGCTCCTCCGGCGCGCGCGCCTGCCGCTGCCATTCGCGGGCCAGGGCACGGGCGCGGGGATTGCCTGCGTCCGGCAGCCTGAGGTTGTCGGCCAGCGTCGTCGGCGTTTCCTGCGGGTTGAAACGGAAAGCGGTGGTGGCGCGCAGGCGGAAGCGCTGGCGGCTGTCGATAGGGCTGGCGGCGAGTACCGCCAGCCGCCCGTCCCGGCTGACGCCTTCGGGCAGCGCCAGCGGCGCGTCGAGGGCCAGCAGCCAGCGCTGGCCGTGGGCTTCCAGCGTGGTTTCGTAGGCGATCTCCGGGGCGTCGGCCTGTACCACTTCCTCGGGCAGGCGGCGGGTCGAACGCTGCCAGGTCGTGCCGTCGAAATTCTCCAGTACCGGGCCGCGCCAGTAGAGCAGGCGGCGCGCCGGCACGGCGCCGTCGAAGCGTACCCGGAAGGCGACTTCGCCGCTGCTCACCAGCTCGGCAATGCTGCCCGGGTTCATGCGCTCGGAGAGCCCGGTGCGGCCGGTGTTGGCGTCCGCCGGCAAGCCCCAGAGCGGGCCGCTGACGCGCGGGAACAGCAGGTAGAGGACGAGCATCATCGGCAGCGACTGGAGGAGCAAGGTCGCCGCCAGACGCAGGTTCTCGCGGCGTTCGATGGTGCCGGCGTGAAGACGGGTCAGGGCGGCGGTGACCAGCCACAGGGCGGCGATCAGCCAGAGACCGACGGCGATTTCCTGCGAGTGGAAGTAATGCGTCAGCAACAGGAAATAGGCGAGCGTGACGACGACGATGGCGTCGCGCCGGTGGCGCATCTCCAGCAGCTTGAGCGACATGAACATGACCAGCATGGCGACCCCAGCCTCGCGTCCGAAGAAGGTCCGGTATTCGGCCAGGATCGCCAGGCTGCCGACGACGGTCAGCGCCAGTACCAGCCAGCGTCCGGGCAGGCGCCGGTCCTCCCACCACAGCCAGCCGGCCCAGGCGAACAGGACGACGGCGAAAGCCGTCAGCCACAGCGGCTGCGCCAGCGCATGTGGCGCCGTGGCGGCGATGGCGGCGGCAAACAGCCAGGGCGGCTGCTCGCGGCTGAGGCTGGCGTCGCGTTTCTGGTTCATGCCGGATACAGGGCGAGCGCTTCGAGACAGCGGCGTTGCTGCTCGCGGCCGCTGGCGGCCGGGATATCCACGCCGGGCAGGGCGAGGGCGAAGGCAAGCTGGCGCTGGGCGGCATCGATCACCCAGCCGGCGAGCAGCGAAAGCCGGGTTTCGGCGGGCAGGGCGGGGTCGGTCGCCGCCCAGTCGAGGCGCAGTTCGCTGTCGCTGCCGCCGGCGAATTCCTTGATCAGCAGCGGTCGCTCGTCGCCCTGGCGGATGCTCGCCTTCCAGGCGACGTGGCGCAACGAATCGGCCGGTTGGCGTTCGCGAAAACCGGCGAAATCCTCCTGACCGCCCTCGCCATGGCGGGCGCTGCCGTTCGGCAAGGGGCGGCTGGCCGGCAGCGGGGTGAAGATCGGGCTCGGGTAGACCAGGCAGCGCATCGCCGGCCGCAGCTGGCTCCAGGCGGTGAACAGGCCGAGCGGGTAGCGGGTATCGAGGCGGACCGGCGGCAAGGCTAGCCAGCCGCGCCGTTGCGCCGGCACCGGTACGGCGACCGTCGTCCGCCCGTCGGCGTCGACCGCTGCATTCACCGGCAGCCCGGCGACGGCGGCAAAGACCAGGGCGCGGCGCGCATAGGGGCGGTCGTTCTCGAGCGTCAGCTCGAACTCCGCCGTCTCGCCGACATGCACCGGCGCGGCCCGTCCCGGCAGCAGGCGCAGGCGGTGCAGGTTGCGGAAACTGTGCACCATGCCGGTCAGGCCGAGGCTGGCGAGCAGGAAGACCAGGGCGTGGCCGAGCGCCAGGTTGTAGTTGACGGCGCCGATCAGCATGACGATCACGGCCAGCGCGTAGAGCAGCCCGGTGCGCGAGGGCAGGATGAAGATCCGCCGGCGGTCGAGGACGATCGGCGCCTCGCCGTCGCTGCGCTTGCCGAATATGAATTCCTGCAACCGGTCGAGCAGGCGCATCGCGGTCAGGGAATGGCGACGCCGGCGAGCAGCGCGCCGATGTCGCCGGCGGCGGCCATGCCGTCGCCGTGCGCCGCCAGCAGGCGATGCCGGGCGACTGCCGGGAAGACCGCCTGGACATCGTCGGGCAGCACCATGTCGCGGCCGGCCAGCCAGGCCCAGGCGCGGGCTGCCGCGAGCAATGCCAGTCCGGCGCGCGGCGAGAGGCCGTGGCGGAAGGCGGGATTTTGCCGGCTGGCTTCGACCAGCGCCTGCACGTAGTCGATCAGCGGGTCGGCGGCATGGACGGCGGAGACGGCTTCCTGCAGAGCAGGCAACTGCGCCGCCACCAGCAGCGGGGCGAGACTTTCCGCAGCCTGGCGACGACCGCCGCTGCGCAGCAGTTCGCGCTCCGCGTCGCGCCCGGGGTAGCCGAGTTCGATGCGCATCAAGAAGCGGTCGAGCTGCGATTCCGGTAGCGGAAAGGTGCCGATCTGGTGCGCCGGGTTCTGCGTCGCGATGACGAAGAAGGGGCGGGGCAGGCGGCGGGTTTCGCCCTCGCTCGTCACCTGGCCTTCTTCCATTGCCTCGAGCAGCGCGCTCTGGGTTTTCGGCGTCGCCCGGTTGATCTCGTCGGCCAGCACCAGTTGCGCGAAGACCGGGCCGGGGACGAAACGGAAGGTCGATTGCGCGCGGTCGTAGATCGAGACGCCGGTGATGTCGGCCGGCAGCAGGTCGGCGGTGAACTGGATACGCGAGAAATTGAGCCCGAACAGCGCAGCCAGGGTATGCGCCAGCGTGGTCTTGCCGAGGCCGGGCAGGTCCTCGATCAAGAGGTGGCCGCCGGCCAGCAGGCAGGCGACGGCGAGGCGGATTTCCTGCGCCTTGCCGAGAATGATCCGGTTGGCGGCGGCGAGGACGGGGGCAAAGTCCGGCGAGTGGTCGCCCGCGGCAGAGGTATTTGTGTGGGTCATGCGTTCAATCCGTCAGGGGGTGCGGGGCATGGCCCATTCTAATGCTTGAAGCGGTCGCCGGAATGAGATGATAATGAGCCACAGAGGAGCGCTGCACAGGCGCAAAACCGCAGAGAGAGAACAAGTGACAACAACTGCCTTCATCACCCATCGCGACTGCCAGTTGCATGACATGGGAACGCATCACCCGGAATGCCCGCAGCGCCTGACCGCCATCAACGATCACCTGATCGCCCAGGGCATCGACGCCTATTTCGTCTATTACGATGCGCCGCTCGCCACCTTCGAACAATTGCTGCGCGTCCATCCGGCCTCGCATCTCGAACGTATCAAGCGCGCCTCGCCCGAACTGGGGGTCGTCCATCTCGATCCCGACACGGCGATGAACCCGCATACCTGGCAGGCCGCGCTGCGCGCCGCCGGTGCCGGTTGCCAGGCGGTCGATCTGGTGCTTAGCGGCGAATGCGAAAACGCCTTCTGCGCCGTTCGCCCGCCCGGCCACCATGCCGAGCGCAGCACGCCGATGGGCTTTTGCTTCTTCAACAACATCGGCGTCGCCGCCATGCACGCGATCAAGGCGCACGGGCTGGAACGCGTCGCCATCATCGATTTCGACGTGCATCACGGCAACGGGACCGAGGATTGCTTCGCCGGCAACGACAAGGTGCTGATGTGCAGCATCTTCCAGCATCCGTTCTATCCTTATTCAGGCATCGACAATCCGGCCGCCAACATGTGCAACGTGCCGCTGGCCGCCGGTTGTGGCGGCGAGGAATTCCGCGACGCCGTGCTGCAGGTGTGGACGCCGCGCCTGAAGGAGTTCCAGCCGCAGATGATCTTCATCTCGGCCGGTTTCGACGGCCACTACGAGGACGACATGGGCGGTCTCAAGCTGGTCGAGAAGGATTTCGCCTGGTGTACCGAGCACCTCAAGAAGCTGGCTGCGGAAATGTGCGGTAAGCGCATCGTCTCGATGCTCGAGGGCGGCTACGTGATGACCTCGCTGGCGCGCAGCGTCGGCGCCCACCTGCGGGCGCTGGCTGACCTCTGAGCAGCGCTTTCTTTTAGAAACGGACGGGCTGGGTTAAAATCCGGCCCTTTCGTGTTTCCAACGTTTTTACGGATGAATCCATGGCGTTGATTGTTCAGAAATACGGCGGTACTTCCGTCGCCAACCCGGAGCGCATCAAGAATGTCGCCCGGCGCATCGCCCGCTTCAAGGCGCAGGGACACCAGATTGTCGTCGTCGTCTCGGCGATGAGCGGTGAAACCAACAAGCTGATCGCGCTGGCCAGGGAAATGCAGGCCCAGCCTGATCCCCGCGAACTCGACGCCGTCGTCAGCACCGGCGAACAGGTCACCACCGGCCTGCTCGCCATGGGGCTGAAAGCGATCGGTGTCGATGCCCGCAGCTATACCGGCGGCCAGGTCAAGGTCCTGACCGACAACACCTTCACCAAGGCGCGCATCCTGTCGATCGACGAGGAGAACATCCGCCGCGATCTCGATGCCGGCAAGGTCGTCATCGTTGCCGGTTTCCAGGGCGTGGACGCTGACGGCAACATCACGACGCTCGGCCGCGGCGGTTCGGACACCTCCGGCGTTGCCCTGGCGGCCGCGCTGAAGGCCGACGAGTGCCAGATCTACACCGACGTCGATGGTGTGTACACCACCGACCCGCGCGTCGTGCCGGAAGCGAAGAAGCTCGACACCATCACCTTCGAGGAAATGCTGGAAATGGCCAGCCTCGGCTCGAAGGTGCTGCAGATCCGCTCGGTCGAATTCGCCGGCAAGTACAAGGTCAAACTGCGCGTTCTTTCCAGCTTCGAGGACGAAGGGGAGGGTACGCTGATCACTGTTGAGGAAGACAAGAACATGGAACAACCGATCATTTCCGGCATCGCCTTCAATCGCGACGAAGCCAAGCTGACCATGCTCGGCGTTCCGGATACGCCGGGCATCGCCTACCGCATCCTCGGCTCGATTGCCGACGCCAACATCGACGTCGACATGATCATCCAGAATATCGGTCACGACGGCACCACCGATTTCTCCTTCACGGTGAATCGTGGCGAATACGCCAAGGCCCAGGCCATCCTGGAAAAGGTCAAGGCCGAGCTGGGCGCCCGCGAGATCGTCGGCGACAACAAGATCTGCAAGGTCTCTGCGGTCGGCGTCGGCATGCGCTCGCACCCGGGCGTCGCCTCGAAGATGTTCAAGGCGCTGGGCGACGAAGGCATCAACATCCAGATGATTTCCACCTCGGAAATCAAGATTTCCGTCGTTCTCGACGAAAAGTATCTGGAACTCGCCGTGCGCGTTCTGCACCGCACTTTCGGTCTGGACCAGTAAAGGTTTGACCAAAGGGCGCGGAGGCTATATCATCCGCGCCTCGTCGCTGAACGGACTGGAGACGTGGCCGAGAGGTCGAAGGCACTCCCCTGCTAAGGGAGCATACGCGCTAAAACGTGTATCGAGGGTTCGAATCCCTCCGTCTCCGCCAGAAATCTGGCGTTGCGCTTGCAGCGAAATGTAAAAAAGCCCTTGATTTTCAAGGGCTTTTTTATTTTCTGCGGTTGTTAAGCTGAAAGCCTGTGGATAGTCTGGGCCCGGTTTGGGCCCAAAACTGCTGGAGAAGACAAAGCGGCGGCAGCTTTCATTGCTTCCGCGTCGTCTTGTTCAACGCCTTGCAGCCACGTTGAGTAGCGTTCGTAGATCATCTTTGGCGTTGTGTGCCCAAGCTGACTAGCGATGTATGCGGGCGCAACTCCAGCCATCAGCAATGTTGTTGCGTATGTGTGCCGGCAGTTGTAGGCGTCACGCGCCCGGATGCCGCAAGCGTGGAGAGCAGGGGTCCAATACAGACGCCGCTGGCGCTGATCGTCATGCCAGCCTTTATCGGTTGCCGGGTTTGTAAAGACATGCGCTCCTGCGCCCTGTGCAGCGGTTAGGGGGCGCTGCAACATCAGAGCTTGAAAAGCCATTTCCGTGAGTCTCACGCGCCACCGCGCACGGGTCTTGGTCATTTGTACTTGGCCACCAACTCGGGCGCGAGTGATGGTCACTGTGCGAGCGTTCAGATCGACATCTCCCCACTTCAATTCAATCATTTCCGATGGACGCAACCCAGCACCAAACGCAAACAGAAAATAGTGATACACCGTCGATGGGTAGTGCTGTCGCATATGCTCCAGAATCTTGTCTCGCTCACAAACTGTAAGCGGGTCAATTTCTGGCTTCACAGTCCGTTCGTTGTGGAGTCTTGCGGTTGGGTCTGCGTCGATGTATCCACAATTCAAAGCAAGCCCGAAAATCCCGCGCAATGCGATGCGGTAGTTATTGCGTGTCTTCGCTGACACTTTCAACGTTGCGAAAAATTCCGCAATGTCGAGATAGTCAATATCCAGCATCCGACGTTTACCGAATTTTTTTGAAAATTTCCCGATGATGCCTTTGTATGCTTTGATCGTGGATGGAGCTACGTGCAAAACTCTCTCGTCGAGCCAGCGCGGCGCGAAGTCATCAAAGATTGCGGCGGTCTTCTGTGTCTCGCGTCGAGCATCAGAAAAAAAATCGGCGCGGCGGTATGCGCCCGCTTCGATCCGTTGAATAATTTTCTTTCTGACGCCTGCCGCCTCTTTCCATCCGGCTGGAGTGTTGGGGACTTTTTCAAGACGTTCCCGAATTTTTCTACCGTCCAGTTGAAACGAAATGCGCACACTTGCGCCGTGACTCTCCACGCCCTCAAATCCTGTTGAACTCAATTCCATAACTCCAAAAGTTTGTCAAGCGCCCCTTGCGCTTTTTTTAGGACTACATTAGTTAAACAAAAAAGTCAATACACGAAATGGGAGAAGCTGGGGTGCGTTTATGTCAGAACGCGGGCGCGGGTCGATGGCTTTAAACGTCTGTAGTGGCGCACAGTCTGAGTGCGCAGTTTCTATGAAAGTCAGGCCGCTTCAGTGCTTGCAATTAATTTAGTAGGTATATGAAAGAGTTAAATTTTCAACCTGATTTTGTCATGACGTATCTCGTTTTAAAGCGAAAATATTTCGCTAACAGCGAAATTTTATTTGCATCTTGTGTTGTGTCCGTATAGAATCCGCCCTGTAGTTCGGGAAACAGAGAAGCCCTCGAATGTGGTTTTGAGCTTCGGCTCGTGGTGGGATTCCTGCCAAAAAATTGCCCCGGTCTTCAGCCGCGAGACGCCGCCAGTCGATGTCGCGCCGGCACGGACTCGTGCATACCTGATCGCAGAGGGTTGCGATCAGTCAAATGGTGGTTCATAAGGGGATAGGTCGTTTTCTCTGTCCTTGAAAAGAGCGAGGGGAAGGCATGGAGCCTTCACGCCAATCAACCGATTGGTGCTTTTCAAGGAGTATCAAATGCAACAACGAACTACAGAACGACCTGAGTGTAGTGATTTGGAAAAGAAGCACGCTGGCGACCCTCTGGGTCGCAAGGCTAAGAAGTTTATGGTCCAAGGGGCAAAGTTTGTCCTGCGTGCCTTGCTTCTGCGGCCTGCAACGTGGCATTGGTTGATGGTCAAAGTCCCTGAATATTGGGACAAGGCTGTCCAGATGGGCAAGGCTGTAAGTGCCTGGTTTTTTGATTCCTTCTGACCTACACACCCCTTCACTTTTTGAGGCGGCGTCATGATTTCAAAAGCATTGAAGCTCATAAGGCAGTATCACAAACTGAACCAAACGGAGCTTGCTGGCAGGCTGTCAATCTCGGTTTCCTATCTTTCTGAGCTAGAGGCAGGAAAGAAGGAGCCTTCATTAGATATACTTCAGAAATATGCTGACTGCTTTAAGGTGCCGTTGTCGTCACTGGTGGTTTTTTCAGAAACGCTAGCTGGGGCACATAGCATCAGTAAGGCCAGAGCATTCATCTCAAAAAAGATGCTCAAAATTCTGGAGTGGATTGCTGACAGTGAAGAGTTCGAAAAAACCAAGCGAGCTGCGTAGGTATGCGATTGAGTGTTCGCCGCTCTTTCGCTTATCAAACAAAAAGAAATTAGCCGCTTTGCTAGACGTTGAGGTTTCTGCGATACGAGACCTCGACAAATCGGGCTTGGACCAGCAATACCGTTTTTTCGTTGACAAAAAAACGTGTCGTTTTATTACAGAGCCAATTGATACGCTAGCAAGGGTTCATCGGCAACTGTTGAAGTTCTTGGTTCGCATTGCACCACCTGATTACGTCCATTCTGCAATCAAACGACGCTCCTATAAAACTAATGCGTACGCGCATAGAAATGGTGGTGGCGTTGTCAAAGTCGACATCAAAAAGTTTTTCCCGTCCGTCAGGTTTGATTGCATTCACAAGTTCTTTGCGGAATCGTTGCAATGTGCGCCTGACATTGCCACTATTCTGGCTCGGCTATGTGTTGTCAGGTCGGATAACCATGGGGTGCACTTGCCAACGGGAAGCTGTATCAGTCCGGTCCTGTCATTCTTGGCCAATAAGCCAATGTTCGACGCTATCAAGAAATTAAGCGACGAATGTGGTTGTGTATTCACGCTTTATGTTGATGACATAACAATTTCTGGGGCTGCTGCAAATACAGAATTGCTAAGCATGGTGGCATCAGAAATCTTCAGGCGAGGATACCGATACCACAAAACCAATGTCTCTAATGGTGACTATGCTCTGATAACCGGCTTGGTGGTTCGAGGGGGAAGACTGTACCTTCCGCATGAGAGAGTTACCAAAATCAGAGATTTGGCGAAGTTGCTCAACATCACAGCCGGACCCAAAGAGAAACTTTTGGCGAGTCTAGTTGGCAGGCTGTCAGAAGCTGAACAGATTGAGCCAAGATACAAGCCGCTTCGGCTGCGTGTAATCAGTCGGTATAAGCGTACCTGGGCGAAAATCGTACGCCAGAGGTCAAAAAAAAGCCGAGCCTTCCGGAATCGAAGGAAGGCGCCTTAACTGTGAAAAGGCTAAGTTTCGTTGTTTGGGCTGTCTTAAGAATTCGTTGGTTGAATTGCCCAGTGTTATGTAGTCTCCGCGAAGCCTGACTAGCCTTCACAAGCTGCCGTTTAGTCATTCCGACCTGAACGACAGCAGCAAAACAAAACCTGTCATTGGTACTCAGGCAATGTGTGGGTCTGAACTGGGTCGATTTGATCAGGTCAAGTCGTATGTGATTCGGTGATCATCAGAATGTGAATTCGCACCGGTACTTCTGGAAGAAGCCGGTGCTCATTTCTGGAGGAAGCAGGGCGCGGGGTGGCGTGTTGATAGGTTCTTACAGATTTCTGGCAGAAGCCCCCCCAGTTTCTGGAAGAACGTCCCGGCCCGTTCTGTAAGAACGTGGGCAGGTTTGGGGGTTGAATAGGTTCCTACAGAAAAAAACCCGCCAAGGCTCTGGAAGAAGCCGGGGCGGGGTTTCTGGAGGAAGCTAAACGGGGGTACGTTCCTCCAGATTTTGCTTAACATCTTCTTCCAGATGCGCCAGCGTCTTGAAGAAGATGGGCGTTGGTCACCCGGAGGGCTTTTTTCCGGGGGATGCACGTTAGTGCAAAACGACCGCGATAGACGCGCTAGCGTTTATCGCATTCCCGGCGCTGAATAGCGCACCTGATTTTGCTTCTCGAAAGTGCGCAGGTTATCGCGTACTTGACGAGATGCAGACACGCCAACGATAGCCAATGCAGCGGCACCTTTGGTGCCATGATGCGCCCGCCCGTAGGCGGATTGGCTAGCGGTTGCAGCGTGGCCCAAGGTCATAGCCACGGCATCAGCAGCGACACCAGACGCCTTCAATTGCGAGGCGATGGCATGACGAATGCTGTAAGGCGAAACGCCAATCTTCAAGCGCGGGAAAGCGCGTTTTCCGGCTTGCCGGGTGGCATCTGACAGGCATTTTGCATTGCTTGACAATGTCATTTCCGGGGCGCTGTCGTTGATCTGTGCAAGCAAATGGCGGGCGGCGAAATGGTCGGGAGAAATGGACAGTTCGCGGGTCTCTTGTCCGCGAATTTCTGACAATTTCGCGCCCTTGATTGTCAAAATCAGGTTGCCCGATTCGTCTTTTTTGACAGTTACACCGGCTTCGATTTCGGCAGGGCGGCAACCGGAAAGCAGGGAAACAGCGAGTGCGTTTTTATGCTTTTCGCTCATCTTTTCGAAAAGTTTTTCTTGCCAATTTTCGATTTTTACGAGCTTTCCCAAGCCGTTTTTCTTTGAGTGTGATTCCATTTTTTCACTTGATTTAACGTCTTTCCAAGTAATTTTTGACACGGTTTCATTAGATTCTGGATCGGAATTTGCGGGGAAATCATCAAAGAAATTGGAAATTTCCGTGAGTTTTTGGACAATTTCTGCATGTTCTGGTGTCCCTTTTTGTGCTTTATCACGAGCATTCATCAGAGATTTTGCGGATTCTGCAAGCACGAAAATACTTGCCGCACGCTGTTTATAAAAAGTGTTTTTACTGTTTGCTTGTGAAAAATGAGAGCCTTTTTCAGTGAGTTTTGCAAAAATTTGGCGGTATTCTTGCGCGGTTTTCTCTGAAACTTGAAGATTTACCGCGCTGATTTGCTCCCGGATTTTCTTAATTAAAAGGTATTCTTCAGCGAGTTTCGGTTGAAAGTCAGTCATTTTGTTTCTCCGTTTTACTTAGAATTTGGGGTGCAAGATGGGTATTTTTGATCGTGCGAACGCTCGTCATCGTCTTTTTTGATTACTTTTTTCTTTGAAATTTCTGGAAAACGCTTTGCAAATTCTTCGATTTCTTTTGCAAAATCGCAGTTTTCAAGCGTCCATTCATCACCGGCTTTATAGTCATAATGGATTAGATAGGAGTCGATTTGCTTAAAAATTCGAACACGAAACCCGGCTTGAATGTCTGCAAAGTCGCAAATCGACTTGAATTTTTTTGCTTCAGCGAAATAAATAATGATCTCATTTCCTGAAAATCCATCGAGAAAGAAGAAAAACCGGCGCGATTTCGTGATTTCAAGCAAGCAAAACGTAAGCTCGTTTTTGTTGAAATCCGCAAAACGCTTTGAAATGTGCTCAAAAGTAACTGTTTTGTTTTTTGCTGTAATGCGCTGTTGCAGTTCTTCTGCAACTTCAACCGCGCTCTCATCTCCCAAAAATTTTGCGAGTAGAGCGTTTGCTTGCTTTACTGCTTTCTGCGTTTTCAGAATTTTTTCAAAACTTAGCATTTTATGTTTCTCCAAAAATTGGTTTGTCGAATTGACATTTTTTAGATTACACAAAAATAATTTCCAGAAAAATTAATTTCTGGAAAAAGAAACGGCAGAATCCATGAATTGATTTTTTTATTAGAATTCAAAACCCTGAGTTTTCCTTTATTCAATGCGGGCTTGAATGTTTTAAAGTGATTTAATTTTGTCTCTGGAATTATTTGGTAACAGAATGTAACCAATAGCCGCCAGCGGGCGGCGGGGAGATATTCGCGCTGGATATTCGGTCAAGTGCTGCCCGGAAGCCGCAGCGCCACCAACGGTGGTGACCGGGTGAGGACAGGCGAAGCGCACACTTGAACGGCGATGGATTTGGATAGGCTCCCGGCGTTGCCGGGGGATGGGGGTTTATACATCCCCCGGCGATGCCTAGCGGCGAGCGAGCGCCTTGGGTTTTGCTTTGGCATTTAATACCTCCCTTCGCCCACTAAAAAG
>CAZFXO010000053.1:15625-25054 GCA_964523045.1 uncultured Dechloromonas sp. | reverse complement strand
CCGCCGCGACGCGCCGGCTTACTGCGCCTGGCCATCGCTGATCGTGATCGGCTCGCCGCCGTTGCTCAGGCCGTAGATCATCGGCTGGTACATGTCCTCGGCGTAGGTCGGCGGGACGACGAAGCGGCCCGGCGTCACCACCCGCACACGGTAGAAGAAGTTCATGTCGCCCTCGAGGCGGGCGGCGACGACGAAGCGGTCGTCGCGGAACTCGACGTGCTTGATCCGCGCGTCCTGCATCGCCTGGCTGGCGTAGATGCCGGCGATCGCCGTCTCGTTCTGCTCGCCCTGGACGATGTTGGCGTTCTCGATCTCGAATCCGGCCGGCACGTAATCGACGACCAGCGCGTTGGCGTAGCGGCCGCGCGTCTTCACCTTGAGGCGGACGATCAGGCTTTCGCCGACGCGCAGCGGGCGCTTGGCGAGCGGCTTGCCGTCGGCGGTGTACCACTCGCGTTCGAGGTCGAAGACTTCGCGTTTGGCGGCGGGCGCCTTGATCGGGTTGCCGCTGAAGTTGAGTTCAACGAAGAGGCGTTCGCCGTGCGTGTTCTTCAGCTTGACGCCGGCCGCCAGTTCGCCGCCGTCGAGCGGCCGGAACTGGGTGCCCTTGCCGCCGATCGCCGGCGGCCGGCTGCCGTGCACGAACTCGGCCTGCCATTCGCCACCCGGCTGGGTCGCGAAACTGCGCCCGAGCAGGAAGACGGCGAGTTTTTCCTGGGTGCTCAGGTAATGCTGCTTCTCCATGTCGGCAGCGACCAGGGTGACCAGGTTGCCGCTGCCTTCCGGCGCCAGGCCGTGCTTTTGCAGCAGCACGTAGGTGAGCGCCCAGTCGCGCAGGTTGCTGCCGTAATCACCCCACCAGTAGCGGTTATCGCGCGGCTTCTTGAGGCCGGCGTCGATTGCCGTCTGGCTGCGCGGCTCGTCGCCCATCAGCTTGAGGGCCAAACCGAGGTGGATCAGGGCCAGACCGGAGTGCGAGCGCTCACTGGCTTCGGCCAGCTGGCGCAGCGTCGCCAGCGGCGCCTTGCCTTGCGTGGCGAGCACGTAGGCGCCGTAGGCGAGCACCGCGAAGCGCCCGGAGCCGGCGTAACGCCAGTCGTTCCAGACGCTGTTCTCGTTGTAGGAAAGCGGCCCGCGCGGCAGGCCGGCGACGCCTTCCTGCAATCCCTTGAGCAGGAAGTCGAGCGCCTTCTTCTCCATTTCCGGCGGCACCGCGAAGCCCTGTTCGCGCGCATCGACCAGGAAGTTCGTGACGTAGGCCGACAGCCAGTACTGGTACTCGGAATAGTTGCCCCACAGGCTGAAGCCGCCGTTCGGCGCCTGCATGCCGGCCAGGCGGGCAATCGCCTTGTCGAGCATCTCGGCGCGCTGGGCCTGGGTGTAAGGCTTGAGGCCGAACTGGCGGGCCGCCGCCTCGTCGATGAAGACGTGCGGGTAGGCGGTGCTGGTCGTCTGTTCGGCGCAACCGTAGGGGTAGGTAAGCAGGCCCTTGACCGCGCTACGCACGTCGATCGGTGCCTTGTCGGAGACGGCCAGCGTGGCGCCGACCGTCTGCGGGTAGAAGCCGGCGAGTTCGGCATCGCGCACTTCCAGCGTCTCGCCCGGATTGACGATGTAGCGGCGGATCACCGTCTGGCGCGGCGTCGGCGCCTGGACCTGGAGCGGGAAAGTACGCTCGAGCTTGCTGCGCGGACTTTCGATGTGCACCCGCACCTCGGTCAGGCCGTGCGCCGTGCCGGCTTCCAGCGGAATGCGCAGGATGCGCTTCTGCTGGTCCTTGAGCGAGAACTTCTGCTCGCCGTTGCGGATCACCAGGCCAGCGTCGTTGCTGACGCGAATCTTCACTTCCTGCTCGCTGCCGGCCAGGTTGTGCACGTCGAGCGCGAGCAGGGCCGAATCGCCGACCGAGAGGAAGCGCGGCGTCGCCAGTTCGACGACGAGCGGTGCTGCCACCGTGACCTCGGCCTCCTGCATGCCGAAGCGTTCGCCGGCGCTGGCCACCGCCATCAGGCGCAGGCTGCCGTTGAAGTCGGGCACCGGCAGGCTGATTTCCGCCTCGCCATTGGCGTCGAGCGCGACCGGACCGCTGAACAGGTCGACCAGCCGCACCTTCTTCGGCAGGCTGCGCGTCGCCTTCGGCGCCGCGTCGCCGCCCCACTTGAGCTTACCCTTGCGACCGCCCATCTTCTCGATCAGGCGCCCGTAGACGTCGTTCAGGTCCTGGCCGTAGCGCAACTTGGCGAAGTAGAAGGCGAAAGGATCGGGGCTCTTGAAACTGGTGATGTTGAGGATGCCGACATCGACCGCCGACAGCGTCACCAGCGCGTTCTGTCCTTTGGCGCCCGGCACCTTGACCTTGACCTTGAGCGGCCGGTCCGGCTCCATCTTCTTCGGCGCCTCCAGGCTGACCGCCAGCTTGCGCTCGTCGCGCGCCAGCGGCAGGTGGGCGATGCCCAGCGCGCGGGCCGGCGTCACGCTGGCCCCGGCATTGCCGGGACGCAGCACTAGCGCCGTCACGTAGAGGTCGTGGCGCTTCCATTCGGCAGCGATCGGCAGGTCGATGGTGGTGGCATCGCTGCCCAGGCTGATCCGCTTCGACCACAGCAGCTTGTCGCCCTCGACGGTGATCAGCGCCTCGCCGGCATGCGGCGGGGTGATCGTCAGGCGGGCGGTTTCGCCTTCCTTGTAGGCGGCCTTGTCGAGCTTGAGGCCGACGCGGTCCGGGCGCACGCCCTGGCTTTCGTCGTCCTGCGCCGACCAGCCGGCGTAGAAACGATAGCGGGTGAGGGCCTGGGTTTCCGGATTGACGATCTCGATCCGGTAACGACCGTACTTGACCGGCAGCGACAGCTTGCCGCGACCGCCGGCCGGCATGCTGACCTGGGTCGAGGCGACCAGCTCGTCGCTCTCGGTGTAGCCGGAATGCCAGCCGCGCTGGTCGTCGAAACGCCAGTACCAGTCGCGGTTCTCGCGGAACATGCGAACCGGCAAGGCCTTGCCGGCCTTGAGCTTGCCGGCACTGTCGGCCAGCACCACTTCGAATTCGGCGCGCGAGCCTTCGCGGGCGTAGGCGCCGGTAAACAGCGGCCGCACGCCGACCAGTTCCGGCGCTGGCCACCAGGTCCGCTCGATGCTGCGGATCACCGGCCGACCGCCGCTTTCCAGCAGGCTCAGCGTGGCGCGCACGGAGAACGGCGAGCGGCGGCCTTCGAGGCTGGAGAAATCGATGTCCAGCGCGGCCTTGCCGGCGTCGTCGAGTTGGCTTTCGGCCAGCTCCTGGCGGCTGCGCGTGCTGTCCTCGTCGACATCGCCGAAGACGAAGCCGGGCAGGGCGGCCAGCGGGCTGGCGTTGCGCGCCGTGTTGACCACGCCGAGCAGGCGGTTGCCGGCCGCCGGGGCGCCGTACAGGTAATTGCCGGTGACCGCCAATTGCCAGCTATCGCCCGGCTTGAGCGGCGTCTTGTCGGCGCCGAGATCGAGCTTCATGCGCTCGGGCAGGAATTCCTCGACGTTGAAGTCGAGCGTCGTGCTGGCCTGCGCCGCTGCGGGGTCGCCGCGCAGTTCGAGATACCAGTTGCCGGTTGCCGCGTCGGCCGGCAGTTCGATGCGCCGCCGGTAGTAGCCGGGGAACTTGGCATCCGGCGTCCAGTTGGCCGTCCATTGCGCCTTGCCGTCCGGCCGGCGCAGGATGGCCTGGACCGGCTGCGCCGGCACCGGGCGACCGTCGGCATCGCGCGCCAGCACCGAGACGTCGAAACTTTCGCCGGGTCGGTAGAGATTGCGGCCGCTGTAGGCGAACAGCCGCACCGGCGCCGAGGTCAGACCGCCAACGTCGAATTCCGAGAGGTCGAGCGCCGGCTCCTTGAGCGCGATCAGCGACAACTGCTCGCCCTTGCGCGCCGTGATCACCCGCGCCTCGGCTGGCCGCTCGGGAAAATTGGCGCGGCCGTCGCCGTCGGTGGTAGCCCGGGCCAGCACCTTACCGTCGGTGGACAACCAGGAAACCTCGACGCCGCCGACCGCCTTGCCGTCGACCAGCGAGCTGACGAAGGCGTCGGCGCTGCCGGCGACATGGCGGCGCACATGCAGACCGAGATCGCTGACGTAGAAATAGGTGGTCTGGTACTCCTGGCGGAAACGGTTGGGCTGCGACATCACCGCGATGTAGACGCCAGGTTCG
This sequence comes from uncultured Dechloromonas sp., assembly GCA_964523045.1. Taxonomy (GTDB): domain Bacteria; phylum Pseudomonadota; class Gammaproteobacteria; order Burkholderiales; family Rhodocyclaceae; genus Azonexus. Next base: position 20,874 of record CAZFXO010000053.1, on the reverse strand, counting down.
CGCAAGGCCGGGATGTCCTCGACCGGAATGAAAGTGACGCTGCGCCGGTTGGCCTTCTGCTCGGTGACGAAACGGCCGACGAAGGCGCTGGTGGTCAGCTTGTTCAGGTTGTCCAGCGTCCAGGTATCGATGGCGCCCTGCAGCTTGGTCGTCCGGTTCTCGTAGTCGTAATACGTCTCCTCGTCCTCATCGTCGCTGCGCGCTTGCGGCGCCCCGGCAATCACCTTGTCGAGGAAGGCGGGCAGCGCTTCCGGCTTGACCTTGAGGAACTGGATATCCACCTCCGGCACATTCACCGTGCTCACCGGCAGGCCGCCGTTCTGGCCGGCCGGCAGCACCATGCCGCGGCTGGCGAAATAGAAGGCCGGCGCCACCGCCGCCGTGCGGATCGAATAACGTACCTCGCCACCCAGCGTGCTGCCGTTGCGCGCCGGCAGGCCGGGCTGGACGCGGATGATGTACCGGGTCTGCGGCTTGACGTTGGGGAAGAAGAGCAGACGCGGATTCTCGCCGACCACCCAGGCCCCGGCCACCGGCTTGCCGCCGTCGAGCACGGTATCCGCCTCGCTGCTGCTGACCTTGGTTTCCATCGCCTCGCTGGATTCGGAGCTGTCCTCGTCGCTCTCGCTGGCCACCGGATCTCCCTTGCGCGGCGGCATCTCGAGCACCTGGACGAACTTGCCTGGATTGCCCCGGGCATCGAGCGGCAGGCTGAACGACAGGGCGAGCGCCGGCGAACCATCGAACTCGCGGTGCGCCGCATCGACCACCTCGAAAGCGCCGCCTTCGTCCGCCGCCTCGTCGCCGGATACCGCCCCCGGCCCGAACTGCAGATACGCCCCCAGCGCAAGCGCCAGCAAGGCCAGCCCGACGACCAGCAGGCCGCGCACAGAAATGGAAAACCCGGTTTTCATGCCATCCCCAATCCGGAGCGAAGCCGCCCCTCAAAAGTCATGGGGGCAAACTCTACCGGAAAATGACCGCGGAATGGCCAGGAAAGGCTGCCTGGCGGAATCGGGAACGGCACCGAGACGAGCGTGCCGGCGCGTCGGAAAGCCGCTTAACCGCTGGTCGGGAGCCACCGAGTTCATTCAGAAAAGCCGACGGCTGCAACCGGAAAACTGCCATCGTTCGATGCTCCGGGAATCGCCAAGGCCCTCCGGCCCTCAGCCAAAACTCGCGCTCAACAGATTCGCGTTGTAGGCCTGTTGGGCGAGCAGCGATTGAAGAAACTGCTTGCTCGTCGCCCCATTTGCCGAGCTTGAGGTGGCCGAAGCGAGCATTTCAGTGAGAAAAAGCGAGGACAGATTCGAAGAACTGGGGGTGTCGAGAACACCAAGCTGACTGAGGTAGGAGTATTTCCAGCTTTGGCCGCTCGTACCGAGCAGGCTCGATGAATTGAAGCTCGGGACGGCAAGCTGGAGCAGACGCGACGCCGACAGCGCCCCGTCTGTCAGCGAGGTGACGCGCTCGGCCAGTCCCGTAGCGGGGCTGCTGAGCACACTTTCCACGCTGGCCGGCGAGGCAGTCAAGGCGGCGTTGAAGGCCGTGGCATTGAGGGATAGCGTGCCGTTGGCGTTGCTGGTGATGCCGATCCGGGCGAGGCTCGTGCTCTCCCCGACCGCGCTCGACAACAGGGACCGCAGATAGGAGACGCTCAAGCCGAGGCTGGAATTTTCCGAGCCAAGTCGGGTCAGCGTCGTCTGAACCGCGTTATATGCGTCGACAAAGGATTTCACAGTCGTCGTCATGGCGCTATCGGGGGCCACGCTCAGCGTGGCTTTCCCGGTCGCCGCAAGATTCAGCGTCAGACCCGGGGTAGCCGTACCGAGCGTGTTGGTACTGGCGGTGAAGGCCGTCCCGTTGAGCAATCCTTCGGCATTTTGCGCCTGGCTGCTCAGCGTCAGCCCACTGTTGCCCTGCGCCGGATAAGCCAGCAGGCTATCGACGCCGGCATTGCCGCTGACGCCGATGGTAAAGGCATTGGCCGCCCCGGACTGGCCGGTGAGACTCAACTGGTAGCCGGCCGACGACGAGACGACTAGCGCTTGCAGCCCGATATCGGCGGAATTGATCGCCGAAGCAATCCCCGGCAGCGTGTTACTGGCGCTACCGAGCGCGACCTGACGGGTCTCGCCGCTGGCGAACTGGAAGCTCAGGGTCGCAGCCCCGTTGCCGATTGGCGTCAGGGAACTGGTCTGCGGCGCGCTGCTCAAGCTCTGGGCCTGCGCCAGTTGCCTGACCTCGACGGTGTAGGTGCCGGTGGCCGTTCCGTCGCCGGCCGAAGCGCTAGCCACCTTGGCGTTCGACGATGTGACCGTCCGGGCATCAAATGCGCCCAGACCAGCCAAGGATTGCGCCGCCGACCCAAGCGTTTCGACGCCGTTCAGCAAAGTCCCCACGCTGGAAATACTGGTCTGTACGCCAGTCGGCGAAAGCAGACTGCTGATCCCGGACGTGCCGGAAACGCCGGACAACGAACTAACCGACGTTGTCGGATAGAGCGCGTTGATCAAACTGAGGGTGGGGTTGTACCCATAGATCGAGGAGACGTTCATTTTATCCACCTGGACATGACGTCGAACGGCCTCGCGAATGCCTGCCGTCAGCGATTCCTACATTCTTTATAGCACATCGCTGCACCGCCCCAGCCGCCAATCACCCCGGTCGCTTCAACAGCGCCGCAGGGCCGCCAAGGTCTCGAGGATCCCGGCAGCGCCGATCGTTTCCGCTGCGCCTGCCAACCGTGCCTTCCGCCTGGAATGGTGGCTTCGGCCGAATATGTAGACCCAGCGATTCTGTGGAACGGTGAGTTCGAATCCGACAGACTTAATTCCTGCGAACAAACCACCGCCGGCCTTCACTCCACCGTCACCGACTTCGCCAGGTTACGCGGCTTGTCCACGTCGGTGCCCTTGACCAGGGCGGCGTGGTAGGAGAGCAATTGCAGCGGGATGACGTGCAGGATCGGCGAGAGCTGGCCGTAGTGTTCGGGCAGGCGCAGCATGTGTACGCCCTCGGTACCGGGGATTTCGGCGTCGGCGTCGGCAAAGACGTAGAGTTCGCCGCCGCGGGCGCGGACTTCCTGGAGGTTGGACTTGAGCTTTTCCAGCAGTTCGTCGTTGGGCGCCACCGAGATGACCGGCATTTCAGCGTCGACCAGCGCCAGCGGGCCGTGCTTGAGTTCGCCGGCGGGATAGGCTTCGGCGTGGATGTAGGAGATTTCCTTGAGCTTGAGCGCGCCTTCGAGGGCGATCGGGTAATGACGACCACGACCGAGGAAGAGGGCGTGGTGCTTGTCGGCGAAACGACGGGCCCAGGCTTCGATTTCGCTTTCCAGTGTCAGCACCTTGTTGACGGCGACCGGCAGATGGCGCAACTGGTCGATGTAGGCGGCTTCTTCCGCTTCGCTCAGGCGGCCGCGCACCTTGGCCATGACCAGGGTGAGCAGGAATAACGCGGCAAGCTGGGTGGTGAAGGCCTTGGTCGAGGCGACGCCGATCTCCGGGCCGGCGCGGGTGATGAAACGCAGCGCCGATTCACGGACGATGGCTGATTCCGGGACGTTGCAGATGGCCAGCGTCTTGTGCTGACCGAGCGACTTGGCGTGGCGCAGCGCGGCGAGGGTGTCGGCGGTTTCGCCGGATTGCGAGATGGCGACGATCAGTTGCCGCGGATCGGGGACCGAGGTCCGGTAGCGGTATTCGCTGGCGATCTCGACCGTGCAGGAAACCCCGGCGATGGCCTCGAGCCAGTAGCGGGCGGTCATCCCGGAATGGGCGCTGGTGCCGCAGGCGAGGATCAGCACCTGGTCGACATCGTGCAGCAGATTGGCGGCTTCGGCGCCGAAGATGCCGGGCTGGATGCTTTTTGCACCGCCGACGATTTCCAGCGTGTTGGCCAGCGCTTCCGGCTGCTCGAAGATTTCCTTCTGCATGTAGTGGCGGTACTGGCCAAGTTCGACAGCAGCGGCGGAAAGCTCGGAAACATGCACCGGGCGCTCGACCGGCGTGCCGTCGAGGCGTTCGATGCGCACGCCAGCAGCGGTCAGCTCGGCGATGTCGCCGTTTTCCAGATAGACCATGTTGCGCGTCACCTGGAGCAGGGCAGAAGCGTCTGAGGCGGCGTAGTTGCCGCTTGCACCGAGGCCGAGCAGGAGCGGCGAGCCTTCGCGCGAGACGATGACGCGGTCCGGATGGCGTTGGTCGATGACGGCGATGGCGTAGGCGCCAACCAGGCGGCGGCAGGCAAGCTGGACGGCGCGGAAGAGGTCGGGTTCGCCCTGCAGCAAGTACTCGACGAGGTGGGCAATGGTCTCGGTGTCGGTATCCGAGGTGAACACGTAGCCCAGTTCGGTCAGTTCGCGACGCAGGCTTTCGTAGTTCTCGATGATGCCGTTATGGACGACGGCAATGCCGCCGGAAACATGCGGGTGAGCATTGCGCTCGCAGGGCACGCCGTGCGTTGCCCAGCGGGTGTGGGCGATGCCGGTCGGCGCGTTGGTGCCGGCCGAGGCGGCCTCCAGTTCAGCGACCCGGCCGACCGAGCGGACGCGTTCGATACCATTGGCGCCGACGATGGCCAGCCCGGCCGAATCGTAGCCGCGGTATTCAAGTTTCTTCAGCCCTTCGACGAGGACGGGAACGATGTTGCTGCCGGCTGCTGCCGCGACGATGCCGCACATGATGGAATCCGGAAAACGATATGGGCGCATTTTAGCGCATGCGACCGTCCTGCCCTAGCCGATGCGCGTGGAGGTAGCCTGGCGATCTATAATCGCGCTTTCGTTTTTGCGGTCCCGCGCCGATGCGCATCCTGCTCGTCAAAACCTCGTCGCTCGGCGATGTCATCCATAATCTGCCGGTCGTCAGCGACATCCGGCGACACTTTCCGCAGGCAACTATCGACTGGTGCGTGGAAAACGTCTTTGCGGCGATTCCCCGCCTGCATCCCGCCGTCGACCGCGTCATTCCGGTCGCCATCCGGCGCTGGCGCAAGAGCCTGCTGCGACCCGACACCTGGCGGGAGATCCGCGCCAGCCGGCAGGCGCTGCGCGCTACCGCCTACGACCTGGTGATCGATACGCAAGGCCTGATCAAGAGCGGGCTGTGCACCATCCAGGCCCGCGGGCCGCGTGCTGGCTACGGCTTCGATGCCGCCCGCGAACCGCTGGCGGCAATATTCTACGAGCGCCATTTCAGCGTCCCGCGCGACCTGCACGCGGTGGTGCGCAACCGCCAGCTGGCGGC
>CAZFXO010000053.1:0-15525 GCA_964523045.1 uncultured Dechloromonas sp. | reverse complement strand
ATTTCAGCGTCCCGCGCGACCTGCACGCGGTGGTGCGCAACCGCCAGCTGGCGGCAGCGGCGCTCGGCTACCTGGCCGACGCCACGGTCGACTACGGGATCGCCGCGCCCGCCGCCAGCTTGGACTGGCTGCCGGCGGGCGAGCACGTCGTCCTGCTGACGGCGACCAGCCGCGACGACAAGCTATGGCCGGAGGAACGCTGGATCGAACTCGGCCATCGACTGGCCGACCGCGGCTTGCGCGCCGTGCTGCCGGCGGGCAGCGCCGTCGAACGCGAGCGCGCGGCACGCCTGGCCGCCGCCATCCCGCAGGCGGTTGCCGCACCGCCGCTGAGTATCGAAGCGCTGGCTGCGCTGCTTGCGGGCGCCCGCGGCGTGGTCGGTGTCGATACCGGGCTGACCCATCTTGCGGTAGCACTCAAGGTCCCCACCGTCGCCCTGTACACCGCCACCGAACCCGGCCTGACCGGCGTTTACGGCAGCGCCTTCCACCGCAACCTGGGTGGCAGCGGGCAATGCCCGGAAGTCGACGCGGTACTTGCCGAACTGGCGCAAGGCCTGGGCTGATGCTGCGCCGCCTCTATTCGCTCTGCCTCTACCTGCTGAGCCCGGCGATTCTGCTCCGCCTCGCCTGGCGGGCGAGGAAGCAGCCGGAATACCTGGCGCACATCGGCGAGCGCTTCGGCTTCTACGGCCAGCCCCGCCCCGCTGGAGAGGCGCCGCTGATCTGGGTGCACGCGGTCTCGGTCGGTGAAACCCGCGCCGCCCAACCGCTGGTCGAAGCCCTGCAGGCGACCTGGCCGACGCACCGCATCCTGCTCACCGGCATGACGCCGACCGGCCGCGCCGCCGGCCGCGAAGTGTTCGGCGACCGGGTGCTCCAGGCCTATCTGCCTTACGACCTGCCGGACGCGGTCAGCCGCTTCTTCCGACATTTCAAGCCGGATTTCGGCATCCTGATGGAAACCGAGATTTGGCCCAACCTGCTGGTCGCCGCCGCCCGCCGCGAGATTCCCGTAGTACTGGTCAATGCCCGCCTGTCCGAACGCTCGGCGCGCGGCTACGCCCGTTTCGGCGGCCTCACCCGGCCGGCCTTTGCCCGTCTTGCCGCGGTCGCCGCGCAGACCGCCGGCGACGGCGAACGGCTCGCCGCGCTGACGGCGCCGCAGGTCGAAGTCTGCGGCAACCTGAAATTCGACGTCGAGCCGCCTGCCGAACGCCTTGCCACTGGCCGCGCCTGGCGCGCCGAACTTGGAGCCCGACCGGTCTGGCTGGCCGCCAGCACACGCGAAGGCGAGGAGGGGCCTCTGCTCGACGCCTGGCTACGTCGCCCCGTCGATGACGCCTTGCTGGTCTTGGTCCCGCGCCATCCCCAGCGCTTCGCCGAAGTCGCCGCCTTGCTCGAACAGCGGGGCCTGCGCTGGCAAAAGCGCAGCGTCGCCCAGCCGACGGCAGAAACGCAGGTATGGTTGGGCGACAGCATGGGGGAAATGGCGGCCTACTACGCGATGGCAGATTTCGCCTTCATCGGCGGCAGCCTGGTGCCGCTGGGCGGGCAGAACCTGATCGAGGCGGCGGCCTGCGGCTGTCCGGTCATCGTCGGCCCGCACACCTTCAATTTCCTGCGCGCCACCGAGGATGCCATCGCCACCGGCGCCGCCTTGCGGGTGGCCGATGCCGAGGCGCTGGTCGATACCGTGCACCGACTGTTTCGGGAAGACCAGGAACTGGCGGCGATGCGCGCCGCCTGCGCCGCGTTCGCCGCCGCTCACCGCGGGGCGACACAGCGCACGTTGGCGCTTATTGCGCGGCGCTGTCGTCGAGCAGCGCGTTGATCTTCGTCACGTCGTCTTCGCCGAGCGCGCCGACTGCCGCCTTCAGGCGCAACTGCGCCATCAGCGTGTCGAAGGTGGCCTTGGCGAGGTCGCGCCGCGTCACGTAAACCTGGTTTTCGGCGTTCAGCACGTCGATGTTGATGCGCACGCCAACCTCATAGCCGAGCTTGTTCGATTCCAGCGCCGACTGTGACGAGACCAGCGCCGCCTTCAGCGCATTGACCTGGGCCAGACCGTTGGTGACGCCGAGGTAATACTGGCGAGCTGCCAGCGCCGCGTTGCGCCGCGCCGCTTCCAGACCATGCCGGGCAGCAGTGCTGTTGGCTGCCGCTTCGCGCTGGCGCGAGGTGGTCGCCCCGCCCTGGAACAACGGAATGTTCAACTGCAGCCCGTAATTGGCGAAATCCGAATCGACCGCCCCCAGCGCGGTGCTGGAATAGGCCTTGGACTTGCCGCGATTGGCGACGAGATCAAGCGTCGGATAGTGGCCGGCCCGCTGCTTGTCGACTTCACGCGCGGCAATCTCGGCCTGCGCCTGCTGGATCTGCACGGTCAGCGCATCTTTTTCCGCTGCGGCGACCCAATCGGTCAGGCGGTTCGGCTCGGGTGGCGCCAGCACCGCATCCTTGCGCGGCGGAGCCAACTTGCCGGCCTCCTTGCCGATCAGCGTCTGCAATGCCTGGCGACGCACCTCAAGCTCGCTTTCGGCGGCGATTTCCTGCGCCTGGACGAGGTCGAAACGCGCCTGCGCTTCATGGGTATCGGTGATCGTCGCCGTGCCGACCTCGAAACTCTTCTTCGCCAGTTCGAGTTGCTGGGCGATCGCCTCCTTGTTGGCGCGCACCGCGATCAGATTCTCGCTGGCATAGAGGACATCGAAATAAGCCTGGGCAACGCGCAGGATCAAATCCTGGCTGGCCTGCACGAAGGTGGCCTCGGCCTGCGCCACCTGCTGCTTCGCCTGTCCGTAGGCGACCCAGTTCTGCCAGCGGAACAACGGCTGCGACAAGGTCAGCTGGTAGGCATAGCTGTTGTACTCGACATTGCTGGCGGCTGCCGGCAGGTTGCGCGGCTCGGAATCGACGTCGTTCCATACGGTATTGCCGGAGGCACTCACCGTCGGCAACAGCCCGGCCAGCCCTTGCGGAGCCTTTTCACGGCCGGCTTCGAGCGTTGCCCGAGCAGCGGCGAATACCGGATCGTTGTCCTGCGCAGCGCGGTAGATCTGGGCAAGATCGGCGGCATGCAACGGCGCGGCGGTCAGGGAAGCGGCGAAAAGCCAGGCGATTTGTTTCATGCGGACCTCAGTAGCGGTTCATTCCGGGATCGACTTCGCAAGCCCAAGCCTCGATGCCACCCAGAAGGTTGAACACGGCGCCGTAACCCTTGCGTTCGAGGAACATGCAGACCTGCATGCTGCGACCGCCGTGGTGACAAATGACGACGATTTCGCGTTGCGGATCGAACTCGGCGCAGCGCAGCGGAATCGTGTGCATCGGTACGTGCAGCGAACCTTCGATCTGGCACTGGGCCAGTTCCCAGGGCTCCCGGACATCGAGCAGCAAAGGCGGCGGCCGGTGCGCATCGGCCAGCCATTCCGCCAGTTGGGATGCCCTGATCTGGCGCATTACAGGCTGAACTCGCGCGTCGCAGTGAAGTTGTCGAGTCCGGGAACAACCGTCTCGAACAGGTTCACCGTGTTGTACACACCGTCGGCGACACAGGTAATCATCTGGGCTTCCATCACCGGCGCCTCGCCGACGATTGCCGCCAGGCGGCCACCGACCCGCAGTTGCTTGAGCAGTTCGGCAGGAATCCGGGGCAGGGCGCCGGAAAGCACGATGACATCGAAGGGCGCGCGTTGCTGCCAACCGCGGCTGCCGTCGGCACATTCAACGGTGACGTTGGCGATGCCGGCACGCTGCAGGTTGTCGCGGGCAAACGCCGCCAGTTCCGGGCGCAGTTCCAAGGTCGTCACGTGCTCGGCGCGCGCCGCCAGCAAAGCCGCCATGTAACCGCTGCCAGTACCGATTTCCAGTACGCGATCAGCCTGGCGGATAGCAAGTTCCTGAAGCAGGCGGGCTTCGACACGGGGAGCCAACATGCATTGACCTTCGCCCAAGGGGATTTCCATGTCGGCGAAAGCCAGGTTGCGATAGGCCGCCGGCACGAAATCCTCGCGCTTGACGATGAAGAGCAGGTCGAGCACTTTCGGATCGAGCACGTCCCAAGGACGAATCTGTTGCTCCACCATGTTGAAGCGCGCTTGTTCGATGTTCATGAAATTCTCCGCAAACTTAATATTAGCATACGCTAATATATTGGTTCTGACAAAATTCGATTATACCTGAGGCGTGCACAGGCCCCGCTGCAACAGCGCCAGGTGCGTGGCAAGATAGTCACGGGGACGGGTAGGCTGCTGCTCGCAGCACCCCAGCGAATATTCCCAGATCAGCAACATCAGCACCGGAGCGATGATGACGTCGATCGTGACTTCGATGTCGCACTGCCGGAATTCGCCGCTGCTGACGCCACGCCGCAACGCGGCGCCCACCAGGGCGCGACCGCGGGCAATCACGTTGGTGTAATAGTAGTTGGCGATTTCCGGGAAGTTTTGCGCCTCGGCAACGATCAGCTTGGGAATACCGGCGAAAGCGGTGCAACCGATACGTGTCCACCAATGATCGAGCAGCTTTTCCAGCAACGAGAAGCTGCTGCCGGAGTGACTGGCGGCAATCGCCTCGTTTTCCGCCAGCACAGGCACGATGCCTTCCTGGATCACCGCCTTGAACAAGGCTTCCTTGCTGGCGTAGTAAAGGTAGAGCGTGCCTTTGGAAACACCGGCGCGGGCGGCAACATCATCGAGCCTGGCGGCGGCGTAGCCTTTCTCGACGAACAGGGTCAACGCGGCCGCCAGCAACTCGCCAGGGCGGGCTTCCTTGCGACGTTTCCGGACGGGTTTGGCGGTACTCATGGCTGCTTAATGACTAGTGGGTCATCAAGCTAACACCCCACCGTGGCAAGGGTCAACGGCTCTCCTTGATGAGCCGATCGCCGATCGGCTGGGCGGGACGGGCGTTGTTGCGATAGAGGCGGCTGAAGATACGCAGTTGCTCGTCCGAAACCTCGATCGGCTGCTTGAAGACGATCCACAGGATATCTTCGGTGCAGGGCGGCGTCGTCAGCGAGCCCATGAAGGTGTAGTACTGCTTGTTAGCGGGCAGAAGGGCGGCCGGCTCGAAGACTGCCGTCGGCGGTTCGACCGGAACATGTTTCTCGAGCGGCAGATTATTCCACAGGGTCTGGATCTGCGGATTTTCTTTGCCGCGGGTCATCAGCACCTCGATGACGGCCCGCTGACCGTCGATGGAACGATGCACAAAATGGGCGGACATGTCGTAACGCTGACCGTTGATCCGGGTCTCGCCTGGCCGATGAAAGTGGATGTCTTCCAGATCGTAGGTCTTGCCGGTCAAGGAAAAACTGCTGTCGCCAACGGCAACCGATACGGTATGGCCGGTATCGACGATGCGGAACGTTGTGGGGCGGTAATCGAACCGAATCGGCTCAAGATCGACCTTGATGCCATCCCGGATATCGATCGGCGACTGGCGCTTGCCGGCGGCGCAAAGGATATTGCGCGAATCGAGCTTGACCCAGTTCTCCGGCGCGCCTTCCCCCTCATACCCCCAGGTCACCGGCTTGCTCGACGTGACCAGTTCCAGCATGTAGCCCGAGCTGGCGCGGCTCGGCGCCGGCTTGGGCGGACGTGGCGGCGACGCGTTGTTGTGGACCAGTTGGGTTGTTCCCTGAGAAACGCTGAGACTCGGCTTCGGCTTGGCTGGCGGCGGCACTTCCTCAACTTTCGGCCGGGTCTCGACCGGTGCCGCTGTCTCACCCCGGGACGCCTCCATTGCCGCCTTGAGATTCGGACGAATCGACGGGATCAGCGAATCGGGCTTGTCGACGGTTTTTACCACCGGAGCACCCGCTTCTTTCCCCAGTTCCTTCTTCAGCAAGCTCGCGTTCGCTTCCTGCAGCTTGCTCGCCGCCTCGTTGGCGCGCTTGGCAAGCTCTGCCGGATCTTCCTTGGGCGGCCGACAGACCTCGCGCAGAACGCGATCGTCGAGCGTCCCAGTACGGACCGGTAATTCAGCGCCGGCAATCTCTTCCTCCCGGATGATGTCGCTTTCGCCCTGCCGGTAAATGCGCTTGATCGTCTTCGCACTGCGTGACGCGCAGTCGTAACGGGTAGTCGCCTCAATAACCCGGTATGGCATCCCGGTTCGGCTGTCCGACAGCGGACGATCCAGCGTCACCCGACTCAAAGCCTCGACGACATTACCGGTGCGCTTCAGGGTCGCGCGATCGAGTTCGATGCTGCGACCGGCTTCGGTGGAAATGTTCTGCCAGGTTGGCGCAGCCCAGGCCAGACAAGGGAGACTGGCCAGAACAATGGCGATGGTCGTCGAACGCATGGGTTGTTTCCTGTAGGTATTCTTCGAATTTTCACGGGCTTGTCGGACATATTTCGACCAAATTCAGGGAATCTTGAGCCGCGACCGTGCTTCCTTGCATTTTGCCTGTGTTTCCAGTACCTTGCAGCACTCTCGTTAGGGGTGTCGGCAGAGAAAGCCCGACTGAGAAATACCCTTCGAACCTGACCGGGTCATGCCGACGTAGGGAAACGAACTCCGTCACCGGAACCAGATCGCTCCTTGCCCGTCTTATCCCGCTGAACATCCGCACGGAGCCCCCATGAACGCCAACGAACAATTCATCGCCGCCAACGCCCACGTCGACGAGGCCGCGATCCAGCCGCTACCCAATTCCCGCAAGATTTACGTGACCGGATCGCGGCCGGATATCCAGGTGGCGATGCGCGAAATCAGCCAGGCCGATACCCCGACTGGTTTCGGCGGCGAAAAGAATCCGCCGATCTACGTCTACGACTGCTCCGGCCCGTATTCCGATCCGGCCGCCAAAATCGACATCCGTTCCGGCCTGCCGGCGCTGCGCGCCCAATGGATTGCCGAGCGCGGCGATACCGAGGAACTGCCCGACCTGTCGTCCGAATTCGGCCGCCAGCGTGCCGCCGACAAGGCGCTCGACGAACTGCGCTTCCCCGGCCTGCACCGCAAGCCGCGCCGGGCCAAGGCCGGTGCCAACGTCAGCCAGATGCACTATGCGCGCAAGGGCATCATCACGCCGGAAATGGAATACGTGGCGATCCGCGAGAACCTCAATCGAGCCGCCTACATCGAATCGCTGAAAGCCACAGGCCCGACCGGCGAGAAGATGGCCAAGCTGCTAACCCGCCAGCATCCGGGCCAAAGCTTTGGTGCCAGCATCCCCGCCGAAATCACCCCGGAATTCGTGCGTTCCGAAGTTGCCCGCGGCCGCGCCATCATCCCGAACAACATCAATCACCCGGAAAGCGAGCCGATGATCATCGGCCGCAACTTCCTGACCAAAATCAACGCCAACATCGGCAACTCGGCGCTCGGCTCGTCGATCCAGGAAGAAGTCGAGAAAATGACCTGGTCGATCCGCTGGGGCGGCGACACGGTGATGGATTTGTCCACCGGCAAGAACATCCACGAAACGCGCGAGTGGATCATCCGCAACAGCCCGGTGCCGATCGGTACCGTGCCGATCTACCAGGCGCTGGAAAAGGTCAACGGCAAGGCCGAAGACCTGACCTGGGAAATCTTCCGCGACACGCTGATCGAGCAGGCGGAGCAGGGCGTCGATTACTTCACCATCCACGCCGGCGTGCTGCTGCGCTACATCCCGATGACCGCCAACCGCATGACAGGCATCGTCAGCCGTGGCGGCTCGATCATGGCCAAGTGGTGCCTGGCGCACCACAAGGAAAGCTTCCTCTACACGCACTTCGAGGAAATCTGCGAAATCATGAAGGCCTACGACGTGGCGTTCTCGCTCGGCGACGGCCTGCGTCCGGGTTCGATCTACGACGCCAACGACGAAGCGCAACTGGGTGAGCTGAAGACCCTCGGCGAGCTGACCGAGATCGCCTGGAAGCACGACGTGCAGACCATCATCGAAGGCCCGGGTCACGTGCCGATGCACCTGATCAAGGAGAACATGGACCTGCAGCTCGAATACTGCAAGGAAGCCCCGTTCTACACCTTGGGCCCGCTGACCACCGATATCGCGCCGGGCTACGACCACATCACCAGCGGCATCGGCGCCGCGATGATCGGCTGGTACGGCACGGCCATGCTCTGCTACGTGACGCCCAAGGAACACCTCGGCCTGCCGGACAAGAACGACGTCAAGGAAGGCATCATCACCTACAAGCTCGCCGCGCACGCCGCCGACCTGGCCAAGGGCCACCCCGGCGCGCAGATCCGCGACAACGCCTTGAGCAAGGCACGCTACGAGTTCCGCTGGGACGACCAGTTCAACCTCGGCCTCGATCCGGACAAGGCCAAGTCCTTCCACGATGAAACCCTGCCCAAGGAATCGGCCAAGGTCGCCCACTTCTGCTCGATGTGCGGCCCGCACTTCTGCTCGATGAAGATCACTCAGGACGTGCGCGACTTCGCGGCCGCACAGGGCTTGCAGGAGGAGGAAGCGCTCACCAAGGGGATGGAAGCGAAGGCGGTCGAGTTCGTGAAGACCGGCGCCGAGGTTTATCGCAAGGTGTGACGGAAGAATTCGACCCGCAATGAGAAAAGGCCGCAATTGCGGCCTTTTCCATCTCCGTTAACGCGGCTTCAACTCCCCAGGCGCTCGACCCGTTTATCCAGCCGTGCCAAGTCGTCGCGCAAGGCATCGACGGCGGAAACGAAATTCTTGACGGCAGCGGGGTCGGCCAGCAGTTCGCCCTCGTGGTTGGCGTATTCGGCAAAATTGGCGCCCAGTCGGCTCAGACCGTCACGAGTACTGCGGGCCAGCGCGCCGGCAGCCAGGCTCAGGCGCCGGGCGGGAATGTCGCCAATCACCGCCGCCAGGTCGCCCTCGGCATCCCAGCGCAGATTGCGGAAGACGAAAGCCAGCGTTTCCGCGACATCGGCGGCACCACTGAGGCGGGCACCGCTCATCAGCTTGCTGCGGTCGGTCAGCGCGCGTACTGCGAAATCATCCGGCAGTTCGATGCGAACATCGGGTTCGGCCACGGTATCGGCGGCCTGTAGCAGACCGCTGCCGTCGATCGTCAGGCGCAGGGTGAGCGGCCCGGCGGCGATGGCAACCCTGGCTCCGGCATGCCGGCCCAAGCGCTCGGACGCCCACGGCGCCTGCGCGATCAGGTGATTGAGCGGAACGAGCAGCAGCCGGTCGGACAGGGACATCGAGCCTTCCGCCTAGAACTTGAAACCGCGGTGCAGGGCGACGACACCGAGCGCCATGTTGAAGTACTCGACCCGCTCCAGACCGACGCCTTCCATCATTGCCTTGAGCGTTTCCTGGTCCGGATGGACGCGGATCGACTCGGAAAGATAACGGTAACTATCGGAATCCTGCGTCACCAACTGGCCGATACGCGGGATCACCTGGAAGGAATAGAAATCGTAGACCGGTGCCAGCGGCTTCCAGACCTGCGAGAACTCGAGCACCAACAGCCGGCCGCCGGGCCGCAGCACCCGGCGCATCTCGGCCAGCGCGGCGTCCTTGTGCGTCATGTTGCGCAGACCGAAGGCCACCGTCACGCAATCGAACCAGTCGTCGGGGAAGGGCAGCTTCTCGGCATCGCACTGGGCGACCGGCAGCATGTAGCCCTTGTCGGTCAGCCGGTCGCGCCCGCGTGCCAGCATCGCGTTGTTGATGTCGGTCAGCCAGACCTGGCCGGTTTTGCCGACGCGCTTGGCGAAGGCAAGCGAAAGATCGCCCGTACCGCCAGCGACGTCGAGCACCCGCGATCCTTCGCGAACGCCGCTGCGCTCGATAGTGAAGGCCTTCCACAGCCGGTGCATGCCGCCCGACATCAGGTCGTTCATCAGGTCGTAACGGCTGGCCACGGAATCGAAGACGCTGCGCACGCGACGTGCCTTTTCCTGTTCGGCAACGGTTTCGAAACCGAAATGGGTTGTTTCCTTGTTCATGGCTCTCAGTGGTGATGGCTACAGGATCGCGCAGCGGCCGCGGGGCTGCCGTCGCTGTCGCGGGAGGCGCCCTGCGCCTCGAGCAGGCGGAGGTATTCCGCCCAAAGTTCGTCGTGATGCACCCCGAGGTTGTAGAGAAGATCCCAGGTGTACAAACCGCTGTCGTGGCCGTCCGAAAACACCAGCTTCAGTGCGTAGGTTCCCGAGGGTTCAACTGCCAGCAAGTCGACATCGCGCTTGCCGACCTGCAGCGTTTCCTGACCCGGCCCGTGGCCACGCGCCTCGGCCGACGGCGTCATCACCCGCAGGTATTCGAAGGGCAAACGAAAAACCGTTTCGCCATAAACGAGTTCGAGCACCCGGCTTTTCGTATGCAGACGAATCGCCTCGGGGATCGGGGTGTCTTTTTCCATGCCGGCCATCTGTGGTCTCCATGCCAGGGCGGCTAGTTTACCCCGAAGCTGCCGGTAACGGCAGCCTACAGCTCGACAACGCTGATCCGCTCGAAATCGGCTTGACGCAACAGGATGTGATTGAGGCGCAGCTTGCGCTTATCCTCACCGACAACGACCTCCAGATCGCGACCGGCGTGGTAATTGCCCGGCGGCAGGACCAGCGACTGTTCCTCACCGATCGCCGCCAGCGCCGGCAACAGGAAACCCGCCGCGTAGCGCTCGCTGCTGGCACTTTTGGCATCAAGCGAACGAAAACTGACCCCCTGGGGCATCCCCGGCAAAGTGGCCAGACCGACTACCAGACCGCCCGACTCTTCCTGCATCAGCCAGGTCGCGTAACCGAGCAGGAAATGTTCGCCATCATGAGGACAGACGGCCATCAGTTGCCCGTGCTGGATGCGTTGACCGGCGCCACTGCGTCCCAACCTGAAACCGTTGGCGGAATGATTGATCACCGACCAATATTCGACCGGATAGTCGGCATGCGGGCGAATGACCAGGGTCTGACCGGGATCGGCCCGGTCGCGGAAGGTAAATAGTTGCTCGAAATCGCCGCGGGAATAGGCAGCGGCAGAGTCCGGTTGCTCGAACGGAACACCACTCACATGAAAGAACATCGGCGTGAACCCCGTGGCAACGCGCGCCGTTCCCTCGCTGACGAAGCGCCGGAAACGGCGGGCCGACGAAGATTGCGACCAGGGCCGGACGAGTTGTTCGAGCAACTTCAGTACATGGCTGCTGGTCTCCTCGCCGAGACCAAGTTGCGACGGGGTATAGCGCATGCGCAACTGATTGATCGCGTGATCGATCTGCAGTCCCAGGCGTGCCGTGTCCAGGCGCCGAACATCGCTTGCCGCACCCTCGACCGAGGCGCTCAGGTGCAAGGGCTGGTCCTTCATCAGTTCGACCACGTAAGGTGGCAGTTCGAGATCGCTCTCCAGCGGGCTGATACCGACCAACGGCGCCCACATCACCGCCCACCGCCGGATCAGGTTCAGGTTGCGCACGCTGTGGCTGTAGGGGCTCGCCACGTCGATCAGCAGCAGGGCGACGTAGGCCGCCGCGCAATGCGTCGCGTGCGTGGTGCTTTCCAAGGGATCGCTGACCGGCGTGAAGACGATGCCCCATTCCTCGGCGGTCTCGAAAAAACCGTGCAGATCAAGCCAGATGCCAGGCGGCAGCTCGCGGTGCGCGCGGTAATGCTCGATGATGACCATTCCGCTGTAATAGATGCAGCGGTGCAGCAGGGTCGCCATCATTTCCTTGTAACCGGGGGCCTCGACAGCCGGTTCCTCGAGACGGGCACACAACGCATAAGCCTTGCCCATCTTGCGCCAGGCTTCGACGGCCGCGCGGAATGCCGTCTCTTCGTCGTGATTCAGCGGCACCGCCTTGTTGTGGTAGAGCCGAGCCATTTCTTCTTCGACGAAGCAGAGCGGCGCCCGCGTCTGCTCAAGCAGCGCGAACAGGATGCCCGGGTCGGGCGGCGCGGCCAGCAACGCATCGAGAAAATCCATCAACTGCCGCTCGGCGGTTCCTGGATTGGCCAACATCAGCTTGGCCAGATAGTTCATGCCGTCGTTCAGATCGGCGATCGACAACTGCACGCTCTGCTCATTGCTCATGGCTATTTTCCTCTCGCGCCAACTCGCCGTTGATGATGGCCGTCAGCATGGCGTCCTCGACGGTCGCGCGAGCCGGCGTCGACTCGCGCTGCTGCCGGCCCCAGATCGGCTCGGGGAAATGGCGATCATCGCGCCAGCGAGGGATAACGTGCCAATGCAGATGCGGCACGACGTTCCCGAAACTGGCGAGATTGACCTTGTCCGGCGAAAAACACTTGCGAACCGCCGTCTCGACGGCGAAAACGACGCGCATCATCAATTGCTGCGACGCTGCGTCGAGGTCGGTCATTTCGGCGACATGACGGTTCCAGATGACCCGGTAGAAACCAGGCAGGGCGGGATCGTCCACACGCACGACGCGACAGTGCGCCGACTGCCAAAGCAGCCGCCCCCCTGGTCCGCTACATAGTTCGCAAGCGCTTGCCGTCACCGCATCGAATCCCGTCGTTTTGCATAGGATTGCATCCGCCGCCACTTCCTGCAAGTGGCGGCGAAAAATAGCCTGCTTATGACGGTCGACCAAACGGAAAAGCCGGGATCAGAGCAATACGCGCTCGATGCCGCCGCTGTTGGCCTTGCCGACGTAATCAGCCATCCAATTGTCGCCCAGCAGGTGTTTGGCCAACTCGACCACGATGTAATCGGCCTGCGTCCCGGCATCGTCGTCGTAACGGGAGAGCCCCTGCAAACAGGCCGGACAGGAGGTCAGGATCTTGACCCCGCCCTGGAAGCCGTCGGCACGCAACTTGTCAGCGCCTTTCTCGATTTCCTGCTGCTTGCGGAACTTCACCTGCGTCGCGATATCCGGCCGCGAGTAGGCGAAGGAACCGGAATCACCGCAGCAACGGTCGTTCAGCGGCACTTCCTGGCCCATCAGGGTCTTGGTCACGGCCAGTGGGTTATAGGCCTTCATCGGCGTGTGACAGGGATCGTGGTACATGTAACGCGTTCCCTCGACACCCTCCAGCTTGACGCCCTTTTCCATCAGGTACTCGTGGATGTCGAGCAGACGGCAGCCGGGGAAGATCTTTTCGAAGTGGTATTTCTGCAACTGGTCCATGCAGGTTCCACATGAAACGATCACCGTCTTGATGTCGAGATAGTTCAGCGTGTTGGCGACGCGGTGGAAGAGTACGCGATTTTCAGTGGTGATCTTCTGGCCCTGATCCTCATCGCCCGAAGCGGTTTGCGGATAGCCGCAGCAAAGGTAGCCAGGCGGCAACACGGTGGTGACGCCGATGTCGTAGAGCATCGCCTGCGTCGCCAGACCGACCTGCGAGAACAAGCGCTCGGAACCGCAACCCGGGAAGTAGAAGACAGCATCCGATTCCTCGGTCGTCTTGCGTGGGTTACGGATCACCGGGATGACCTCATCGTCCTCGATGTCGAGCAAGGCGCGCGAGGTACGCTTGGGCAAATTGCCCGGCATCGGCCGGTTCATGAAATGAATGACCTGCGTCTTCACGCTGGGGGCGCCGAGCGAGGCGGGCGGATGCTTGCGCGTTTCCTGCACCAGATGCAGCACCTTGGCCGCCTTGTGCGCCAGACGCTGGGCCTTGAAACCGAAGTCCATCATGACGCCGCGCATCAGCTTGATCGTCGCCGGGTCCTTCAGGTTGAGGTAGGTCATTGCCGCTGCCGTGCCAGGACTGAAGCGCTTCTTGTCCTGCTTGCGCAGGAAGTTGCGCATGGCAACCGAAACATCGCCGAAGTCGATATCAACCGGGCAGGGTTTGACGCAGCGGTGGCAGACCGTGCAGTGATCGGCAACGTCGTTGAATTCGTCGAAATGCTTGAGCGAGATGCCGCGCCGGGTCTGTTCCTCGTACAGGAAGGCCTCGACCAGCAGCGAGGTGGCGAGGATCTTGTTGCGCGGGCTGTAGAGCAGGTTGGCGCGCGGCACGTGGGTCGAGCAGACCGGCTTGCACTTGCCGCAGCGCAGGCAGTCCTTGACCATGTCGGAGATCTTGCCGATCTCGGACTGCTCCATGATCAGCGACTCGGTGCCGAGCAGGCTGAACGACGGCGTGTAGGCATTGCCCATGTCGCCGCCGGGCATCAGCTTGCCCTTGTTGAAGCGGCCTTCCGGATCGACCTTCTGCTTGTAGGCGCGGAAAGGCCCGATCTCCGCATCGGTCAGGAATTCCAGCTTGGTGATGCCGATGCCGTGTTCGCCGGAAATCACGCCGTCCAGGCCACGCGCCAGATGCATGATGCGTTCGACCGCCTTGTTGGCCGTCTGCAGCATTTCGTAGTTGTCGGAATTGACCGGGATGTTGGTATGCACATTGCCGTCGCCGGCGTGCATGTGCAGGGCCACAAAGACCCGGCCACGCAGCACTTCCTTGTGGATCGCCTCGATCCGTTCGAGGATCGGCCGATAGACCGTGCCGTCGAAGATCTTCGCCAGTCGCGCCTTCAACTCCTGCTTCCAGGAGGTGCGCACGGAGTAGTCCTGCAGGCGATGGAAGAGTTTCGGATTCTCGGCCTTGTTGGTGAGTTCGCCGGCCACCACGCCGTAGGAGGCAAAACGCGATTCGGCCTCAGCTAGCGACAGGTCGAGGTTTTCCAGCAGCCACTCCCAGCGCAGGCGGACAGCCTCGACGTAATCGAGCGCGGCCTGTCGGCGGTCGCCGATCAGCACGTCCTTGTCGAGGTTGGCGTCGCCCGAATGCAGCGGCAATTCGCCCTCGAGGAATTCGGACAAGGCGTCGCATAACGCCAGCTTGTTCTGCGTCGACAGTTCGATGTTGATGCGCTCGATGCCGTCGCAGTATTCGCCCATGCGCGGCAACGGGATGACCACGTCTTCGTTGACCTTGAAAGCGTTGGTGTGGCGCGAGATGGCCGCGGTACGCGAGCGGTCAAGCCAGAATTTCTTGCGCGTTTCGGCATCGACGGCGATAAAGCCCTCGGCAGCGCGCAGGTTGCACATGCGCACGACTTCCGAGGCGGCAGCCATCACCGCCGCTTCGTCGTGACCGACGATGTCGCCGATCAGCACCATCTTCGGCCGACCGTGGCGCTTGGCCTTGGTCGCATAGCCGACCGCCTTCACATAGCGCTCGTCGAGGTGTTCGAGGCCGGCCAGTTGCACGCCGGCCGTATGGCCGGCACCACCCGGCTTGAAGTAATCGGTGATTTCGACGATGGCCGGCACCGCTTCGCGCACTTGGCCGAAGAATTCCAGACAGACGGTGCGCGTCACCGGCGGCATCTTGTGCAGCACCCAACGCGCGGCGACGATGATGCCGTCGGTGCCTTCCTTCTGCACACCGGGAATGCCGCCGAGGAACTTGTCGGTGACGTCCTTGCCGAGGCCGGTCTTGCGGCAGGCGGCGCCGGGCATGACCAGGATTTCCTCACCGAGCAGCTTCTTGCCGGAAGGATCGAAGCGCTTGACGCGGAACTCGACGTTTTCCTGCTCGTGGATCTTGCCGTAGTTGTGATTGACCCGTTCGACTTCCAGCCAGTTGCCGTCCGGATCGACCATCTTCCACCAGGCCAGGTTGTCGAGCGCGGTGCCCCACAGCACGGCCTTC
>CAZFXO010000052.1:0-25170 GCA_964523045.1 uncultured Dechloromonas sp. | reverse complement strand
GTATCCAAAAGACAGGATGTAAACACAATTCCGCAAATGTGAACAGACCCTAGTCAGCCTGTAATTGGCTTCAACATAGCGGGCTGCGTTGGGTGCATCGCTGATTGAGCAGCTTTCGTTGGTCGGCCGAAGCGGATCTTGCTCGTGTTGGAAAGCGGATATTTCTACGTGCTGCGGTGATCTGCGCTCTCGCGGCATAGCCTCCCGGACGCTAGGGCCACGCCACCTCGGCAGGGCCTTGCACCCAGACAACAATGTCTTTCGGCCGGTAGTCGGCCGCTCTCTGAAGCATGGGATCGTCCCAGCTGACAGCACGCAGCCCCTGTCGGATGTGGTCGGGGACAAGTCCTGCGTCGCTAATGGGGATGAAGACATTCGGAAGCGCATGCTCGTCGCCAAAATCAAGCGCATGTGCTCTCTCACGGAGCGGCTGGTCTCCAGCCGCCCTGTAGAGATAGGTCAGGTGCCGCACCACAACGACCGCGTCGACGTGCGCGAACTTGATCGCCGCTCCCGTCGAATCCTTGAGGTACGAGTTCGCCGTGAGGAGTCCGCACCGTTCGTGCTTCAACACTGTGATC
Organism: uncultured Dechloromonas sp.; assembly: GCA_964523045.1. Classification (GTDB taxonomy): domain Bacteria; phylum Pseudomonadota; class Gammaproteobacteria; order Burkholderiales; family Rhodocyclaceae; genus Azonexus. Next base: position 24,589 of record CAZFXO010000052.1, on the reverse strand, counting down.
GGCTCGTAAATGAAGTCGTCCCACACGATAACGAGCACGGACGTCTCGGTCTGAACCGCCTTGAACTGGGCGAACTTCTCATCTGCATCAAGTAAGAAATCCTTGACCGGGTTGTCTCGCGGCAGTGTGAGTCCGCCATCACCTTTTAGCTTCGCCACTTGAGCCATCGGTAGTGCGCGGCTGGCGACTTGGAACGCGTTGGTTCGCCGGGCGCGAATGTGCTCCAGCAGCGATGGAGTCTTCACCTCAAAGAGGAAGCCCCTGTCAGGCGTGACGACTCGAAGCTCCGGGCGTTTTCCGGCCGCTGATACTGCCGGCTCGTGCTGAAACGTGGTGCCTGTGGGCCAGTCCAGCGTCAGCAGTTTTCGCAGCACCAGCAGTTCCGCCAGCTTTTGAAGGAGTTGGTCGTAATGAGGCTCGTGCTTCTCCTTGCCGCATATGGCAGCGATGTCCTTGATGAACAGGAAGCCAAGGCCTGGCAGCTTCTTCTCGCAGTCAGCACATGCGTCGACGATGCTACGACCCAAAGGGTGAGGAGGCAGCATGGAGAAGTGATAAGAGAACCAATGCCATGCCTTCGCTCCCCCAATCCTCAGTGTCGCTTCCTTGAGCAGGGTAACCCAGGTTTCTTGATCCAATTTCTCAGGCAACGTAGATCTTCCAACCTCAAGGTTTATGTGGGCGATCAGGGTACTCTCGCACCATGCTTATCGTGGCTCGAAAGCAGGCGCTTTGATCCGAACAGCGAACATTCACAGCGGAATGACCGGCCCAAGGAGCAAGATCGAGCGTATTCTCCTAGTAGCGGGCAGCCATCGATATCCGAAGCCTCAAAGGCGGCATTGGCGGAGTTTGGTCTTTCCCGCTAACAAAGGCAGCCCGTCTCATCGCAGCACCAGTTCCTTCGTCGCCTTGTCAGGGAAGACTGCCCCCTTGTAGAGCGGGCCGCAGGGGGTTCTCGACAGCTTGAGCGAGAGCGCCAGGAGATCGTCGCGGTCGGCTTGGCTTTCGATCTGGTAGGTGAACTGGTTCATGACGCCGAGCACGCTGCGGTTGCTGGTTTTTGCGTGGCTGACTTCCTGCATCAGCGCCATTTCGGTTTCGATGAATGTTTCGGCGATCCCATGTGCAGCGAGGATTTGGGCGAGTTGCAGGGGGAAGCGGTCGGTCAGCGTTGCCGCGGGGGCCAGTGGTAGCAGGACGGGGAGCAGGGTTTGTTCGTTGACCAGCAGGGCAAGCTGCGGGCGGGTGAACAATGCTGTGGCGTACCAGTTGCCCAGTTGCGTCGTGCTGGCGTCGGCAGTGGGCGGAGTGGGCTTTATGCGGTCAAGCAGTTTCTTGGTGCAGTGAAGGTGGTACATGGCGTGATTTGGGTGATCGCCGGGGCCTTAGTTTAGCTGAGTTGCCACGGGGGGGCTAAGCGGGCGGTTTGGGTTCCGCTACGACGGCATGCTTTCTTTGGCTTATCATCGAATTGGTTTTCCTCATGAGGTTCGGAATGGTGCCGCCAAACAAGCTGCCGATGAACGATCCGCAACCAGAACGTTCTCCTTGGAACGCTTTCCCCGACGTGATAATCCATGCACCAGAATTGGCGGTGAAGAAACACGAGGTTTACGCGCAAGCAAAGGCGGGTGACTCGGATGCAGCCTTCCAACTGGTGCGGGATACCATTTCGTCTGCCGCGGTGAAAAAAGTTATCGAACTGGCAGCGAAACGCAGTCCACTGCTTGCTTCGGCGCATGCTTTCGAGAAAACCGGGGTGAATGCGATTCCCGAAGCATTGGCAGACGAACTCGGCGGAAGAACGGGATTCCCGGTCGACGGCTCGATCGTCCAGATCAACGTCGTTGGTCACACCGGGGCGAGTGGTTTTTCCCGTTTGGCGAGGCAAGCTTTGTTTGATGGAGATGTGGTTGCCGGCGCCGATTATCTGTTGGTAGATGATTTCATCGGTCAGGGTGGGACTTTGGCGAACCTCAGAGGTTATATCGAGTCGAAGGGAGGTAATGTCATCGGGGCTACTGTGTTGACCGGCAAGGACTTCTCGGCCAGACTTGCCCTGACGAATGAACAACTTGCAGCGCTGAGAGCTAAACATGGAAATCTCGAAGATTGGTGGAAAGCCCGGTTCGGTCACGGCTTCGACCGTCTTACTCAATCAGAGGCTCGCTACCTCGAACGCACCAAGGATGCTGACACCATCCGAGATCGCCTTGCTGAGGCAGAGTAAGCGAGAGATCGCTGCGCGGTACAGGACCACACACAAAGCAAGTACATAAAAAAGGCCGGGTTTCCGGCCTTTTTTCATTTCCTGGTTTGCGCCGAAATTCCTCTTGACTTCATCATGTCGATATAACTAAACTCGTCGACATGAAAACCGACTACAGCCAAACCATTCCCCCCCAGTGGGCCGTCATGTCCAAGATTTTCGTTGCCTTGGGCGACGAGCATCGGCAGCGCATCCTGCTGCTCTTCGAGCCGGGTGAGCGGCTCAATGTGGGGCAGATTGCCGAGGTGTCGACGCTGGCGCGGTCGACCGTGTCGCATCACCTGAAGGTCCTGCACGAGGCCGGTGTGCTGGCTTCGGAGAAGATCGGCAAGGAGGTGTGGTTCTGGATCGACCGCCCGTTGCTGGAAACCACTTTCACCAATGTCCTTGATTACCTTCGGGAGTCCACCTGATGCGTGCCTTGCTGCGTCCTTTCCTGCGGCTGCTGGTCGGCCTGCTGTTTCGCGTCGATGTGCGCTTCCGGCAGTCCGATTTCTCGCAGCGCAAGCTGTTGATCGTCGCCAACCACGAGTCCTTTCTCGATGGCCTGCTGCTTGGCCTCTACCTGCCGCTCGATCCGGTTTTCGTCGTGCATACCGGCGTCGCGAACAATTTCTGGTTCCGTCTGCTGCTGTCGCAGGTCGATTACCTGGCGGTCGATCCGACCAGCCCGATGGCGATGAAGAAAGTGATCCGGCTGATCGAATCCGGGCGGCCGGTGGTCATCTTCCCGGAAGGGCGGATCACCCGCACTGGTTCGCTGATGAAGGTCTACGACGGTCCCGCCTTCGTCGCCGCCAAGACCGGCGCGACGGTGATCCCGGTGCGCGTCGATGGAGCGTCGCGCTCCTACTTCTCGCGCCTGTCGGGCAGTTACCCGAAGGTGATGTTCCCGAAGATTCGCCTGACCGTGCTGCCGGAAGCGCATTTCCCGATGCCCGAGGCGCCCACCGCCAAGCAGCGTCGGCGCAAGTCCGGCGAGCAGATGCGCAAGCTGATGCAGGAGATGATCTTCGCTTCGCGCCCGAACCAGACGCTGTACGGCGCGCTGTGCGACGCGGCCCGGGTGTATGGGCGCGGCCGGCGCCTGCTGGAGGATGTGAAGCAGATCGAGTATTCCTACAACGACCTGCTGAAGATGGCGCTGATCCTCGGCCGGCAGATCGAGCGCGTGTCGCGGCCGGGCGAGAAGGTCGGCCTGCTGCTGCCCAACCTGGTGCCGACCATCGGCCTGATCTTCGGCCTCACCGCCCGGAAGCGCGTGCCGGCGATGCTCAACTACACCGCCGGCACCGACGCCATGCAGGCCGCCTGCACCGCCGCCGAGGTGAAGACGGTGGTGACCTCGCGCGCTTTCGTCGAGCAGGCCAAGCTTGGCGACAAGCTGGCCGGGCTGCGGGGCGTCGAATTGCTCTATCTTGAGGACATCCGCGAACGCATCGGCCTCGCCGACAAGCTGTGGCTGGTGCTGTGGGCGATCCGTTTCCCGCACGCCTTCGAACTGCATGCTTCGCCGGAGGACGCGGCGGTGGTGCTGTTCACTTCGGGCTCCGAAGGCAAGCCGAAGGGCGTCGTGCTGCCGCACCGGGCGATCCTCGCCAACATCGCGCAGATTCGCGCGGTGATCGACTTCTCGGTCGACGACAAGGTGCTGAACGCGCTGCCCATCTTCCACAGCTTCGGCCTCACTGCCGGCGCGCTGCTGCCGGTGCTGACCGGCGCCAACCTCTTCCTCTACCCGTCGCCGCTGCATTACCGGGTGATCCCGGAAGTTGCCTACGACCGGGGCTGTACCGTGCTCTTCGGCACCTCGACCTTCCTCGGCAACTACGCCAAGTTCGCCCATCCCTACGATTTCTACCGCTTGCGCTACGTCGTCGCCGGCGCCGAAAAACTGTCGGAAGCGGTGCGCAGCCAGTGGTTCGAGAAGTTCGGCGTGCGCATCTTCGAAGGCTACGGCGCCACCGAAACCGCGCCGGTGCTGGCGGTCAACACGCCGATGGCCTACAAAACCGGCACCGTCGGCAACCTGCTGCCGGGCATCGAACACAAGCTGGTGCCGGTGCCGGGCATCGCCAACGGCGGCATCCTGCACGTGCGCGGCCCCAACGTCATGGCCGGCTATCTCAAGGCCGAACAGCCCGGCGTGCTGCAGGCGCCGACTTCGGAAGCCGGTGACGGCTGGTACGAAACCGGCGATGTCGTGGAAATGGACGACGAAGGCTTCGTGAAGATCGTCGGCCGGGTCAAGCGCTTCGCCAAGATCGCCGGCGAGATGGTCAGCCTGGAAGTGGTCGAGAAGCTCGCCGTCGCCACCGCGCCGGACAAGCCGCATGCGGTGTCGAGCCAGCCCGACGAAAGCAAGGGCGAGGCGCTGGTGCTGTTCACCACCGACCCGGCGCTGAGCCGCGACATGCTGGCCAGCAAGGCGCGCGACCTCGGCCTGCCGGAACTGGCGGTGCCGCGGAAGATCGTGCTGGTCGAGGCCTTGCCGCTGCTCGGCACCGGCAAGATCGATTACGTGACGCTGAAACAGATGGCGGAGGCGGCCTGATGCAACAGCTTTGGGGAGGACGGGCCTGCGCGCTGGGTGTTCTGCTGTCACTCACCGTCGGCACATCGCCGGCGGAGGCGCCGGATAAGCGGCAACGGCTCGGCACGTGGATGGCGCATTACTACGAGCATCCCGAACCGGAGGCGTTGGCGGGCTGGATGCGGGAAGTCTCGGCGAGCGGCATTCTGGAAAAGACGTCGGCGCGCTACCCGGTGATGATCTTCGTGTCGGAACTGGCCAGCCAGAATCCGGGCAAGGTCGCCGCCTGGTGCGATGGTTTGGCGAACCTGCCGACGGCGAACCGGGCGGTTTTCGCATGGTCGTTCAGGAATGCCGGGGCGCCCGGAAGCGAGCGCTGTCTGAAGGAATTGCCGGCAGATGCCGAAGCCGCGCTGCGCGACCTCAAGGTTTTTTCACCGCTGCAGCGGGCGCCGGTCACACCGGGGGATCTCGACCTGTTGTGGGCGGTTTTCGTGGCCACCGGCGACGAACGGCCGGTACACATGATCGTCGATGTCCTGTCCTGGCCGCTGCCGGAACGCGGTGCGACGGGTAGCGTCGAGGCTTTGTTGCTGAACGGTGCGGCGAAGTGGTCGCTCGCTTCCAATGCCCGCCAGCACGCACGGGTCAGGCGGATTCTCGAACAACGCCAGGGCGAGGCGAGCGGTTCCTTGCGGCAGGCACTCGATGAACTGCTGGCGAAGCTGGCGGCGGGAGAAACTTCATGAATCGTCGTCACTTTCTTGGCTGGCTGGCCGGGGGCGGTGCTCTGGCCGCCGCCGGTGCCAGCCTGGCCAAACCGGTGGTGGTCAATCCCTGTCGCGCGGCGATTCCGGTGCGACTGCTCGACAGCCCCTGGCTGAAGCAGGCCTGGGCCGGCATCGATCCGGCCGGGCTGTGGGACTGCCACGTCCATCTGGCCGGGCTGGGCGACGGCGGCAGCGGCATCGAGGTCGGGCCGCAGTTGTCGTCGCCGCTACACCCGCTGCATTACGCGCAGCGCTTGTTCTACATGAACGCCGGTTGTGCGCACGATGCGCCGGGCGCCGTCGATGCGGCTTACGTCGCGCGCCTGCTCAACCTGTGCGAAGCGATGCCGGAAGGCTTCAAGGTCATGCTCTTCGCCTTCGAGCGTTTCCACGACGCGGCCGGTCAGGCGCATCCGGAGCATTCGGCCTTCTACGTGCCGAACGCCTGGGCGGCCAAGTTGGCGCAGGAATTCCCGGCGCGCTTCGAGTGGGTGGCGTCGCTGCATCCCTACCACGCGACGGCGGTCGACGACCTGCGCCAGGCAATTGCCGGCGGCGCCCGCGCCGTCAAGTGGCTTCCGGCGGCGCAGGGCATGGACCCGGCCGACGCGAAGTGTGATGCCTTCTACCGCGTGCTGGCCGCGTCCGGCACGCCGCTGATCGTCCATTGCGGCGAGGAAAAGGCGGTCAGGGGCAGCGACACGCAGGCCTTCGGTAACCCGCTGCGGCTGCGCCGGGCGCTCGACCTCGGCGTCAAGGTCGTGGTCGCCCATTGCGCGACGATGGGCAGCGACCTCGACGACGACGGCGCAGTGCGCCCCAGTTTCGACCTCTTCCTCAAGGCGATGGCCGAGCCGCGCGCCAAGGGCTTGCTGTACGGCGACGTCTCGGCGATCGCGCTGCGCAACCGTCAGCCGGCGGTGATCCGCACCCTGCTCGAACGCGAAGAACTGCACCCGCGTCTGCTGCACGGTTCCGACTACCCGCTGCCCGGCATCCTGCCGCTGATTTCGGCGGCGACGCTGGCCCGCGCCGGGCTGCTGCCAAAGGCGGCAGTCAGCGATCTCGACGCGCTGCGCGAGCACAATCCGCTACTCTTCGATTTCGTCCTCAAGCGCCTGCTCAACTGGCAGGGACATTCCTTCTCGCCGGCGGTGTTCAATACCCGCCGCATCTTTTCGGGTCAGCAGTCATGAGCGGACAATTCGGGCTTCTCAAGGAAAAACGTTTCGGGCCGCTGTTCGGCACCCAGTTCCTCGGCGCCTTCAACGACAACCTGTACAAGAATGCGCTGGTCGTGCTGCTGACTTTCCAGGCGGCGCAATGGACGACGATCGCGCCGGAACTGCTGGGCAACCTGGCGGCCGGCATCTTCATCCTGCCTTTCTTCCTCTTTTCGGCGACTGCCGGGCAACTGGCCGACAAGTACGACAAGGCGACGCTGGCGCGTTTTTCCAAGCTGCTGGAAATCCTCATCATGGGTATTGCCGCCGTCGGTTTCGCGCTGCACAGCCTGGCCTGGCTGCTCGCCGCGTTGTTCCTGCTCGGCCTGCAATCGACGCAGTTCGGGCCGGTTAAGTACGCGATCCTGCCGCAGCACCTGCACGACGATGAACTGGTCGGCGGCAACGCGCTGATCGAGGCCGGTACCTTCGTTTCGATCCTGATCGGCACGCTGGCCGGCGGCCTGCTCGCCGGCAGCGTCGCGCAGCCGATGTGGATCGCCGTCGGCGGGCTGGCGGTTGCCGTGCTCGGCTATTTCTACAGCCGCGGCATCCCGGAGGCGCCGCCGCCGGCGCCGGAACTACGGATCAACTGGAACCCGCTGAGCGAGACCTGGCGCAGCATCAACTTCGCCCGCGGCAACCGCAGCGTCTTCCTCTCCATCCTCGGCGCCTCCTGGTTCTGGCTCTACGGCGCGCTGTTCCTCGCCCAGTTTCCTGCCTACACGAAGAACGTGCTGGGCGGCGGCGAAACCATGGTGACGCTGCTGCTCGCCATCTTCACCGTCGGCATCGGTGTCGGCTCGCTGCTCTGCGAGCGGATGTCCGGCAAGCACGTCGAGATCGGCCTGGTGCCCTTCGGCTCGATCGGCCTGACGCTGTTCGGGCTCGACCTCTACTTCGCGTCGCCGGTTGGCCTGGTCGGTACCACGGCACACGAGCTGACCGCCTTGCTCAGTCTGCCGGCGGTCTGGCGCGTGTTGTTCGACCTCCTGATGTTGGGCATGTTCGGCGGCTTCTTCATCGTCCCGCTCTACGCACTGGTGCAGTCGCGCAGCGAGCCGGCGCACCGCGCCCGGATCATCGCCGCCAACAACATCCTCAACGCGCTGTTCATGGTCGTCGGCGCGCTCGGCGCGGCGGCGGCGCTCGGCGCCGGGTTGTCGATCCCGGCACTGTTCGGCATCGCGGCGTTGCTCAACGCGGCGGTGGCGGTGTACATCTACGGGCTGGTGCCGGAGTTCCTGCTCCGCTTCGTCGCCTGGTTGCTGGTCAAGGCGGTGTACCGGTTGCGCAGCGAGGGCGTCGAGCACATTCCGCTGGACGGTCCGGCGCTGCTCGTCGCCAACCATGTCAGCTTCGCCGACGCGGTGATCCTGATGGGGGCGTCGCCACGGCCGATCCGCTTCGTCATGGACCACCGCATCTTCCGCACCCCGCTGCTCGGCTTCGTCTTCCGCCATTGCGGGGCAATTCCCATAGCCCCCGCCAAGGAAGACCCGGCGCTGATGGAAAAGGCTTTCGCCGAAGTCTCGGCGGCGCTCGCCGACGGCCAGCTGGTCGGCATCTTCCCGGAAGGCAACATCACCCGCGATGGCGAATTGCAGCCCTTCCGGCCGGGGATGACGCGAATTCTGGCGGCCAACCCGGTGCCGGTGGTGCCGATGGCGCTGTCCGGGTTGTGGGGCAGCTTCTTCTCGCGTATCGACGGGGTGGCGATGCAGACGCCGTTCCGGCGCGGCATGTTCTCGGCCATCGGGCTCAAGGTCGGGGCGCCGCTGGAGGCCGCGGCGGCGACGCCGGAACGACTGTTCGAAAGCGTGCTGGCGCTCCGGGGCGAGCGCCGCTGAGCGGTTAGAATAGGCGCTTTTCATGTCGTGGATTTGAAGATGAGCCTTTCTTCGTCGATTCCCGCCGATTCCCTGGCGGGATTGGCCGATACCGATCTGCAGCGGCAGGCGGCGCGTATGGCGCAGGATGTGTTTGCCGGCGTTTTCCGGCAGGCGGTGAGTGCCAACGAGGCAGACGACACGGCGCGTCTCGCCGATCTCGGCAACCGCTGCAGCAACTGGTGCCGGGCCGCCGGCAGCGACGACGGGCGCGCCTTGCGCCTGGCCCTGCTGATCAGCGGCCTCGACCAGTGGGGCCTGGCCTACAGCCAGGCCTTCCAGTTGACCGCGATCCCGGCGCTGACGGCGCTGGTCGGGGCGCTGCGCAGCGGCCTCGACGCCCGAGCCGACGCCCGTTTTCAGCAGTATTTTTCCCGTCTCGACAGCGAGGAGGCGGCGGCGATCGATTTCAAGATCGAGTTGCGGCGCGCCATCCATCTTGCCCTGTGGCACGCCATGGCCGCCTGCGAGACGGCCGAACAGGCGGAGAACATCGTCCGCCCGCTGGGCGGCCTGATGCTGGCGCTCGACCAGCGCATGCCGGAACTCGGCTGGCGCTTGCTGGCCGACGCCCTGGCCAGCATCCAGATTCGCCTGCTGCAGGACAATTCGGCGTCCACCGTGGCGCAGGATGCGACGCAGACCTTGTTCGCCGCGCTGCGCCAGGCGCTGCCGGGCGAGCGTTTCCAGGCCATCCTGGCGCACTCCGGGCAGGCCGTGATTGCCTGGCAGCGGGCGCAGCGGCCGGTCGTGCATTGAGGGGGCGGCGATGAACTGGCAGGCCTGGCGCGAACGGCTCGACCTCTACGAAAAACTGATGCGGCTGGACAAGCCGATCGGCACCCTGTTGCTGCTCTGGCCAACGTTCTGGGCGCTGTGGCTGTCCGCCGACGGCAGGCCGGACTGGATCGTCGTCTGGGTCTTCGCCCTCGGCACCTTGCTCATGCGCTCGGCCGGCTGCGTCATCAACGACTACGCTGACCGCGATTTCGACAAGCATGTCGAGCGCACCCGCGAGCGGCCATTGACCGCCGGCCGGGTCAGCACGCGCGAAGCGCTGGCGCTGTTCGCCGCGCTCTGCCTGGCCAGTCTGGCGCTGGTCGTCGCGCTCGACCGGCCACTGGTCGTCTGGCTGTCGATTCCCGCCGTCTTCCTGGCCGCCAGCTATCCCTTCACCAAGCGCTTCTTCGCCATTCCGCAGGCTTACCTCGGCATCGCCTTCGGCTTCGGCATCCCGATGGGCTACGCCGCGCAACTCGCGACGGTGCCGGCGGAAGCCTGGTGGATGCTGCTCGCCAACATCTTCTGGGCGGTCGCTTACGACACCGAATACGCGATGGTCGACCGCAACGACGACCTGAAGATCGGCATCAAGACCTCGGCGATCACCTTCGGCCGTTTCGACGTTGCCGCCGTCATGGCCTGCTACGCGGTGACCCTGGGCATCCTTGCCGCCATCGGCGCGCAGCGCGGTCTGGCCTGGCCGTATTACTTGGGGCTGGCGCTGGCCGCAGGTATGATGCTCAGGCATTTCTTCTGGATCCGCGGTCGGGAGCGAATGCCCTGTTTCCGGGCTTTTCTCGACAACAACCGGGTGGGGGCCGCGATCTTCGCGGGGCTGGTCGCCAGTTACTGGGTATGAGGTAAGGCATGGCAGTGAGTGAGGGGAATTTTGCCCGGGTCGGGCTGGGCGACATCGTCGTCGGCCAGCCTTTGCGCTGGAATCTCTATAACGAGGGGCGCGAGCAGATTCGGCGGCAGGGCGAGATTTTCGATTCCCTGGAGGCGATCGATGCGCTGGTTTCCCCCGGCGTCTACCGCTTGCTGTCGAGCGCCGAGAAGCAGTCGCGCGATGTCGCCTTCGACACCTCGCGCATCCGCGTCGGCGACGCGATCCAGCTCGAAGTCTCGCCGGAGCAGCCGCGCTACGTCGTCTTCCTGATCGGCTACCAGAAGAACAAGGGGATCATCGTCACCCCGCCGGAAAGCGCCGGCGGCCTGATGATGCTGCGCGACGGCCAGTCCTTCGTCGGCCGCTTCTTCTCCGGCCAACGTGCCTTCGCCTTCTCGACGACGCTGGTCAGGCAGACCTCTGTGCCGTTCCCGCACATGCATCTGGCTTACCCGCGCGATCTGCGCGTCCAGGAAGTGCGCAAGAGCCCGCGCATCGACGTGCAGATGATCGCCGCCATCGAGTTCGTCGACCGCGAGGCGCCGCAGGCCTCGGGCAAGATCTGCAACCTCAGCGCCACCGGCGCTGCGCTGCGCACCAAGCACCGGCTGGCGCCGATCGGCGAGAAGGTCCGCCTCAAGTTCAAGCTCGCCATCCAGGGGCTGGAAACCTATCTCTCGGTGCTCTGCGAAATCCGCTCGCTCGCCGACAACCGCGACGATCCGGCGATGCCGGTGCTGTGGGGACTGAGTTTCGTCGAAACCGACAGCCACGCCCATTTCGCGCTGTCAGCCTATGTTTACGGGATGCTGCTCGGCGAAGTCTGAGCCCCCGAGATTGGATCAGGGTTTGAAATACCATGACTTGCGCGACTTCCTGTCGCAACTGGAAAAGACCGGCGAACTGAAGCGCATCGCCGTGCCGGTCGACACCCATCTGGAAATGACCGAGATCGGCGACCGCGTGCTGCGCGCCGGCGGCCCGGCGCTGCTCTTCGAGCAGGCGACGACCGGCGGACGCAAGCACGAGATGCCAGTGCTCACTAACCTGTTCGGCACGCCGCGCCGGGTGGCGCTCGGCATGGGCGAGGAGTCGGTGCAGGCGCTGCGCGAGGTCGGCAAGCTGCTCGCCTACCTGAAAGAGCCGGAACCGCCGAAAGGTCTGAAGGATGCCTGGGACAAGCTGCCGGTGCTGAAGCAGGTGCTCAACATGGCGCCCAGGAAGATCAGCAACGCGCCCTGCCAGGAAGTCGTCTGGGAGGGCAAGGACGTCGATTTGTCGCGTCTGCCGATCCAGCATTGCTGGCCGGGTGACGTGGCGCCGCTGATCACCTGGGGTCTGGTCGTCACCAAGGGGCCGCACAAGAGCCGGCAGAACCTTGGCATCTACCGCCAGCAGGTGCTCGGGCCGAACAAGGTGATCATGCGCTGGCTGGCGCATCGCGGCGGCGCGCTCGACTTCCGCGACCATCAGCAGGCCAACCCGGGCCAGCCTTTCCCGCTGGCGGTGGTGTTGGGCTGCGATCCGGCGACCATCCTCGGCGCGGTGACGCCGGTGCCGGACAGCCTTTCCGAATACCAGTTCTCCGGCCTGCTGCGCGGCGGCAAGACCGAGCTGACGCAATGCCTGGGCTCCGGTTTGCAAGTGCCCGCTTCTGCCGAGATCGTGCTCGAAGGCCATATCCATCCCGGCGAGAAGGCGCTCGAAGGGCCCTACGGCGACCATACCGGCTACTACAACGAGCAGGCGGAATTCCCGGTGTTCACCATCGACCGCATCACCATGCGCCGGAACCCGATCTACCACAGCACCTACACCGGCAAGCCGCCCGACGAACCGGCGGTGTTGGGCGTTGCGCTCAACGAGGTGTTCGTGCCGCTGCTGCAGAAGCAGTACCCGGAGATCGTCGATTTCTACCTGCCGCCGGAAGGCTGTTCCTACCGGATGGCCATCGTCAGCATCCGGAAGGCTTATCCCGGCCACGCCAAGCGCATCATGTTCGGCATCTGGAGCTTCCTGCGCCAGTTCATGTACACCAAGACCATCGTCGTGGTGGACGACGACATCGACATCCGCGACTGGAAGGAAGTGATCTGGGCGATGACCACGCGCTTCGACGCGGTGCGCGACACGACCCTGGTCGACAACACGCCGATCGACTACCTCGACTTCGCTTCGCCGGTCGCCGGCCTCGGTTCGAAGATGGGGATCGACGCGACCAACAAGTGGCCGGGCGAAACCCAGCGCGAATGGGGGCGGCCGATTGTCATGGACACCGACGTCAAGCAACGCATCGACAACCTCTGGGGGAGCCTCGGCCTATGAGCCTGCGCGTCATCGATCTCGACCTCAACGACGCCGCCCACGCGGCGGCACTCATCGACCTGCTCGACCACTATGCACAGGACCCGATGGGCGGCGGCAACGGCCTCAAGCCGGCAGTCAAGGCGGCGCTGGTCGACGGCCTGAAAGGCGTGCCTTTCTTCCACGGCGGCCTGGCGTTGGTGGGTGAGGCGCCGGTCGGCCTGATCAACTGCTTCGCCGGTTTTTCGACCTTTGCCGCCAAGCCGCTGCTCAACATCCACGACATCGTCGTCCGCCGCGAGCGTCGCCGCCTTGGCATCGGCCAGGCGCTGCTGGCCTGGGCCGAGGCCAAGGCGCGCGCGCTTGGTTGCTGCAAGCTGACGCTGGAAGTGCTGTCGAACAACCACCAGGCGATGGCCTCCTACCAGCTCGCCGGTTTCGCGCCCTACGTGCTCGACCCGGCCGCCGGCCAGGCGCTGTTCCTGCAGAAGATGCTGGCCGAGGAGAAGCCATGAACCCACCGATCGAATCCGGCCCCGGCGGCGTCCGTCCGTCGCTGGTCAATGTCACCCACCTGATCTACGGTCTGCACTCGATCGCCGTGCTGATCGGGGTCACCTCGTCGGCGACCATCGTCGGCGGTTTCGTCTTCGGGCTGCCGTCCTTGCTCGGCGTCTTCCTCAACTACTGGATGCGCAGCGAAGTCCGCGGCACCTGGCTGGAAAGCCATTTCCGCTGGCAGATCCGGACCTTCTGGTTCACCGTGCTGTGGCTCGGCGTCTACGGCCTGTTCGTGATCACCATCATCGGCATCCCGATCGCCTTCGTATTGATCCTCGGTCTCGGTTTCTGGGTCGCCTACCGCGTCATCCGCGGCTGGCTGGCGCTCAACGCCGGCGAGACGATCAACGCCTGATTCCGGCGCGCGCTCAGCGCTGCCGCCGCCAATCCGCCAGCATCGCCAGCGACTGCCCGTAGCTGTGGCTGAGTTGCGCGTCGTCGTAGCGATGTGCGCTGCCCACCGGGCAGGCCAGGCGCGACAGGCAACTGCGCGCGCAGGGCGAGCCGGGGCGCAGGCGTTCGTCGCTGCAGGCGGTGAGCAGGAAAGGCTCGCCGGCGGCGCCGGCCGGGCAGGCGGCCAGGCAGGGGCGAGTGGCGCAGTCGAGGCAGGGATAGCCGCCACCGGCACTGCCGCCGGGCAGGAAATCGCTGTCGGCGACGATGGCGGCACGGTAGGCGTGCCAGCTCCCCCATTCGGCATCGACGCCAAGCATGAAAGGCGAGGCGTGATGCCAGCCGGCCAGCCTGCCGAGCGCCTGCAGGCCGAGCGCGACGCTGCCGGGATAGACGATGCGGTAGCGGCAAGCCGGGCAATGTCCGGCAAAGAAGCGATCGACCGTCGCCACCGTATAGTCGTCGATCGGGTTCTCACCGCTCGGACCGCTAGCCTGCACGCACTCCCAGAGGCGCCGCCCGGCGTGGCCGAGCAGGATCAGTTGCCGTTCGCCGGGGGCGAGCGCCAGCGGGGCGAGCAGTTCGCCGGGCAGGGCGGCGAGGTCGAAGACGTAGTGCCGGTTGAGGCCGGCGGCGTCGAGGAAGGCCGCCGGCAGGGCGGGCCGGCTCATTGCCGGGCGGCGATCCAGTCGAGCAGGGCGTCGATCGCGGCGCCGCCTTCCTGGGCCTGCGGGTCGTTGATCAGGAAGCTCAGCGCGTAACGCCGGCCGACGGCGTCGATCGCGTAGCCGGCGGCGCTGCGCACGCCGTCCAGGGTGCCGGTCTTGATGTGGGCGCGGCCGGCCGCCGGGCTGCCGTTGAGGCGCTTCTTCATCGTCCCGTCGACGCCGGCCAGCGGCAGGCTGGCGATGAACTCGGGCATCAGCGGGTTGCGCCAGGCGTCGAGCAGTAGCTGGGTGAGCTGGCCGGCGCTGATCCTCTCCTGGCGCGACAGGCCGGAGCCGTTGTCGAGCACCAGGCCGGGGAAGTCGAGGCCGCGCGTGCTCAGCCAGGCGGCGACGCGCCGCCGCGACTGTTCGGCAGTGGCCGGCCTGCCTTCGTTGCCGAGGCTGAGGAAGACCTGGCGGGCCATCACGTTGTTGCTGTACTTGTTGATGTCGCGGACGAGGTCGGCGAGCGGCGCCGACTCCTGGCGGGCGAGCGGAATCGCCCCGGCCGGCGTGCGGCCGTCGCGGACGCGGCCGTCGAGGCGGCCGCCGAGTTCCCGCCACAGCGCGCGCAGCAAGCCGTCGGCGTGGGCGTCGGCGGTGAGCGGGGCGAGGCTGAGGCTGCGTTCGCCGCAGCGGTTGGCGTAGCTGCCGCGCACTTCGAGGCGGCGCCCGGCGGCTTGCGGCTTGACGGAGAGCTGGATACGGTCGCGCCAGTCGCCGGGGCAGGGGCCGTTGCTGGTGCGCAGGCCGTTGTCGACGACCAGGTCGGCGCTCGGCGATTCGAGCAGGATGCGTGGCCGGGCGACGTCGGGTTGCAGGGTGAAGCGCAGTGCCTGGAAATCGAGCAGCAGCGCGTCGGGGCCGACGTTGTAGGCGCGCTGCGGCTTGTTGTCGAAGGCGGCGGGGTTGAACTCGACCGGCGCGAAGGCGCTGCGGTCGAGGACGATGTCGCCGGCGATGCGGTTGATGCCACGCACGCGCAACTGGCGCAGCAGGAACCAGAGCTGGTCGCTGCTCAGCTTGGGGTCGCCGCTGCCGCGCAGGTAGAGGTTGCCGGCGAGGACGCCGGCCGCCGGTTCGCGTTCGACCAGGGCGTCGGTCTGCCAGACGTAGGCCGGGCCGAGCAGGTCGAGCGCGGCGTAGGTGGTGACCAGCTTCATCACCGACGCCGGGTTCATCGGTGTCTCGGCGTTGTGCGCGAGCAGCGGGGCGGCCGCATCAAGCGGCTGGACGACGACGGCGACGCCGTTCCTGGAGATGCCCGCCGCCTGCAACGCGGCGTCGACCGTCGGCGGCAACTGGGCGAAGGCCGCCGTGGCATTCAGCAACAGCGCGAGAAGCAGGGCGGGCGATAAGCGTCGCAACATTTCAACTGCCTGGCAATCCGGGAAGAAGCCCGGATTTTAAGCCAACTCCCCTGGTGCTGACGGCCGGACTAGTGGAATTCGAAACGGGCAATCACCTCGACCAGCGTCTTCGACGTCTGCATCAGCTCCCCGGCGGCAGCACGCGCTTCGCGGGCGGCCTCGGTATTCTGTTCGATCAGGTCGGTGATCTGCTGCATGCTGGCGGCGACTTCCTCGCTGGCGACGCCTTGCTGGCGCGCGGCGTCGGAAATCTGCCCGGCCATCATCGACACCTGGCGCGACGACTGCGTGATGCCGGCCAGGCCGGCGACGCTCTCGCGCAGTTTGCCGATCCCGGTTTCCACCTCGTGCGAGGCGACATCCATGCTGGCGACGGCCTGTGCGGTCACCGACTGGATTTCGCCGACCGTCTTGTTGATGTCGGCGGTCGAACTGGTGGTGCGTTCGGCGAGCTTGCGCACTTCGTCGGCAACGACGGCAAACCCGCGTCCCTGTTCGCCGGCCCGGGCTGCTTCGATCGCCGCGTTGAGGGCGAGCAGGTTGGTCTGGTTGGCGATTTCGGCGATGACGCCGGTGATGTCGCCGATCTTGGCGATCGAGCGGTTGAGCTGGTCGATGATCTGGTTGGATGACGTCACTGCTTCGACCACACGCGACGTGGCGGCCATGCTCTGGCTGATGTTGGCGTTGCTGTCGCTGACCTGCTGTTGCGAATCGCCGGCGGCGGTCGCGGTTTCCTGGGCGTTGGCGGCGACTTCCTGGACCGACTGGCTGAATTCCTCGGTTGCTGCGGCCACGCCTTCGACGCTTGCCTGTTGCTGTTCGGACTGGGCGGTGACCTGTTTCATCCTTTGCTCCAGCGTCGCGCACTGGGTATCGATCGCGCGCGAGGAAGCGTTGATGTCGTCGAGCAGCGCCTTCAGCGTGCATTGCATGACGGCCAGGTTGCATAGCAGGAGGCCGGTTTCGTCGCGGCCG
This sequence comes from uncultured Dechloromonas sp., assembly GCA_964523045.1. Taxonomy (GTDB): domain Bacteria; phylum Pseudomonadota; class Gammaproteobacteria; order Burkholderiales; family Rhodocyclaceae; genus Azonexus. The sequence goes on along the minus strand of CAZFXO010000052.1, from coordinate 7,917 downwards.
CTGATGTCGATCTCGTCCATCAGTTTGCCTTCCGCGATCCGGTTGAAGAGCGAGACGGCGCGCCGGATCGGGGTGGCGATCGAGGAAACCAGGAAGAAGCCGCCGACGAGCACGAACAGGATCGCCCCCAGCATCATGCCGATGCCGATGTTGCGGATATTTGCGTATTCCGCCTCGGCGTGCTGATAGCGCAGGTTGGACTGGCTGGCCAGTTCTTCGATCAGGGCTTGTCCGTCGCGCTGCATGTCGGCATAGAGCGGATTGATGTTGCGCAGCAGGGTCAGGTTGGCATCCGTGAAATTGCTCTTGGCGAGCTGTTCGCGGGCCAGGTTGACGCCCTCCTTGGAGAAGCGTTCCCGGGTTTCGCTGAACTTGGCCAGCAGCGTCCGCTGCTTCTCGGTCAACTCAAGGCGCTGCAGCTTCTCCAGTTGTTCGTTGATGAGCTGGCGGTTTTTGAGCGTTGCTTCGATATGGAAATCCAGGGGGTGGTCGTGCAGCCGCGAAAAACTGCTGCTCGGGTCGTGCTGCAGGGCCAGCATGATCTGGGAGCGGTTGTCGGAGAGCAGGAACATCACGCGGTTGATCGTGTTCGACGGCTGCAGTTCGGCGTTGTACATCTCCTTGAGTTCGTTGTTGCTCTCCTGCAGCCCGCCCTGAGCGACCAGGCCGACGATGGCCATGAGCACGACGAGGACGGCCATCATTGCCCAGATGCGCGCCTGCAGGGAAAGGGATTTCTTGCCGCTGGCCGGCAGTTTTCCCTTCTGGCCGGCAGCCTTGTAGAGTGCTTCGGCGGCGGCGCGCTTGGCGGCGGGGGCTGGGGTGCGTACCGACATGTAGCCGGAGGTCCGCCCGTTTTCCTTGATCGGCACGACGAAGGCCTCGACCCAGTAGAAGTCGCCGTTCTTGCAGCGGTTCTTGACGATGCCGCGCCAGGGCAAGCCGGCCTTGACCGTCGACCACAGGTCGGCGAACGCCGCTTCCGGCATGTCGGGATGGCGGACCAGGTTGTGATTCTTGCCGATCAGTTCCTCGCGGGAAAAGCCGCTGATCTCGACGAAAGTGTCGTTGGCTTTGGTGATGATGCCTTTCAGGTCGGTGCAGGAGACGAGGTAACGGTCCGCCGGGAAGCGGACTTCATTCTGGGTGACGGGCTGGTTGTTCTTCATTGCAATTCCTGGACTACTCGCTGGCCGGAAGCGCCGAAAATTCAAACGGGGAGGGACGATGATAGCGGCGACATATATTACGTTGGTAATAGGTTAAAAGTCGTCTTCTTCCGGAAAACCGCCAAAAAAAACCCGGCTTTAGCCGGGTTATTCATGCTTTGCTTATTTACTTGCCTGTGTCTTGCTCGTAAATCACGTCGGCCCGGCGATTTTCCGCCCAGGCTTCCTCGTTGCGTCCGAGCAGCTTGGGTTTGCGCTTGCCCCAGGTCTTGACGGTGACCTGGGTACTGCCGGCGCCGTGGCCGATCAGCGTGGCGCGTACGCTCTGCGCCCGTTTCAGGCCAAGGCGGTCGTTGTAGCCCGGGCTGCCGCGTTCGTCGGCATGGCCCTCGATGCGCACCCGGGTTTGCGGATGGCTTGCCAGGTAGCGGGCATGCGCCTGCAGGATGGGGTCGTAATCGGCCTTGATCGCCGCCTGGTCGAGATCGAAGTAGACGCTGCGTTGCGTGCGCAGGCCTTCCTCGTCCATGCGCATCGGCTTTTCGCCGGTTTCCGCGGCGGCGACGACCGGCGTCTCCGGTTGCAGTTCCGCCGGTACCGGTTGGCCGAGCAGGCCGGGGTGAACCTTGAGCGCGCCGCTCTGGGCAACCTGCCGGGAGCGCGACGGATCGTTGCTGGTGGCGCAGGCAGTGAGCAGGGAGGCAAGCAACAGGATGAGGGGAATCGAGCGCATGGTGGTTGGGCAGCTAAGCAATCGCAGGATGATAGCCGCTCTCGGCGCGATCTACCAGTTTCCCTTGGGGCGGCGGGGAGGGAGGGCTGCCGGGGCGGTGTATAATCGCGCACCAAATAACGTTACGCCAGCTTCTTGTGATCTTCACCCTAGGCATCAATCACCACTCGGCACCGCTTGCCATCCGTGAGCGCGTGGCTTTCGGCGCCGACAAGTTGCCGCATGCGCTGACCGAACTGGCGCAGGCCAAGGTGGTACGCGAGGTGGCGATCCTGTCGACCTGCAACCGGACCGAGATTTACTGCGCCGCCGAATCGGCGCAGCAGGTGATCGACTGGCTGAGCGCCTATCATCACGTGCCTTACGAGGAGTTGGCGCCGTTTCTCTACGTGCATGACCAGCCGGAAGCCGTGCGCCATGCCTTCCGGGTCGCCTGCGGGCTCGATTCGATGGTCATCGGCGAACCGCAGATCCTCGGCCAGGTCAAGGACGCGGTGCGCGCGGCGGAAGAGGTCGGTACCCTCGGCAGCCAGTTGCACAAGCTCTTTCAGCGCGCATTCTCGGTGGCCAAGGAAGTGCGCAGCACGACCGCGATCGGCGCCAACATCGTGTCGATGGCGGCGGCCGGCGTTCATCTCGCCGAGCGCATCTTCGATTTGGTGGCCGATCAGCGCATCCTGTTCATCGGTGCCGGCGAGATGATCGAGCTTTGCGCCGCCCACTTCTGCGCCGACAAGCCACGCCAGGTGACGGTCGCCAACCGTACCGTCGAACGCGGCCGGGAGCTGGCCGAACGCTACGCCGGTCGCGCCATCCGCCTCGACGAACTGGCCGATGCGCTGCCGCAACACGACATCGTCGTTTCCTGTACCGCCAGTCCGCTGCCCATCATCGGCCTGGGGATGGCCGAGCGGGCGGTCAAACTGCGCCGCCACCGGCCGATCTTCATCGTCGACCTGGCGGTGCCGCGCGACGTCGAGGAGGAAGTCGGCGAACTCGATGACGTTTTTTTGTACACCGTCGATGACCTGGCGCAGATCGTCGAGAGCGGCATGGAATCGCGCCAGGCGGCGGTGGTCGAGGCCGAGGGCATCATCGCCCAGCGGGTGCAGGAATTCATCGGCTGGCTCGAGGCGCGCGACACGGTGCCGGTGATTCGCGCCCTGCGCGATTCGGCCGAGCGCATGCGGCGCCACGAGGTCGAGCACGCGCTGAAGTTGCTGGCGCGCGGCGAGGCGCCGGAGAAGGTGGTCGAACAACTGGCGCAGCGGCTGAGCAACAAGTTCCTGCATGCGCCGACCAGCGCCCTTGGCGCGGCCGAAGGCGAAGACCGGCAACGTCTGCAACAGACGGTGGCGCGCCTCTTCCACCTGCACGGCGATTGAGCGCCGGGCCGGTCAGTCGCTGCCGCTAGACGGGCGGTTGAGGACGATGCGGTTGCGGCCGCTGCGCTTGGCTTCGAGCAGCGCGTCGTCGGCGGCTTCGATCAGCGTCGAGGTAGTCAGGTAATCGGGCAGCGCGGCGACGCCGCAACTGAAGGTGACGCGCAAGGTGCCCTGGGCGTGGGCGTGCGGCAGTTGGCCGAAATCGAGGCGAATCTGGTCGATCAGGCGGACCGCGTGCTCCGGGTCGATGTCGGGCAGCGCGATCAGGAATTCCTCGCCGCCGTAGCGGCCGACCAGATCGGTGTTGCGCAGGCGGCCACGGAGCAGCCAGGCCAGGCTGCGGATCACCTGGTCACCGACCGGATGGCCGTAGGTGTCGTTGATCACCTTGAAGCGGTCGATGTCGATCATCGCCACCACCAACTGGCCGCCGGCCTGCGCGGCATTGAGCATGCGCTCGACCTGGAGCTTGGAGGTCGAGTGGTTGAACAGCCCGGTCAGGCTGTCGTGCTGGCCGGAATAGAGCATTTCCCGGTAGCGCTCGATCTTGGTCTTGACCACCGAGGCGAGGATGATCGGATTGACCGGCTTGGTCAGGAACTGGTCGCCGCCCAGGCGCAGCGCTTCGACCTGCTGCACGATGTCGTTCTCGCTCGACAGGTAGATCACCGGCAGCGACTGGTATTCGGGAATCTGGCGCAGCGCGCTGGTGACTTCGACGCCGGTGCAGAAGGGCATGTACATGTCCATCAGGATGGCGTCGGGGCGGTATTCGCTGGCCACTTCCAGGAGCAGGCGCGGGTCGTTGATCGCCTTGCTGTCGATGCCGTGCTGGGTCAGCGAGCGCCGGATGTGGGCGACGGCGGTGGCCGAGTCCTCGACGATCAGCACGCGGTACATCTCCTGCTCGTGCATGTCGACCAGGTCGAGGATGCGCGACAGGACGTCGCTGACCTTGTTGCCGACCGGGACGCAGGCGTCGGCGCCGGCGCGTTGCAGCAGGACGATGCTTTGCAGGTTGGACGGCACCGACAGGCAGTAGAAATAACTGGTCGGGAAGCGGGTGCGCAGGGCGATGATCGCGGTGATTGCGGCCGGCGGGTAGGCGCGCCCCTCGACGTCGGGGATGAAGATGATGGCGAGCGGCGGTTCGTCGTCGGTGGGCTGTTCTTCCCAGCGGATGCCTTCGGGCTTGAAGCCGAAGAAACCGAGCTGTTCCGACAGCGAGGTCGACCAGGGGTGGCCGGCGCGGCTGACGAGAACCACCCGGCGCGGCTTGTTCCAGGTTTCCGCGGATTGTCCCTCGTTGTTGTCGAGGACGCGCCGGGCCTGGATGGCCGGTGTTTCGTGGCGCCGCAGTTCGCTGAGGATGACGCTGAGCTTGCGCTCGATGGCGACCGCCTGGTCGAGCGAGATCGGGTGGGTGTCGCGTTCGCCGTAGAAGGAGAGGGCGGTGTTTTCCAGTTCCTGGCAGGCGCGCACCAGCCCCGGCAACTGCAGGCGGTGCAGTTGTTCGGTCAGGCCGTTCAGCGACAGCGTGAATTCGACGAAGATGTCGAACACGCCCTGTTCGCGGTAACTGGCCCAGCCTCGCTCAAGGGTGGCGGCGAGGGCGAGCACGGAATTTGGAAAATTTGACATCGCGCATTCAGAACAATCGAACAATTATGCTGACGGAACCCGATCCTGGCAATCTCGGTGTATTACCGGGGGGGAACTCGGGTACCATAACGGCCCCATTCTCCTAGTCCTGCCGCTGGATCGATGAAAGCAAGCATTCGTCAAAAACTGGATCTGCTGGTCGATCGTCTCGACGAAATCGATCGGCTGCTGTCTTCGCCCGACGCGGCTGGCGACATGGCCCAGTTTACTCGCCTCTCGCGCGAACGGGCGGAAGTCGAGCCGGTGACCGTACACTACAACGCTTTCTGCCAGGCCGAAAACGACCTGCTCGAGGCGGAGGCGATGCGTGACGACCCGGACCTGCGCGAGTTCGCCGAAGAGGAAATCGCCGCCGTCAAGGCGCGCTTGCCGGAACTCGAGGTCGAACTGCAGAAGTTGCTGCTGCCCAAGGACCCCAACGACGACAAGAGCGTCATCCTGGAAATCCGCGCCGGCACCGGCGGCGACGAGTCGGCGCTGTTCGCCGGCGACCTTTTCCGCATGTATTCGCGCTACGCCGAGCGCCAGCGCTGGCAGGTCGAGGTACTGTCGGCCAGCGAGTCCGATCTCGGCGGTTACAAGGAAGTGATCTGCCGGATCGCCGGTTACGGCGCCTATTCCCGGCTCAAGTTCGAATCCGGCGGCCATCGCGTGCAGCGCGTGCCGGAAACCGAGACCCAGGGCCGCATCCACACCTCGGCCTGTACCGTCGCCGTGATGCCGGAGGCCGACGAGGTCGGCGACGTCGAACTCAACCCGGCCGATCTGCGCATCGACACCTTCCGCGCTTCCGGCGCCGGCGGCCAGCACATCAACAAGACCGACTCGGCGGTGCGCATTACCCACCTGCCGACCGGTATCGTCGCCGAATGCCAGGACGGCCGCTCGCAGCACGCCAACAAGGCGTCGGCGATGAAGGTGCTGGCGGCGCGCATCAAGGACATCCAGGTGCGGGCGCAGCAGAGTCACATCGCCAGCACGCGCAAGAACCTGATCGGTTCCGGCGACCGTTCCGAGCGCATCCGCACCTACAACTTCCCGCAGGGGCGGGTTACCGACCATCGCATCAACCTGACGCTGTACAAGATCGCCGCGATCATGGAAGGCGATATGGACGAAGTGCTCGACGCGCTGGCCGCCGAACACCAGGCCGACCTGCTCGCCGAACTGGCCGAGCAGCAATGAGCCTGCCGCTCACCCTGGGCGAGGCGCTGGCCGGCGCCCGGTCACGCATCGACCGTCTCGACGCCCGCCTGCTCCTCGAATGCGCCAGCGGCTGCACGCATGCCGATCTCCTGGCACGGCCGGAAACGCCGCTGCTGGCGCCGGCCGCCAGCCAGTTCCTGGATTGGGTCGAGCGCCGCGCCGCCGGCGAGCCGCTTGCCTACATCGTCGGCGAAGCGGAGTTTCGCGGCCGCCTGTTCCAGGTCTCACCGGCGGTGCTGGTGCCGCGTCCGGAAACCGAGTTGCTGGTCGAACTGGCGCTGGCCCGGCTGGCCGGCCGGCCGCGGATACTCGACCTCGGGACCGGTTCCGGCATCGTCGCCGTCTCGCTGGCGCTCGAATTTCCTGCGGCCGAAGTCGTCGCCGTCGATCTCTCGCCGGCCGCACTCGCCGTCGCCCGCAACAACGCCGGCCGTCTCGGCGCCGCCGTGCGTTGCGTCGAGAGCGATTGGTACGCGGCGCTGGGGGGCGAGCGTTTCGACCTGATCGTTGCCAATCCGCCCTACATCGCCGCCGACGATCCGCACCTGGCCGGCGACGGCCTGCCTTGCGAACCGCAGATGGCGCTCACCGACGGCGGCGACGGGCTGAGCTGCATCCGCGCCATCGTCGCCGGTGCCGCGGCGCATCTGACGGCCGGCGGCTGGCTGCTGTTCGAGCACGGTTACGATCAGGGTGCGGCGAGCCGGAACTTATTGGCCGCCGCCGGGTTCCAAAACGCATTCACGCAACCCGACCTGGCCGGCAACGACCGTGTTTCCGGCGGGCACCTGTAATGCAACTGGAGTCTCCATGTCCGACGTACAACAACGCATCCACGCCACCGTCACCGGCAACCCGGTCGTCCTCTACATGAAGGGCGACGCCCGCTTTCCGCAGTGCGGTTTTTCGGCGGCCGCCGTGCAGATCCTGAAGGCCTGCGGGGTAACCGATTTCGTCACGGTCAACGTGCTGGCCGACGAGGAAATCCGCCAGGGGGTCAAGGACTACGCCAACTGGCCGACCATCCCGCAGCTCTACATCAAGGGCGAGTTCGTCGGCGGCTGCGACATCATGAAGGAAATGTACGCGGCCGGCGAATTGCAGCAACTGCTGGCCGACGTCGTCAGCGCCTGAGCGCGCCGCGCCATGAAAAAAGCCCCGTCCTGGCGACGGGGCTTTTTTTCGTCCGGGTGACCGGCCAGCGCTCAGAGGCGGCTGCGGGCGCGGGCGACGGCGGCGCGGACCTGCTCCGGGGCGGTGCCGCCGATGTGCTTGCGGCTGGCCAGCGAGCCCTCGACGGTGAGCACCGCGTAGACGTCGTCTTCGATCAGCGGCGAGAACTGGCGGAATTCCTCCAGCGTCAGGCCGGGCAGATCAACGCCCTTGAACTCGGCCGCCTTGACGGCGTGGCCGACCGCTTCGTGGGCGTCGCGGAAGGGCAGGCCCTTCTTGACCAGGTAGTCGGCGAGGTCGGTGGCGGTGGCGAAGCCCTGGGTCAGCGCAGCCTGCATGTTCTCGGCGCGCACCGTGATGCCGCCGGCCATGTCGGCAAAGATGCGCAGCGTGTCGGTGACCGTGTCGACGGCGTCGAACAGCGGTTCCTTGTCTTCCTGGTTGTCCTTGTTGTAGGCCAGCGGCTGCGACTTCATCAGGGTCAGGAGGCTCATCAACTGGCCGTACACGCGGCCGGTCTTGCCGCGCGCCAGTTCCGGCACGTCCGGGTTCTTCTTCTGCGGCATGATCGACGAGCCGGTGCAGAAGC